>CAZKMR010000071.1:0-23768 GCA_964553795.1 uncultured Bifidobacterium sp. | reverse complement strand
CGTGAGTAGCTAAACACTACCGGGGGTTCGAATCCCCCTCTCTCCGCCACTTTCTTTTCTCCCAACTAGCTCTAAATCTTGGGGGTCGGAACTCAATCAAGAATCGCTTCCGCCCCGTCATTCGTGCCGACTTAGAAACTGTAGCGCAAGCCTAGGTTCACGAATCGCGAATCGTAGCCATCGCGCCCGCGTTGCATGGTGAAGTTCACGTAGGTGTTGAGTTCGGGCTTCCATTGCACCGAACAGCCCAAGCCTATGATGACGCTTTCGCGGCCCATTTCCGGTCCGGTGACGGTGAAACTACCACCGGCCCCACTGGTAAATTGCGAATCCAGCGCGATGCGGTTATCGAGAAAATCGTGCCGCCACGCAAGGTGCGCTTCCGGAACGATGAACGTCCACGAATCCGGAATCAGGTAGCGATAACGCAATTGGACGCCCAGTTGCGTGTGCAACGCCTGTTCGCTTTGGGAATCAATGCGCAATGGCGAACTGGAACCGCTCTCGGTAAATTCCTGAATGCTGGCGTTCATGAATTGCAACGCGAGACTCGGCCCGAACTGCCACGGTCCTTGCTCCCAGTTGTAGCCGCCGCCTAGAGCCGCCGTAAAACCAAACCCGTCTGTGTCGCCGGAGGCAAATCCGCCCACGGCCTGGCGCTGGGTTTCGTACGAATTGATGGCCCCGCCCAACATGCCTTCAAAATGCAATCCCTCGGGATCAAACCAAGTCGCGTACACTTGCGCACTCAACGTGTTCACGTCCAGCGAACCGCCGTTCACCAGGTCGCCGCTGGTGGTCAAATAATTGAATGCCGCTCCAATGATGATGCGTTCGTCCACGCGCTTGTCCGCGCCCAGCGTAAAACCTGTAACCGACAAATCATAGCCGCTGGCGTTGGCGTCGCCGCTCACGCTGGCGGAATTAAACGGCAACTCGAAATAAACATCCCACGGTCGATTCACATATCGGTCAAACGCCGCTTTGGTCTTCGTCCGGCGTCCCAACGTTTCTTGATACATACGCTGGTAGTTCGCCTGCAAATCGGCGACGCGTTTGCGGAATTGATTCCCCTGCGCGTCCATTGCCGTGAATGAAGCCAACAACATCGCGGTCAACTCCTCCGGACCGATCAGGTCGAACGATTTCGGCAGCGAATTCGTCAGGTCGCTTTGGTAATCGAGTTGGTGAATCAGCGAAATGTCGTTGGTGTCAGTCGAAGCAAGCAATGAATCGAGACTCGCCGCCACCGCTTTTTGATTCGCCGTGAGCGTCACATTCGACGCCGCCAAAAAATCCTGAAACGACATGTGCTCCCAAACCAGGGTCACGCGGTCGCTGCCATAAACCAACTCCGGCGACAACAACGCGCTGTGCGTAATGTCGTTGGTAAACGTGCTGAACGTCCCGGCAATCCCATTGGACGCCACGAGCAGATCGAAGGTATCGCTGTGTTTGGCTCGGTAGTTATTGAACGACGTGACGTACAACGTTCCATCCAACGTGGCCGTACCGGCGGCGGTGATGCGATCAAACTGATTTGAGGCCGCGAGCGAACCGCCGATCCCCAACTCCAACGTGCCGTCTGCGTCCTGGAGGTAATTTCCGCCCACCTTGATTTCCAATCCGTCCGTAAGCGCCGTGTCTGCCCTGAGCCGACCGTTACTCACATGAACATCGCCATTGCCCAACGCCGAGCTGTTGCGCAGCTGCAAAGTCCCGGCGCCGTTAATGGTCGTGCCGCCGCTGTAAGTATTCGTGCCCGACAACGTGAGTACGCCCGCGCCCGCATGCGTGACGCTGCCACTGCCGGAAATCAGATTCCCGACGGTAAAATCGTTGGTGCGATTAAACGCCAACGCGCCATGGTTGATGACTTGGTTCGTGCCGAGCGAACCCGTGCCGCCGCCATTGCCCACTTGCAAGGTGCCATTCTCGATTACGGTCACGCCGGTGTAGGTGTTGTTTGCGGTCAGAATCGTCGTGCCACTCCCGACGTTCGTCAGATTACCCGAACCGCTGATGGCGTTACTCACCGTAAGCGTATCGCTGCGATTGAAGGTCAGCGCACCGTGATTGATGACCGCGCCCGAACCCAGCGTGCCGCTCGTGCCGCCATTGCCCACCTGAATCGTGCCGTTGCTGCTGATGGTCGTCGTGCCGGTGTACGTGTTGTTGGCGGTCAAGGTGAGCGTGTTTGAACCGAGTTGCTGCAAGTGGCCCGAACCCGAAATCAAATTCCCAATCGTGACAGCATCGCTGCGATTGAATGCCAGCGTGCCGTGGTTGGTGACATTTCCGCTACCCAGCGAACCGGTCGTGCCGCCATCGCCAATCTGCAACGTGCCGGAACTTACCGTCGTGCCCCCGGAATAAGTGTTGTCTGCCGTCAATGTCACTTTGCCGCTGCCGGCCTGCCGAAAACTGCCCGAGCCGGAAATGAAATTCGTCACGACAACATCGTCACTGCGGTTAAAGACCAGCGCTCCGTTGTTGAGCACGTCCCCAAAGCCCAGCGAACCCGAAGTGCCGCCGGTGCCAATTTGCAGCGTGCCAATTGAAATCGTCGTGCCGCCGGAATAGGTGTTGTTGTTCGCGAACACAAGCGTGCCGAGGCCGGATTTGACCAATCCGTTCGTGCCGGTGATCAGACTATTAACCTGCATCGTAACGCCCGGCGCCATCGCGATGGTGGGATCAATCCCGGTCAGATGCAGAATGCCATACGCCGTGTCGGCATAGGTTCCGTTCTGGCCGACCGTCAGTCGGTTCAGCGAAATCGTGCCGTAGTTCAGATTTAACGCGCCGCCCGAACCATTGGCGCTCACCGCGAGTTCCCCATTCACGTTCAACGTGCCGGCGTTGATGTTCCCAACCGTCAAACCACCGCGATCAATATAAACATTGTCCGCCCCGGCGGCGGTATTGCCCTCGACGAATGCCGTGGTGCCGCTTTCCAGAAAGGCATCATCGGCGGCGGTCGGTACGCCGGCCGACCAGTTCGGCGTATGAAACCAACTTGAGTTGCCGTTGGTATGCACCCAGGTCGTCGGCGCTGCGCCCAAATGGACCAGGGCGCAGCCGCCGAACATGACCCCCAACCCCCACCTCCCCAGTTTCCCCGGCCACCGAATTGGCCAACCCAAATGTTTTCCGGCAACAGAATTGCCCCGCGCGTCAGATTTCAGGCCCATAGAATTTGCAGCTCTTCAATTTCGCCGTGTATCCGCCGCGCGACAGAATTTGGATGCAGAATTTTTTCAGGTTCGATTGGAAACGCCGGCCCGGCGCAGTAAAAATGCCGCCCCGATGCTGAAACGACGCGATGCGTGACTGTGGAATTAAACTCGCAGCCGCAAGAAACCGGCGGCTAAGGCGCTTGCCCCGGAGGCGAATTCAACTGGAAGTAGCGATAAATATGAAAACCACCGAGAACATTGGAAGGTCCAGAAGCCGGATTCGCCGTAATGGTCAAATCTTCGCTGATGCGATCGGCCGGAACGGTGACCACCATCGGATTTTCGCCCACCACCGCGCTGCCAATTAATTGATGGCCAGCACCTCCGGAACCACTCCAAAAGCCCAGCGTGCTGCCCGGCGAAACAATCGAGGGATCAAACGCCAGCACCAATTCCGGTTTCAGGTCCTTCTTCAGATAACCAGGAATCGTCGTGCCGCTGGGGCGCACGGAAATTGGCGCCGTCGCAGCCGCCTCCGTTGCTTCGCCTTGAACTGACGCTCCGGGGTCAGTGGCTGTCAATGCGGCGACGGTTGGTTGGTTGAGACTCACAAAATCAATGCCCCACGCCGTGACCACCGGAGGCGGAGTGCCACCGCTTTGCGACGCTGCGACCGGAGTTGCGGTGGGCAGCCAACCCATGTCCCGGGCCATGGCGTAAAAGATCGCACGCTGCAACTCGGGAGTCAGCGCGGCCGGCGCCGCACCGTCCGGACCAATGTCCGCCAGCGATTGCGGGAAAAACTTGAATCGCCCCGGTTCGGCCAGAATCGCCTTTTGCTGCATGACAATTCCGGACACGTCATCCAACTGCGAACGCAACGCCGCGACCTGCCGCCGCAAACTCAGCAGTTCCGCCGCGGCCTGGTCCGTTGGTGGGCGCGGTGAACCAACATTCACCGTGGCATGCGGACGCCCTGCTGAATTGCTATGAACCGGGGCGATGCCACTGGACGCGACGGCAGGAGCAGATTTTTCATCCGCCACTTGGGCCGACGATTCTGTGGAAAATGTGACGGGAACGGCGCCTCGATTTTTGGGCCACCACGCATAGGCCAAGAACGCCACCAAACATGCGGCCGCCGCCGCCCAACCGCTGCGCCACCAATACGACCAACCGGACGGCACGACTTTTCGTTGCACGTCTCGGTCAATAGCTTGCTCGATCGCCGCCCAGGTCTGGGGCGGCGGGGGACGTTGCGGCACGGCTCGCGCCGCGGCTTCGACGCCCTCCTCCAACTCCTGCACCAACGCGCGCAGTTCGGGTGATTGTGCAAGTTGCACTTCAAACTCGTGCCGGGCCGCCGGAGGCATTTGCCCGAGCACGTATCGTGCGGCTTCGTCCGCGTGGGGATGTTGGTCAGGCGTCACGATATTCCTTCAGTGCCTGGCGCAAGGCTTGAAGTCCGCGCCGAATCCGGGCTTTGATTGTGCCCAAAGGCTCGTTCTGCGCGCGGGCAATTTCTTCGTGCGTCCAGCCGCGTAGAAACGCCAACTGCACTGCCTGCGCCTGGGCCTCGGGCAATTGATACAACGCCGCGCGACAAACGCCCGACAATTCATCCTGCTCCACCCGCCGCGTCCCGGGGCTGCCTTCAAACTCAAGCGAAGCCAACTCCGCTTCGAGCGCGGCCAAGTTCGCTTGGCGCCGGCTGCGGGCGCGCAACCGATCCACCGCCAGACCGCGCGCGATCAAAATCATCCACGCCAACGGCGCCGACCGGCCCGGATCAAACGTTCCGGCCCGCCGCCAAATGCGGACAAAAGTATCCTGCACCACCTCCTGCGCTTCCATCTCGTCGCCTAACATCCGCAACAACAGCGAATACAACAACGTGCCGCGCTGTTGATACAACCCCGCCATTGCCTGTTGGTCGCCGGCGGCAATCTGTTTGATCAACCGCAGGTCCTCCGCCACCTCGGGTGACGTAATGGCGTTGCGTTCCGGAGCGGGCTCCGGAAACGGCAAAATTCGATTTTCGCTCGCGTCCACGCGTATTTTCCGCCGCGGACTCGCTGTCGTGAGATAATCCGCCGCGAACCCGAGTCTGGACGCAACTTCTCATCGTTTCAAACTGGAATTTGGCAGTGGCAATCCTCACTTCGTCTCTACCAATCCCGTTTCGCACGAAATCCGACTCTTAACGTTTGACCATCAGGTTGCGGGATTCGGACTAAGAAGAGAGGCAACACATATCCGTGCGCCTGCCGATGCTTGACCCGCCTCGCGCGCGCCAACATGCTTGCCGCTGGATTTTATGCCTTTAACCAGCGCCACGCTTAGCCGACTTCAAGCCATCGTCGGTACAGCCAACGTCCTTACCGCCAAAGAAGATCTCATCCCGTATTCGTTCGATGGCACGGCAGCGCTGCAACAATTGCCCGGCGCCGTCGCGTTTGCCACCACGACGCAACAAGTCGCTCAAATTCTCAAGCTCGCAAATGAAACTAAAACACCCGTCGTCACGCGCGGCTCAGGAACGGGCCTGAGCGGCGGCAGTTTGCCCAGCAACGATTGTCTCGTGCTCTGCCTCGTGAAGATGAATCGCATCCTCGAACTGGATCGCGCGAATCTCACGATGCTCGTCGAACCCGGCGTGACGACGCTCGCCGCCGCTGATGCCGCAGCAGCAGCCAATTTGTTTTATCCGCCCGATCCCGGCTCGATGAAAATCTCGACCATTGGCGGCAACGTGGCGGAAAATTCCGGCGGCTTGCGCGGCTTGAAATACGGCATCACGCGCAATTACGTCATGGGCCTCGAAGTTGTGTTGCCCGATGGCGAGATTCTCTGGACCGGCAACAAATGCGTGAAAGATGTCGCGGGTTATTCGTTGCGCGATTTGTTCATCGGCTCGGAAGGGACGCTCGGCGTCATCACGAAAATCTTGCTGCGACTCATCCCCAAGCCGGCCGCAAAGAAAACGATGGTCGCAACGTTCGCAGCAATGGACGCCGCCGCGCAATGCGTCTCAGACATCATCGCCGCGCAGATCATTCCTTGCACGCTGGAGTTTCTCGACCGCACGACGATTCGTTGCGTCGAGGATTTTGCAAAAGTTGGTCTGCCGCTGGATTGCGAGGCGTTGTTGTTGATGGAAACTGACGGTCATCCCGCTGCTGTCGCGGAAGAGGCGGCCAAAATGGAACAACTCGCACGCCAAGCCGGCGCCATCGAAGTCCGCGTCGCGCGAGATGAAGCCGAAGCCACCAAACTCGCCACCGCGCGGCGCAGCGCGTTTTCGGCGCTGGCGCGACTTTCTCCCACCACCATTCTCGAAGACGCGACTGTGCCGCGCAGCGAACTGGCCAGGATGATTCGTTTCGTCGCCGAAATCGCGAAGAAATACAACCTGCGCGTCGGCACGTTCGGTCACATGGGCGACGGCAACTTGCATCCAACCTTTCTCACCGACGAGCGCAACAAAGAAGAAATGCACCGCGTTGAAGAAGCCTTCAAAGAAATTTTCGACGAAGCGATTCGCCTCGGCGGAACAATCACGGGTGAACACGGCATCGGCGTAGCGAAGAAGAGTTTTCTACCCAAATTCGCCGGCGACGCGCAAATGCGCGTCATGCGCGAACTCCGTCGCGCGCTCGATCCGAACGGAATTTTGAATCCGGGAAAGATGTTTGATTTCCAAAACTAAGGCATTCAGAAATGGGAATGATCTTCACAAGAGTCGCATTTGAAGGCGAAATGCCCACCAAAACGACGCTGGAAAAACGACTAGAGCAGAGAACCGGTCTGTGCGTTGAGATTGAGTTGATCGGTGATACTGCCGAGGGTGAATCGGGTGAATGGCGTGTTAATTTTGAATCGAAATCTGATGATTTCAAACGACACATCTGGTGTTTCCGACAAGGTTGCAAAATTCACGTTCAGGAACTCGCAGATGTTGTGAACCGCTGCCCGCACTATTTGTTGTATGCCACTGAAGCCGCCCTTCTTGATTTGGGCGGCATTAGCGCAAACCCGTCTGACATTGCCCAACCAAAAAGAAAAATCCCCGACTACGCCTTAGGCACATTTGCCGAATGGAAGAAACAAAATCACGGCTCACGCCCGTCATGGTGGAGAACATCGCTGGTATGGATTGTTGGAACTCTCTACCTCCTATTTATCGGCCTCGCGTACTTGCTATTGCTGCCATTCATTCTTTTGGTTGGGACAATCATTTGGATCACAACACGGTTTAAACCGGCATGAGTGCCAGCCCTTCGCATCTCAAAAACCTCGATTACTCCGTCGTGCAGCAATGCATGCACTGCGGTTTGTGTTTGCCGACGTGCCCGACTTACGACGCGACGAAGCTCGAACGCAACAGCCCGCGCGGTCGCATCGCGTTGATGCGCGCCATCGCGGATGACCGGCTCGACGTCACCAAAGCCTTCGGCGACGAAATGTATTTCTGTCTCGGCTGTCTCGCGTGTCAAACGGCGTGTCCAGCGGGCGTGAATTACGCGGAGTTGTTTGAACACGCGCGTGCGGAGATTGAAGCAAAACGCGTGCTGGCAAATCCCAAGCGAGATTTCATTCGCGGCTTCACGGTGCGATGGTTGTTCATGGATTTGCGGCGGCTGGCGCTACTGGGGAAAGCGCTGCGACTTTACCAACAACTCGGCCTGCAGGTTGCCATACGACGTATGGGACTCATACGACTGCTGCCGCGTCGGCTTCAGGAGTTGGAAGCCATGACGCCCACCGTCTGCGACAAGTTCTCCAACGAACTTATCGCACCCGTCACGCCGGCCGTTGGCGCAAAACGATATCGTGTTGCGATGCTGACCGGTTGCGCGCAGGACCTGACGTTCAGTGATGTGAATCGCGATACAGTCGAAGTGCTCGCGCAGAATAATTGCGAAGTAATCACGCCGCCGGAGCAAAGTTGCTGCGGTTCGTTGCACGCGCACAACGGCGAATGGACGCTCGCCCAAGAACTCGCGCGCCAAAACATTGATCAATTTCCGCCGGAACATTTCGACGCGATCATCACGAACGCCGGCGGGTGCGGTTCGCATTTGAAGCATTACGCAAAATTGCTCGCTGATGATCCGGCTTATGTGAAGCGCGCCACGCTTTGGGATGCGAAAGTGAAGGACATTCACGAGTGGCTGGCGCAAATCACAATTCGCAATCCAAAATCCGGAATCCAAAATTTGGTGGTCACCTATCACGAATCCTGCCACTTGACGCACGGGCAGAAAGTGGTTCTTCAGCCGCGTGAGTTGCTGCGCGCGATTCCAGGACTGAAGCTGGTGGAATTGCCGGAGGCGAATTGGTGCTGCGGCAGTGCGGGCATTTACAATCTCACGCAACCGGAAATGGCGAATCAACTGCTCGACCGCAAAATCGCCCACATCAAATCCACCGGTGCGACCACGGTGGCGACCGGAAATCCGGGGTGCTTGCTCCAACTCATCAACGGCGCGGCGAAGGAAGGTTTGCAGTTACGCGTCGTGCATCCGATCACATTGCTGGCGGAAGCGTATCGTGCCGAAAATTCACGGTGAAGTTTACTCCTGCGGCCTAAGTTCATCTGGCGTAACGGCGCGCAATCTTCCATCCTGCCGCCATGCGCTCCAAGCAACAGATTATCGAGCAACTCCTGAATCCCGGAGTCATCGCCGTGGTTCGCGCCAAACGCGCCGACCAGGCCGTGCCCCTGGCGGAAGCGCTGGTGGCGGGCGGCGTGGTGGCAGTGGAAATCACCATGACCACGCCCAATGCCATCGCTGCCATCAAAGCAGCGAGCGACAAACTGGGAACGCGCGCGTTGATCGGAGTTGGCACAGTGCTGGACGAGCAAACGTGCCACGCCGCTATCGCGGCCGGTGCAGAATTTGTCGTCAGCCCCATTTGCCGTCGCGAGCTGGTGGCCATCGCGCACAAGGCTGACAAACCGATTATGCTCGGGTCGTACACGCCCACGGAAGCGCAACTCGCGCATGAGGCCGGTTCGGACTTCATCAAAATTTTCCCCGCCGACACGCTCGGCCCCAATTACATTAAAGCGTTGCGTGCCCCCCTGCCCCATTTGAAGATTGTCCCGACGGGCGGGGTCGATTTGAAAACCATCGGTGACTTTTTCAAAGCCGGCGTTGCCGCCGTCGGCGCGGGTTCATCGCTGATTGCAAAAGAGGTTCTGGAAAAAGACGACTGGGCGGCGCTGACGAAAACCGCCGCGCAATTCGTGCAAGCCGCGCGCGCCGCGCGCCACGCCTGACCTCGTGCAGCTCTTGAATGTCGGCGATTCGTAACATTTCCCCACTTTGACAAACGCCAAGGCGCGAAGCACATTTCGCCTCGTGAAAATCATCCCCCGTTTTTCGCTGGCCGGACTTTTTCTGATTTGCACCGCCGTCACGGCGCTTGCCGCGGGTCCGCTGACGCGCGTTCCGAATACGTCGCTGAGCAGTGTTCCCATTGTGCCCGGGTCATTCGGCTACACCTTTGTGAACGCGTTTCCCACGCTGACGTTCACCAATCCGGTTTGTCTGGCGACGCCGCCCGGGGAAACCAATCGCTTGTTCATTCTCGAAAAGCGCGGCCGCATTGTGGTCATCACCAATCTGGCCGCGCCGACGCGGAGTATTTTTCTGGATATGACCGCGCGCGTGACGTCTTCGACCTCGGACTCGGTGAGCGACGAGCAAGGATTGTTGGGGCTGGCGTTTCATCCGGGCTACAGCACGAACGGTTATTTCTACGTTTTCTACACCGGAAATGCCACCACGGCCGCCGGCAGTGGCCGACATGACATCATTGCGCGATACCAGGTTTCCGCCGGCAATCCGAATCAAGCCAACGCCGCGTCGCACCTGGCGTTGCTGCAACAACGCGACGACTACAGCAATCACAACGGCGGCGACCTGCACTTTGGGCCGGATGGATATTTGTACGTTTCACTCGGCGATGAAGGCAGCGCCGAGGACGAAGGCCAAAACAGTCAGCGCATCAACAAGGATTTTTTCTCCGGCATTCTGCGTCTGGACGTGGACCAGCGACCCGGCAGCGTCACGCCGAGCACGCACGCCGCCACGACCGCCAACTATGCTGTGCCACCGGACAATCCTTACATCGGCGCCACCAGCTTCAACGGACTGCCTGTGAATCCGGCGAATGTGTTGAAGGAATTCTGGGCGGTCGGTTTGCGCAATCCGTGGCGCATGGCGTTCGACCCGGACACCGGCATTCTATATTGTGGCGACGTCGGTCAGGGTTCGCGCGAAGAAATCAGCATCATCGAGTCCGGCAAAAACTACGGTTGGACGTATTGGGAGGGATTCTTGCAACGGACCAATTCGGGCTCGATTCCGGCGGGCTTCGTTCACGCACCGCCGTTGATTGATTACCCGCGCTCCTTCGGATTCGCTGTTACGGGCGGACGCGTTTATCGCGGCACAAAAATTTCCCAACTCTACGGAGCGTATGTTTATGCCGATTACGGTTCGGGGCGCGTTTGGGCGCTGCGGCATTCGGGCACCAGCGTAACGCAAAACCAACAGCTTTTCACGGACGCCGGCATCTCGGCCTTCGGCATTGATCCGCGCGATGGGGATATTCTCTATTGCGACGTGCAAAGTGGCATCAACAGCGTCATCAAACGCATCGTTTACAATGGCACTTTCACCGGCACGCCGATTCCCACCAATCTCACCGCCACCGGAGTATTCACCAATCTCGCGACGTTGGGCGTCGCGCCGGGCATTGTCGGCTACGATTTGAATGTGCCGTTCTGGTCGGATCACGGCATCAAAACGCGGTGGTTTTCCGTTCCGAACACCAATCTCGATCTCACCTTCAATCCGAACGGAAATTGGTCATTCCCCGTCGGCACGGTTTGGATCAAACATTTTGAACTCGAAATCACCAACGGCGTGCCCGCCTCGCGGCGCCGCCTCGAAACCCGGCTGTTGGTTTCCAATCCGAGCGGCGGTTACGGCGTCACCTATCGTTGGACGACGCCGCCGACGAATGCCGTACTCGTCGCCGAGGCCGGTGAAGATGAAGTCATCACAACCTATACTGCCGCCGGTCAGGTGGCCGGCACGCAGACCTGGCGTTATCCCGCCCGCGCAGAATGTCTCATCTGCCACACGCCGGCGGGAGGATTTGCATTGGGCTTCAACTCAGCACAGTTGAATCGCGACTACGACTACAGCGGCACTGTTACAAACCAAATCGAAGCCTTGAGTCTGGCGGGCTATTTCAGCAACACGGTTTCCAATCGCCATCTGTTGCCCGCGTTGGCGCATGCGACGAACGAATTGGTCAGCCGCGAATTTCGCGTCCGCTCGTATCTTGCCGCCAACTGCGTGCAATGCCATCAACCCGCCGGTCCGGCCCAAGCCCTCTGGGACGCGCGCATCAGCACGCCGGGCTATGAAAATGGCATCATCAACGGCGCGTTAAATAATATTGCTGGCAATCCGGCGAATCGCGTCATCGTGCCCGGCTCGCTCAGCAATTCCATTTTGTATCAGCGCATTGCAAACCTGGGCCCGGGCCACATGCCGCCGCTGGCGACTTCAGTGGTGAACACGCAAGCGGTCACGTTGCTGGCCGCCTGGATTACGAACGACCTGAGCAGTTATGTGAGCTTTGCCACGTGGCAGTCGAACTTTTTTGGCGGCACGAATCTACCGCAAGCCGCCCTGCTCGCCGATCCGGACAATGATCGGGCAAAGAATTACCTCGAATATCTGACCAGCACCGTGCCGACCAATGCGCTGAGCGCATGGCAGATAGCGGTGGCCGAAAGTAACGCCCAGGTTCACGTGGTCATTCCGCAACCCGCCAATCGCAGCGTCGAGGTACAACGCACCACCAATCTCTTCAACGAGAGTTCGTGGGCGCCCCTGAATGTCCCGGCCAACGCGCCGTTCTTCCCGGCCACAAACCGGACTTTGACCGTATCCGACCCGATTGCTCAACCGGGGGCAACGTTCTATCGTGTGCGCGTGGCCGAACCTTGAGGGTACGGGCAAAGAAAGTTCAGCAGCAATTCGTCGCAAGACGTTGGGAATCCTTGCGACGACCGAAGCATGACTTCCACCGGGAACGGATCGGCCAGAATATACTCCGTCGTTATTAAATGAATTTAGGGCGTTTTTTTGTCGTGGCCAGCGTTGTCGTTTGGCTGGCAACCGGCATTCTTGCTCAAGCATCCGGGCCACTGGTTCGACAGCCCAACACCACTTTGGCGAGCCTGCCGAGCGCCCCTCCGGCTCAGGGTTATACGTTCACCAACGCATTTCCGGGTTTAACCTTCATCAATCCCGTTTGTCTGGCGACCCCGCCGAACGAAACCAATCGCCTCTTCATTCTCGAGAAACGCGGTCGCATCGTGGTCATTACGAATCTTGCGGCGCCGACGCGTTCCATTTTTCTCGATATGACCGATCGCGTTTCAGTCGGGAGCGATCCTAATTCCGTCAGTGATGAGGAAGGTTTGTTGGGATTGGCGTTTCATCCCGGCTACGCCACGAACGGCTATTTCTATACGTTTTACACCCCAAACACGACGACGCCGGCAGGCTCGGGCCGGCACAATGTGCTGGCCCGCTATCAGGTCTCCGCCGAAAACGACAACCAGGCGGATCCCGCTTCGCACGTTGCCCTGCTCCAACAACCGGATAATTACAGCAATCACAACGCCGGTGATTTGCATTTTGGACCGGACGGATACTTGTACGTTTCACTCGGCGACGAAGGCAGTGCCGACGACGAAGGCCAGAACAGCCAGAAAATCACCAAGGATTTTTTCAGTGGCATTCTGCGACTCGACGTGGACAAGCGGCCCGGCAGTCTGCCGCCTAGCAATCATCCGGCTACCACCACTAATTACGCCGTACCGCCAGATAATCCTTTTGTCGGCGCCACCAGCTTTAACGGTTTGCCCATCAACCCCGCCACCGTGCGCACCGAATTTTGGGCCGTTGGTTTGCGCAATCCCTGGCGCATGTCGTTCGACACCTTGACCGGCATTCTGTATTGCGGTGACGTCGGCCAGGAAAGTCGCGAGGAAATCAACATCATCGAGCCAGGTGGCAATTACGGTTGGGCTTATTGGGAAGGTAATCTCCGCCGGGTGAACCAATCGCAAATCCCGGCCGGATTCGTTCACGCCCCGCCGTTGATCGATTATTCGGGACTGGGCTTCGCCGTCGTGGGCGGCCGGGTTTATCGAGGCACGCGGATTTCCCAACTTTACGGCGCGTACATTTATGGCGACCACGGCACAGGACGGATCTGGGCGTTGCGCCACAGCGGCACCAATGTCATCCAGAACCAACAACTTTTTGCCGACGCCGGCCTCAGCGCTTTTGGAGCCGACCCGAGCAATGGCGACATTCTCTATTGCGACGTCCAGAACGGCACGGATGCCCTCATCAAGCGCATCATTTACAACAACAATGTCACCGGCCCGCCGATTCCACCACTACTGTCAGATACGGGAGTGTTCACAAATCTCACCACCCTGGAGGTTGCTCCGGGGATCGTGGCTTATGACATCAACGTTCCGTTCTGGTCAGACCACGCCGAAAAGCAGCGTTGGTTTTCCGTGCCCAACACTAATCTCGACCTCACCTTCGCACCGACCGGAAATTGGTCATTCCCCACCGGCACCGTCTGGATCAAACATTTTGAGCTCGAAATCACCAATGGCGTGCCGGAATCCCGGCGGCGTCTGGAAACCCGTCTGCTCGTCGCCAATGCCAACGGCGGTTACGGCATCACCTATCGTTGGCATCAACCGCCCACGAACGCCTGGCTCGTCGCCGAAGCGGGAGAAGATGAAGTCATCACGCTTTACGACCAGAACGGCGGCGTGTCCGGCACGCAACTCTGGAATTATCCGGGCCGAGCCGAATGCCTGGTCTGTCACACGCCCGCCGGCGGTTTTGCGTTAGGTTTCAACACCGCACAACTCAATCGGGACTTTGATTATGCCGGGAGCATCACCAACCAGCTCGAAGCGCTGAGCCTTGCCAGTTACTTCAGCAACGCGATCACCAATCGCCATCTCCTGCCGGCGCTGGCTCGAGCCGATGACGAAGCGGTCAGCCTCGAATATCGGGTGCGCTCCTATCTCGCCGCCAACTGCGCGCAATGCCATCAACCCGCCGGCCTCGCGCAGTCGCTCTGGGACGCCCGCATCCAGACTCCCGGTCCGGCCAATGGCATCATTGACGGACCACTCGTCAATAATTTCGGGGATCCGGCCAATTGCGTGATTGCGCCCGGGTCCGTTGCCAACTCGGTGCTCTTTCACCGCATCGCCGAACTCGACATCTATCACATGCCGCCGCTGTCCACCGCGGTCGTCAACACGCAAGCCGTTGCTCTGTTGGCAGCGTGGATCACCAACGAACTGCCCCAACACGTCACTTATCCGGACTGGCAACTGACCTACTTTGGCAGCACCAACGCGACCGACGCAGCGCAATTGGCCGACCCCGACAACGACGGGGCAAAGAATTATCTCGAATATCTGACCAGCACCGTTCCGACCAACACCTTGAGCGCGTGGAAAATCTCGATCGCGGCGAGCAATGACCAGGTTCACATTCTGATTCCGCAACCTGCCAATCGCGCCGTCGAAGTCCAGCGCAGCACGAATCTCTTTGACCCCGAGGCGTGGACGCCGCTGAACGTAGCCGGCAACGCGCCGTTTTTCTCCGTCACCAACCGCACCAGCCGCTTGTCCGAACCGGCAGCCGCTGCGGCGCCCGTCTATTATCGCGTCCGGGTGTTCGAACCGTAACGGCCCGCGGCGAAATCACGCTGGAAATTCCCGGGGCAATTTTTACCATCCGCCGCATGAGTTCGTTCAAGTTCGAAGCGCGGCGCGCCACCCTCGACGACCTGCCCCGGCTCAAGGAACTTTGGGCCTTGATGCAAATGCCCGATGGCGATCTGGAACGTCAACTCACGGACTTTCAAGTGGTGGTGGATGAAACCGGCCGCGTCGTTGGGGGCATCGCGCTGCAGCTTTCCCATCGGCACGCTCGCTTGCATAGCGAGGCTTTCGAGGATTTCAGTTTGGCGGAATACGCGCGGCCCGCCCTGTGGGCGCGCATTCAAACTCTCGCTACAAATCACGGTTTGGCACGATTGTGGACGCGGGAATCTTCGCCCTTTTGGACGCACAACGGCTTCCGGCCAGCCGCGGAAGATGACTTGGAAAAACTTCCAAGTCAGTGGGGGCGTTTCAACGCCGGCTGGCTGACGCTGAAATTGCGCGATGAAGAAGCGATTGCGTCATTGGACAAGGAATTCGCCCTCTTCGTCGAATCGGAGAAACAACAACGCACTCAGCTAATTGGGCAAGCCAAGGTGATTAAAACCGTCGCCGTCGCTGGAATTATTCTAGTGGCCCTGCTCTTCCTGGCAGCCATGGTGTGGCTTTTATTGCAGCAACGAAACAACTCACTGCCCCAGCCCTGAGGGCAAAGTAAATTCGTCCGCGTGATAGGAGCTGCGAACCATCGGCCCGCTGGCGACATGCACAAAACCCATGGCCCGGGCGCGTTCTCCGAGTTCGGCGAACTTTTCCGGCGTGACGAACGACTCCACCGGCAAATGGTGCAGCGTCGGCTGGAGATATTGTCCCAGGGTGAGAATGTCGCAATTCGCCGCCCGCAAATCCTGCATGGCGGTGAGAATTTCGTCCTCATGTTCTCCGAGCCCGAGCATGAGACCGGATTTGGTGTAGATGGACTCGCCGCACTTGGCCTTCACCTTTCGCAGCACACTCAAGGAACGGTCGTACGTGGCCCGATGTCGCACACTCGGCGTCAATCGCCGCACGGTTTCGAGATTGTGATTGAAAATGTGCGGCCGCGCAGTGAGCACGCAATCAATCGGCCCGTCATGATCGAGAAAATCAGGCGTCAAAACTTCGATCACAATACCGGGATTCAACCGCCGCACTGCTTCGATCGTCTGGCGAAAATGATCGGCCCCGCCGTCCGCAACATCATCGCGCGCCACGGCGGTGATGACGACATGTTTCAAGCCCATGCGGCGCGTGGCTTCGGCGACCCGCAGCGGCTCGTCGGTTTCCAGCGGCAGCGGTTTGGCCGTGCTGACCGCGCAAAACTTGCAGGCGCGCGTGCAACGATCGCCGCCAATCATGAAGGTGGCCGTGCCTTTGCTCCAGCATTCCCAATGGTTCGGACACTTGGCGCTTTCGCAAACGGTGTGCAGATTGAGTTCGTTCACCAACGACCGCGTCCGCGAGAACGTGTCGGCTGTGGGCAGTTTGATCCGCAACCATTCCGGCAGGCGCGGCCGCGGTTTGGGTACAACAGTCGTCATTTTTGTTTTAATCCTTCCCAGAACTTCGCGAGTTCTTCCGGGCCGAAGTCGGCCAGAATTTCGCCGTCCACATCAATCACCGGAGCGAGGGTCTGACCGGAAAGTTCTTCCATTTCATCAAAGGCCTCCGCGTCGCCAATGACGTCGAGTGTTTCGTATTTAATTCCGTGGTCGTCGAGCCAGCGCATGGCTTTATGACACCAGGAACAATACGGTTTGATGAACAGGCGAATCTTCATGTGTTTATCTTACCATCGCTTCCACCAGGGCTTGGGCGCGACCGGCTTTGGCCCCGATTCCTCGAAGGCCGCGTCCGTCTCGCTTTGCAAGCGCAGCACAAACGAAATGAAATCGGGAAACGTCTCATAGGTCTCGCTGGTGCTTAGCCGCTTCCGGCCCATGGTCAACTCGTGATCGGCCAGAAATACCGCGGGCCGGGTTCGTTTCAAATCGGAGAAATAATAATTCCCGGCGCCGTCGTCACCGAGCACGAAATAATGGGGCGGCCATTTTGTTCCGGCAAAGCCACCCTGCCGCACTTCCAGATTGAGTCCGATAATTTCGTCCGCGTCGCTGGAGAATTCTTGAAATCCCGCAGCCTCGCCCTGAAATTCCGGTCGCTGCAATACTTCACGGTACGCTTCCGGTAAGGAAACCGCGAGTTCTTGCTCGACCCGGGTAAAGTCTTCGGACGTCACAAGCCCCGACACAACTCAAGCATTGATTTGCGCCTTATATTGATCCGGCGTGAGCAAGGCGTCGGCTTCAGCCGGGTTGGTGAGTTTGACCTTGTAGAACCAGCCGGCGGCGAATGGCTCGCGATTCACCAGCGCCGGATCGTCGGCAACGGCTTGATTGATCTCCGTCACTTCACCGCTGACGGGTGAATAAATGTCGCTGGCCGTTTTTACGGATTCAACAACGGCACAGGCTTCGCCCGCTTTCACTTTGCGACCGACTTCGGGCAACTCGACAAATACAACATCCGTGAGTTCCTGCTGGGCGTGATCGGTAATCCCGACCGCCGCCGTGTCGCCGGAGACGCGCACCCATTCATGTGATTTTGCGTATTTAAGGTCAGATGGAACTTGGCTCATAAAATCCGTACGGGAGGTTACGCGGATCGTCCGAATTCACAAACGGATTTTTCGCCCCGGCAGGAGTCAGGGTTTCGCTGAATGGAAATTATTTCACCCGCTTCAGCGTCACGAGCCATGCGGTGGCATTTTCGGGAACGTTGCCACCGTGGACGAACATGTCGCCGCGTTTGAGCGTTTGTTCGCAGCGGCTGCATTCTTTACCGTCCTTGCCGTAAAAGACGACTTCCATTTTTTTCCCGGGAAGTTCCTTCACCGAGAGTGAAGATTTTTCGCTGATGGTCACCCGGCCGGAATCACCTTTGGGCGCATCGAATTTCACCCGCTTCACTTCGTAATAGTGTTTCCATTTCAACCCGAGGCTTTCCAATTTTCTCCGGGTTTCATCATCTACCGGTTTGAAGTCTTTGCCTTCGGGCACCTTTTCATCGTTGGTCGCCCAAACCACTTGGGCTTCGTACTTCGAGTCTCCCGCAACTGCGGCCGCAGCCCCCCCCATTACAGCACAGGCCAATAATGCCAGCCGCAGCCATCCCAAGGTATGTGTCGGGTTGAGGTTCATGGATTAATTAAATGTATCGGTCGCGCCCGCGTCAGCAAAATTGTTTTGCTCGGAAAAGTCCAGCCAGACCAGGGTCGTGCCGGTCTTGTAGTTTTGATAGGTGAACGCCACCGCGTCACCCGACGCGGAAAAATAATCACTGCCATCCCCGCCACCGCGCGGCAAACTCAGCATAATGGCAAGTGCCACCGCCGCAAACGCGCCCGCGGGGACCAGCAATCGTCGCAAAGTCGTCGCAATCGAAACCCCGGCGGCGCGGGACGGCGCCGGTGGCCGGCTGATCTCGCGTTGAATTTTGGACCAATAAAATTCACGCGTTTCCGGCACTTTGATCCCGGATTCGTAATCCGCCAGCGCCCCGGTGGTGTGGCGCAATTCCGCCAACAGTTCCTGCGCCGCATGGTTGTGCTGCAGGAGTGTTTCGACCTCCTGACGTTCCCCGGCGGAGAGTTCTCCATCCAGGTACGCCTGAAGTTTGAATTGTGTTTCTTGGTTCATACGACTTTAGTCATTCGGGCTTTTTTAAATCTTGCAATAACGATGCCATCTTGCGGCGCGCGTAAAACAATCGCGACATCACCGTGCCGATCGAGCAATTCATGGTTTTGGCGATGTTTTTATATTCCATGTGCTCAAATTCATGGAGGATCAAAACCGTCCGGTGCGCTTCGGAGAGCTTACCCATGGCCTCATCAATCCGGACCCGCAGTTCGGCCCGTTCCAATCGTTCGGTGGGATTGATCGTGACCACTGGCATCTGTCGTTCCACCCCGCCGGATTCTTCGTTTAACTCGTCAATCGACTCGGCCCGCTGCCGCTTTTTCTTCCGGAGTTCGTCGAGACAGAGATTGATTACGATGCGGGTTATCCAAGTGGTGAAACTCGATTCGCCCTGAAATTGCACCAGTCTTTGCCAGGCCTTAACCCATGCTTCTTGAGAAAGATCAACGGCTTCTTCTTCATTCCGCATCATGGTGTACGCCCGAGCGTAAATCTTGTCCCGATGCCGGGCGACCAGTTCCTCAAATGCCGCCATGTCGCCCCCCCGGGCAGCGTGAACCAAGGCGTCGTCTTGAGCGGCGGAATGATCCATTGCAGCCATTGAATTCGACGGTGCGGGTAACGGTTTATTCAGGACGACTCAGAGCTTTCCCTTGGTGCTGGGCAATTGACCCGCAATGCGCGGATCACGTTGGCACGCTGCATCTACCGCTTTGGCGAAAGCCTTGAACAGGCACTCGACAATGTGATGCGGTTCGTCCCCATACAGCAGCTCCAAATGCAGGTTGCAGCGGGCTTCATTCGCAAAGCCCTGAAAGAATTCTCGCGCCAGGCCAAAGCGAAACGCGCTGGACATGTCTTGGCTGCGTTGCGCTTTGCTCAATTTGGCATAAGCATGCGTATCGAGCCCGCGCCAAACCAAATACGATCGCCCGCTGAAATCCACCACGCAACGCCCGAGGCATTCGTCCATGGGCACATAAGCCTCCCCGGTGAACGGATTCCGGGGGTGAAAGCCATTGCCGTAACGGCGGATTCCCATTTTATCGCCCAGCGCCTGCAACATTGCCTGGCCCAAGGCGATGCCACAGTCTTCCACCGTGTGATGGGCGTCCACTTCCAGGTCGCCTTTGCAAACCAACTTCAGATCCATGACCGCGTGCTTCGCAAACAGCGTGAGCATGTGGTCGAAGAACGGAACGCCGGTTTGAATGGAGGATTTACCCTTGCCATCAATGGTGAGTTGGATGGCAATCCGGGTTTCCTTTGTGTCCCGCCTGAGTCGCGCCTGGCGAACTTGCATGGGCACAGTTAATCAAAGCCGCGCCGGAAAGACCAAGCCGAAACATGCGCGGCTCAAATCATGGGGCGATAGAGGGTTTATCGAGCCGGTTGGGCGAATCCAGTGCCGCGCGGATCTCGTCAATTTGACTTTGGATTCCTTCCGGCGCCGGCGAGAACACTTTGGCGAGTTCCAGGAATTTTATGGCCAGCGGCAAATTCCCCGCTTCGCGCTCGAGTTTGGCCAGATTGGCTGCAATTTTGGAACAGTCCTCCGGGTGCTCTTTGCGCTCTGCCTCACTTTGATTTCCCCAACACTCCAACGCGTAGCGCCAGATATTGCGCGCCCGCTCCACGTCCCCTCGGTTCTCTTTGTAGAGCAGTCCCATCTCGAATAACAGTTCGTGACTGGTTGGATTGTTACGAATGCCTTCCCGCAAAACTTTTTCCGCTTGATCCACACGATCCAATTTCTTCCGCAGCCAATACGCGGCAGTAATGTAAGTATCCGTCGCTTGGGGGTCCAGTTCGATCGCCATCTTCAGCCAAGGCATAATTTCGCGTTCATCTCCATCGGACAAATGGGTGTGTTCAGTAATGCGAAACTTGCGAATAAACGCCTCCAACCAGTTCTGCGCGGCGGCCGGAGTCATCGCTTTGGCGTGCTCGTCTTCGGCCGTGCCATGCTGACAATTTCCATGCTCATCATGCTCGTGACCTTCATGGGCTGACGCGCCAATGCAATTGCCGTGCTCGTCATGCTCATGATCATGGTGCCCATCCGCCAAGTCTTGATTGGCTTCCGCAGTCACGGCTTTGGGTGCTTTCATCTCGCGTCGGTCAAAAATGGAAGGATACAGACCGCTATGGAAATATACATCTGCCATCGCCACGAATTGCCCCGCGAACAAGCTCCGGCCATCGCCCAGCAATTTCTTGAAAGCGCCCTCGTCCGGACGCAAAGCATCCGCGCGAGACACGGACCGCAGATGCGCCATTGTTCCGAACGTGAACGCGACCGAAAGCAGCAACAGTAAAATCAACTTGGGCGAAGCGGTTCTCATGTGCTAAGTCCCTTGCGACGAAAAATCATCCAGGTGGCGTAGAGCAAGGCTCCGGCATAAGCCACCGCATAGAGCGACGCCAGTCCGCAATCCACCAATCCCGGCAGCGCCTGATTATTGACGATCTGTTTACGCACGTCGAAAAGTTCAATGTGCGGGATGCAGTAAAACACCGTGTAAGTCAGCATGCGCATCGGCTCTTCCTGTCGGACAGCGAGTTTGCCGAGATGTTCTCCAACGAACAGAATACCGAATACTGCGATCAGGCAAATGGTCGCGTTGGCTGACACGGCCGAAAAAACCACCGACCCCAGCAATGTCATCGCAATGACTACGGCCAGCATCATCCAGTGCAACAGAAACGATTTGCCATAGGCCAGCACGGGCACCTGTGCTTCACGCCAACCGGTTACCGCCACAAAGAAAACATAAAAGACCAACAGCGCCATTCCGGTGGCCAGCCAGCAACCCAGGAATTTTCCTGCCACCACCTGCCCGCGCGAGACCGGTTTCGCGAGCAATGGAAAGATCGTGCGATTCTCCTTTTCCGCCGGAATCTGCCGCGCCGTGGTCACAATCGCGATTACCAAAGTGGACAGCCAGATGAGCAGCAAGCAAATGTCCTTCACGTAACGCACGATCTTGGTGTCGTCGAAGAAGTTCACTGACGCCGCCGCGACGGTTATCAGCGCGGTTAAAACGAACAGCACGTAGAAATCTTTGCGGCGATACAGTTCCCTGATGACCACGGTCGCCAACGCCCAAATCGTGTTCATGCGACCTCCTGCGGTTGATAACCCACAATTTTCAGGAAGACCTGCTCAAGATTGTCCGCCTTGGAATCCGCCACCAGATCGCGCACCCGACCTTCGGTTCGTAATTCTCCTTGATGCAAAATCGCGACCCGGTCACACACGGTTTCCACTTCGCCCATTTCATGCGAGGAAAAGAAAACCGTTTTGCCTTCGTTTTTAAGACGCTGAATTATTTCTCGCACTTTCATGCGACCCAGCGGGTCCAGTCCACTGGTCGGCTCATCTAAAATCAGCAGGTCGGGATTGTTGATCAACGCCTGGGCCAGCCCGACTCGCTGTTGCATGCCTTTGGAGTAGGTCTTGATCGGTCGCTTCGCCGCATGCCCCAATTCCACCAGGGCGATCAATTTCTCGATCCGCTGGTCGGCTTCCGTTCGCGATAAACCAAATACTTTCGCGTAGAACCGCAATAGCTCTTCGGCGGTGAGAAACTTGTAATAGTAGGTCAATTCGGGCAAGTAACCGATGCGCTGGCGGGCAATCGGTTGCCGGACATCAATCCCGAACAACGAAGCCGAGCCACTGGTGGGCGGCACGAATCCAAGCAGCACATTCATGGTCGTAGTCTTGCCCGCGCCATTCGGACCGAGGAATCCGAACACTTCACCGGTGCGGACTTCCAAATCCAGACCATGCAATGCTACCTTGGCGTTCTTTTCCGAACGACCTGCAGGGTACTCAACTCGCAGTTTCTGGGTATTGAGAATCGCACTCATTGGTTTTCTGTTTTCCAGCGTATCGCCTTGCGGTTACCGAATCATTCCGCCTGAGTCAAACGCAACTTTTGAAAGGCAACAGCCCGAAGCGGGCTTCGGGCTGCCGTGGTTAAGTTGTAGTTCAAGTTACGGCAGGACATGACCACTTGCACTGAGCGTGCAAGCCGGTGCAGTCGTAAGATTCCCAATCCCGGGAGCATAGGTGCCGGTTGCTGGACACCTGATGTCCACATCAATCACGGCGCCG
This sequence comes from uncultured Bifidobacterium sp., assembly GCA_964553795.1. Taxonomy (GTDB): domain Bacteria; phylum Verrucomicrobiota; class Verrucomicrobiia; order Limisphaerales; family JADLHS01; genus JADLHS01. The sequence goes on along the minus strand of CAZKMR010000071.1, from coordinate 920 downwards.
CCAGTGCCACGCCCCATGTAGGGCGCGAGGTCAGCAACGCCCGGTATCGCTGTCGCAAGTTGTCGAGTTTCCAAGGCCCATTGTTGCTTGGCTCCGTCAATTTGGCGAAGGTTGTTGATGCACGCATTGTTTTGTGAAGTCGTTCTGGCTTGAACGAAGTTAGGAACCGCGATAGCAGACAATAAACCAATAATCGCGACCACAATCATTATTTCAACGAGTGTGAACCCCGCTCTACTTGTGGGATGACATTTCATAACTAATTTCCTCTTACTGTTTGCGGTGCGAACACTGCACCAGGCGGAATTATTATTATGACTGTTTCCGTTCGCTTATGGCCCGATGCAACCGCTGGGTAATTTTAGCACCCCGAGTGCCATCTCTCGCTATCCCTTCTGCGCGTTCGGAGCAACGTCACTGTTCCGTCGCAACTGAAGCGAAAAGCAACCCAGTCCGACATTTCGCCAGACCTCGCCGCACAAAATAAAAGAAAGAAAAGGCCCGAGCAAATGCTCGGGCCTGATGAGTTAAACTAAGTATTCCCGATTAAGGCAGAACGTGACCTTGAGCGGCGCCCAAGCTGCAAGCCGGCGCGGTGGCGACGTTGCCCAATCCACCAGAATATGTCCCAGCCGCCGGACAGACGATATCCACGTCAATCGTTGCACCAGCAGCGCCACGACCCAAGTAGGGAGCGATATCCGCGGCAGTGACAGCTGCGGTGGGGCCGGCCGAAGTTTCGAGCGCCCACTGTTGCTTCGCACCATCAATCTGGCGAAGGTTGTTGATACAAGCGTTCGTTTGGGACGTGGTACGAGCGCGGACGAAGTTAGGAATCGCGATCGCAGCGAGGAGGCCGATGATGGCCACCACGATCATGATTTCCACCAACGTGAAACCCGCTTTACGGGAGGTATTGA
>CAZKMR010000070.1:6902-23773 GCA_964553795.1 uncultured Bifidobacterium sp. | reverse complement strand
TGCCCTACTCCATCGAAGGGGAGATGCGCGGTGTTAAGTGCATCGAAAAACCAGCAGCACTGCCCGAGCGATTCCAACAAGCCATCGGCGAAGCTCGGTCAGTGGGAATTGCATTCTTCTTGGCGGCTGCGGCAACAGGCGTCGAAGACATTGATTTCGATCAATTCCTAAAGGAGTGGACGCGCTGAATGTCTAACACCTCACAATTCACCGCCGCTCAAATCGCCGCCGCGCTCAGTAGAGCGCCGCGATTGATTCGGCGTGCGTTGGCGGATGTGGCGGCTACGGGTGAATGTGTCGTGCGCGGCAATCTCACTTCGCAATGGGCTTTTGACTCCCTGCCGGCGTCGCTGCAAAAGGAACTGGAATCCGCCGCGACGAAACGCGGCCTCGCCACGGTCGCCGCATTGTTTGAAACGGTAGAACCTTGGAAACCAGAATTCCCCTGGCGCGACGTTTGCGCCGAACAACAAGCCGAAGCGCTGAAGTTGCAGCGGGCCTTGTTGCCAATTCTGGAGCGGCATCGCAGCCCGATCCTGGAAGGCGGCGAACTGGTTGAGATCGGATTGCGCAACTATGAGCGCGAGTTCGGGCGGGTGATAACTGCCGAGCGATGGCGCTACCTTTTCAATCGCACCATTGAGCGGGATCGCGGCGCGGAACAATTTCACCGTGCCGAAATTTTCCTGCCCGGAAACCTCCGCAGAGCGAGCGAGCCTCAATCCGCAGAGGAAACTCCCGCCGCGTTTAATCGGTTGCATGAAGTGATTCAGTCTTTCGGCAATCCTGCCGAGCCAACCGCCGATGAGAAAGCACTTCTGTGGAAACGTGTTTACGAGCATCTGCGGCCCGTGATGGAGCATCGCCGGGAATTCAAAGCGGAGCGACTTCGCGTGCTGAAGTTTCTTTGCGCCGCTGCGCCGAAGTTGGCGAAGACAGACAACGCGCTCCGCGTCGCCCTGGATCGCGCCATTGAAGCCGGGCGCGCAACTGATGGAGACGCTTCAGCCTTCGCGGATGGACGGTCTGAACGGCGTGGCGTGGCCACGTTGCCGCCTTACGATCCTGAGCAGATCAAACTCGCGAAGCTCGCGGCAGCGGATTGCACCGGCGGGCACGTCGTCACGGCGTTGCGTGAATTGAACGAGGCCGGGCAAATCACCGATCCGCGCATCAAACGCGCGCTCGATACCGCTGGCAGCAAATCCTATTTACCGGCGTCGCTCCGTGCGGAGTTCAAAGACGTGGAAGCCTGGCGCATCATCGGGAAGGGTGAACGTTACGCCCGCAAACTGAAGCCCCGGCGCAAGCTCACTTACGATGGAATTTTTTCCATGACGGCGCTCGTCGGCGACGATAAGACGCCTGATTGCTATATAGCCGTGCCGGATGGGCTTGGTTGGTGGACTCCAATGCGGCCGCAGTTGATTTTGATTAGCGACTACCGCAGCGACTTCATCATCGGGCACGGCATCACGCCATCGCCGCAATACAAGGTGATGGACTTCTACGGCCCGTTCAAACGCATCTTCAAGAAGTATGGGCTGCCGCGCTTCATCGTTCGCGAGGGCGGGCTGTGGCGCAATAGTCATCTCGCAAACAGCATGGCGGACATCGGCAAGGGGACGAAGGAGCGGAATCTCCATCGCTTCTCACCCGCAGAAATCGAATACGGTTTGGAACGTCGCGGCGTTGGGTTTGCCGGTTCGCTTTCAGAAATGGAATCAAAGATCGGCAGCATCGCCATTCAGTTCCGCGAGTCATTTTGCCCGAACTCGAAACCCGTCGAAGGCGTCATCCGTTTGATCACTCAACACATGGAGCGTCTGCCGTGTTATTCCGGGCGGGATGAGCGCCACGACTGCCCGCAGAAAACGCGCGAAGCTGTCGCGGCAGTGAAAAGTCGCAAAGCCAGCCCGCATGAAGTTGGAATGATGGTCTGGGACCAATGGCGCGAGACGGTTCATGCCTTGATCGCCAAACACAATTCCACCAAACAGGAAGGCCGGAAGCTTCGCGACCCGATGACCGGTGCCGGGCTTTCACCTGAGCAGGCGTTTGAAATCTTCCAGAACCTTAACGACCCGCCAGCGGCCTTTGATGCCGAGTGCGAAATTCTGCTCTCGCACGTTCAGCAGGAAGTGACGGTGCGCGCGCCAGATTTGCGCCGCCGACAATTCCCGTGCGGGTTTGTGGAGCTGCGCGGACATACCTATTGCGACGCGCAAACCGGAGCGCGGATCGGCGAGAAATTACTGGCGCATTGGGATCCAGAATTTCCGGAATCATGCACGTTCACCGACATGAAGCTGCGCAATCCATTTACCGTGCCACGCCTTGAGCCAAACAACGCGCTCTTGGCCGATCCTCAGATGGAACTCACAACGGCTCAGGCTCAGAGCGTGGTGAACGTCGCGCGCGCTGAGTATCACGCCACCAAAGCCAAATTTGCGCCGGTGCTGCGGCAGACGTTCGTAGCGCCGCTGGTGAAGGAATTGACCGCCCACACGAAGGCGCAAACCGAGGCCATCACGGAGCGCAAGCAGTCAGATGAGAAACGGCGCGAGAAGACAACACGGACGGCGCGCAAGCTCGGCTTGCCATCCGCGCTCGTGCGCAACGCGGACGAACAAACCAGTCAAGGGCTGGATATGATGTCGCGTGCCGAGCAAGAAATGCTTGGAGCGGATGCGGCGTCCGCGTCGGCATCGGCACCTCAGACGACCGGCAAGAAAGATTACTTCCTGAAACCTTATCCGGGGAAAGGTCAAAAGTCATGAACACACGGCGAGTCAAAACTGGTGAACGCAGACGGCAGAACGGCTGGGCGTCGGCTTCGGAATACGATGTCTTGCGCGGTCTCAACGGCACCGCTGTGGCGTTCAAGGCATCGCTGCAAGACAGCGCCGAGAAACGCGAACTGCTTTACGCACTGCAACACTATTCACTGCGCGATGGTGGTATTCAGCGCATCGCGCGCGAGTTGCTCGAAATGTTCCCGGAACGCGTTGGCACTCCCACTATGCACCGTGTCAGATGTGCCCCCGGAAAGAAGCTGAAGCCCGATGACTGTAGGGCGATTTACAGAGAGATGTTTCCGGAGCTTGCGTATGCGCGCTCTATGGACTTCGCCGTTGCTGATTCCGTCGGCGATTGCACCGAAGACATTTTGGCCGAAGCGAACGGGAAACAGGATCGCCCGTATTATCTGAAGGATGCGGCTTGGTTCGTGGACGAATGCCACCGAAGGGCAAGCGAGCATCTCGCTGGTTTCATTGAGGAGTTTTGTTGCGATCCCAAGATGGAAGTTGCCGCGAGCAATGAAACGGGGTGCGGTTATCAGAGCAGAGTAAGGATGGTTCTGGAGGAAGCGCGCGCCCAACTCGACAATGATCCCAGCTTGGCTCAAGAGCGGCCCGATTTGGCTACAACCGTAAGCAAGTCTAGGGAATTTCGCCGGGCAGAGCTTCCTTGGTTTGCCGATGCGTTTGGCGCGTTGAAGGAATATGTCGGCCACCAGGTTGAACTAGCGAGCACGGAGTATGTCGAGACCTCGATCAGCCAGATCGTTTTTGAGGCGGCTGATTATGTTCTCGAAACGGGGCGCTCCGCTTTGGTGGAAGGCCATTCCGGCTTCGGCAAAACCACGGCCCTGAAAGCCTGGGCAGCCATGCATCCCGGCCAGGTGCGTTATCTCACGCTCACCGCGATGATGGATAACACCGTTTTCTTTAAGAAGCTCGCCAAGGTCTGTGGCGTCGCCAACGGAACGGGATTATCGGCGGGGAAAATTCAGGCGCGCGTTGAAGACTTCCTACAACGCACCAAGCTTTTGCTCATCGTGGACGAAGGACACCTGCTATGGCCGCAAGGCCAACGCATCTCCACGCATCCAAAGTTCGTGAACTGGCTCAACACCGCTTGTTACAACGAAGGCGTGCCGTTCCTGATTTCTGCGACCAAAGAATTCTCGCGCCGTCGCGAAGTTGTCGAGACACAGACGGCATGGAGTTCGGAGCAATCGCGGAGACGTATCCGGAAGGTTTTTCCGTTGCCGGATATGCCTCAGCCAGGCGAAGAACAGAAACCTTGGCACGCAGCGGCCTTGGAGCGGATGCAGGAAGACTTGCTTGCGGTCGCAGGCGCGAAGCTCAATCGCCTCGGCCTCGGGCGTGCCGCAGCGGAATTTCTGGTCGGCTACGCGCTCTCAACGCGCGGGTATTTCCAGACGATCACTGATGCGATTGAAGATGCGCAATTGATTGCGAAGCGCGCCGGGCGCAACCAGATCACCGCGCGTGATTTGCAGGCCGCTGTTAAGGAATGGCGCGCGCCATCGGACGCCGCGCTGCAACGCGTCTTTACGAACAAGCCCGCCGCATCTCGGAAGCGGGCGAGGGTGCCGGTGCCGGCTGAAATCCCAACTGCTGAGCCAATGCCAGGCGACGCTTTAACGCGAACTTCAGGCGGCTTGCAAGAGCCTTTCAATGGACTTGCAACCGGGCGTCGCGAGACCCGTCCGGCTGGTGTTCCAGTGCTGACAGGCTAGACCAATTTCGCCGCGCGCTCTCCGCACGCGGCACCGACAAAGCGCCTTCCCGATCTGAAAAGGGAAGGTTGAGTTTTAGGCCCGCTTTATGGGCACGCAGAGTCCCTGCAAACTGCATTTTGGAAACTGAGACTCAATTCTGCACATTTCCGTCGTCTTTACTCAACTGCCGCTCGACGAACTGATCGCGGTCATCCACTTCTTTCTGCAAATGGGTGAGTTCCGTTTTTAGCTTAGCCACGGTTTGGGCGTGCTTCGGATCGGCGATCAGATTCTTCAGTTCGCGCGGGTCGGTTCGCAGGTCGAAGAGCTCCCATTGGTTGATGCGGTCGAAGTGAATCAGTTTGTAGCGCTCGGTACGCAGGCCGTAGTGCGGTTGCACGCGATGATCCGCCGGATAGTGGTAGTAGCGATAATACCAACTCTTGCGCCAGTCCGATGGAGTCGTGCCGCTGAATAATTGTTTCAGACTGCGACCTTGGATTTCTTTCGGGATATGCTCTCCGGCGAATTCTAGAAACGTGGGTGCGAAGTCCACGTTGAGAATCATCGCGTCGCTCACGCTGCCGGGTTTGATGGCGGGCGGATAGCGTACGAGGAACGGCATGCGAATGGATTCTTCATACATGAATCGCTTGTCGTACCAATTGTGGTCGCCCAGAAAAAATCCCTGGTCCGACGTGTAGATGACGATGGTGTTCGTGGCGAGACCGGATTCATCCAGGTAATCAAGCAGGCGACCGACGTTCTCGTCCACCGAGGCGATGCAGCGCAGGTAATCTTTGATGTAACGCTGGTATTTCCACCTCTTCAACGCGAGGCCAGAGAGCTGGTTGGTTTTGCCGTTCTCGACGATTTCGAGTTCGGTGTCCGTGCCGCTTTTCCACTTTTGCAATGCCGGCCCGGTGAGTCCCGGCGGGGGCGTGAGTTTCAGATCATTGCGCGTCAGGTCGCGATCAATCCGCATGGTCGCCTCGCGCGCGGCATCAGAGCGCGTGGTGTAATCATCCGTAAATGACTCCGGCTCCGGAATCGTGACATCATCGTAAAATTTGGCATATTTGGCGGACGGTTCCCACGGGCGATGCGGGGCTTTGTGATGACTCATCAGGAAGAACGGTTTGTCCTTCGGACGATTCTTGAGATGTTCGATGGTCAGGTCCGTGATGATGTCCGTGGCGTAACCGGAAATCTTTTTGCGCGTGCCCATCTCGATGAACGCGGGGTTGTGATACAGCCCTTGCCCGGGCAGAACGTTCCAATAATCAAATCCGGTGGGATCGCTCTTGAGATGCCATTTGCCGATCATGGCGGTGTGGTAACCGGCATGTTGCAGCGCTTTGGCAACGGTCCATTGACTGCCGTCGAATTCATTGAACACCGTGACGCCGTTGATGTGACTGTATTTGCCGGTGAGAATCGAAGCGCGACTCGGCGCGCAAATCGAATTCACTGCGAAACAATTATTGAAGCGCAATCCTTCCTTCGCGAGACGATCCAGGTTCGGCGTTTGATTGATTTTGCTGCCGTACGCGCTGATCGCATGGGCCGCATGATCGTCCGACATGAGGAACAGAATGTTCGGGCGCTGCGATGCGGCTGCGGCGGAGTCAGTCTTGAAGCCAAGGCCAAGCAAACAAACCAGCGCGAGGAGAGCAGCGAGACGGTTCACGCGCGACAGGGTCGCCCTTCGCTCCAACTGACGCAATCACATATCCGTGCAGCCCTGGGAACAGAGCAATTTGCCGAAATGTTACGGTGTCACCACTCGATAGAAGTTGCCGGAGGCGGGGGCGTTGGTGTGACGGAACAGGGCGGTGCTGTTCGTGGCGTTAAGAGTTTGCAGCGTTGTCCAATCGGTCAGGTTCGTTGAACCCAGCACGCGATACGAAACGCCGGGCTGCGTTGGAAAGTGGAATTGAAAATCGGCGCCAATCCGTTGCGGGTCGCTCAACACCGGGGCGGTAAGACCGGGCTGCACTGAATCAATCTGGGCGCGGAAATTGGCCAGTTCTTGATTGAAATCAGTTTCGCCATAGCCGAGATGATTCACCAAGACTTGCCACGGGGCGTGCGTCGGCGAATTCGTGACGCCGTTGACGACGACAAAAATCGGCTGGCCCGAATTCTGAAACGCCGTGCGCACCGGATTGCTGCCGGGAATGCCGTAGTCGTTGAACACGGGCGTGGTGCTAGCGAGGTTGGCGTTGATGTAGTTGTCCGTTTGCGTTTGGTAGAACGAGGCGGATTCCTGATTGACGAACAGGTAGAGCACCGGCACGCCATGGGGATTTCCGCCGCGCGATTCATACCAATCTTCGATGCCGGATTCCACTTGCGGCACGGCGGCCTGACAAAAGGGACACCACACGGCGAACCACTCGATGAAAAGTATGCGTCCGGCGAGGTCGTGAATGCGCACTGGCGCGCCCGCCGGAACGACACTCCCGTCCGGTTGAGTGAAAGCGCGCCGCGCGACAAAGGTGAGATTTGTCACGGTGTCACCAGGTTGATACAACGCGGCGTCGGATTGGGGTGCGGCGCTGACGAGGGCCAACGGTAGCGCCAGCCGGTAGAACCAGTTTTTGGAGGAGAATTTCATGACCGGTTTCCTGTTGAATTTGAAACTAAAAGACCACGGTGAGTGCCGCCTGGACGGAAATCCAATCGCGGTCACGGTACAAATTGGTGAACGGGCGCGTGCCGACGGTCACCGGTTCATAGTCCGCCCAGAGCGGGGCAAGCGTCAGACTGAAAGACGCGTGGTCTCCGGCATAACGCAAACCGACGCCGGCTTGCACGGTTTCCAGGCCGGGCGCAGCCGTGGAAATGAAGGCGGAATTTTCGATTTCGCCGGTATCGTGGTAGTACAAGCCAGAAGCGCTCAACAGCCAGTTCGGAGTCAATTCAAACTCCAGCGTCGCGCCGACAAACCACGCCCGCAGCGTGGGGTTCTCATAAGTGTAGCCGCCCAACGTGCGTAGCACCCAGTGTTCGCCCAGCGCAACATTGATTGCATTGCGAAACGAGTAGCGCGCCTCGCGTCCGGAAGTGAACGCCACTTGCAACTCGTTCTGCAACCGGACGCGACGATGCGCGACATTTTCAAACTTCAAAGTCGGCGAGTAGGTTTCGAGCCGGCTGCGTCCGCGCAATAAGATACCAGGTACGGGCTCAAATTCGTAACCCGGCGCGATCTCGTCGTACGCGTAAAAGAAAGCCGCCTCGGCAAAGCCGGTTGCGGGCAAGTATTCCCACCGCGCCGCGGTGCTGAAGTTGTAACCGAATGGCGCGGGCGTTTCGTAGCCGGGCACGAAACTGAATTGTTGCCGGTAGTAGTTGGCCAGCCAAACCGAGCGATAGTCCGTGAATCCGTCGTAACCACTGCCGCTGACGAGCAACGTGATCTCGTCGCTCAGTTTCTGCCGCGCCGACACAGTTCCGGCGTCGTATTCCTCATCCACGTGTTCGGCGAATCCGAGAAAATCAAACGCTGTGAAGGGCGCGTAATCCAATGCCATCGTGTTGTGGGTGTAATTGAGTTTCCATTCGGTGGCGCCGCGCTTTTCGCCATAGCTCAGCACGGTGGAGGTCATTCCAATCTGTGGCGAAAGCAATGCTTCGCTGGAGACATCGGCCTGCCGAACGACGGGCGTCAAGGTCGCGGGTTCGATAAATGTGCCGGCTTGCGGCGGGCGCGCTGGCGGTTTAATGGCGTCAATCACGTCGCGCAGGGGTTTCGTTCCTTTGAATCCTTCCTGTTTGAGCAGAACTCGGAAATCGGCGTTGTCGCGGGTGGCGCGCGTGCCATCAATGACCACGATAAACGGCGTGGCGGCGCCGCCGAGTTTGTCCAACAGCGCGCCGTCGAAGTCATTGGCCACGAGTTCTAGCCCGGCGGTTTTGATGAACTTGTCCGTCAGCTTCGGATTGTCACGCTCGATGTTGATCGCGAGCACGCGCACGGTTGCGCCATGCGGATTACCCTTTTTGGCGGCGTAATATTTTTGGATTCCGCCTTCGAGTTCCGCGGAAGCCTGGCGACACGGGCCGCACCAGTAGGCGAAGAAATCCAATACCACGATCTCACCCGCGAAGTCGGTGAGCTTCACATTGTCCGCGGCGGCCCAGCGCGGCAGCTGAAAATCAGGCGCTTTTTGGTTCGGAGTTTGCGCGGACGCAGGTTCGATTTCGCACCAAAGCAACAGTGCGAGGAGGGCAGGGTGACGAAAGGAAAGTGGCATGATGGGTCAACGACAGGAAGTGCAACCGGAGTTTTGCGTGCCGCCGCTGGCGGCGAAGCCGGTTGCCAACTGCGGAAACAACCGGGGCGAGTTGTAGGAAAACGCGGCGGTATCCGAGAATGTCATGTTCGGTTTGGCCAGCAATCGCTGTTCGCTGGGGCGCATCGCGGTGCAGCCGAAACCGCTCGTCAGTGCCAGTGCGATCAAGCCGACGGCAACGCCCCGCGATAAATTGCGAACCATTCTGAGAAGTTGTGTCGCGCAAAAGAGCATAGCCTTATTGGTAAGAGGTCGGACGCGCGGATTTATTCCTTACAACGAATTGTTTTTCTACCGTGCATCGCAAGGAGGGACGAGCGGTGTCAGGCTGCGCGGAAGGTCACGGAGTAACCGGGATGCAAGTAGACGGAAGCATGCGAGCGTCTCTGCGACGCAAATCGTGCCTCGCAGAAAATCGCTGACGATATAATTCGCGGAACTCTACTGGCTGCGCGGCTGGGCGGGATTAGTTTTTTGCCGCGCGAACCGCCGCGAAAATCTTCTCCGGCGCGAGCCGTTTTTTGTAGTCGGGATCAAAATGGCTGAACTGAATTTTCCCGTTCAAATCCACGACATAAACGGCCGGATGCGGCAGCAGGTGATGGTCGCGACCAGAAGCGGTCTCCAGGTTGATGCCGTACCCTTTATATTTCTCGATGGTGGCGTCGTCCACTTTGAAGGCGAGTCCGAAAGCCTGGGCGGCAGCGGCGTCGCTATCCGAGAGCAACGAATAGCCAAGTTGATCGCGACCGGGAGTGGCTTTCAGTTTCTCAGGCTGATCCACGCTGACGGCAAACAATTGTGCTCCCGCCGCCGCGAGGTCTTTTTCGATTCCGGCCAAGTCTTTCAAGTGCCGGGTGCAAAAGGGACACCAGCCGCCGCGATAGAAAATCAGCACGGTCGGTTTTTGGGCGACGAGGGCGCGCAATTTCACGGACTCGTTCGATTCCGTGCGAAGCGTCACGTCCGGTACGGAGTCGCCCGCTTTCAAAGGGGCCGAGTTGGTTTGCGCGGTCGCCAAGGCCGCGCTGAGCAGTAGCAGTGAGAAGATTTTCACCATGATGATTACTAACAAAGTTCAACCGGCACGTCTCGTCAAATTCGGGTCGAGGCTGAGTCGCCGCCGTCTTCCGCTTGAGCTTATGCTTTTTCTTTGGCCTTGGCGCACGGCGCACAGGGTTTGGCCTTGTCCCCGAGTTTCTTCACGGCGTCCTGACAGCACTTGGCGGTTTCGCATTTGGCGCAGGTCTCGCCTTTCTTCGCTTTCGCCGCGGCTTTGGCGCAGCACTCGCCGGCAAGGGCGGTTCCGGTTAACGCCAGCGTGAGGGCGGCCACGAACAGGATTTTGATGTGGTTTTTCATGGTGTTCCGTTTTGACTTGCTGGTTTTCGCCGGAACAACGCAAGTCAAGCGTTCCGGCGTTTTCTGGTTGCCACAAATTCAGCGGGCGTGCGGGCGCTAAAATAGCCGCTGCAACTCCGCTTCGCTGCTGTTTTTGCAGACGACCAAATATGTTTTGCCGGCGTCACTCCAACTCGCGGTCGCGATGCCATCCATTTGGCGAAACTCAGGGGTCGCGCCGGGGGCGTCGGTGAACACGCTGCGATCCACGACGAGTAGATGCGCCACCTGACGCTTGGGCAAATCGAAGCACACGAGCGTAACCTTGTGCCCGCGCCAGTCCAAAACCCGACAGCCGAAGCTGGCATAACCGTTCAATCCGGGCGGCAGGGTGAGTTCTGCCGGGGCATTCTTTTGCGCCAGCCAGCGCCGCACTTCAACCATGTCGCGTGAGCGGAATTCCAGGCGGCGCAATTTGTGTCCCGTGAAGTCAGTCATCCCGGCGCGGTAACCGCCGAATCCGGAATCAAACGCGGTGAAATCGTAAGGTTGCTCACGAATCAGCCAGAATGTGGCAATCGTCGCGAACAATGCGAAGCAAGCCGCCAGGGCATAGCGCACTTTGCCGCGCTGCCACCAGGCCGGGGCGCGAACGATGTTGCGCTGTGCCAGCAACTGGGATTTCAACTCGGCTGGGGGCGTGATGGATTGATTCAGTTTGACGCGCAGGCGGGCGTCCAGCGCCTGTTCGGCGGCAAACCATTGCGCCAGTTCCGGGTCGCGCTGCGCTTGTGCCAAAGCTTCGTGGAAGCGCGGATCGGCGGCGTCTTGTCCGCCATCGCGATACGCCTGCAAAATCATTTTAGCCGCTTCGTTGTTCATACCGTTACGCCCGAGAACGAGCTTTGAGTTCGAGTGGTAAAATGTTGGTGGTCGCCGGTTCCGCGGTCGTTTGCGTGACGAGCCGTTGCCGCAACAGTGCTTTCGCGCGCGACAGCCGCGACATCACGGTGCCGACCGGAATTTCCAGAATGGCGGCGATTTCCTCATACGAATGGTCGTTGAGATAGAACAGGGTGAGCGGCGCGCGATAATGTTCCTCCAACGCCACGAGCGCGTCGTGAACGGCTTCATCGCGCAACACGTCCAGATGTTCGAGCGTGAGCGTGGGCAACTCGCCTTCGACAGTGCTGATTTCCAAGTGCGGCCAGCGGGTCTGGCGTTGGCGCCAACCCAGGAAAACGCGGTAGAGCGTGGTGAACAGCCACGCTTTGAGTTTGGTGGCGTCCCGTAACTGGCCGCCTTTGGTCAGCAAGCGACAGTATGTCTCCTGCGTCAACTCGGCGGCATCGTGCGCGTTGCCGGCGAGACTGTAGCCGAACGCATAGAGCGACTCGTAGTAAGTCGCCACGGCGCGTTCGTAATCCGCTTCGTTCACCTCGATAAGAAAGACGGAGAAGCGAATTTATTCCAGTTTTGTTTGCGGCTGGAACTGATCGGACTTCGCCAGGTTTCGCGGCAAGGAGCTTGAGTGAAGCCTACAGATTAAATTCCGGTCCCAGATAGATTTCCCGCGCTTTCGGATCATTGGCGAGGAATTCGGCCGAACCTTCGATCAGCACCTGGCCTTTGACAATGATGTAACCACGATCAATCAGTTTGAGCATTTCACGGGCGCTGTGATCGGTGATCAACAAGCCCAGCCCGCGATCGCGCAAGCGACGGACAATTTTCTGCACTTCGTAAACGGCAATCGGATCGATGCCCGCGAACGGTTCGTCCAGCAGCAGAAGTTTGGGGCTCGTGACCAGCGCGCGGGTGATTTCGAGCCGCCGTTTTTCGCCGCCGCTCAAGGTGTAGGCTTTGCTTTTGGCGAGCGGCGTGAGATCGAGTTCTTCGAGCAGATACTTGAGGCGCATCGCCCGCTCGGCGCGATCCATTTTGCAGGTTTCGAGAATGGCGAGAATGTTTTCCTCGACGGTCAATTTGCGAAACACGGACGGCTCTTGGGTGAGGTAACCGATGCCCAGTCGCGCGCGTTCGTGCATGGCCAGTTTCGTGATGTCCCGTCCGCTGTATTTCACGTCGCCCTCATCGGGACGCACCACGCCGACGACCATGTTGAAGGTGGTGGTTTTGCCCGCGCCGTTCGGACCGAGCAAGCCGACGATCTCACCCGCGCCCACCTGAATCGAAACGCCATTCACCACCCGGCGTTGCTTGTATTCCTTCACCAGGTGGCCGGTCTGCAACAGCATTTGCGCCGTCGCGGTGGCGGTGGCTGCGGCGGGGCCAGATAGGTCTGCATCCGGTTGATTGGGCAAATCACTCATTCGGTGGAATGTTCAGTAATTTATCCGCTTCGGGCAAGACTGCGGGCTTGGAGCGAATGCTATCGTAGTTGCCCGCGATTTTTTCTGTGATCACGTTGTAAGTCAGATCGCGGCCGGTGTAAACCGCCTGGGCATTTTCGATCACGGCCGGGCCGAGCAATTTCAGGAGGCGATCGGCCTCGGTGTAGATTGCGCGTTCGCCGTGGGCGGTCAATTCGGCACGCTGAAAACGCACCGCGCCGCCGTCGGCGATCAGATTCTCCAGTTCGCCCGAGCCCGGATCGGTGTTGGCCGTGAGCGTTTCGCAATCCAGGCGCGTATAAACCAAATCCGCCGGCCCGTTGGTCAGTCCGGTGAAACCGCGTTCACAAACCACGTTGTCGCGGGCTTGCAAGGACTCCGTGCGGCGGCCGTCGGCGGCGAGGCGGATTTCCAATTCGCGGCAACTTAGTCGCGGTTCGCTGCCATCCGCCGGGAGTTGGTGCGCGGCCACGTTGCCGGCGAACAAGGCCACGCGATTTTGCAACAGGAAGGAGTTTGCGGTGATGCCGACTTCTTGTTTCGCCTGGCGCGGCGAGGGCGCGCGTTGCGTTGATTCACCGGGCAAAAAGTCGAGCAACGTGCCCCGTCCGGCGGGGAGCGGGAATTTAACGGCCACGCCATTCTCGGCCAGCACATCGCGGCTGAGCGTATGAACCAGCAAGCGCCCTGCGGTGCCGTTGATTTCGCCCTGCACAAAGCGCGGATTGCCCGTGAACAAAACCTGTTGCTCCTTTTTGGAATAGTCGGCGCGGTCGGCGCGAATCGCACCGTCGCCGCGTTCGACGATGACATTGCCGATGGCCGTGGCGAATTCCTCCGGCGACTGGCGGGTCGCTTGTTTGCCTTCGAGCCGATCGCACATCAGGCGATTCATGCCGTTACTCAACTGCACCGACCCGGTGGCGAGCAACTGATCACCGCGTTTCCGGAATTCGGCGGCTTCCAGCGTGACCACGGAGGTTTTCGTTCCGGACGCAGAAGGTTCGGTGTCTGCCAGTAATCCGCCGGCCGACCCGAGCGCCGCGCGGGGCAGGCTTAATGCGACGTTGCCGGTGGCTTCGATGTTCTCCGCGTTTGTCCACGCGATCATGCGGTCCGCGCGGCCGGTGCGGCCGTCGAATTTCCATTCCGCGTTGCCGATCAATTCCACGCGTTGCTCGGCTTGCCGGTACGTGCCGCGATTCGCCTTGGCATAGCGACCGGCAATTTTCCCAATGATCTCCAGCCCCCCATCGGCTTCAATCAATTCGATCGAGTTGGTGAAAGTTTTGCCGGCACTGCCACTGATCGCCAAGGTGGCGCAAGTAAAGGTCAGGTCCGGATTCTCGCCGCGGACATTGTCGTGAAAAACGCCCCGGCGACGTTCGGCGTCGAATTCAAACCAGCGCGAAGTGATTTCCAAGGGCGGCGCGTCATTGGTCCAGTAAATGATGGCGCGCACGTCGTTGGAGATGAGCAGCGTCTTACTGTTTTGTCGCCACAAGAAGCCTCGGCCTGACAATCGCAGGCGCCCGTCGCCGGTGCGCAGGTCTAATCGCTCCGCGGAAGTGAGGGTGCGAGCATTGGCATCGGATTCGTCGAACACGCATTGCGGTGTGGTGATGGTGGCGATGACTTCGCCGTTGTTGCGAAACGAAGTGAACTCGGGATTCGTGGCGCGAAACTGTTTGTTGTTATCCGGCGATTGGGCAATTTCCTCCGCTACAATCCGAAATTCCATTTGGCGGAAATTGGGCGCCGGATAATAACGACTCAGTGTGCTGCCGCTGGTTTTCAGGCCGGGAGCATCATTCTGGGCCAAACTTTTTTTTCCGCCGAACCATCCCAAGAGACACACCAGGCCCAACACCATCCCAAACTTCAAAAAGAAGTTTGAGCGATTGGAATTGGACCAGCGGTAGTTCATGCCTGGAGATCAGGGTCGGACCGCGTTGAAAACCTTGAGCAGACTCTTGAGCACGTTTGGCATGTCCGCCAGGGGAATCATGTTCGGTCCGTCGCTCAAGGCCTGGTCCGGGTTCGGATGCGTTTCGATGAACACGCCATTGGCGCCCGCCGCAATCGCGCAGCGCGCCAGCACCGGGGCGAATTCGCGTTGTCCGGAGGATTTGTCGCCGCCGCCGCCGGGTAACTGTACCGAGTGCGTGGCGTCGAAAATGACCGGGCAGCCGGTTTGTTTCATGATGGGAATCGAACGCATGTCGGCGACGAGATTGTTGTAGCCAAACGTTGTGCCGCGTTCGGTGAGTAGAATTTTTTTACCGCCGGCGCTGCGCGCTTTGTCCACCACGCGGCCGATTTCTCCAGGCGATAGAAACTGGCCTTTCTTGATGTTCACAATTTTGCCGGTGTTCATGGCGGCTTCGATCAAATCAGTCTGGCGGCAGAGGAAGGCGGGGATTTGCAGAATGTCCACTACCTCCGCGGCGTTGCCGGTTTGCTCTTCGGTATGGACGTCGGTGAGCAGGGGCAATTCAAACTTGTCGCGCACGCGGGCCAACACCGCGAGTCCGTCGCGCAGGCCCGGACCGCGAAAAGATTTGCCGGAGGTGCGATTGGCTTTGTCGAAGCTGGCCTTGAAGACGTAGTTGATGCCGAGTTTGGCGCAGGTCTTTTTGAGCGCGCGGGCAACCTCGAAGCACAGCGACTCGCTTTCAATGACGCATGGACCGGCGATCAGAGTGAGCCGGCGCGGGTCCTGCAAGGATTTCCAGATGGCAGAATCTTTAAGCACGCGGCGTTGTAACATTCAGCGCGAGGAAAGTAAATCGCCGGAAGGGCGGGGGATAAATGAATTGGGCCGGATTTGCATCCGGCCCATTCATGGTGGGGTTGGGGTTGGGTGTCCGCGCTTTGCGCTGGGGAAATCGTTGGTAAGAGCATAGCGACTGTTGTCGGCTTTCGTAGTCACCATTGTGGGGGACATCCAGCGCGTCGGGTAAAAACAGGACTTCCCGCATCAGCGCCGGGCCGATGCGGGAAGCGGAATCGATTGTTGCAAGGCGGCGAATTAGGCGCCGAACTTGTCGAACATCTTTGCGTTCGCTTGCATCAGGCGAATCAGGAATTTCGCCGGGAAGATGCCGAGCGAACCGGAGTTCGCGCCGGTTTCGGTGAAGCGTTCCAATTTGTCCCAACCGCTGAGCGCCGAATTAAGCAACAGCGGTTGCGGATGCCACGAATGGCCTTTCAACGCGCAGGGCGTGGAGTGATCGCCAGTGATGGCAATGACGTCGGGACGCTTCTTCAGTAGAATCGGCAGCGCGGCGTCGAAATCTTCAATCGCTTTTTTCTTTGCGGCGAAGTTGCCGTCTTCACCGGCTTTGTCGGTGTATTTGTAGTGAATGAAGAAGAAGTCGTAGTTGTTGTATTCGGTGAGGTAACGCTCGAACTGTTCGGCAATCGTCTGTGGCCCTTCGATTTTTTTCATGCCGACGAGTTGCGCGAGACCTTTATACATCGGATAAACGGCAAGGCACGCGGGCTTGAGTTTGTAGCGCTCTTCAAACAGCGGGATGTTCGGCTGATGCGCAATGCCGCGCATGAGAAACCCGTTGGCGGGTTTTTCTTTCGCGATGATCGGCAGCGCGGCTTTGTAAAAATCCGCAATCAACTTTGCCATCTTCTTTTGCTTGGCGTTTTTAGGATCGCGCGGTTTGACGGCCGGAATGGCGTAACCTTCGCGGTTCGGATCGGCATCGGTCAACGGGCCTTCCAAGCCTTTGCCCCGGAAAATAACGACGAAGCGATGTTCTTTACCGGCTTTGATGATGACCTGCGTGTCGCCGATCTTTTTAATTTTCGCGGCGAGCATGGCGCAGAGCTTTTCACACGTCTCAGTCGGGATGCGCCCGGCGCGCCGATCCGTGACGATGCCTTTGTTGTCGAGCGTGGCGAAGTTGGCGCGCGCGCACACGTCGCCGGGTTTTAATTCCACGCCCAGTCCGAGCGCTTCGATGACGCCGCGACCGACCTGGAATTCCAGCGGGTCATAGCCGAATAACCCGAGATGGCCTGGCCCGCTGCCGGGCGTGATGCCGGGGGCGACGGGAATCATGCGGCCTTGCGCCGAATTTTTGCAGAGCGCGTCGAGGTGGGGAGTGTGCGCCGCTTCAAGCGGCGTCAAATAGCTCTGTTCCTTCGTGGCGATGTCGCCCAGGCCGTCGAGGACGATCAACGCCAACTTGGCGTTGGGTTTAAGGGTCAGTTCAGAATACAGTTCGTCGAGGTTCATTTTCGGTATCAGTTAAAATCAGTTCGGGCAAGTTGAGTCCGCCCCACAAATCGCGACATCATGCGGGCATTTGCGGCGTGGGGTCAACG
>CAZKMR010000070.1:0-6802 GCA_964553795.1 uncultured Bifidobacterium sp. | reverse complement strand
ACTTTAACCCGCGATGTCGAGGCCGCCGTCGTTCCCGTCGGCACGAAAGTTACATTAATGAAAGGTGAGCAAGCCTACATCACCCAATCGCTGGGCGGCAGTTATACCGTCGTGGTTAACGGCAACATGTTCCGGATCGCCGATAAGGACGCTGACGCGCTCGGCATGGAAATCACCGCCAAACCGGCGACGCAATTCAGCGGGCCGGTCACCCAGGAAGCGCTGGAGAAGCAGGTGTGGGAATCGCTCAAAACCTGTTACGACCCGGAAATTCCCGTGAACGTCGTGGACCTCGGACTCATCTACGATTGTCATCTGACGTCTATTGGCGAGAACAGCTACAAAGCCGAAGTGAAAATGACGTTGACTGCGCCCGGCTGTGGCATGGGCCCGGTGCTGGCGCAGGACGTGCAAAACAAACTCATCTCGCTCGAACCGATCGACGAAGCCAACGTGGAACTCGTCTGGGATCCGCCGTGGAATCAGGGCATGATGACCGAGGCCGCCAAACTGCAACTGGGGTTGATGTAGCATTCATATAATTTACCGCAGCTTGCCCCGATTCTGTTCCTGTCTTAATCTGAAGCCATGATTACGGTCGAGAAAACCACCACCGAGTTGCGCGTCACCATCCCCAATGACGCGGTGCCGCCCAAGCGGCTCAATGCGCTGCTCGACTGGTTGCGACTGGAAGAGCTGGTGCAACGCAGTCGCCTGACCGACGCCGACGCCGACCGGATTGCCAATGAGGTCAAGGCAGGTTGGTGGGCGGCCAACAAAGACCGTTTCATCCCTGTGAATGAGCAATGAGCGCGGAGTGCGTCATTGTTGACGCGAACATCGCGTTCAAGTGTCTGCTCACCGGACGGGGCGACTTGCGAGAGCGTTTTGGTCCCGGTGGTTATCCGCAGTTGTTCACCCCACGCTTTTTATTCGTCGAGCTGTTCAAACACAAAGACCGGCTTGTCCAAGCCAGCGGCCTGGCGGAAGCCGAATTGCTCGCCGGCCTCCACACTCTGCTTAATCAACTGACTTTTGTGCATGAAGCGGATATCCCGATGGGTACATGGGTGGAAGCTCACCGGTTGTGCAAAGAAGTGGATGCCAACGATACGCCCTACCTTGCGCTAACCCTGCACCTCGCCGGGCGCTTTTGGACGGAAGATAGCGAGTTAAAAACCGGATTGCAGGCCCGTGGGTTTAATCGCTTCTTTCAACCATGACTTGACGACATTTTGATGAGTGCCATTGCTACACCTGACTGGGCCAAACTCCGCACCGACTTCCCGATCCTGGATCAACAAGTCCACGGCAAACCACTGATTTATTTCGACAACGCCGCCACGTCCCAAAAGCCGCGCGCGGTGATTCAGGCGCTGGTGAATTATTACGAGCGCGACAATGCCAACGTGCATCGCGGAATTCATGAATTGAGCAATCGCGCCACGCATGCCTTCGAGGCGGCGCGCGAACGGACGGCAAAATTCCTCAACACGCGCAGTGCCGAAGAAATCATTTTCACGCGCGGCACGACGGAGGGCATCAACCTCGTTGCCAATGCGTGGGGGACGAACCATCTCAAAGCGGGCGACGTGATTTTGCTCACGGAAGCCGAGCATCACAGCAATATCGTGCCGTGGCAGTTGCTGGCGCAGAAGACGGGCGCGAAAGTCGCCTACATTCCTGTCACCGGAGACGAAGGCACCCTGGATTTAGCCAAACTCGACTCACTGCTGACGCCGCAAGTGAAGCTGCTGTCGCTGGTGCATATCTCGAATTCGATGGGCGTCGTCAATCCGGTCACTGAACTTTGCGCCCGTGCGCGCAAGCTTGGCATTGTGACGGTGGTGGATGGCGCGCAAAGTGCCGGTCACATGTCAGTGGATGTGCAAGCCATCGGCTGCGATTTCTTTGCGTTTAGCGGTCACAAGATTTGCGGCCCGACCGGCATCGGGGCGTTGTACGGGCGACAGGAAATTCTGGAACGCATCCCGCCGTATCAGGGCGGGGGCGAAATGATTCTCACGGTTGGATACGACAAAACCACCTTCAAACCCGCGCCGCATCGGTTTGAAGCCGGCACGCCGGATATTTCCGGTCCGGTCGGTTTGCACGCGGCGATGGATTATCTCGATGCCATCGGACGCGATAACATCTGGAAGCACGATCAGGAGCTCGCGCATTACGCCTACGAGCAACTGGCCGCGCTGAAAGATGTTCGCTTGTTCGGACCCCAGAGCGGTCGCGCTGGGCTCGTGAGTTTTCTGCTCAAAGATGTACATGCGCACGATGTCGTAACGCTGGCGGATCAAGGCGGGGTGGCGTTGCGCGGCGGGCATCACTGCACGCAACCGTTGATGCATAAACTCGGCGTCGAATCCACGGCGCGTGCGAGCTTTTATTTCTACAATACCAAGGCAGAAGTGGATCGCTTCATTGAAGTGGTCCGGGAGATTCAGAAATTTTTCGCGAATTAAATTTGCCGCACAGCGCGACATTTTGGCCGTCGGATTTAGAGTTCAGCGCTCTTTGGTTTCAAATTGTTGGTTGGTCCTAAGTCCCAGTGGTGCGCCTAATTCAGATCCGGGGTGGTGGTCCGGCGTATACTCATTCGACACACTTACGAAAATGTAAACCAGCGCTCCGACGAAGCCGGCGAAGACCGCGAACACTACGCCCGTTATTTTCAAAGCTCGCCACCAGCTTTTGAGACGGGACCGACGAAGTTGCGGCCGGGAATCGGGGGTTGCGCGCGGCAAAACGAAAAACCCGGGATACTCGTCGGTGGATTCCGGCTGGGTCGCAAACCAACGACGGGCCGTGCCGCGGAAACGCCGCCGCCGTTTGCGTCCTGGGACCGTTTTTTCATGTTCCCGCCCCACCCCAGCCATGTCGGAAAATTGATTTGAGCGACCCCAAGCGTCAAGCATCGAATCCGGTGCGGCGCGGCGCTCCGGGTGTTTCCGGTGGCAACTTGGGAGTTGCGAGGGAATTGTAAAATCTTAGGATGGCGGCATGAGGAGACTCCACTTACTGAGTGTCACTGCGTGTATCTTGGCTGCGATTTTGGCAAAGCCAACGGCTCAAGCCGAAGCCTTTGATCCGTTTTATGCCGATGGCGTTTATGGCTGGTATGAAGTCGGCCCGGCGTTTGCGGAAGACGCCGAGTTGCGTGATTTCTTCGGCGCTCCCGGCGCGGGCAATACACTGGAGTTTGACCCCGGTTTTCATTTTGGCCTCGGCGTGGGGCAGGAGTTGACGCGTTTTCTGCGCGTCGAAATCGAGAGCGGCTTCAAATACAACAGTCTCGATATGTTAAGTGGCGCGACCGCCAGCAGCGCGAATTTCTATCGCGTGCCCGTGCTCGCCAATGTCGTCCTGCAATTACAAAATCGTATCGGCTTGACGCCGATGATCGGCGCGGGGATTGGCGGGCAATGGTTGCATCTTGACGCGCAGAACATTTCGCTGGGCGGAACGACAGTGCGCGACGACAGCGATACCTGGGCGTTCACCTATCAGGGTTTCGCCGGTTTCCGTTACAGCCTGAGTGAACGGTTCAGCCTGGGCGTGTTTTATCGCTACAACTTCGCAGATGGCCCCTCGTGGAATTTTAACAATCTGCCAGGCAATCTGAAATTGAACGACCTGCGAACGCACTCCATCTCACTGACGCTTGGATGGTGGTTCTAATTTCGTCGAATCAGCTTACTCGCGTACCGTTTTTAGTCCGGTGCGGATAATTCGCTCGATCAATTGGGAGTATTTTACGCCGGCTTTGAGCGCGGATTGAGCGAAGTCTTCATCGGCGGCCAGGTGCGGATTGGGATTGGCTTCGATGAAATAAATTTCGTTCTGCGGCGTGACGCGGAAGTCCACACGAGCATAGCCGTCAATGGTCAGCAGGCGATAAATGCGTTTCGCCGTCTGCACAAGGTTCTTCTCCAGCGTTGGCTCCATCGCTTCGGCGAACTGATTTTCCAACCCCCACTTCTTGCGATATTCCTCGTCCCATTTGGCGCGATAGGTGGCGATTTTCGGTTCATCGGGTGGCACTTCCTTGAATACCAGCTCGCGAATCGGAAACACGTCCAGCTTGTGATTTCCCAATACGCTCACGTATAGCTCGCGCCCCGCGATGTATTCTTCGGCGATGACATCGCAATCATGGGAGGCATGAATGAACTGCACGCGTTCCTTGAATTGCTCGTCGGTTTCCACGAACGACGCTTGCGCGATGCCATAGCTGGCTTCTTCCTTCAACGGTTTGACGAGAATGGGAAACTTCAGTCGCGCGGGCCGGGTGCAGCGTTTGCCGCGGGCAATCACAGTGAACTCCGGCACGTGAATGCGGTGATAGCCCAGAATCTTCTTCGAAATGGCTTTGTGTTTGCACAGCGTGAGCCCGGTCGAACCGCAGCCGGTGAAGGGGACGCCATGCAATTCCAGAAACGACACGATGTTTTGATCGAATGCGCGGTTGTTCTTGAACTGGTCGGCCAGGTTGAAAATGACGTCCGGTTGATACGCGTCGATTTTCTGGCGCAGCAGATTAAGGTCGTCGAAAATGGCCAAATGCTCCACCGGGTGACCGAGTTCCTGCAACGCCGCAAGCACGTCGGCCTCGGTTTTCCAGTCGTCGGTCTTCAATTCGGCGCTGAGGTCCTGGTCAATCGTCGTCGGCGCGATGGCGTCGAACAGCGCGAGGATTTTGAGTTTTCGTTTCACGCAAATAAAACGGGCATTATTTCTTCCGCTTGAATTTACCGGTGAACAAGTGATTCATCACCAGCGTGGTGATGTAGGCGGACACCTGCAAATTCTGTTTCGGATCGTAAGCTTTGAGATGCAGATGCAATTGATCGCAGCGGTCAATCAACTTGCCGACAAGTTTGTTGACGCGATACTTGTTTTCATTCGACCACTTGCAAACGGCGTCTTCGAGGTCGCGCCGATGGCGGCGCAGATAAACCGAGGCTTTCACCCGGCCTTCCTCGTGGGCGGTTGCATCGAATAGCTGGCGCAAATCGTTGTCGTAAAAGTCCGGGAACGCGTGTTCGTAATCTTTGCGCTTTTTTGCGTAGTAGGTTTTCAGCTTTACGTTCAGGCAATCGTAGTCGGCCACGCGATACTCCGGCATCGGCAACGGCGGTTGACCGGCCAGCGAGCGCATCAGTTCGTCCACATATTCCAGCTTTTCCAACGCGCGCCAACCCTTGTACTTGGCGCGCCAATCCAGGCCGGGCGTGAGCCAAACGGCGAACGTTTCCGCAAAATCTTCGTCGGGATGCGACTGCGCATACCAATCGTCCAGGTGCACCACAAAGCTGCGACTGTAGGGCCGGGGGCGATAGAACGATGGCGTTTCGTCCGTGGACGATTTGCCGAAAATTCGTTGCCACTTGCGCTTCTGCACGATCGGATACGCGTAGGCGTACGCGTGCGCGGCCTCGTGGCGGATGAGTTTCATGAACCACTCTTCGGTTTCGCCTTCAACGTCGAGAATGATCTTCCGTTCCAGTTGTCGTAACCGGTCGTGCCCCAGGAAAAAGGGGATGAAGATGGCCGGAATTCCGACCGGCACAAACCATTCGTCGCCCAGGTGACACGGCGGATGAAACACGAGTCCCTTCTGCGTGAGTTCGTCGTAAAGCTTTTGGACCAAAGGCTGGAGCTTCGAGCCTTCCAGATTCAAGCCGAGTTGGGCGATGCGCTTCTCCAGCAACTCATCGTCGCTCAAGCTGTTCCAATCCGCGGCTTCCATGGGCGGAGCTTAACGGCGCGGCAAATGCCTCACAAGGCGCCCGTTTGATTTCGCCGATTGCGGCACCCGGGGCGATTTGTTACAACGTAGTCCGGTCCAGCCGCAACATGGCTTTTGCAACGATCAAAAAAACACCGCGCCAACGCCCCGAAGAACGGGAGCGTTACTACTTGTTGCCGGGGCAGGGTGGTAGCAGCTATCGGCGCAAACAGCGCAAGATCATCAAATATTCGGTTGCCGTCGGGCTCGTGGTTTCCGCTGCGTTCGCTGCGGTGATGTATTTCGTCTATCGCCTGCCGAAGTGAGGCGCGGGTTCAGACGAACAGTTTTGTCTTGCGCAAATTCGTCGCGTCAATCAATCCCTGATCCGTCAACTTCAAGGCCGGGATCGGCGACAGACTCAAAAAGGACAGCGTCATGAATGGCGCATTCAAGCCGCAACCCATCGCGCGCGCAGCGGCATTCAGTTGTGCGATCCGTCGCATCACTTCGCCCAACGGACGGTCGGACACCAGCCCCGCCACCGGCAAGCCGAGCGCGGCCTGGACCTTGCCATGGGCCACGGCAACCTGACCGCCCTGAAGTTTTTCCAACTCTTCAATGACACGCAAAATGTCCGCGTCATTGGTGCCGACTACGACGACGTTGTGTGCATCATGGGCCACGGTGGAACCAAGCGCTCCGTGTTTCAATTTGAAGCCGCGGACAAACCCCACGCCCACGTTGCCGGTGGCGTGATGCCGCTCCACCACCACCAATTTGAGAATGTCCCGGCGCGAATCAGAAACCACTAGACCCTCCGTGAGGCGCGGGGTTTCGATGATCTCTTTGGTGACGATTTGGTCAGGAATGATTTGGATGACGCGAATTTTTCCCTTGGCTGCTTTGACTCTTAGGTCGTCCGGGCGATAACGCAGATTCATCGTGCTGCGCGGCAAAGGCACGCGGGCGGGATTTCGGGCCAGATATTTGCCATTCTCCGCCACCAACACGCCTTTCTTGTAAGTCTGGCGCACGCGAAACTGCTTCAAATTATCG
>CAZKMR010000069.1:6948-23940 GCA_964553795.1 uncultured Bifidobacterium sp. | reverse complement strand
CTCCTCAAGCGCGGGCTTTCGATGAAGATCGAGGAATGGTTGCTGGCCGGCGAATACGTGCTCGCGAACGAAAATCCGAATCTCATGTTCTGCGAACGCGGCATTCGCACGTTCGAAACCTACACGCGCAACACGCTCGATCTCGCGACCATTCCGATCATCAAGCACGAGTCGCATTGTCCGATTGTCATTGATCCGAGCCAGGGTGCGGGGCGGGCGGATTTGGTCGCGACGATGTGCAAAGGCGCGGTGGCGATGGGCGCGGACGCGTTGCTGATCGAGGTGCATCCGAATCCCGCCGAAGCCTGGAGCGACGGCGCGCAACAGGTCACGCTCGACGGTTTCGCGAAGTTGATGAAGGAATTGCAGCCGTTTATCGCAGCGGCAGGTCGCGAATAGTCGGGGAAGAATCGCCGGATGCCATGAATATGGGTTTGAGTTTGAATGTGGGGATGTGCGATAAAGTCCTATCACGCTCATGCCTGCGACCCAGTCATCACGATTTCTGGTCTTAATCCTGGGATGCTGCCTCGCGCCACAGCCCGGGGTGGCGGCGGATGCAATTACCTACAATCGCGACATCCGGCCGATCCTGACGGAAAACTGCTTTTCGTGTCATGGCGCGGATTCGGCCTCGCGCAAAGCCGGACTGCGCTTGGATAGTTTTGCGGAAGCGACCGCCAAACGCCCAGACAGCACGCCGGCGATTGTTCCGGGTCAACCGGACGAAAGTGAGTTCGTCCGCCGCATTCTAGCGACGGACGACGACCTCATGCCGCCGGAGGATTCGCACAAGGCTCTCACCAAAACGCAAAAGAAACTTTTGCAGCGCTGGATTGCGGCGGGTGCCGAGTATCAACCGCATTGGGCCTTCGTTGCGCCGGTTCGTCCGGAGTTGCCCAAGGTGAAGCGGAAAGATTGGGTGCGGAATCCGATTGATCAGTTCGTTCTGGCACGACTTGAACAAGAGAAACTGAAGCCCGCGCCCGAAGCGGAGCGGCGCGCATTGGCCCGGCGCGTCAGTCTGGATTTAACCGGTCTGCCGCCCGAGCCGGAGGTCGTTGAGATCTTTGTTGCTGACAAATCACCGGATGCCTATGAGCGCCTCGTGGATCATCTCCTGGCCACAGCGCAGTGGGGCGAACACCGTGCGCGCTATTGGCTCGACGCGGCGCGCTACGCGGACACGCACGGAATTCATTTCGACAACTATCGGGAGATGTGGACGTATCGCGATTGGGTCATTAACGCGTTCAATACGAATATGCTGTTTGACCAGTTCACCATTGAACAATTGGCCGGCGATCTGTTGCCTGATCCGACCTTGCCGCAGCAGATTGCGACCGGGTTCAATCGCAACAACATCACGAGCAACGAAGGCGGCTTGATTGATGAAGAATACTTCGTGCTCTACACGCGCGATCGCACTGAAACAACATCGCAAGTATGGCTCGGGCTCACGACCGGTTGCGCTGTGTGTCACGATCACAAATACGATCCGATTTCGCAGAAAGAATTTTATCAGTTGTCCGCTTTCTTCAACAACACCACCCAAAGCGCGCGCGACGGAAATATCAAAGACACGCCGCCGATCATGGTGGTGGCACGACCGGATGAGCAGCCGCGCTGGGACGAGTTGCAAGTTGAATTGATCGCGGCAAAACAGCGCATTGATGATCGCAAGAAAGCGGCGCGACCGGAATTTGACACGTGGTTAACCGCTGGCAAAACCGAGTCGCTCGAACGACGCATGTCCGGGCTAGCTCCCGCCGCACATTTGCCGTTGACCGAAGGTGGAGGCGAAGTGTTGACGGCGCTGGTTGGCAGCGAGAAGCAAGAGATTCAAATCAGCACAAATTCCGTTTGGCAGGAAGGAGCGATTGCGGCGCAAGCGTGGCTCGTCTCTTCCAATCCCGCGCCGGAATGGATTGGCGTGGGCGACTTCGAGCGCACGAACCAGTTCAGTTACGCAGTTTGGGTGAAAATCGGCGCGGACAAGAACGGCGGCCTTCTCGCGCGCATGTTGGACAAGGGCGATTACCGTGGGTGGGATTTGTGGATTCAGGACAACCGGCCCGCCGCTCATTTCGTTCACAAATGGCCGGACAATGCCGCCAAGGTCAGCGGTAAAAAAGAATTGCCCAAGGATAAATGGAATCACGTTTGCGTGACCTACGACGGCTCTTCCAAAGCGGACGGGATAAAAATTTATGTGAACGGCGAATTGCAAGAAGTCAGCAAGGATAAGGACGCGCTCAAGGACAGCATTCGCACCGAGGCAAATATTACGATTGGGCAACGCACCGAGGGATCGCGCGTGGACGGGGCGGGCGTGCAGGACGTGCGCATTTATGACCGCGAGCTAACGCGGGAGGAAGTGGTGACACTTGCTGGCATTCCGCGGCTGAATTGGCTCGTGCAGAAACCGGCAGATTCACGTTCGAAAGAAGAGACGGACGAGGCTTTTGCTCATTACCTGCGGCAACTGGACGAACCGCATCAGAACTTTGTCGCGGCGCGAGACAAACTGAAGGAGGAATCCGAAGGCATTCGGCTGCGCGGCACGGTGGCGCATGTGATGAAAGAGAAGGAATCTCCAGCGGAAGCGTATCTGCTCTTTCGCGGGGAATACGACAAACGCCGCGACAAGTTGACGCCCGCCACACCCGCGGTGTTTCCGCCGATGCCGGACGATTTGCCACGCAATCGCCTCGGCTTCGCGCAATGGCTCATGCGTCCGGAGAATCCGTTGACCGCACGCGTCACCGTGAATCGCATGTGGCAGGAATTATTCGGCACAGGCCTGGTTCGCACGGCGGGCGATTTTGGCGTCGCCGGCGAATGGCCGTCGCATCCGGAGTTACTCGATTGGTTGGCGGTGGAATTTCGCGAGTCCGGCTGGGACATGAAGCGCTTTTACAAGTTGCTCGTCACCTCCGCCACGTATCGGCAATCGGCGGTGACCAGTCGCGCCAAGCTTGCGAAAGATCCGGAGAACCGGTTGCTGTCGCGTGGGCCGCGCTTCCGGATGGACGCCGAGATGATTCGCGATCACGCACTCGCTGCCAGTGGTTTGCTCGTTCCCAAGATCGGCGGGCCAAGTGTACGTCCGTATCAACCGGATGGAATTTGGGATGCGGTGGCCATGCCCGAGAGCGATACGCGCATTTACAAGCAAGACACCGGCGAGAAATTATATCGGCGCAGTCTCTATACATTTTGGAAACGCGCCGCCCCGCCGGCTTCGATGGATATTCTGAACGCGCCAAGTCGCGAGACTTGCACGATGCGCCGCGAGCGCACCGACACACCCTTGCAAGCGTTGGTGACGTTAAATGATCCGCAATTCGTGGAAGCCGCGCGGCATCTGGCGGAAAACGCACTCAAGGAAGGTGGTAGCGAACCTGATGCGCGCGTGGATTATATGGCGGAACAATTGTTGGCGCGGACGTTGAAACCCAAGGAGCAGAAGATCGTCGCCGCCGGGTTGCGGGATTTGTTGGCGCATTATCAGGCCGCACCGCAACAAGCCGAAGCGTTGCTCAAAGTGGGAGATTCTCCGGCTGACGCATCACTCGATAAACCAACGTTGGCCGCTTACACAATGGTGGCGAGTCAACTCATGAACCTCGACGAGGTGTTGAACAAATGAACCCATTTCCCGAATTCACGCCGCATCCGGTGTTCAAGGACTACGTCCGCTCGGAAACGCGCCGCCAGTTTTTGCGGCGCGGTGCAAACTTCCTCGGCACGGCGGCGCTGGCGGCGTTGTGTCCGCAGATGTTGCTCGCGGGCGAAAAGAAATCGGTTGCGGCCATCGGTGGCGTTGGACCGCATTTCGCACCGAAGGCGAAGCGCGTGATTTATCTGCACATGGTCGGCGGTCCGTCGCAGATGGACTTGTTCGATTACAAGCCGGCGATGACGGACTGGTTCGACAAGGAATTGCCCGACAGCATCCGCATGGGCCAACGCATCACCACGATGACGAGTGGGCAGAAGCGGTTTCCGGTCGCGCCGTCGAAATTCAAGTTCGCGCAACACGGCAAGAATGGCATGTGGGTCAGCGAGCTGTTGCCGTGGACCGCGAAAATGGTGGACGACTTGTGCTTCATTCGCTCGATGCACACGGAGGCCATCAATCACGAACCCGCTATCACTTACATGCAGACGGGCAACATGATCACGGGACGACCCTGCTTGGGTTCGTGGGTTTCCTACGGTCTGGGCTCGCTCAATCAAAGTCTGCCGACGTTTGTGGTGCTCGTCGCCAAGCCGTCGAATACCGAGCAGATTCAGGCGATTTCGGCGCGCTTATGGTCCTCGGGATATTTGTCCGGCGAGCATGCGGGTGTTTCGTTCCGTTCGGCAGGCGATCCGATTTTATACATCAACAATCCCGATGGCGTGGACACCAAGGTGCGCCGCCGAATGCTCGATGGTTTGAAGGCGCTGAACGAATTGAACTATCGCGAGGTCGGTGATCCGGAAACGCACACGCGGATTCAGCAATACGAACTGGCGTTTCGGATGCAGGCGAGCGTGCCGGAGTTGACGGAAATCACGAATGAGCCGGAGTCCACCTACGCGTTGTATGGCGAAGACGCGAAGAAGCCGGGCACGTTTGCGAATACGGCGTTGATGGCGCGGCGCTTGGTTGAGCGCGGCGTGCGGTTCGTGCAGATTTATCACAACAACTGGGACACGCACTCGAATACTTCCGGTCGTCTGCCGATGCAATGCAAAGACGTGGATCAAGCGTGCTACGGATTAATCCAGGATTTGAAATCGCGCGGCATGTTGGACGACACGCTGGTGGTGTGGGGAGGTGAGTTTGGGCGCACGATTTACACGCAAGGCACGCTGACCAAAGACAATTACGGGCGCGATCATCACCCGCGTTGTTTTACGATGTGGATGGCCGGCGGTGGTTCAAAGCCGGGCGCGGTTTACGGCGAGACGGACGAATTCTCTTACAACATCGTGAAAGATCCGGTGCACATCCGCGACTTCCATGCAACTGTGATGCAACTGCTCGGCTTCGATCACGAACGCTTCACGGTGCGTTATCAAGGACTCGACCAGCGACTCACCGGCGTCGAGCACGCGAAAGTGATCAAGGCGTTGCTGGCCTGAGCAACAGCATCACTCGGGGGCTGGTTAGAATCCCATCAGAACTTTGACGCTTTGCCCGGCGGGCCAATTGGTTTGTGGCGGTAGGTCTAACAAAGCCTCGGCACGAGCCAATGAAGCGAGCGCGTGAGACGCTTGTTTGCCTGCGGAAAAGACTTTCCCCTCCGCATCCAACCGTACGCGGACGAAATGGCGTCGTTCGCCCGGATTGGAAATGGGTTCACCGAGTATCGCTGGAACGATCGGAAGTGAGGTGGTGGTCGCGCCTTGCCACTGCCGCAACGCCGGTCGTACCAGCAGCAAGAAGGTGACAAACGCAGAAACGGGATTTCCCGGCAGCCCGAACAGGAATTTTTGCTCCAGTCGCCCGAAGACAAGCGGTTTGCCGGGGCGAATGGCGACCTTCCAGAATTCCATCTTGCCGCCGAGGGATTCGAACGCTGCTTTCACGAAGTCCATTTCTCCGACGGAAACGCCACCCGAGGTGACGACGAGATCATTTTCCCGAAATGCCCGCTCCAGCGCGACTCGCGTTTCATCCAAGGTGTCGCGCACTAACGGATAAACCATCGGAATGCCGCCCGCGCGCATCGCTAACGTCGCCAACATCGCGCGATTGCTCTCGTAAATCTGCCCCGGGGCGAGCGACGCGCCGGCCTCGCGCAATTCCGAGCCGGTCGCCAGAATTCCGACCGTGGGACGTTTGCCAACGGTGACTTCGCCAACGCCCGTGGCGGCAAGCAAACCCTGCAAACCCGGCGATATTTCGGTTCCGACTGAAGCTAATTCAGCGCCGCGCCGAATGTCTTCACCTTGAAAGCGCACGTTCTCGCGCGGTCGAACGCCGTCGAGAATCAAGACTTGTTCGCCTTCGGTCCGCGTGTCTTCCTGCATCACGACAGCGTCAGCGCCGCGCGGCATCGGTGCGCCCGTGAACAATCGCGCACATTCACCGGGCGACAATTCTTCCGAGAATGCCTCGCCGGCAGAGATGCGAGTGCGCCATCGGAGTCGCACCGGCGTCTCGGGTCTGGCTGTGGCCACCTCCGCAGATCGCACGGCGTAACCATCCATGGCAGAATTGTCAAACGGCGGCAGGTCAACGGGAGAGGACAGTGATTCCAGCAGCACGCGCCCGCCCGCCTCGCTTAAGGCGATGCGTTCACGCGGCGCGGGGGGGAGCGCTGCGAGAATTCGAGAGAGCGCGGTTTTCAGATCGAGCACGGGCTCAGTGTTTTCGCTCCAGGGCGTTTTGAAAAGACTGATTGTATTCCGGTGCGCGAAGGTGACGGTCAGATGCGGCGTCGAACGACTTTTGGAAAATTCCGGCTCCCATTCGCCGGCGAGTCGTGTTAAACGTAGAAAAATTGAGTGCGACCGAACCATCCTGTTGGCGCAGCTGCTTTCGTCTGGAGCGACGAAAGCTGGTGTTACTGTGGTTCTGCCTGCTGATCGCATTTGGCGTCGCGGCGCGCGAACCGGTGTACGTGGTGAAAGCCAAGGATACATTGACGGCAATCGCTCGCGAGCATGGCGTGACTGTCACGGCACTGGCTTCCCGCAACGGCTTGGAACGCAACGAAACGATTTATGTCGGCCAACGCCTGATTATTCCGACGAACGCCAAAGCGGAAACCCGCACGGCGCCGCAATTATCGAGTGCAATCCAAAAGAGCATTAACGCGGCACGAGTGAAGTCAGGGCGGTGGCGAAACATCGTCATTCACCATGCGGGCGTGGATCGCGGGACGTTGAAATCGATGGATCGCTATCATCGGGAGGAGCGCCACATGGAAAACGGCCTCGCCTATCACTTCATCATCGGTAACGGCAACGGCCTGGGCGATGGCGTGATTGCGGTGGGCGACCGCTGGAAGAAGCAGTTAGATGGCGGCCATCTGGCGAGTGTGGCCCAGAACAAAACGGCGCTCGGGATTTGTCTGATTGGAAACTTTGATCAAGCCAAGCCGACGCAGAAGCAGTTGGACAGTCTCGAAGCGCTGACGCGCGCCCTGATGAAACGCTGTAGCCTCTCGGTGAGCGCCGTGAAAACACATCAACAGATCAACGTCGTGCACACGCGTTGTCCGGGGCGGCGTTTTCCGACGCGCGATTTTCTCGCCCGCTTGAAGTAACAATGCGGCGTGCGTTACACGTTGAATTTGAATAGCATTACGTCGCCGTCTTTCACGACGTATTCCTTCCCTTCCATGCGGTAGAGCCCTTTTTCGCGCGCGGCAGCAACGGAGCCGCACTTGATGAGATCATCGTATGCGACGGTTTCCGCTTTGATGAAGCCGCGTTCGAAATCGGAGTGAATGACGCCGGCCGCTTTGGGCGCGGTGTCGCCGGCGTGAATCGTCCACGCGCGAACCTCCTTTTCACCGGCGGTAAAATACGTGCGCAAACCGAGCAAGTGATAGGTGGCGCGAATCAGCGCGCCCATGCCGCTTTCGCTGACGCCAAGTTCCTGCAAAAACGCTTTGGCTTCTTCCGGGGAGAGGTCAATCAGATCGCTTTCGATTTGGGCGCTGATGACGACGGCTTCGCAGGCGAGATGGGTCTTCACATACTCGCGAACCTTGAGCACGTATGGATTTTTGTCCGCTGTAGCGAGTTCGCCTTCCTTGACGTTGCATGCGAAGATGGTCGCCTTGTCCGTAAGCAGGAAGAACGCTTTGCTGATGACTTTTTCTTCCGGTGTCAGCGAGACCGTGAGCGCCGGCTTGCCGGCGTCGAGCGCAGGCTCAAGTTTCTTGAGCACCGCTTCCTCCGCTAGCGCCACCTTGTCGCCGCGCTTGGCGTCCTTGGCAACTTTTTCCAGGCGCTTCTTGACGGTTTCAAGATCGGCGAGGACGAGTTCAGTGTTAATGACCTCAATATCCCGCACGGGATCAACGCTGCCCGCCACGTGATGAATGTCCGCGTCTTCGAAGCAACGCACGACCTGCACAATGGCGTCCACCTCGCGAATGTGGGTCAAAAACTTGTTGCCCAGCCCTTCGCCCTGCGACGCGCCTTTGACGAGCCCGGCGATGTCCACGAATTCAATCGCCGCGGGAATCACGACGTTTGTTTTGGCGATCTTTTGCAGTTCCGCCAGTCGCGCGTCCGGCACCGTGACGATGCCGACGTTGGGATCAATCGTGCAAAAAGGATAATTGGCCGCTTCCGCTTTACGGGTGCGGGTGACGGCGTTGAATAAAGTGGATTTGCCGACATTGGGCAGACCGACGATTCCAGCTCTCAGCATAAATCAATTAACTCTCAGTTTCCTCGACCGCTTCACGAATCAACTTCTTGAACTTATCAATGCCCTCGTCGAAGCCGGCGGCGATCGGCAGCACGGGCGTTTTCTTTACCTTGCGTTTGAACTTCTTGAGGTTCTCCTCGGCAACGGCTTCGTCCATTTTGTTGGCGACCACGTAGCGCGGCTTCTCCAACATTTCCGGGTCGTAAAGCTCCAGTTCGTTGAGTAACTGCGCGTAATCATCCCACGGCGCGCGGTTGTCCGTGCCGGCCATGTCGAGGAGCAGAACGAGAATTTTGCAGCGCTTGATGTGGCGCAAAAAAGCGTGACCGAGGCCAACGTTCTGATGCGCGCCTTCAATCAATCCCGGCACGTCGCAAACAGTGAGGCGTTTGAAATCGGAATACTCAACGATGCCGATTTGCGGATGCAGCGTGGTGAACGGATACGGAGCAACTTTCGGTCGCGCGCGGGAAATCGCGGTGAGCAGCGTGGATTTGCCGGCGTTTGGATAACCGACCAGGCCGACTTCGGCCATGATGCGAAGTTCGAAAAGATAATCGCCTTCCTCGCCGGGTTCGCCGGGTTGTGCAAAGCGTGGCGTTTGGCGTCGCGCGGTGGCGAAGTTGCGATTGCCCAGACCGCCGCGCCCGCCTTTGCAGAGAATGAATTGTTGGCCGTGTTCGGTCAGATCAGCAACCAATTCGCCTTTCGTGGCATCCACGACTTTGCCGTCCTCGGGATCGTCCTGGCTCAAGTCGTATTCGAGCGCTTGAACATTGCCTGAGGCGCGAAGAATGGGGCGTTGTCCGGTGCTGGATTTCAGCAGCGGATTTTCGTCATCGGAAGCTTCGGTTTCCTCAGCGGCCGATTCCGCGGGGGGCTGATGTGGCGAAGGCAGTTTCCAGACCATCGTGCCGCACGGAACTCTCACGATGAGATCTTTGCCCGCGTGACCGTCCATGCCTTTGCCCATGCCGGCTTCGCCGGTCTCCGCAATCAAGCGCGGAACGTAGTATTGGGCGATGAGGTTGTTGAGGTCGTGATCGGCCTGAAGAATCACGCTGCCGCCGCGCCCGCCGTTGCCACCGCTGGGGCCGCCTTTGGGAATGTAAGCTTCGCGATGGAACGCGACGCAGCCTTTTCCGCCGTGTCCGGCGCGAGCGAAGACTTTGATTTCGTCAATGAACATGAAGCAATCTTACTCTGGATCTTTTTCTTAATCTTAATCTTCGGCAGACAAGGGTAAGACGCGGAAACAAAAAAGGCGAGGCGCGTGGCCTCGCCAAATAATTGAATCACTAGTCAGGCAGTAGGCATGTCGTCGATGACATTGACGCGGCGACCACCCTTGTCGAATTTGACGTGGCCGTCTTTGAGCGCGAACAAGGTCCAGTCGCGACCCGTGCCGACGTTGTTTCCGGCGACCCACTTCGAGCCGCGTTGGCGGATGATGATGCTGCCAGCGTGGACAAATTCGCCGCCAAATTCTTTCACGCCAAGACGCTTGCTGACGCTGTCGCGTCCGTTCTTAACGCTGCCTTGACCTTTCTTGTGTGCCATAAAACGTTCCTCGAAAAAACTGGTTATGCGTTGATGGACTTGACCTTCACAACGGTCAATTCCTGCCGATGGCCGATGCTCTTGTGATAGCCTTTCCGGCGCTTCATCTTGAAAGTGAGTTTCTTTTCGCCGCGGATGTGCTCGACCACGTCGGCCACCACGGTCGCCCCGGAAACGGTCGGCGCGCCCACGCTCACTTTGCCTTCGTTGTTGACCAACAAGACGCGGTCGAAAGTGACGGGTTTGCCCGCCTCAACGTCGAGGCGCTCAATTTCCAGAGTATCGCCCGCGCTGACGCGGTATTGTTTGCTGCCGGTTTCTAGGACTGCGTACATAAAGTTTTCCCCAAAGGGGCGCAGATAAAACCAGAATCCGCCGCAGGTGTCAACGGCTCATTTTGAGCGAATGGAAGGCCAAACCGACGGCGCGCCGGGACGCGGCTTGCTGTCTGGCTGGTTTTCAATAGGTTGAATCCGGGTAGCGACGGCAATATCACGATGATTCCTGGTGTAAAATCGGCTCAGAGCAGAGCAGGCTTCCGGTCGGCCCGGTGGCAACGGGTCTTTCGCGCCCTCACGGTGGGGTTGGTCATTTATGTCATCATCGGGTTTATGGCGGTGCCGGCGCTGGTGAAATGGCAGTTGCTCAAACAACTGCCGGCGCAGACCCACCGGCAGGCAACGGTGAAAAAGGTGCTGGCCAATCCGTTCGCGCTCTCGCTCACGGTGCGGGGACTGGCGTTGACAGAGACCAATGGCACGGCCTTCGCGGGGTTCGACGAACTGTACGTCAATTTCCAACTGTCCTCGATTTTCCGGGGTGCTTGGACCTTTGGGGAAATCCGGCTGACTTACCCCACTGCCAACCTCATCCGGTTGGAGAATGGAAGTTTCAATTTCTCCAATTTAATTGATACGAACCAGCCATCGACCTCGCCTCCCCCTTCCATCCTGGTCCAATCCCTTGTCGTGACCAACGCCGTGGTGACGTTCACGGACCACACCACGCCGCAGACCTTTCGCGGCGCTTATGGCCCGGTCAACGTGATGCTGACGGATCTGAGCACGCATCGCACCAAAGCAGAGCCGTACACCTTCGTGGCCACGACTGGCGACGGAGAAACGTTCTCTTGGGCGGGCGATTTCTCTTTGAATCTGCTGCGCTCTTCCGGCGAGTTCAAATTGACCGGCATCCCACCTGGCAAGTACAGCCCATACCTGGCGCAGTTCACATCGCTGCGACTCGAGCGGGGCACGCTTGATCTTGGGGCGCGCTACGCGGTCAACGCTGCGGCCAATCCGATCGAACTCACCGTCACGAACGCGATGTTGGAATTACGAGACTTGTTGGTGAAACCGCCGGATGAAGAGACCCCGTTGCTGGCGGTCGAGTGTTTCCGGGTGACTCACGCTTCCGCCGATCTGACCGGGCAAGTGGCGCGGGTGAGGAAAGTATGGTGTGACGGTGGCAGCGTCACCATTGGGCGCGAAACCAACGGACAATTGGCGGTACTGAATTATGTCACGCTCGCGAGTGATTCCGGCAAAAGTGAAGCGCCGGAACTCAATTCGGACGCCCCCAGGAACGCGTGGCAATTCCGGCTCGATGAATGTGCCGTTACTAATTTCAACGTCACGGTTCTGGACCCGTCGCCGGGAGAACTGGCAGAGATCGGATTGGACCAATTGAGGCTGGAATTGAAAGGTCTGTCCAATCAATCGAACGCTCCGATGGCGCTGACGTTGGGCTTCGACTGGCGGGCGGGCGGAGCGGCGGCGCTGGAAGCGGGTGGCACGATTTTGCCGCTGGCACTGACCAATTCCGTGACCGTCAACCAGCTGGAGTTGGCCGCGCTTCAGCCTTACGTCGGCGCGTTGCTCAATGTGGTTATTCACTCGGGCGGATTGAATGTTCAAGGTCGGGCTGAGTTGAATCCGGAAGCGACACCGCAAATTCGCTTTCAGGGCGATGTTGGGATTACCAATTTTGCTTCCTCGGACACCGTCGCTTATCACGAACTGGCCGCGTGGGACAACCTATCGGTGCAAGACATGGATCTTTCGCTGCAAACCAATCGGCTCGATATCGCGAAAATTGTGTTCACCGGAGCGCGGAACAATGTGGTTGTCAGCTCCAACGGGACGCTGAACCTGACCGCGCTGGTCAAGGCGCCGCCGGAAGCCGCCGCGGCGACCAACCCGGCCCGAACCTCGCCGGCTTTGTTTCCGGTGCACATCGGGGCGGTGGTGTTTGAACGCAGTTCGTTTCGCGCGGCGGATGATTCGTTGTTGCGTCCGTTTGAAACGAGCATCGAGCAGTTCAACGGTTCGGTGCGTGACATCGTTTTACCCGGCTTGAACAAGGCTCACGTGGATATTCGCGGTCGCGTCAGCGCGCTGGCGCCGTTTGAGATTGTGGGTGAAATCACTCCTGACCCGCAGAATCTTTATGTGGACTTGAAACTGGCCTTTACCAACGTGGATCTGACGGTGTTGAGCCCCTATGCAGAAAAGTATGTGGGCCGGCCTTTGGTGCGGGGCAAGTTGACGACGGAAAAATACTATCACATTTCGCACCGGGCACTGGCCGCCACCAACCTCATCGAGTTGGACAAGTTGACTTTTGGGCGCCGCGTGGAGAGCCCCTTTGCCACGGCTTTGCCGGTGAAGTTGGCGGTGGGATTGTTGAAAGATGTGAATGGTCAGATTGAACTCGACCTGCCTTTGAGCGGGAGTCTGGATGCGCCGGACTTCAGCGTGCGCGATATTCTGCTCGATACCTTTCGCAATCTAATCGTGCGCGTGGCCAGTTCCCCGTTCTCGTTGCTGGGCGCATTGGCCGGTGGGGGCGCGGAATTGCAGTATGTGGATTTTGACCCGGGGTTGGCGGTCTTGAACGAAGGTCAAACCAATAAACTTTTCAAACTCAGCGAGGCGTTGGCGACCCGACCGGCACTGGAGCTGGAGATTGGCGCGACGTTTGATCCGCAGGCGGATGTGGACCGATTGGGACGACAGAAAGTGCGGGAACGGATGAAACGTTTACGGGTCGAAGAACTGGTGGCGCGGGGACGACCGGCTCCGGCTCTGGCGGAATTACAGTTGAGCGAAGACGATTATGAGCGTTTGTTGCGCAAGGCCTATCGCACCGCCTTCAACACGACGCCGGAGGAAGCGTTGCGCGAAGCGCTCACGGCGGCGCTGGCTACCAATGCTTCCGGCACAGTCAGTGTGGCTGAGAATGCAGCAGGACGGCCCGCCCCATCGCACAAAGGCGCGACGCAACTGGTTTCGCGCGGCAAATCGCTCACCCAACTTGCAGCGGCGTTACAAACTCCGACCGGCAGCGACTCTGCATCATCCGTTGAACCTCCGACGGAGCGCGAATTGGTTCGCGACGAAATGGAGCGGCGGTTGATTTCGGTCTCGCCCGTAACGCCGGATGAAATCCGGACTTTGCTGGTGCGGCGCATTGAAACCGTTGAACGATTTCTTGTGCAGAAAGCCGGGATTGCGGCCGAACGCGTGGCGCGCACGACACCCAATCCGAGTGAGCCGAAGAGCCAGGGCGAGGCCCGAGTCGTGTTTACTTTGGAATGATGTTCAGCTTTGGCTCGCAACCGCGCCTGCCGGTTTCAATAATCATTCGCACGTGAAACAACTCGATCCAGCGAGCGCCTTTGTTCAAAAAACCGTCGCGAATCTTACCGATGGAACTTTCGTGCGCCTGGTGTTATCGCACCCGATGCATCCCGACGGTGCGCAGAAAATTCTTGGACGAGCAGTGAAATTGCGCGGGGTGTTGCATTTGTCCGTAACCCACCGTTATCCAACCCGCGATATCACCGAGAACGTGCCGCTGGAGCGAGTGGCGGACTGGTTGCTACGGCAACTGGCCAACCGGTTTCGCAGCGCGTTGTTGGGTGGGACTAAACGGGATTGGCAGTTCATCTCGGAGGCGAATGGCGCGGCGCGCTTGGTGGATCACAAGCCCGCGCAAAGCGTGCTTCCGACGCGGGAACATGATCAGAAGAAAACGGGCTGGCTCGATGCGCGGGCGAACGATTGGTTGAGCGGGCTCGGGGTGGTGGATCGCGACGGAAAAATGCGCGCGTCCCTGGCGGATAAATACCGGCAGATTAATCATTATCTGGAGATTG
Source organism: uncultured Bifidobacterium sp. (assembly GCA_964553795.1). GTDB lineage: Bacteria > Verrucomicrobiota > Verrucomicrobiia > Limisphaerales > JADLHS01 > JADLHS01. The sequence continues at coordinate 9,835 of CAZKMR010000069.1, read as the reverse complement.
TTTCGCACTTGGCGCCGGAATGCGGTTGGGGGGAAGGAATCACCGGGCCAAAAGCACTTCATTTCGCCGACATGGGTTGCGGCAAAGGTTACCTCACGTTTGGATTATGGCATTTGTTCGCCCGGATTTGGCAACAGCCGATCCGCGTCACGGGAGTGGAATCGCGGGCCGACTTAGTCACCACAACCAACCGGCTCGCCCGGCAGATTGAAGCGGAAGGTCTGGTTTTTGTTTCCGGTGAAATTGCCACCGCGAAATTGGAAGCGGTGGATGCACTCATCGCGTTGCACGCATGCAACACGGCCACGGATGATGCGATTCGGCGGGGGATCGAATGGGGCGCAAAGCTGATCGTGGTCGCACCGTGCTGCCACAAGGAAGTGCGCCCCCAACTCGGCAAGCCCGAGCCGTTTGCTTCCGTGCTCCAACACGGATTGATGGCGGAGCGGCTGGCGGAATGGACGACGGATGGATTGCGGGCGTTGTTTTTGGAATGGGCCGGCTATCGGACGAAGGTCATGGAATTTATCGGCAGCGAACACACGCCAAAGAATCTGATGATCGCCGCGGTGCGCGAGCGCGAGGCATTTAGCGACGATACGGCGCGGAAAGGGATCGGAGCGTTGAAGACGTTTCTCGGAATTGAGCGCCACGCGTTGGACTCGTTTTTGGCTGCGAAACAGACAGAAGTTTGAGACTGCGGGCGGCGTGGCTTAAAAGAATAATATGAACTGGGACGAAATCGACTGGGCCGCGCTGGAACGAATGCGAACGGCGTTTCTCGCCGGCACGGCGGGGGCGGCCGATTATTGGCAGTCGGAAAGCGATCTGGCGGCTTACGACGCGACGTTTGCACAGCGGATTGGTTGGAAGTGGGATTTCGTGCTCGGCGATTTGCGGCGGCGCGGTTGGACGCCGCCGCGAACGGAACTCCTGGATTGGGGCTGCGGCAGTGGCGTGGCGGCGCGGGCGTTTCTGGATTATTTCGGAGCCGATGCGGCCACAAAATTGCGGATCTGGGATCGTTCCCCGCAGGCGATGAATTTTGCGGCGCGGCGGGCGCGCGAGAAATATCCGGCGCTCGAAGTCGGCACGCTGGCGGCGAAACCCGAGCAGTTCGGCGGAACGCTTCTGATCAGTCACGTATTGACGGAGTTGGCGCAGGAACAAACCGAGTCGCTCGCCGCGCTGGCAGCATCGGCAGAGTGCGTGATTTGGGTCGAACCGGGAACTTATGAGGCGAGCCTGACACTGATTGCGATTCGGGAGCGACTGCGGGAAAGCTTCAACCTGATCGCTCCGTGTCCGCACCAGGGGCGGTGCGGGATTTTGAGTCCGGAGAATGAGCGCCATTGGTGTCATCATTTCGCCGTTCCGCCGGCGGAAGTGTTCACGGACAGCGGTTGGGCGCGCTTTGGGAATCTGTTGGGAATTGATCTGCGTGATTTACCCTTAAGTTATCTGGTGCTGGATCGCCGCCCCGCGCCAAAGCTGCCGGACAACTCCATGCGTTTAATTGGACACCCGCGCATCTATAAGGGCTATGCGCTGTTGTTGGGTTGCGATGCGGATGCGGTCAGCGAGCAGCGGTTGACGCAACGATTGTTTCCGGCGGAATTCAAACAATTCAAGAAGGGTCGCCCCGGTTCGCTTGCGCAATGGCGGTACGAGCGCGGGGAAATCAAGGATTACGAGTCACTGGACTGAAGTGCGCGTTGCATGCGGAACTGCTCCAGACAATAAAAAACCCCTTCCAGTTTCCCGGAAGGGGTTTTGTGATCTAACTCAGATTAGAACTTGTAGATGAGGTTCGCGAGCAGCGTGTACTCGGTGGTATCAGTGCCGCTGCGGAAGTGTTTGCCACCGTTGTCCCAGTCATGGTCGATGCGACCTTCGACGCGCGAGATAACGTTCTGCCAGAGCTGATAATCGGCGGTAACCGTCAGGCTGGTGAACTCATCGCCCGTCGCGAACGGACCGGCGCCACCGAACAGAATGTCTGAGCCGGCACCCGGAGCAGCGGGAGCACCGACGCCGTCGCCACCGAGCTTGATCCAGTCAAGGCGGGTGTGAACGGTCAGTTTTTCGGTGACAGCCGCGCTCAGGTAGGCAGCCAACGCGGCAGTATCCGCCGTGTCAACGCCCGCGCGTTCATCCATTTCGATGTAGTCAAACGCCAAGCCAGCCTTCAATCCTTCGACCGGGGTCGGGATGGTCAAGCCGACATAGTAGCTGTTACGGGAAGCGCTGCCGGGTGTGGAGAGCTTGCCCGTGACAAAGCCTGCGTAGAGCGAGCCGCCTTGCAGGAAGCCAAAGCTTTCCGGAGCCGTCAGGGCGATGCTGCCCATGAACGTCTTGGTGCTGTCGTTGTTGTGGCGTGCGTTGATCGGGGCGTTCCAGGTATTAGCAACACCGAAGCTCGCGGCAATGGTGTCGCTGAAACGATACGTTGCAAGGATACCAGTGTGCTGGCGGGGTTCGATGGAGTAACCCCAAGAACGGGTGTAGTTCGGATTATCGCCCGCGTTGGAGGCTTCGTAACCGATGATCGTGTCAAAAACACCGATCTTCCAGTCAATGCCATTACCAACCGGCGTGCGCAACGCCACGTAGGCTTGTTTGATGGCCACATCACCTGTGCCGCTGAATTGAGAACCAATCGTGGCGGCGTCGGGGCCAAACCATAACTCTGCCCGATAGCCGGATGCCCATTCGCTCTCGTCGAGAGCCTTTTCGATGTTCAGGTCAACGACATCAAGGTTGAAGCCGTCCCCTTTGGCACGATTGCCGGCGGCGGTAGTCCCGCTGTAAGCATAACCACCGGTATTACGACGGTCGCTGTCATCACCGAAATCCCAGTGGGCGGACGTGCTGACGTAACCGCTGA
>CAZKMR010000069.1:0-6848 GCA_964553795.1 uncultured Bifidobacterium sp. | reverse complement strand
CGGTCGCTGTCATCACCGAAATCCCAGTGGGCGGACGTGCTGACGTAACCGCTGATGGTGGTTGAGGTGAGGTTGGCAGCTGAGCCAAGCATCAGTTTTTCTTCGGCCTGGGCGACCGAAGTCAGGCTGACGGCACCGATGGCGGCCAAGCCCAATGTCCATTTATTAAACTTCATTTTGGTTCCTCCGATGTGTGTTTTGTTTTTTGTGTACCAAAGTACAAGCCCGTATTGTCCATTCAGGCCCGTACCCGGCTGTCCATTGTGTTTATTGCATTGAGAGAGATAAACCCGGTTTATCTCCGGCACCACCTGGTGCTTTTGCGGGATTCTTAGGAAAACCCCTAGGTTTGACAACTTCTTTTTTATTACCCGAATTCAGGCAGTAGCTGTTTTAAGTTTGGGCAGAAGCGCTTTTGAAAGAAGTCGGGCGGCGGTTGGAATCGTCAAATTGAGATTGGGAGCGGTGGGCGGGGGAGGAATTTGCAGTCGGTGCGTTGGTGGAATGGGTGTTGCTTTTGGAAGGTGACGTGATGCCCGTGATTAAACACGAGGGATACCCTTGATGACGGCGCAGCACCCAAATTTGAACAGCACAAATCATTATGCCGTCATTTGCTTACATCGCGCGGGAAACAGGAACCGGCCGGGAAATCCGCAGTTCTCTGGATGCGGCGACTGAACAAGCCGCCATTGCCGCGTTGTTAAATCGCAACCTCCTGGTTGTCTCAATTCAGGAAAAGGTTGCCAAGAAAGGACGCACGGCCGGTGGGAAAGTGCCGTTGGCCGACCTGGTCATTTTCACCCGGCAATTGGCGACGATGGTGGACGCCGGTCTGGCGATGGTGCAATCCCTCCAAGCCCTCGCTGATCAAACGCAGAACAAGGCCATGCGGGACGTCATCAAAGACGTCTGCACGCGGGTCGAGGGTGGCGACAGTTTTTCCGAGGCACTCCAAAAACATCCGAAAGTTTTCAACCGCCTTTACGTGGCGATGGTCGGGGCCGGTGAAAAGGGCGGTTTGTTGGCCGAAATTCTCGCGCGGTTGGCCGTATATCTGGAAAACGCCGCGCGCCTGCGCAAGAAGGTCAAGTCGGCGATGATGTATCCGACGGTGGTGACTTTCGTCGCGATTGCAATCACCGTTTTCCTGTTGGTCAAAGTGATTCCTGTCTTCGGTGAAATCTATACCGGTTTCGGCGCCAAGTTGCCCGGGCCAACCCAATTCCTCATCCACCTGAGTAATATCGTGAAGAAATACTTCATTGTGCTAATGCTCGGTGGCGGCGGAGTAATTTACGGCTGGTTGTACTTCATCCGGACCAAAAAGGGGCGGGAGTTTTGGGATAAGCACCGCATCAAGTTGCCGGTTTTCGGCGTTATCGCTCACAAGATCTGTCTGGCTCGTTTTACCCGGACGCTCGCGTCATTGGTGCGCAGCGGTGTGCCGATTCTGGAAGTGCTCAACATCGTTTCCCAAACCGTCGGCAATGTGATCATGGAAAAAGCAATTAAAGTGGCCATGGTGGATATCGAACGGGGCGAAAGCATTTCGCAAGCACTCGGCAAGCATCCTGTTTTTCCGAACATGATTATCCGCATGATCACCGCCGGCGAGCAAACCGGTAAAATCGACAACATGCTGGAGCGCATCTCGGACTTCCTGGACGAAGAAATCGAAACGACTCTTTCCGGACTCACTTCGCTGATTGAGCCCATCCTCATCGTGTTCCTGGGAGTGGTCGTCGGCGGCATGGTGATTTGTATGTTCCTGCCAATTTTCAAGATGGCGGACATCGTCAACCCCAAGAAATAAAGCTGGCACAGCCTTGCCCACCGCCGGACGGCTCAAGTCGTCCGGCGGTTTTGGCTTAACTGCTTTTGCGGACCACGCTGTCGCGCTGTTCCCAATCCGGGTGGGCTTCGGGAAAATCCAGATTGAAATTCAGACCGCGGCTCTCTGGTCGGAGCGTGGCACAACGCACAATCAATTCCGCCACCGTGGCGATATTGCGCAACTCCAGCAAGTCCGCCGTCACGGTGAAGTTCCAATAGTACTCGTGGATTTCCTGTTGCAAATTCGCCAGGCGTGCTTGCGCGCGTTGCAGCCGTTTGTTGGTGCGCACAATTCCCACGTAGTCCCACATGCAACGTCGGATTTCGTCCCAGTTGTGGGCCACAACGACCAGTTCATCCGGGTTATGCGCGTCGCCCGACTGCCAGTCGGGAATCTTCAAATCGTTTGTGGGTAAATCCAACGCGGCGATGCGGCGGGCGGCGCGATCGGCACAAACCAGAGCTTCAAGCAGGGAATTACTGGCCAGGCGATTCGCGCCGTGCAACCCGGTGCAGGCAACCTCACCGACCGCGAACAATCCCGCAATCTCCGTCTCGCCGTCCACCGTGGTGACGACCCCGCCGCATTGATAATGTGCGGCGGGCACCACGGGAATTGGCTCCTTCGTGATGTCGATGCCATAACGCAGGCACGTCTCGTAGATGGTGGGGAACCGGTCGATGACGAAGCGGGCGGTTTTGTGCGTGATATCCAACAGCACATGGTCGGCGCCGCTCTTCTTCATCTCATTGTCAATCGCGCGCGCGACCACATCGCGCGGGGCCAGCGACTTCAGTGGATGATACTCGTCCATGAACGGTTTGCCTTCGAGCGACGTCAAGATGCCGCCTTCGCCACGCACGGCTTCACTGATCAGAAACGATTTCGCTTTGGGATGATATAGGCACGTGGGATGAAACTGAACAAACTCCATGTTCGCGACGGATGCCCCGGCGCGATACGCCATGGCCACGCCGTCGCCCGTCGCAATGTCCGGGTTCGTGGTGTAGAGATAAACCTTCCCGCAACCGCCCGTGGCCAGAAGTGTGACCGGCGCAATGAATGTCTCTACCGTTCGTTGTAACTTATCGAAAACATAAACCCCCAGGCAGTGATTCGCGCCCACGTAACCCAGCTTCTGACTGGTGATGAGGTCAATGCCGAGATGATTTTCAAAAATGGTAATGTTTGGTTGGGCGGCGACGGCATTCAGCAGCGCGCGTTCAATTTCCCGGCCCGTGGCGTCTTTTGCATGCAGGATGCGGCGCTTGGAATGTCCGCCTTCGCGCCCCAAATCGAGTTCGCGCCCGCCGTCTTCCGCCGGGGTTTCGCGTTGAGAAAACTTCATGCCGAGTTCGATCAGTTCCGCGATGCGCGCCGGCCCTTCCTCAATGATCGTGCGCACGACTTTTTCCCGGCATAATCCGGCGCCGGCGGTCAACGTGTCCCGCACGTGCAGATCAAACGTGTCTTCCCGGCTCGTCACCGCGGCAATGCCGCCCTGCGCGTAGTTCGTGTTGGATTCCGCCCGATTCTTTTTAGTGATGATGGCCACGCGTCCTCGCGCGGCCATTTTCAGCGCGAAGAATAATCCCGCGATGCCGCTGCCCAGGACGATAAAGTCAAATCGCTTCATCGGAAAACACGATGACTGGAAGCGGGGCGCGAAGCAACGCCGGCTTTGTGCAGCTAAGGCGTGGCAAGGCGTTCAATTTCGGCCAACAACGTTTCCACCGGCACCGGCTTGTGCAAGACGGGCGCTTCCACCGTCTGAACAAAATGCTGGAAGCGCTGCGTCTCGGCTTCACCGGTGAGGAACACGAAATGCCGGGCTAATTCCGGATTGGCGCGTTGCACGGTCGCGAAGAAAAGATCCCCGGCCAGTTGGGGCATTTGCAAATCGCACAAGATGACATCCGGACTTTGGGCCAGGACAAATTTCAACGCGGTGACTTCGTCGGAGAAAACCGTCGTGGCGTAGCCGTGCAGTTTCAGGATTTCAGAGAAAAACCAAGCCAACTCGGCATTGTCATCAACGATGACCACATGTCGTTTCGGGCCGGGAGTGGAACCGGGATTCATGGGCCGGGCCTTGCGCCAGAGCCTACACCCCGTTCTGATTCGCTGGCAAGCTTCGCGGCTACGCAGACGGCGTTGTGCTGCTGCCGCCGCGATATTCGCGCAGGTAACGCATCGCCACCCGGAGATCTTTCGGCAATTCCGCCGTGATCGCGAGTGGTTCGTGCGTGACCGGATGCGGCAGCGTCAATTCCTGCACATGCAATGCCGGGCGCGCCACCAAGGGCCGTTCCTCGCGGCCGGGTTTGAGGCGATAATCTTTTTTCAAGCGGGAAAGCCACAGCGGCTTTCCACCGTAAAGGGTATCACCCAAGATCGGAAAGCCGGCGTGTTTCAAGTGGACCCGGACTTGATGGGGGCGCGCGGTCAGCGGTTGTCCGGTGACCGCCGTGTAGCCCGCGAATTTCTCCACCACGTCGAAAACGGTTTTGGATTTTTTGCCGGTTTTGGGATCAATCCACATCGCGCCGGGTCGAAACGAATCCGGCGCGATCTTCGCCGTCATTTCGAAATGGTCCGAAGACGGCGTACCCGTGATCAGAGCAAAATGACGAAGCTTTGGCTGCTCTGTGCCGAATAAAGAAGCCAGCGCGATGAGTGTCGGTTTGCTTTTGGCCAACAAAAAAACACCGCTGATTTCCGCATCGATCCGGTGTGCGTTTGTCAGGTAAGTCAAACCGCGCTCGGTTGCCCAGGGCTTCCCGGCGGCAATGCCCTCATGCAACAACTGAAGCAAATTGGGTCGCTCCGGCGCCAAGCGGTCGGGATGACCCGCGAGGTCGGCGGGTTTATCGAGTGCCAGCAGGTGGTCATCCTCGAAGAGCACTGGGATTTCCCAGAACTCTCGAGTGGCCGGCGACGAAAGTTTGATGCCGTTCACGGTGCTGCTCCGTGGTTCGCCGTCGGTCCGGATTTCCAATCCATGACCGATTACTGCGGCTGGGCGCCGGTCATTTCCGCCGGGCGCTGGAAGTAGGGAATGGTGGCAAACGCCTGATTCGCCTGCTGCATGAACCATTCATTGAAAATCTCACCGCGGCGCATCTGTTGCACGTTGCGCGTGAACGCCGGCAGATTGGTTTGCATGCGATTTTCATCAATCGGCAGTCGGGCCTCGACGTATCCGAGGGCTGCGCCATCCGCGCTGCGAAGCAACGGAGTGACATGGCCCGGTTCCGTCGCGAAGATGGCCTGGGCGAACTCCTGTTCGTTGATTTGTTGGGAGATCTCCGGGATGTTTCGCGACGCGCGGCTGATGGGCGACAACTGGCGCGGTGTAACTCCGGCTTCCGTGCAAATCGCGTTGAATGCCTTGCCGGCGGCCAATTGATTCGTCGCCTGGGCATAAAAGTCCAACGCGGCTTTCTGGGCGGCCATGGCAGCCTCCACAAAGCGATAATCGCGGGTGACCCGCTCGCGGATGGAATCCAACGTCGGGATTTCACTCGGCAAGCGGCCATGCAGGCCGATGACGTAAAGATGATCTTCCCCGGCGAGTGGTTCGGAGAATGATTCTTCCGACGTCAACGCGAAGGCGCGCCGGGCAAAATCGGCGCTGACATCAAGGCTGGCCGGCGGTTCATTGATGCTGAACGGTTCACTCACGCGCGGCGCCAGGTCCAACTCGCGCGCGATGGCTGCAAACTGTTCGCTGCTATAATTCGTGCCGACTTTTTCATACAGCGTTTCATAGAAGCGATTCGCTTCCTTCGCGGCGTTGCTCATCGCCATGCTGTTGGCAAACTCGGTGCGAATCTTTTGCTTCGCTTCCTCGGGCGTCTTGGCTTCGGTGTAATAATTCGTGCCGCCCACCTGCTCGTAGCGTGCTTCGATAATTTCGGTGAGGTTGGTATTTTTTTCCAATTCCGCCTGGGCGGCCGCCAGGAAATTGGAGAGCGGATAACTCACGTAATCAATCTGCACCCGCTCCGGCACGCGGTAATAGACCAGCCGGTTGGTGAAGAACTCACCCAGTTGCTCGGGTGTGACGTTGAGGCCGGAAGAATCGTTGGTGGCGCGAAAGAAAACCACCTGCGTGGCGAATTCCTGATTTTCCTGGCGATACAGCGACTCGACTTCCGCTGGGGTGACCAATTCGCCGCCGGCACTGACTACCGAGATCAATTGCTGAATGGCGAGTTCATTGCGAATGAAGCGTTCGAAGTCGCCGAGGTTCAGACGTTCCGGCGCGAGCACTTGCCGTTCAAACTCCGCCACAGGCACGGGATTGCCGCGGTTGATGGCGCGCATCCGGGCGTTGGCCGCTTGCGCCACGGCTTCATCGCTCGCGAAGATGCCCAGCTCCCGCGCTTTCTGAATCAGCAACAAACGCTGAAAGGTTTCGCGTTGTTCCTCGAAGCCCGGGATTTTTTCGCCGCGCCCCGGCCAGCGTCCGCCGGAGGCGTAGAAATAATTCAAATGCACTTCACGCAGCGTTTCCTGAAATAGCGCGGGCGTAATGACCTCGCCGTTCATGATGCCGTAATGCCCATCGCTGGCGACGGTGATGTCTCCAGTGCGCGAGGTGCTCGATCCCCACCAGACGAAGGTGATGATGATCGCGACGATGATGATCCACCAGAGGATCTTTGAATGCTTACGAAACGTTCCAATCATAAATAATGCCGAAAATCGGAACGCCAACGCTACCCGCCCGCGCCTTGCCCGGTCAAACGCAAAAATCCCGCTCTCGCGCCGGATTTGCGGGAGCTTCTGATTGACTTTCGGACGCGCCGGCCAAATGCTCCGCCGCGTGGCAGAACTGCTTTGGTTCGTGGCTCATACCAAACCGCGACGGGAAAAGAAACTGGTCGAATACTGTGAACGGCAGGGTTTTGCCGCCACGCTGCCGTGCTATCGGTCCGTCCACAAATACCGCGGCAAATCCGTCGCTTTCCAGAAACCGCTGTTTCCCGGTTACGTCTTTTTACAA
>CAZKMR010000068.1:0-23992 GCA_964553795.1 uncultured Bifidobacterium sp. | reverse complement strand
CTGTATCAAACCACGATCAATCTGGCGGCGCTCGGGCTGACGCAGCCGATCAGTTCCATCACGTTTTTCAATCCCGCGAATGCCGGGTCGCAGCAGAACACCGCGATCTTCGGCATCAGCGGGATGCCGAGCAGCGCCCCGTTGCAAGCGCCGCCCGATCTGGTCGCCACGCCCGGCAGCAACGCGACCGTGCGTTTGACTTGGACGGCGGTGGCCGGTGCGACGAACTACATCGTGCGTCGCTCAACCACGAGCGGGAGCGGTTACGAGCATGTGTCGAACACGGCGAGTCCGAGTTACACCGACGGCGGATTGCTGAATGGCATGACTTATTTTTATGTCGTCGCCGCGCAAGGAACGGTTTCCGAAAGCGCGAATTCCAGCGAGGTCAACGCGATGCCGGGCTCGTATGGGAGTTGGGTGTTGGCGGGCAATCCGGTCGCGTATTGGCCGCTGAATGAAACCGGTGGTGCGATTGCGCATGAAATCGTGCGCGGCAGCAACGGCGTTCACAACGGCTCATACATCGCCGGGTTCGCCGGTGTGGCTGGCGCAGGATTTACGGCGCCGCACCGGGCGGTTCGTTACGACGGCACGAGTGGTCACACGGTCATTCCGCGATTGATCGGCAGTGGCAGTTTTTCGATTGCGTTTTGGATTCAAACGACGACCACGGGTGGCACGCCGAATTGGTATAACGGCAAGGGGATTGTGGACGGAGAAGTGGGCGGAGCGACCGGTGATTTCGGAGTGGCGCTGGTGGGAAACAAGATTGGATTCGGCGTCGGCAATCCCGACACGACGTTGCAATCCGTGCGCGTGATTAACAATGGGATTTGGCGGCACGTGGTCGTGACGCGTGATGCGAGCAGCGGTCTGATGCGCATCTACATTGATGGCACGCTGGACGCGAGCACCACCGGCCCGGCGGGCGCGAAGACGGCGCCGCCGGCATTGCGTATCGGTGCGCTTCAAACCGGCATTAATCATCTGCTCGCGGTTATTTCCGACGTGGCGATGTACGACAAAGTGTTGGCGCCAACTGATGTCGCCACGCTTTATAGCGCGACGACGGGTTTGTTTTACGACGTGACGTTGACGTTTTCACCGCTCGGGAACGGCTTCACTTTGAACTGGCCGGGCAATGGCAAGCTGCTCGAAGCAACGAATCTGTCCGGGCCGTGGGCGACTAATTTCGCGGCGAAACCGGTGTTTGTGAATCCGATCTTGCCGCAGAAATATTATCGCGTGCGGACGTTTTGAGACGCTGCGGTGGCGCGGTCAACACCGCTGCGCGACGCGGCGAAAGTGGTAACCCATAATCGCGAATTCAATCGCGCGCCGAAATTGATGCGGGCGCCGGAGCAGGGTGCTCCAGAAAAATCGCCAATACGCCACGCGCCCGCGATACCAGATTCCCAACAGCCAGAACGATTTCACGAACGCCATGCAATCGGCGCTCGATAAACGCAGCCGGGGCGCATCGGTGCGTTGATGGTTTTTCAGAAACGTGCGCACGCGCTGATAATAAACCTTGGGCTCGTAAAGTCGTCGCATGAGGTCGCGATAGCCGGCTTGCAGAAATTCGCGATTCAGTTTCGGTTGGAAATTCAGCGCGGCGACCGTGTTGTTACCGGTGGTTTCGGTTTCCAATCGCCCCTCCGCTTTCAAGCGTTTGTAGAGGCGGGTTTGCGGCAAGGCATTCAGCAAACCAACCATCGCGGTGACGACGCCGGATTTTTGGATGAACTCGAACTGTCGCTTGAAGATGTCGTCGCGGTCGCTGTCGAAGCCCACGATGAATCCGCCCATTACTTCGAGTCCGCGTTGTTGGAGCGTATGGACGGCATCCACGAGGTCGCGACGGTTTTGTACTTTGCGACATTCTTCGAGCGATTCGGCGGAAGGCGTTTCGATGCCGACGAAGACTTTGGTGAACCCGGCTTCGACCATCAGCGTGCAAAGTTCGGCGTCGTCGGCGAGATTGACCGACGCCTCTGTGAGAAAACCCATTTCGGCCTTGGTTTTCTTGCGCCAGGCAATCATTTCGCGCAGCAACGCGCGGGTGCGGCGTTTGTCGCCGATGAAATTGTCGTCCACCACGAACACCATTTCGCGCCAGCCGCGTTGGCGCAACGCCTCGAGTTCGGCGATGAGTTGCGCGGGCGACTTCGTGCGCGGAACGCGGCCATTCATCACGATGATGTCGCAGAATTCACAATCGAACGGACAACCGCGCGAGAACTGCACGGACATCGTCACGTATTGATTGAGCTCGATCAAATCCCAGCGCGGAATCGGCGTGTGCGCCAGACTCGGCCAACCGTTGGCGCGATAAATGGATTGCAACCGGCCAGCCCGCAAATCTGCGACGAGTTGCGGCATTACTTCCTCCGCTTCGCCCAGGACGAAATGTTGAATGTCGGGAAACGCCTCGTGCCCGGTGGTGAACAGCGGTCCGCCGGCGATCACCGTTTTGCCATGGGTTTTGCAGCGCGCCACGATTCGGTGAACCGATTCCTTATGCACAATCATTGCGCTGATCATCACGTAATCGGCCCAGCGCAAATCTTCATCGCGCAATCGGGCGACGTTCTTATCCACGAGCCGGAGATTCCAATCCGTCGGGAGCATGGCGGCGACGGTGAGCAGACCCAGCGGCGGGATGGAAGATTTCTTGGAAACGAATTTGAGGACGTGTTTGAAACTCCAGAACGTGTCCGGCGTTTCGGGACTGATGAGCAAAATGTTCATACTTCGGGACGATAGGATAATCCCGAGTAGCACGTTAGAAGGGCGGTCCGACGAGTCGAGCGAAATTTTTTTGCGCTGTTACGAACGGCTAAACCGCAGTGTTTGCGCGGCTAATCGCCAACGCCTCACAAACACACCAGCGACATCGCCCGCGTGGTGCGCACCACGACGGTGCCGGCGATTTTGTCGTGCCAGGTCTGCTTGTCGCGATCAAAGATCAGCCAGAGGAAGCCGAGGAAAAACACGACGACGGAAAACGCGGAAGCGAGACTGCGCACCAGCGCAACGGCGAACGTGACCGGTTGATCATCGCAGCGAACGACTTTCAGATTCAGCACGATGCCGCCAATGGTCGTGCCTTTCCACGCCCACATCCCGGCGAAGTACGCCAGCGCCACGAGCAAACCCAAGGGCATTCCTCCGACCAACGAACTGGCGATGGCCACAATAATTATGTCGAGAAACGCCGCGCCCATGCGTTCCCAAAATCCGGCGCGGGGCAGCGTGTAGGCTTCGGGAACGCGCGCAGTCGCAGTTTGGGATGGCGAAGGAGTGGCGGATTCAGGGGGCGGCGTTGCGCCAGATGTTTCGGCAGTTTGAGCGAAATTGCCGACCGGCGGAACGGCCATTCCAGTCGGACCGGACGACGGCGGATTAGCCGGAGGCGGCGCAACGGGAGAGTAGGGCGGGCGCGGCGGAACTTCTTTGCGTGCGCCGCTGAACGTGGCGGTGGTTACGGCGCCGAGGGCCCAAAGCCCGACAAGCGTGTAAATCAGCAGGCTGAGAAACGGGACCATGTAAAACAGCGTGATCAGAATAAATCCGATCAACAGCGCCACGATGGGGCGCGCCAGTTTAATGCCGAAGAGACGCAGAATGCCGCCGCCCAGGAATTCGAACAGCGCGACTTTGCCGAGGATTACGCCGATGAAGATAGCAACCCAGACGAACGGGATGACAAAGATACCGATTCCTGTCGCCGCCAACACGAAGTAAACCAGCGGCACCAGCAGTTTCATCAGTAACCCGATCAGAAACGTTGTCGCCGGGCGTTGTTGCAATTCCGTGACGCACGCGGCGACCGGTCGTGGCAATGCGGCGGCAACGAGCAAATACAACAGGAAGAACCCGCCGACAAATACCCAATACCAACCGGCTTTCGGCGCAAGCAGGCGAAACTTGAGCAGGCAATCCCGCAACCAATCCGCCACGCCTTGCAGCGGCGCGAGAATCGGATATTGCGCGACGCTGACCTCGACGATTTGTCCTTTGATTTGCGCGCCGTCGGCGGCTTGCACTCGGCCGCCGATGGATACGACGTCGCCGCGCACCACGGCGTTGGAGCCCAGAATGACATCTCCCATGATGGCGACCGCCGCGTCTCGAACTTCAGCGTACGCTTCCGCGTTGCCGGCGATGGCCACCAGGGCGTCGCCTACATTCCCGCGTGCGATGGCATCTCCGCCAATGGCTACGACGGCATTGCGGACATTGCCGTCAGCTTCCGCATTGCCGCCGATGGCGACAAGCGCTTCGCGAACGTCTCCCTGGGCTTGGGCCGAACCGCCAACTGCAACTACGGCCTCGGCGGTTTCGCCGGCGGGCAAGATTGCCGTGCCGCCCACCGATACGACCGGGCCGCGCCGCCGCGGCGCAGGGGTGGATTCTGTGGCCGCTGAATTGTTTGTGGGCCCCGGTGCGTTCGTGTCAATGAGCGCGTCCGGGGCGGGTGTTGCAGAATCATTCGTTTGCGCCAGCAGCGGCGCAGGTTGTAACCACATCAAACCCGTGGCGATAACGGCGCTGAGAAAGCAGGAGAATTTTTTCATGATAAAGATCCAGTTGAATCGGAGCGAACGGCCAGGCGAATACAGGCCGAACCGAGGCCAATACACGCGGCGCAGGCGGCAAACAGGAAACCCAGTGCCACCACCCAAACACCCGCACCCAATTGCTGCGTGAACGAGCACGCCACGTCGCCGAGCACCCCGGCGGTGCGCCACAACGCTTGGGCGTCAGCGAGCCATAGACCCATGCGCTCGGTAGTCGCGATGGAGCGAGTTAGCTCCCAGGTGCCGAAACACAATCCGCTAAAGCCCGCGAGCAAAATTACGAGCGAGGCGAAGCGCAGACTCATCGGCCAACTTGGCCAGGCGCGACGATACCAGGGCGTGGCGGCGCGGGATTCGATTTCCCGCAGAATGCGATTCGCGAGCGCGGGCGGGGCGGGCAATTCGTCCAGCGTTTCCAGTTCGCGCCGGATGCTGGCCTCGAGTTGCTTTTCGTAGTGCGGGTTCATACTTCGTTAATAGTTACCCAACTCGTCCTCCTTGAGTGTGAGCCGCAGCTTGTGCCGCAACGCCTCGCGCCCGCGAAAAATATCCGTCTTCACTTTGCCCAACGACACGCCGAGCTTTTCGGCGATCTCTTCGTAGCGCAGTCCTTCAAAATGATGCAGCACGAGCGGCACGCGTTGTGATGCGGGCAGACTTTGCAGCGCGCGTTCGACCAATTCGCGGCGATCCGCGGCCGCGAGCGTTTCATGGGTATCGTCCGCAGCGGGAAATTCGATTGGTTCGTCGGCGTCTGAATTGTCGTTGCGAAAGAGTTCCGAGAAAAAACTCCAGCGCGAGCGATAGCGGCTCAGGTGATTCAGGCACAGATTCGTGGCGACCGTTTTCAACCAGCCCCCGGCGGTCGGACTGTCGTGCAACTCGCCGAACCGTTCATACGCGCGGAGAAAAACTTCCTGCGTGATGTCTTCAGCTTCGGATTGGTTGGCGAGCAGGCGCATGGCGGTGCTAAATACCATGTTTTGGTAGTTGTGCAGGAACGCCTCGAAGTGTTGCGCATCGGTCATGGGCAATAGCCGCTGGTCCGCGCGTAATCTTAAGGCCGGAGACCGACCGATGGCAAAGTTGTTGCATAACATCGAGGGTTGAAAATGAGTTCGGGCATGAGAGGAACTTCAATTTGAAGTTAGTTGGCGCTGAGCATGTGACGGAACATCAAGCGCACACCCGGAAGGCAGCGAGCCCGCCGCAGTCAAACCCAGGTGCGCCGCCGCGGCCTGCTGATCGTCGGTTGGCGCGACCGGGTTGGAGCGCGCCGGTGGGACGGGCCATGCCGGCAAGGGTTGCACCACCGTGAAGGCCGGATTGATTCTTTTGACAACGGTTTTCATCGTTTCAAAGGAATAACCCGGCCAGGGCGCAAATTGTTTCAAATTTTTTTGGCGCGAAAGGGACGTTACCGCGGGCGAACCAGAAGTTCCTCGACAATGACGTGGGGCGGAAGATTGATGCAGAACAGCGCGCACGCCGCCACGTCTTCGGCGCGCATCATCCGGGCGCGAGCGGCGGCGTCGGGAACGAGCGGACGCTTGTCCAACAACGGCGTGTCGATGTCTCCGGGAAAAATGGCGCAAGCGCGAATGCCGTTGGCGCGTTCTTCGGCGTTGATGCTTTGCGTCAGGCCGGCCAACCCGAATTTGCTCATTACATAGCCCGGTCCGGCTTTGGGCGACGCCTGTTTGCCGGCGTCCGAGATGATGTTGATGATCGTGCCGCTTTTACGGGATCGCATCTGCGCGAGGAACGCCTGGGTGCAGTAATACGCGCCGTTGAGATTGGTGGCGATCATCGCGTGATAATCAGCCAAGGACAAAACCTCGAGCGCGCGGCGCGGGGCATTGGTCCCGGCGGCATTCACGAGCACTTCCACAGTGCCGAGTTCCGCGAGTACGCGTTGGCCCATCGCTTCCACCGCTGCCGCGGCGCCGATGTCGCACGCGTGCAGGGAGAGTTGGGCGGCGTGTTTTCCAGCTTGGGCCACCGTTTCTTGCAACGCCGTTTCGCGGCGTCCGACGATGGCGACGCGCCAACCCTGTTCCAGTAGTTGCAACGTGATGGCTTGTCCCACGCCGCTGCCGCCCCCGGTGATGACTGCGGTTTTGTTCATGGCCTATTTTGACAATTCATTCAAATCCACCCACGCGCGGGTTTCGGCTGATTTCACGGCGGCGTCCATCACCTGTTGCGCGCGCAAGCCATCGTGAAAACTCGGCACGCACGTTCGTTCGTTGCGAATGGCAGCCACGAATTCCCACGCTTGATCGTAGCGGAATGTCACGAGCGGATCGCCCTGAGCGGGATCACGCGGGGCGCCCGGCCAGGTCCAGAATTCACGCGGCACTTCGATGGTTTCCAATCCCGATCCACCGACTTTGCCGGTTTGCAGTTTGTTCCATTCGCCGGTGATGAACACGAACGAACGGTCGCTGCCGTTGAGTTCGACGGAATCGAGACTGCGCCAACTTTCATTGCGACCGCTCGCGAGTTTGCTGCTTTCCAGAACGCCGGTCGCACCATTCTGAAATTCCGCGAGGAGGGCGACCCAGTCATCGAGATCATTCGGTTGCCCGCCGCGGGTGGGATGCCATTGCTTGAGATTCGCCACGAGACGTTGCATCGGGCCCACCAGCCAGTGGGCGAAATCAATGCGATGACTCAGCATGTCGCCCAGTTCGCCCGAGCCCGCGAGTTTTTTGACCTGTCGCCACCCGAGATTGCGCGTGCCCCAATCCTGCAAGCGACAGGAGCGAAAATGATAGGGTTGGCCGAGATCGCCGCGTTGCACCAGATGCGCGAGATAACGCATCGCCGGGACAAAACGATAAGTGAACGCCGTCATGTGCCGCACGCCCGCGCGGTCGGCGGCGCTGGCCATCGCTTTCACGTCGGTGTGATTGAGCGCGAGCGGTTTTTCGCAGAGGACATGTTTGCCGTGGGCAATGGCGTCGAGCGCGATGGGCGCGTGGGTAAAATTTGGCGTGGCAATGATGACCGCATGAACATCGTCGCGGCGCACGATTTCTTCGGGACGCGTGGAAGTAATTGGGACGCCGGTTTGTTGACGGGCGCGTTCCAGCGTGGCCGCATCCGCGTCGCACAACGCCACTACTTTGACGTCCGGACACAGCGCCAAACCGGGCAGATGATTCTGGAGCGTAATTCCGCCACAACCAACGATGGCGACGTGAAGTGTTGCGGAAGTCGGCATGAGGGTTCAGGCGTCTTTGCGCGGAAACAGCGGCGCGGGATCGCCGATGGTATGACCGGCCGACAAACCGCCCCATTCCGCGGCGGTGAATTTGTCCGGGACGCCGGGCAAATTAAGTTGCGCAAAAATTTTCCCCGCGGTTTGTGGAATGAACGGCCACAGTAATACGGCGAGAATGCGGCAGGTTTCGACAAGGTTATAGAGCACTTCGTCGAGGCGCTGCGCTTGCGCGGGATCTTTGGCGAGTTTGAATGGCGCGGTCTTGTCCACGAATTGGTTTGCGACGGTAATAAATGCCCAAATTGAGACCAATGCAGTTTGTGGCTGAAGCAATTGTTCAAAAACTTGCCTTACGATTTCACTAGTTTTGTTAGCTTCGTAAGCGAGTTCGTCATGGCGCGCCGGAACAATTCCGTTGCGATACCGCTTCAGCATGGAAAGCGAGCGGTTCACGAGATTGCCGAGGCCGTTGGCGAGTTCGGCTTGATAACGTGATTTGAAACCGGCGTCCGTCCAGTTGCCGTCCGGGCCGATGGCGAGTTCGCGCACGACGTAAAAGCGAAACGCGTCCACGCCCCATTCGTTGATGACAGCGACGGGATCAACGACGTTGCCGGTGCTCTTACTCATCTTCGCGCCGTCCTTCTGCCACCAACCGTGAACCAAAATTTGTTTCGGCAGTGGCAGGCCCATCGCCTTGAGCATGATGGGCCAATAGACGGCATGAAACTTCAGGATGTCTTTGCCGATGACGTGAATGTCGGCAGGCCAGAGAGACCGTTGAGGGTTGAGGGTTGAGGGTTGAGGGCCGGAGGTAGCCGCTAATACTGTCTGGTCACCGTGGGCGGCGGGAATGGAGATGTAATTCACCAGCGCGTCGAACCAGACGTAGGTGACGTAGTCTTTGTCGAAGGGCAGGGGGATGCCCCAGTTCAGGCGCGCAGCGGGCCGCGAGATGCAAAGGTCTTCGAGTGTGTTGTTATTCAGAAAGCCGAGCACTTCATTGCGCCGATAGTCGGGCTGAACGAACGACGGGTTCGCTTCAATGTAGTCAATCAACCATTTCTGGTGCGGCTTGAGTTTAAACCAGTAATTCGTTTCTTCGAGTTCGATCACTTTGCCGTAGGCGGGATCGAATGTGCCGTCCGGGCGCCGATCTTTCTCGGTGAGGAAGGTCTCTTCCTTCGGGGAATAAAAGCCTTTGTAGGTCGCGGTGTAAAATTCCCTGGCGGCGTGCAGTTTCGCGAGGATGGCCTGGACGAATTCCTTGTGGCGCGGGCTGGTGGTCCGGACAAAATCGTTATTCGTGAGCTCCAGTTTTTGTGCGAACGCCTGCCAATCGGCGGCGAGTCCGTCGCAGTAGGCCTGCGGGGTTTTGCCGTCGGCGAGGGCGGCTTGTTGGACCTTCTGGCCGTGTTCATCGAGGCCCGTGAGAAAGAAAGCTTCCTGTCCGAGACTGCGCCGGGCGCGGGCGATGACGTCCGTGATGATTTTCTCGTAGGCATGGCCGAGGTGCGGCTGGCCGTTGACGTAATCAATCGCGGTGGTGATGTAAAACGCTTTACTCATCGGCGCGCAGTGTGGCGCAGCGTAGCGGGGTTGGCAATGTTGGGGAATGGCACGAGCGGTTGAGGAACGCTTAGTCTTGCTCTGTTTCTCAAACTAAATCTCAAGTTCGATCGAACCCGGCGACGCGGGGCGGCGGGAGATTAAGATTTGGAGTAAGATTGAGTGTAAGAAGTCGGAGGGGGAGGTCGGGAGAATTCCATACTCGTCAAGCGGCGGTTGCTGCGTAAATTGGGCGCGTGGAATCTTCCCGGATCAAGCGACTGCTATGGGGCGTGCGGAAATTTCTCCGGAGACATTGGCGTGGGGCGATTCAGTTGCGGGAAAAGCTCATTCTGAGCGAAGAGGCTTTGCATTTAGTGATTGCCGGCGTGGTCGGGGTGCTGGGTGGCTTGGTGAATCTGTTTTTCTTTCATGCGATCGAGGCGGTGAAACTTTTCTTTTTGCGGCAACCGGGTGATCCGGTGGAGGTCGCGGAAATGTTGGGGGTGTGGGAGCGCATTTTGATTCCGGCGGTGGGCGGCTTGGCGGCGGGATTGGTGTTGCATTGGGGATTGCAATTAATCGGTCGGCACGGCTCGAACAACATGTTGGAAGTCGTGGTGGCGGGGGATGGTCGCTTGCCGGTGCGCAGCGGGGTGGTGCGCGCGGCTTCGTCGTTGATCAGCATTGGCACCGGCGCATCCATCGGCCGTGAAGGTGGCATCACGCAAATGACGGCGGCCTTGGCGTCAAAATTGGGGCAGTGGGCGAAGTGGCCGCCCTATCGGCTGCGGTTGTTGGTGGGATGCGGCGCGGCTTCGGGAATTGCCGCGGCCTACAATGCGCCGATTGCCGGGGCGGTGTTCGCGTCACTCATCGTGTTGGGCAACGTCTCAATGGGGCTGTTCGCGCCGCTGGTGTTCGCTTCGGTGATTGCGGCGATGGTGTCGCGGAGTTTCTTCGGGATTGCGCCGTGGTATCAGGTGCCGCCGTTTGAATTTACGAGCATTCTACAACTGCCGTGGTTCGTGTTGTTGGGCGCGGGTTGCGGTGTGTTCGGCGCGGTGTTTCTCAAAATGATTCGCACGGTAAAGGGTCGCTTTGATGCCGTCTCGCAACCGATCTATCTCAAAATGATGGCGGCGGGATTTATCGTGGGATTGTTGGCGATTGAATTCCCCGGCGTATGGGGCAACGGCTACGTGGTGACGAATCGGATTCTGCACAATGAAATTCCGTTACTGGCGTTGGGCGGATTGTTTTGCGCGAAGTTGCTGGCGACAGTGTTCACGGTAAGTTCGGGCGCGGTGGGAGGAGTCTTTACGCCAACACTGTTTCTGGGCGCGAGCCTGGGGGGATTGTTCGGGGAAGGATTGCATCAGATGCAGATTGCGACGGAACTGCCGACCAGCGCCTTTGCGTTGGTGGGCATGGCGAGCGTGCTGGCGGCGACGACGCGGTCGCCGTTTCTGGCGATGATCATGGTGTTCGAAATTTCGTTGGATTATTCGCTGATGCCACCGCTAATGCTGGGATGTGTGCTGGCGTTGCTGGTCGCGAATCGGTTGGAGAAGGATTCCATTTACACCGAACCGTTGCGGGAGAAGGGCGTGGTCAGTGGCGATGAAACGACGCGGCTCGGGGCCGCGACCGCGCAGCGGGTCGGAGACGTGATGCTTGCGCCCGTGCCGCCGGTGTTGGAGACGACGTCGCTGCCGGAACTGGCGAAGCGGTTTTTGACGAGTGCGAACAATTTTTTGCCGGTGGTGGATCGGCGGCGGCGCTTGGTGGGCGTGGTGGCATTGCAGGATTTGAAGGAGCATTTGGGGGCGGGAATTGAATTGCGGGCCGTGATCGCCAGCGACGTGATGCGCCCGCCCCCGCCGTGCGTGACGCCGAACCAACGATTGGTTGATGTGTTCAACCTGGCGTTGTCCAGTCCGCAACAAAATATTCCGGTGGTCAGCACGTTGAAGGATATGCGATTGGTTGGGGCGCTGGCCCGGGGCGATGTGTTGGATCTGTTCTCGGAAAATGTCGGCGCGTACGCCACGAGTTCGAAGTAAAGGACGGTTCAAGGCAATAACTTCGGTGGATAGCTTCCTAGCCAAATGGGTAGTTTTCACGCGCCCCTGTTTCCAAGTGTCCGCTTTTGCGCTAGAATGCGGCCTAATCACCCGGGACGTGACTCAGCAGCGCGTGCGGTGTGTGTTGGAACCCGAACGTTCGACTAATATCAAATAATTACCGACCGCTGAAGCGCGAGATGTGCTTAAGGGTCGTCACGTCAAGATCATGAAATGTGTAACAAAGTTGGGAGTGGCTCTCGTCCTGTTGGGCTTCGCGTTGGTCGCGCCGGCGCAGCCGGCCAATTGGACCTTGGTCTGGGCGGATGAGTTTGATCAGCCGAATGGCAGTTCGCCCAATTCGAGCAAATGGAATTACGACATCGGCGCCAGCGGCTGGGGCAACAACGAGTGGCAGTATTACACTGCGCGCACAAACAATGTGCGGGTCGAGGATGGTAAACTTGTCATTGAGGCAAAGCAGGAAAATTACAACGGCGCCAATTACACGTCCGCGCGGTTGAAGACGCAGGGGAAGGCGTCGTGGACGTATGGCCGCATTGAAGCGCGGATCCAGATTCCACGCGGTCAGGGCATCTGGCCGGCGTTCTGGATGCTCGGAACGAACATCACTTCGGTGGGGTGGCCAAACTGTGGCGAAATCGACATTCTCGAAAACATTGGCCGCGAACCCACGATCATCCATGGCACGATCCACGGCCCGGGATATTCCGGCGGGAACAGTATTGGGGGCGGCTATTCCTTGCCGGGCAATCCGGCGTTTGCGGATGACTTCCATGTGTATGCCGTGGAATGGACCACGAACATGATCAAGTGGTTTGTGGATGGTCACCAGTATTTTACCGCTACACCGGCCAGTTTGCCGGGTGGTTCAAGTTGGGTTTTCACGCAACCGGAATTCATCATTTTGAATGTGGCGGTCGGAGGCAACTGGCCCGGTTATCCGGATGCGACCACCGTGTTTCCCCAACGGATGACGGTGGATTACGTGCGGGTGTATGCGATATCCAACGCGCCGCCGACGAGTTCGGGCGCCTTGCTAAACGGGAATTTCGAGACCGGCGCGCTCGCGCCATGGATTGGCAAGAACTTCGGCAACGCCAATCCCGCAGGAGGTAATATTGTAAACACCAACGGCCTCGTTTGGGATCCGTCGATTAACGCGAACAACACTCAGAATATCCGCAACCCGGCGTATGGGGGCTATTCCTGTAAAGTGTATGGCAACTTCAATGGCGGCCCGAACTCACCGGGGTTTTTTCAGGAGGTCGCCGCCGTGCCCGGCTCGCGTTGGACGGCGTCCATCAAAGCGCGGACGCAGAACACCGATCATATCCGTGATTCCAATCAGGCGATTGCGGAAGTGTCGTTCTTGAGCGCGACGGACAACCTGCTGGCCAAGTATGCTTCGGCGGTATTCAACACCAGCACGCCAATCAACACCTGGGTAGATCTGGATGTGACCCAGCAGACGTTTCCGATAGCGGCGGCGACCAATCAAATGTTGGCGCCGCCCGGCACGGTAAAGTTGCGATTCGATGTGACGTTCTCTCAGACCCTCTATGATTGGGGGTCGATTTATTTTGATGAGGCGCAGTTGACGGAAATTCTCGCCCCATCCGCTCCGGCTATGAGTGCGGAATTGATTAGCTCCGGATTAATCCGGATATCGTTTCCAACCCAATCCGGGTTCAGCTACCGGGTTTGCTCGAAAGACGAGTTGAATGATGCGACTTGGACGACGGTAGAAACCGTTGGGGGAGACGGCACTGTGAAAAGCGTCACCTATCCGGCGAGCGAGCCGACAAAGTATTATCAGTTAGAAGTCGAGTAGCCGACGATGTCACCCTTTTTGGCCACGCGACAACCCTTCGAGGAGTGCTAAAATTTCAGCGAATCCAGTTCTCGTTTTGATATGCATCGCACCCGAATGTAGGGGCATTCGGGAGCACGATGCGAGGGCCGGATCAAAAATCAAAAGGCAGCCGCGGTTTATCCGCATTCACAACCAACACTGACGTATGACAGTAATTATTCACCACACTCGAAAAATGTCGTCGCTCCTGGCGACCGGCGCCGTTCTGGCCATGACGAGCGCATTGAGTTTGCCAGCGGCAGAGGTCGCTTATTGGCGCATGGAAGGAGGCCCGGCCGGATCGAACGTTCCGCGGGGCGGTCAACCGGACGGCACCTTCTATGCCGGCGTGCCGGACAGTTCCGGCAATGGCAACGCCTTGTCCGCCTGGTCGGACGGCGGGTATGCCGGTTATGTGTTTAGCTCGCAAGTGGCGAGTTCGACTCTGCCCTTGAACGGCGCTCCCAATAACTTCAGCGTCAAGAACACGGGTGGTTACCCGGCTCTGTTCACAGAAACCGGGAGCGCAATTCAGACTTGGACGCCCAGTGCGTGGACCCTTGAAGCGACCTTCAAGCTCGAAGGCGGCGGGTTTCGGACCATCGTGGGACGCGACTCGCGCGGCGCAACCCCGACGGTGAACAACGACCTGGCAGCACTTTATTTTCAAGCGCTGCCCAACAACGGCCTGGCCATCAAGTTCGCCGACGTATCCGGTTTCTGGCACGAGGCGGTTTCGGCCAACAACGCTTTCACCAGTTTCAACTTCGGGGCTGACCCGGATGGAAATCTCGCCCCGTGGTATAGCATGGCAGCCGTGAGTGACGGCAGCACTCTCTCGTTGTTTTTACGCGATGTCACCGGCTCAAGTGGCTGGAATCTGATTGCGCAAACCGACCTGACACTGAGCGGCAGTCCGAATACCGCGATGTCAGCGGGCGCGGGGGATGGTGGCGACTGGGATGCTGGCAACTTTTCCGTAGGCCGCGGGCTTTACGCCGGTGGCCACGGTGACCGCGCTTGGGGTTACATTGATGAAGTTCGCCTTTCAGATACTGCGTTGGGAGTGAGTCAATTCGTCATGGTGCCCGAGCCAGCGGCTGGCGCGCTGGCCGCGCTGGGTCTGGGGTTGGCGACATTCCTGCGTCGGCAGCGTCGTTAATCAACAAGTTTGAGTAGTTTACAGGAGCGTCCCGGGTGGACGCTCCTTTTTGTTTCATGCCATGGTTGGATGGACGGTATTTTAAGTTTTCACCGACTGGTTTTTTGATGCGGGTTGACAATTGATAACGACTGAGACAATAGCAAGCAGCCCCGGGCGACGAGCAGAGCTGACTGAGTATGTGCCGGGGTTTGTCATGATGACGCAACCCGTGAAATCTTTTACTTGGTTTCAAAGCGAGCGGTGGATGGTTCGCCGCCTCTGGCTGCTTTTGATATTGGGAATCTGGGCGGCAACTTCGACCGAGCGCGCGGTGGCGCAAGAGCCCGTCGCGCCGTTGGAAACGGCGGCGGCGGTGCGGGAATTGACCGTCGCGCAGGCGAGCGAAAGGCTTCCGGTGCGGTTGCGCGGCGTGGTGACGTTCTTTGATGCGACGCTTTATTCCCGGTTCATTCAGGATGAGACGGCGGGAATTTATCTGCGCGAATCTGGGGAAACACTTGATTTATCCCCCGGACAATTTGTGGAAGTGCTCGGCGTCACCAGCCCGGGCGAATATGCGCCCGTGGTCGTCGCTGAGCAGGTGCGCATCTTGGGTGAAGCCCCGTTGCCCGAACCGGAGCCGGTGACCTACGAACAACTCGCCAGCGGCAAAGAGGACAGCCAGTTCGTGGAAATCGCCGGCATTGTACGCTGGGTGCATCTCGACGACGTTTCCGCGCATCATCTGATTGAAATTGCCACCGGCGGCGGGCGGTTGTTGGTGTATGCGCGGCATTTGCCCGTGGCGCGCACGGAGGAACTGCTGGACAGCACCGTGCGAGTGCGCGGCGTTTGCTCCACGTTGTTCAACCATCGCCGGCAGTTGTTTGCGATTCGCCTGATGGTGCCGCGACCGGAAGATCTGGTCATTGAAATGCCCGCGCCGCGCGATCCGTTCAGTGTCGCCACGCGGCCCATCGGCAGTCTGTTGCAATTCGCGCCGCAGGAAACTTACGGCCATCGCGTGAAAGTGGCGGGCACGGTGATTTACTACGAACCGGGGCGGGCGTTGTTTTTGCAGGAAGGCGAGCAAGGCGTGGAAGTACAAACCCGGGAGCGCGCCCCGCTGGAACTGGGCGACCGCGTGGAAGCGTTGGGATTCGCGAGTCAGGGCGAATACACCCCGGTGTTGCAGGACGCGATTTTTCGGAAGGTTACGCCCGGACGTTCGCCGCAACCGGCGCGGGTTACGCCGGACGAAGCGTTGAGCGGAACGTATGATTGCCGGCTGATTCAGGTTGCGGCCAAATTGCTGGATCGCGCGATGCACGGCTCGGAGCGGTATCTGATTTTGCAGGAAGGGGAGACCATTTTTCATGC
Source organism: uncultured Bifidobacterium sp. (assembly GCA_964553795.1). GTDB lineage: Bacteria > Verrucomicrobiota > Verrucomicrobiia > Limisphaerales > JADLHS01 > JADLHS01. The sequence goes on along the minus strand of CAZKMR010000068.1, from coordinate 8,163 downwards.
GTATCTGAAACAGAACGATGGCTACGATGCTTTTGCCAGTTTGGAAAACGGCAGTCGCATTCTAGTGACGGGCGTGTGCCGGATCGAACCCGGCGAGTGGTGGGCCGGCGAAAACTGGCGCGCCAAATCGTTTCGCGTGCAATTGCGTTCCGTCCATGACGTGGAACTGCTGCAAACCCCGCCGTGGTGGACGTTAAAAAAGCTATTGTGGATTGCGGCGGCAATGGCCTTTGTGACGCTGGCGGCGTTCAGTTGGGTGGTGGTGTTGCGCCGGCAGGTGACGGAGCGCACGGATGAATTGGAAGTCCAGATTCAAGAACGGCAGCGGGTGGAGCGCCAGCATCTCATCGAACAGGAACGCACGCGCGTGGCCCAGGATCTTCATGACGAACTCGGCGCGACGTTGACGGAAGTCAGCATGCTCGGCTCCCTGGTGCGGACGCCCACGTTGCCCGCCGAGACGCGGGAGCGTTACCTCGACAAACTGGCCGGGGTTTCGCGAGCGGTGGTGGCGACCTTGGATGAAATCGTCTGGGCCGTGAATCCGAAATACGATTCGGTCGCGTCGCTGGCCAGTTACTATTCCTTATTCGCGCAACGCTTTCTCAATTTGGCGGGCATGGCGTGCCGGTTGCAGGTGGCGGACGCGTTTCCCGCCACGCCGATGGATTCGCGGTTGCGGCATGGCGTGTTTCTCGCGTTCAAGGAAGCGTTGAACAATGCCGTGAAACATTCGCGCGCGTCGGAGGTGCGCATCGTCATGGAAGTCATCGGAACGCAGTTGCGCATTGCCGTCGCGGATAACGGCAAGGGATTTGTGGTGGCCGACGATTTGCCCGGGAGCGACGGATTGACGAGCCTGCGACAGCGCATGCAAAAACTGGGCGGTCACTGTGAAATCAAAAGTCAGGTGGGGCACGGGACCACTGTTGAACTGCGACTACCGCTGGAAGGAACTGGAGCATGACCAAAGTAGCCATTGTTGAAGATAACCGCACCACGCGCGAAGGACTGGAAACGATCGTGAACTTGTCGCCGGATTTCCGGTGTGTTTGCACCTGTCCCACGGCGGAGGAAGCCTTGCGCGTCCTGCCCAAACACGAGCCCGAAGTTGTGCTGATGGACATTCAGCTCCCGAACATGTCGGGCGTGGATTGTGTGGCGCGCTTGAAGGAGTTGTTGCCCGCGGTCAAAGCGATCATGGTGACGGTGTACGAAGACCCGGATCGGATCTTTCGAGCTTTGCGTGCTGGCGCATCGGGTTACTTGTTGAAACGGTCCACGCCCGAGGAAGTGTTGAATGCCATGCGGGAGGTGCAGCAAGGCGGCGGTGCCATGAGCGGCGAAATCGCGCGCAAAGTCATTGGCTATTTTCGCGAGCAAGCCACCGCCACGGCGGAAGTGGACCAACTCACGGCGCGTGAGCGCGAGGTGTTGGACCTCGTCGTGCATGGGTTGTCGAACAAGGAAATTGCCGAACGCTTGAGTGTGACGGTGGCGGCGGTCCGCTGGCATCTCAAACACATCTATAACAAACTTCACGTGCATTCGCGGACGGAGGCGGCGTTGAAATTTCGGCCCGCCAAATAAATTCGCGGGGCGATCTCAGAAGTTCTACGGATTTGGCCCCCGGGTGGTGCAATCGGGTTCTTGCTAAGCTGTTCTGCCTAAATCGCTTTTTTTATGCGCTCCGCATCGGGCGCGAGGCAAAATGAATACTATCCACTTTGATAGCTAGGCAGGTGGAACATGCGTGCTAATTTGTCGGTGTTCCCAGAAAAAACCTAAACAACCATACGCATGAAAACACCTTTGTTTGTATCCAAGTGTTGTCTGGCTGCCGCGCTGACGCTCGGTAGCTTGGCGCAATCCAAAGCCCAAGTCACATACTCGGTAGATCCCGGGGCTTCGTGGTTGGGCTACATGAATGTTTTTGAACTGCCCAGCAATGGCGGCGGTTTTGTCTTCGGCAGCGGTTGGGGTGTCGGCGATTTGAGCGCCACGTTTTCGGGCCCGACGCTGACCTTGACCCCGAACACCATCGGCGATCCATCGCCGTTCTGGTACGTCGGGGGCGGCGGCCCGGGCGCGCCGGGCAACAAGATCATGGACGCGAATTTCTACCAGGAGTTCACCGGACCTCTGGCGGGACAAACCGTGACCTTTACCGGCATTGTCCAGGCGAATACATTGACTTCAGCGCACACGGTCGTTGCCTTCATCAAGGACTTCGCCCCAGATTATTCGTCGTTTGTCTCCAACATCATTCCGCTCACGTCCGGGGTCTTCAGTTTCAGCCTGGACACCATCAATGATCCCGCGCGTCACGTGCAATTCGGTTTCACCATGAATGGCGTGAACGTGTGGGCGACGGATGTCGGGCCTTATGGCACGGTCCAGATTACTGCGGTGCCTGAACCCTCGGCGTTGGCCTTGGCGGTCATCGGCCTCGTCGGTCTCGCTGCGCGCAAACGCCTCGCGTAACCAATCGCACGCCTCCAACCACTGAACCAAACCACCAAATCAACATGAAGTACTCGTTTACCCAAATCACTTCCACCCTGCTGGCGACCGGCGCGCTGCTCATGAGCGCGGCGCCCGGTTCGGCGCAGATTACCGTCAAGGTGGATTCCACCAAGAACTGGCAGGGATTCAACAATGTCGTCGGCACTAACGGGTTTGCCAGCTACGCCTTTGGTTCCGCCTGGGGATTGCCTGACTTGCGCGCGGAATTTGTGCCTGCCAACAGTCCCAGTGGTTGGCCATTCAGTACCGTGGGCATCATGCGTCCCAACATCAACACCTACAACATCGGGGATGTTTTCTGGAATCACCCCGACGGAACGCCCAACAAGTTGATCGAGGCCAACTGGTATGTGGATGTCGGCACGACGTTCGCCGGGCAGTCGGTGACGTTTCAAGGCACGGTGATATCCAACAACATCCCACTCGCGGATCTGAGTGGGTTGCCAACCGTAACGCCGTCTTCTTCGTGGCATGTGGTGGCCTTCATCAAAGAATTCACCACGAGTTACGGGTTCGTCGGGATTACGACCACGACGAATCTTTCGCCCGGAGCGTTCACAGTGACTCGGGCTATCTTGCCCAACAATGTTTGCCAGTACGGGTTCTACACCTTTGGCCCGAATACTGATCCAGCCGGTGCCAACGCGTTGACCGGCCTCGGAGTCGTCGTCGAAGATGCCGACCCCGCGATCACGACCCAGCCGGTTGGGCAAACCGTGACCACGGGCACTTCAGTTAACCTGACAGTGGCCGCCGCGGGTGCGACCGCGCTCAGTTATCAGTGGAAGCGCGACGGCACAAACCTTGTGAATGGAGGCAATATTTCCGGTGCCAATTCTCCCTCGCTCACGATTGCCAATGCGCAAGTCAGCGACACCGCTGCGTATTCCGTGACCGTTACGGATGTCGCTGGTTCGCTGGATTCGGCCACGGTGCAAGTGACCGTGCTGGACATCGTCATCATTACGCCGCCGCAGAGCCAACGCGTCGAGCAGGGTTCCACCGTTCAAATGTCGGTTGTGGCCACCAGTGCTTCGCCCATTACCTATCAATGGAAGCGCGTCGTTGGCGGCAATACAAACAACCTCGCCAATGGTCCGACCATCTCCGGCGCGACGACTGCCAACCTGACGCTTACCGGCGTGCAAGTGGCTGACAGCGGCACTTATCTGGTAACGATGACTACGCCCGGCGGTTCTGCCAATGCCGTGGCGACGCTGACCGTTAAGTCGTATGCCGACTTTGCCAATCTCCTCGAAAATCCAGGATTCGACAACGATCCGACGGGTGTGGATGAAACCCCGTGGCAGCGGTTCGAATCAACAGATCCCAGCTTTGGCGTGTTCCAGGATGTGAATGACACGTACTTCGGTGGCGGTGCCGTCAACGTCCATGCCGGCACGCACGTGAGTTACACCACGTTTAACGCCGAATGGTCGGGCATCTACCAGGATGTGCCGGCCAGTCCGGGCCAGATCTTTGCCGCCGACATGTGGTTTTACAATGCCAGCGGCGACCCGTTGCCCGGCGCGGCATTTGGGGCCACGAACGAGAGTTTTCTGGAAGTTCAATTCCGCGCCGGAGGCACGGTCTTGCAACAATACATCACGACCTTCCTGACGCCCGAGACGCCGCAGGACGTCTGGATGAATCTGCAAGCGACCAATGCCGGTGGGTTTGGCACCATGCCGCCGACGGAGAACGCGAAATATCTCGTTGCGCCTCCCGGCACGACCACGGTTCGCTTCCAGGTCACCATGCACAACATTGCCGGCAGCGTGCCGCTGGGTTCGCTCTACTACGACAGTGCCCGGTTGATGTTGAAGATTCCGGTTGCGCTGACCACGACTGTCTCCGGCGGGAATGTGAATCTCACGTGGAAATCGCAAGGAGCGACCAGTTATCAGGTCCAGTACAAAGACAACCTCAATGCCGCGACGTGGACGGACCTGGAAGTCGTCGCCGGCACGGGGCAAAACGTTACCCGATCCTATCCGACTGCGGGTTCGCAGCGTCTATATCGGGTGCTGACTCTATAATATCGTGACGTTGTCCCTCTCTCGGGTTCGGCATCAGGGTGACCCGAGGGAGGTGGCAACCATGTCGAACTATTCAAAAGCATGAGGAAACAGCCAATCGGTTCAAACGTGAAACCAAACTCCCCCAATATGAAACGTGCCGCCGCCGCTCGAGGTTTCACGCTGATCGAATTGCTGGTGGTCATCGCCATTATTGCCATTCTCGCGGCTATGCTATTGCCCGCGCTGGCCAAGGCGAAAACCAAGGCGCAGGGCATCAGTTGCATCAATAATCTCAAGCAACTGCAATTGGGTTGGACGCTGTTCTCTCAGGACAACGACGATAAAATCGTTCAAACGGGCGGATTGGGGGTATTGATTACCAATCCGTTCGATCCGCGTGCCGAGCCGGGCGGCTCGCATGCCAACTGGGTTTTGGGCGAGGTGCAATACACTGATCCCGAGTTCATCAAACGCGGGCTGTTGTTTCCGTATCTCAACAATCTCGGCGTTTACAAGTGTGCGGCCGATCAAAAGATTGCTGCCGATGGCAAGCCAACCACCCGAAGCATGTCCATGAACGCCTGGATGAATCCGATTACCGATGAAAGCCTGCTTGATTTCAATAACTTCATCGCGTTCCGCAAGCAAAGTCAGATTTTGCGGCCGGTGGACATTTGGGTCACGATTGACGAAAACCCCGTGAGCATTAACGACGGTTGGTTTGTCGTGCGACCGCCGTTGGTCGCGGGCAGCTCGGGCATTTGGTATGATTTTCCGGCGAGCTATCACAACCGGGCGGGCGGTGTTTCTTTTGCCGATGGGCACGCTGAAATCAAGAAATGGCGGGACAAACAAATCCTCAATCCGCCCAATCCGATTTCCTCCGTGCGTAACGATCCGAGTGCGACCGACTATACCTGGTTGGCGGAACGCTCAACGATCAAGAAATAGCCGCGCTTTCACCGGTCGGTCCGTTGTGTTTCCCAAATTAGCCGGAAGGAGATTTGCCTTGAAACCTGGTTCGAAACCCGTTGTCGCGGCTGTCGCCCGATTTGCTGACAGCAGATCGCTCCGCGCCTTTACGCTGATCGAGCTATTGGTCGTCATCGCCATTATCGCCATTCTGGCCGCGATGTTGTTGCCCGCGCTCTCCCGGGCCAAAGCCAAAGCCAAAACCACGCTCGACGTCAGCAACAACAAGCAAATTGGCCTCGGCTTCATGATGTATGCGAACGACCATCGCGACTTCCTTCCGCCGTTGAACACCGGCACGTGGCCGGGCGTGACGCCTCAATGGTGGTTCAAGATTCTCGACGACGGGAAATATCTCACCAGCAGCAGCACATCGAACAATGTCTGGCGCTGCTCCGCGGTGAAAGATTCCGACATTGATCCCGGCATGGTGGCGTATTTCCAATCGCCCTGTGAAGGCTATGGTCCATCGGAAGGCAACTCCATCACGGAGGGTATCATCCGCTACGCTAAAAACACCGACGGCTCGGAACTGGGCAGCCGCAAGCTCACGGCGATTCGCCGCGCGAGCCAAATCTGGTTGGTTGGCGACGTCGGCGCGCCGAAAGTCATCACGCGCAATGACGATATTCCGGCCAGCGGTTACTGGACCGAGATCACGACGAAGCAACCCGATCCCGTGCGCGGCTGGAACGTGCCGCCGTACAAGCAACCCGCCGCCCGGCATGACAAGCGCGCGGTCTTTTCCTTCACCGATGGCCATGTCGAGGCTTGGAAATGGGCTGACCTGCGCGCCAATCGCGGCGATGTTTTCGCGATTGATTCTCTTTAACCTGCTCATGATTTTATGAAAACCGTTACGCTTCTCTCGTCTCGCTCGCTTTCTGAAACGCCTGCGCCGCTGCGCAAATTCGTTCGCCTCGCCAGCATGGTTCTTGGCGTGGCTTGCAGCATTCAACTCGCCGCCGCTGCCAACGACGAAAAAGTCGAAGCGTTGCTCAAGCAAATGACCCTCGCCGAAAAAATCGGCCAGATGACGCAAGTGGACACCGAGGCGCTGAAAGATAAATCGCACATTCAGAAGTACGCGTTGGGCTCGGTGTTGAGCGGTGGTGGGTCGGACCCGAAAGAAAACACGCCGCAAGGTTGGCTGGCGTTGGCGCAGGAATGCCAATCCTGGGCCGGCAAAACGCGCCTCAAGATTCCATTGCTCTACGGCGTCGATGCCGTTCACGGTCACAACAACGTGCTCGGCGCGGTGATTTTTCCGCACAACATCGGGCTCGGCGCGACGCGCAATGCGAAACTGGTGGAACTGGCAGCGCGAGTCACGGCAAAGGAATTGGCCGGCACGGGGATCAATTGGAACTTCGCCCCGTGCGTCGCGGTGGCGGAGGACGCCCGCTGGGGACGCACGTATGAAAGCTTTTCCGATTCACCGCGGGTCGCCGGTATTCTCGGCGCCGCAGCGGTGCGCGGTTATCAAGGGCACAATTATTCGCAGCAACCCGCCGTGCTGGCCTGCGTAAAACATTTCGTCGGCGACGGCGGCACGCGCGATGGCGTGGACCAGGGCGACACGATTATGGATGAAGCCACGTTGCGGCGCATTCATTTGCCGCCGTACTTTCCGGGAATCAAGGAAGGCGCGGGCTCGATCATGGTTTCGTTCAGCAGTTGGAACGGCAAAAAGCTGCACGGTCACAAGTATCTGCTCACGGACGTGCTCAAAGGCGAGATGGGTTTCAAAGGATTTCTGGTGTCGGATTGGGCGGCGATTGATCAATTGCCGCATGACTATAAAGGCAACATTGCCGCGAGCATCAACGCCGGTCTCGACATGGCGATGGTGCCGAACGGGCCGGGCCAGGAGAACAACTACCTCGAGTTCATCACCAAGTTGACGGAGTTGGTGAATGAAGGCGTTGTGCCGATGGCGCGCATTGACGACGCCGTGCGGCGGATTCTGCGCGTGAAATTTGAAGCGGGCGTGTTTGATGCGAAACCCGTTGATCCCGCGCTAACCGCGGCGATTGGTTCGGCCGAACATCGCCAAGTGGCGCGCGAATGCGTGCGGGAATCGCTCGTGTTGCTGAAGAATGAACGCGCTGCGTTGCCGGTGGCGAAGAATCTGAAGCGCGTTCACGTCGTCGGCAAAGCGGCCGACGATCTCGGGATGCAATGCGGCGGTTGGACCATCAGTTGGCAGGGCGAGAGTGGCAAAATTACTCCCGGTGGAACAACGATTCTCGAAGCGATCAAGCAAACGGTGGGTTCGGACACGAAAGTTACCTTTGCTTCCAACGGCAGCGGCGGCGAAGGCGCGGATGTGGTGATCGCGGTGATTGGTGAAATGCCTTACGCCGAGATGAAAGGCGACCGCAAAGATTTGAAACTGGCCGCGGAAGATGTCGCGCTGGTCAAGAAAGCGAAGTCTGCCGGAGCGCCGGTGATCACCGTGTTGTTGTCGGGCCGGCCGTTGGTTTTAGGCGAAGCACTCGAAGTGAGTGATGCGTTTGTGGCGGCGTGGTTGCCGGGCACGGAAGGCCTGGGCGTGACGGATGTGTTGTTCGGCGATTTCAAGCCGACCGGCAAGCTGCCGCGCGTTTGGCCGCAGGAGGACCAGATTTCGTCCTCGCAAGCC
>CAZKMR010000067.1:9177-24060 GCA_964553795.1 uncultured Bifidobacterium sp. | reverse complement strand
GCGCTCAATTCGATGGTGAGCGGGAAGAAGTATTGGTTTCGCGTTGCCGCCATCGGGGCCGCCGGCCAAAGCGCGTGGAGCGATCCCGTGCCGTTGTTCGCCCCGTAAGCACAGCAGCTTCGTGGCAATTCAAGCGGAACAGGAGTCACCACTTGTTCCGCTTTTTCCGTCTTCAGCCGGTCATCAGCGCGTCAGCCAGAAGATGGCGCCCAGCACGAGGAAGAAGATGAGCCAGATGGCGACCATTTGTTTAACCGGCAGTTTACCGAGGTTGGACAGCGTGGTGATGGGGCCGAGGTCCAACGGGCGCGGCGTCATTTGGGAGAGTTGAAAGTCCGGGCCGGCGCGCAGGTAGGCTTCCTGCATGGCGTTGACGAATTCCTCGGGCCACGGTCCGGGCCGCAGGAACTGATCCTGCCATTTGCCCGGCATGTCGGCGAGCAACAGGGCGAGCCGGCCCCGGGTATTGAGCACGTGTTCGATGCCGGTGGGAATGCGTTCCAGCACGGCGGCGAACCATTCGGTCACGACGGCGTCGAGTTCCTGCGCGGCGAGTTCGGTGGCGGAACGTTCGGGCTCGTTCGGCGCGCGGCGCATGGCGCGGTCGAGGACTTGTTGGACGAGTTCGCCGAGCAGGACGCGATTGCGGATGCGTAACGCGTGGAAGTAGCTTTCCACTTTCGCGTACGCGGCGTTCCATTCCTCCATGGGGCGACCGGCGAGTTTGCCGGGGGTGCTGCTCCAACTGACGCGGGCGCTCATGGGGGGCTCCAGTGATACGTCCAGGTTTCGCTCACCACTTCGTCGCCCTGCTTGAGCGTGCAGCGCAAGTCCACGGGATTCTTGTTATCCGGTCGCGGGTCCATGGCGAAGATGACGCGCCAATTGCGTTTGAGGGGATTGTAGAAAATCTGGTTTTCGCTGATGACGGCATTGTCCGTGCAATGAACAATCGCCTGGGGCGGGTTGGCCTCGGGGATGACGGCGAGGCGCGGGCCTTCAAAGTCCACGACGAATTGCCGCCAGGCGGAGTTGCGCGGGTGCGCGCCGATGCGGGTGGCGACGACGCGGTTGGGCGAAAGTTTCATGTCGTTTTCCAGCGTCCAGAACAGCGTGTAGGCGTAACGCTTGGGGCGCATGGGTTCGGGTTTCACTTTCGGATCCCAGAAGGCGACGATGTTATCCAGCCCTTCGTAGTGCGTGCTGAGTTCGAGCAGATGCACTTCGCCTTCGCCCCAGTTCCCGCGCGGGACGACCCAGACGCTGGGGACGAGGTGGTAGTAATTGAAGATGTCCTGATACTCGTCGTATTGGCGTTCGCGTTGCAACAAGCCGAAGCCGCGAATGCTTTTAGCGGCGAAGCGTTGATGCCGCATGACGGCGGCGTTGTTCAGCGGGCGCCACAGCATTTCGCCTTTGTCGATTTCCATCAACAGTCCGTCGCTGTCGTGAACTTCGGGGCGGTAATCATCGAACTTGCGTTCGGAATGTTTGCCGAACCAGAACATGCTGGTGAGCGGCGCGAGGCCGATGGAAGTGATGGGTTTGCGATTGGGGTTTACGGCGGCCACGGTGTTGGAATCGCGGAAATACAATACGCACTCGATGTCGGCGATGGTGGTTTCGCCGGGTTGAATCACGAATTCATACGCGCCGGCACAACTGACACTGTCGAGAATGGCGTAGAGCCGGAGTTGGGTGTCTTCCTTTTGGGGTTTGCCGAGCCACCAATCGGTGAAGATGGGAAATTCTTCGGGCCGATCGGATTCGCCGGAATCAATCGCCAGACCGCGCGCGGATTGACCGTAGCGCTGGCCTTTGCCGAGCAAGCGAAAATAGCTCGCGCCCAGAAACGAGCCGAGTTCGTCCCACTTGCCGGGCGCGTTCAATTCATGCAACAACCGAAAGCCCGCGTAACCGGTGTCGGCGGGAATCTGCCGCGCGATGTTCAATTTGCGGTAGTTGAAAAAGTCCTGCACGAACCGAATCGGCTGCGTATGCGTGAGGGTGAATTCATTCACGCGCACGGGTTCGTGGTAAATGTAACCGGGATGAAAGAATTGGACGCGAAACGGCATTTCGTCCTGCCCCCAGAGCGAGCGATCATTGCGGAATTCGATTTCGCGGTATTTGTCGTAATCGAGATTGTCCTGGCGCAAGACGGGCGGCAGGTCGAGGCGCGGAGAACGGAACGGTTTGCGCGCGCGTTCTTCGGCTTTCTTCGCCACGTATTCCAAGGTGACCTGCACGGATTCCCGGCCCACGGCCAAAGGCGATGGCAGCAGGAGCATCAGGAGAATGGCGGCGGTCAGATTGCGAGAGTTCGTTCGCACGGAGGAAAGGGAGCCAAAACAGGCTCAAAAATCAAGTGAGGCGAGGCCTCGGACAAATTGTCGCAGTCGCTGAAGCTGTCCCGCGCCGAATTCAGTCATTCGTTAACGTCACAAAAAAACAAAAAACCGCATTAACATGTAACAATCGCCGCGCATTCCCCGCTTCACTCGTTGCGGCAAACCCATTAAGTTCGCGCGCGAAAGTCGGTCATGATGCAAACCAAACGCCAAGCCAGTTCCGCCAACAAGATTCTCACCATCCGTTTCGACGGACCGTATCGGGCGTATTCCGAGACCAAAGATGTGTTGGCGGATTGCAAACATCGCAAGTCCGGCGGCGTTTATTTCTGGGCGATCAAGGTGAACGACAGTTTTCGCATCAGTCACATTGGCCAGACGGGCACGTCCTTCTACCAGCGCATGAAGGAGCACATCATCAGCACGTTGGGCGGGAATTATCGCATCTGCGACGCCGAGGCGGCGGCGCGCGGCGATATGCGGGTGTTGTGGGACGGGATGTGGCGCGAAGGAACGCGCGGGCGCTTGCCGGAATTTCTACGCCAGAGCACGCAGTTACTGGAAGCGGCCAAACGCAATCTGAAACTGGAAAACATTTTCGTGGCGCCTGTTGATATTGAAGATCGCATGCGGCGGCGCATCGAAGGGGCGATCGCCAAACATGTGCGCAAAGACAAGGTCGCGTCGAGCCTGTTGCCGCCGGACATCCGAGTGTTGGGCCGCTTGACGATGGAGGCCCCGATTCCGGTGCGCATCGTGGCGCCGGTGAAAATTCTCGGCCTGCCTGAACAACTTGATGTTTAAGCAGATTGAACACCGGCCGCGCGGGCGCCGTCGAACGCAGAGTAACTCAACCCAAGGTGAATTATGATGACCCGACGTGAAGCTCTGAAGACGACTGCCGTGATGACCACCGCAGCGCTGGCTACCCCCGCCGTACTGGCGCAAACCAGCGGCGCGGCACTGTTTGAACCGTATCAACTTCCCCCCCTGCCCTACGCGGCGGATGCGTTGGAGCCGCATATCGATGCGCGCACCATGGAGATTCATCACGGGCGTCACCACAAAGGTTACGTGGACAATCTCAACAAAGCGCTGGTGGATACGGCGGAACTGGCGCGGCAATCCGTCGAACAACTCGTCGCAAATCTCAACGCGATACCGGAAAAGAATCGCACCGCAGTGCGCAACAATGGCGGCGGGCATCTGAATCACTCGTTGTTCTGGCAAGCGATGAAGAAAAATGGCGGCGGCGCACCGAAAGGCGAATTGGCGAAAGCGATCGAATCGCACTTCGGTAGTTTCGCTGGCTTCAAAGAGAGTTTCGGCAAAGCGGCCGGCAGTCGGTTTGGCAGCGGTTGGGCGTGGTTGATCGTAAAGGATGGCAAACTGGAAGTCGTCTCGACCGCGAATCAGGATAATCCCGCGATGGGCGCCGCCGTGGCGGGCGTTGCGGGGCAACCGTTGCTCGGCCTCGATGTCTGGGAACACGCCTACTATCTGAAATACCAGAACAAACGCGCGGATTACGTCGCCGCCTGGTGGAACGTCGTGAACTGGGATTTTGTCGCTGACCGCTACGCGAAGCTGAAAGGCTAATCGATGGCTTTGATCCGCTTAATTGCTGGTCACCCGTACGGGGCAAAAAAATCCGTGTCCATCGGCATTCGTCCGTGATAATCAATCTCTCATGAAAACAACCATGTCCCGTCGTTCTGCGCTCCAAAAGGTTACCACCGGTGCCGCCGCGGTCGCCGTCGCCACGAAACTTTCGCCCTCCGCCAAAGCTGAAGAATCCGCTGCGGGCAACTGGAAAGGCCGCATCAACCACTCGGCATGCAAATGGTGCTACAGCAAGATCGCGTTGGACGACTTTTGCAAAGCCGGCAAGGAAGTCGGACTCGTGGCGGTGGACTTGATCGAGCCGCGAGATTTTCCGGTTCTCAAGAAGCACGGACTCGCCTGCTCACTCGTCAGCAATCCGACGATTGACGGACTCGGCGGCATCGGCAAGGCCTTCAATCGGGTGGAGCATCATGACAAATTGTTGCAAGCCTACGAACAGCGCATCAAGGAGACGGCGGAAGCGGGTTATCAACGCTTGATTTGTTTTTCCGGCAACCGCGCCGGGCTCGACGACGAAAAGGGATTGGAGAATTGCGCCATCGGATTGAAGCGCGTGCTGCCCATCGCCGAGAAATACAACGTGACGCTGGTCATGGAGTTGTTGAACAGCAAACGCAATCACCAGGATTATCAGTGCGACCACACGTTGTGGGGTGTCGAACTGGTAAAGCGCGTCAGCTCCGAGCGATTCAAGTTGCTCTACGACATTTATCACATGCAGATCATGGACGGCGACATCTGCGACACGATCAAAGAGTTTCATCCCTATTTCGATCATTACCACACGGGCGGCGTGCCGGGGCGCAACGAAATTGATGAAACGCAGGAATTGTATTACCCGCGCATCATGCAGGCGATTGTGGCGACCGGATTCAAAGGCTACGTCGCGCAGGAGTTCATTCCGAAACGCGACCCGATTGCCTCGCTGAAACAAGCGATCCGCATTTGTGACGTGTAAACCGTCGCACCCACTACTGGAGTTGGCCGGACTGTTCTTGAAGCTCGGCACCACGGCGTTCGGCGGCCCGGCGGCGCACATCGCGATGATGGAGGATGAAGTAGTGCGCCGCCGTCAATGGCTCACCCACCCCGAGTTCCTGGATCTGCTCGGCGCGACGAATCTTATTCCGGGCCCGAATTCAACGGAACTGGCGATTCACATCGGTTATCGCCGTGCGGGTTGGCCGGGCCTGATTGTCGCCGGCAGCTGCTTCATCCTTCCGGCGATGCTCATCGTGATGGCCATTGCGTGGGCATACGTGCGATATGGGAAGCTGCCGGAAGTCGCCGCCATTCTTTACGGCATCAAACCGGTCATCATCGCCATCGTGCTGCAAGCGTTATGGAATCTCGGCAAAACGGCGGTGAAATCGAAACTGCTGGCGGGAGCGGGAGTTTTGGCCATCGCCGCAATAGTCTTCGGCGGAAACGAATTGCTGGTGCTGTTCGGCGTGGGATTCGGAATGCTCGCGATCCGCGCGAGCCAAAGAAGAAACGACTCAGTTGCTAACGGTTTTGCGCCGTTGATGGTTTCACTTCCCAGCGGGGCCGCTGCGGCCACCGTCGCCAGCGCGGGCGTTATCGCCGCCACTCCTTTCAGTTTGCCGCTGCTGTTTTTCTTTTTCCTGAAAGTGGGCGCAGTGTTATTTGGCAGCGGCTACGTGTTGCTGGCCTTCTTGCGGGCGGACCTCGTCGAGCGGTGGCAATGGCTGACCGAAAGTCAGTTGCTGGACGCCATCGCCGTCGGTCAAGTCACGCCCGGACCGGTATTCACGACAGCGACTTTTATTGGGTATGTTTTGAGCGGACCGACGGGCGCGCTCGTGGCCACGGTGGGAATTTTTTTGCCGGCTTTTGTTTTTGTTGCGCTCAGCAGTCCGTTTATTCCGCGACTGCGCGCCTCGCCTTATGCCGGAGCATTTCTGGACGGCGTAAACGTCGCCTCGCTCGCGCTGATGGCCGTGGTGACGTGGCAACTGGGAACGACCGCGCTGGTCGATTGGCTCACCGTTCTGCTGGCGCTAATTTCCGCCGGACTGCTCCTGCGCTGGCGCATCAATTCGGCGTGGTTGGTTTTGGGCGGTGCGCTGGTTGGAGTATTGCACCTGCTGCTTTGAGGAATTCGCGCCGCTTCCCAAACCACAAATAAAAAAGGCACGGCCGGAGCCGTGCCTTAATTGTTAGACGAGATTCAGGTTACGCGCGGCGGCGGGTGACAACTGCCAAGATCCCAAAACCACCAAGCAATGCGAGGGCGGTCGGTTCGGGAACAGCGACCGCATTGATCTGAATGTTGTCGAGTCGGTTATTACCAGCAGCACTCGTGGCGCCAGACACAGTTAGCATCAGGTAAGCGGTGGATGCGTTGTCCAAGCTTGAGACTGCGGTGAAGTCAACCGTTTCAAGCGACCAGGTGGATGTTTTATTCGCCGCAATGCTCGTTAGCGGGGTGTAATTTACCCCGTCGGTACTCCACGACCAAGCATGCGTGTCAAAACCAGTGGACGTGCCCCGCGTCGCAAATGTTAACACCAGATCTTCGTATCCCAACGTGCTCAGGCTGAAGATGACGGACTTGTTATTGGCATTCGTGTTTGCGAGCGCCAACGCTTGCCCTGCGGTTTGATCTCCGCCAGGAAAGACATTCAGAGTATTTCCGGCAAATGAGGTGCGATCCGGATTGGTGCCTTGAGGTGATCCTAAACCGAATGCCGAAATATCAAGCGACGCCGTTCCGACCGTCGAAGGAATCACTGCTGGAGTTCCATTAAGAGCATCCGGCAAACCGGCGAAATCCCATCCCGCCAAGAGGGTTGCGGATGCTGATTGAGATTGGGTGAACAGCGTTATGGCTGACAACAAGATCGCTCCTGAGAGTTTTTTCATAGTGAGTTACAACTGGGTTTAACAATGACAATTCTGACGAGCCGACTATGAATCGCAAAAAAATCAAGGCAAGCAAAAAGCTCCGGGCGGTCCATTTTTTCAATCCATCCGGATAAATACGGGCCTCGCTACAACTTTTCCCGCCCGCCGTATCCCGCTTCCAGATCGTGCCAGAACTCCACGCGTTCCTCGTCTTGTTCCCAGCACAAGAAAACTTCCCTGCCGCCGATGATCGCCGGAAAGTCCAGCAAACCGCGATCAAGGTCCTTGATTTGAATCTCCCGCTTCTGAAATTCGCCCAGCACGCCTTGCATTTCAGCCAGCGCCCGAATCCAACGATTCACCAGATCCCCGCCCACGTCGTTGCCCGGGCTCATCAGCGAGGCCAGGCGCTTGTCACTGCGCTCAATCTCCTCGCGAAAGACGCGCAACTTTTCAAGCCAGACCCGCAATTGCGGCAACAACGCGGTCGCCTCCTCGCGGGTGTAGTGTTTTTGAAAGCGATGGTTCATGGATTCGCCGGTGACTCCGTGGCGTTCAACTTTTGTTGCACCTTGTCATTGGGTTCGATGGACAGGGACTTTGCCCAGGCTTCGCGCGCTTTGTCCATTTCATTCAACGCCCGGTACGCGTCGCCCAGGTGATCGTAAATCGTCGCATCCGGCTGCTCTGACTTGGCCACCGCGCGCAACAAAAACTCCCGCGCCCCCGCGAAATCGCCCAATTGAAACAACACCCAGCCCATGCTGTCGAGAAACGCGTCGTTGTCCGGCTCTAATGCCACGGCGCGTTCGATCAACTTTTTGGCACGGGCGAGATGCTCGCCCCGCTCCGCCCACATGTAACCGAGATAATTCAACGCTTCCGCATTGTCCGGCTCCAGCGCGATGGATTTCTCAAAATAAACCGCCGCCTGATCGCGTTCTCCGGCGCGCTCGTGCGCTGCGCCGAGCTGAAAATAAAATCCCGTCGTCAGCCGATTGGTCTCCTGCATCGTGGCAATCCGCTCTGCTGCCGCGAAATGTTTGATCGCCTGCGCGTAGTCCTGCCGCTCATGGCACGCCACGCCCATGAGATATTCCACCGCGAAACCCGGGCCTTTCCGTTCGCGAAATTTTTCGAGGTGACGCAAAGCCTCCGCCGCTTGTCCCGCCGCCATCAGCGCCGTGGCCAAATCCAGTTGTGCCGGCTCCAACTCGGGTTGCAACTGAACGGCCTGTTGATAATGCGCGACCGCCGTCTCCCATTGCCGTTCCTCGACGGCAATCGCGCCCAGGAAATAATGCGCCCCGGCATTCGCCGGATTCTCGCGAATCATCGCTTCCAATTGCTCCTTCGCGCGCGCCCGATCTTCGCCGCGCAAATAAATATCCGCGAGCTTGGCCCGCAACACATCCCGCAAGGCGGGCGAGAGGTAATCGCGCTCCAGCAGTTCCAGATAAACTTTCGCGGCCTCTTCCATCTGCCCGAGCCGATAAAAGCCCTCGGCCAATTTCAACTGCAACGGTCCCGCGGCCACCGGTTGCGCCTGCTTCAGCAGGGTCACGGCCCGCGTCTGCGCTGGCTCAGATCGATCCGGAAAGCGGCGCGCAAAATCCGCATACAACTCCGCCAATAAAACGAGATGCTCCGCGTCCGGATTCGGAAGTTTTTGCGCCTCCTCCAATACCTGCCACGCTGCCACCGGCTTGTTCTCTTGAACCAGCGCCAGATAAAGATTTTGTCGGGCCGGCATGAATCGCGGCAAGCGCCGCACCGCGATTTCGTTCGCTTCCAGCGCTTTTTGTTTTTGCCCCAACTGGCCGTAAACAAATCCGAGCCGGACAAACACCGCTGCATCCACTTCTGGCAACGCCACCGCCAGCTTCAAAACCTCCAAAGCCTTTGCAAACTGACGCGTCTCAATCAGCCGCCCGGACACGTCCAGCAACAATTCCGCGTCGGTTGGATTGGCCTTGGCAGCTTGAACGAACTCCTCGCCCGCCGCCGCGTGATTCCCGGAGAGTTGATGAACGATTCCGGCGGCAAAGCGCGCGTGTGCCACCGCCCGCTGTTCCAATTCTGCGTCAGCCCGAACGGCCGCGCGACGTTCGGCCAGTTCCTCCAACAAGAGAGTGCGGCAGCCGCACAAAACCGCCGCCAGCAATGCCAAGCCCATGATTCCCAAGCGGCAACGTTGACGGCGTAACATTGACATGACGGTACAATAAGAAACCACGCGCGACGGCCTCATCATACGGGCCGTCGGCGTGGGTGCAAAGAATCGGTTCGCGCGCGGCTATTTCTGCCAAGTACGCTTCTTGTGACGATTCAAGCGCAACTTTTTGCGCCGTTTATGTTTGTTGATTTTAGCCTTGCGGCGTTTTTTCAGTGAACCCATACGGTTGCCATCAAATTACGAAATTCCCCCGCAAAGCCAATCCGAATCTTTTGGTCCAACTTGCTCATTCAAAAGCCGCGCCATTGGGCGTCACGGGTTCAGGCACGCGGTTGGGAACGGCGGGCACGCTTTTCAGATAGGCAAAGATGGCTTTCAGATCGTCGTCGGTCAGGTGCGATGACGCTTGCCACGGCATCGGCGGCAGAATCGGTCGGCCCGCGCCCATGTGTTTGCCGGTACGCATGGCGCTCAGGAACATTTCTTCGGTCCAAATGCCGAGCCCGGTGTTGGTGTCGGGTGTCAAATTCGCGGCATAACTAATTCCCCACGGTCCAGCCCACGCGGTCATGCCGGCGGTGGCGGCGAACCACGGCCCGGGTTTCAAATCCGGCGGCGGCAACTTTGTATCTTCTGGATGACCGGACAAATAACGCGTCGCATCGGGCTCAGGGCCGTTCTCGCCCATTTTCATGGGGGTGTGACAAACTGAGCAGTCGCCGAACTTCACGAGATATTCGCCGCGCTGGAGTTGGGTTTGCGGGTCGGGTTTGGCTTTCGCTTTGGATGTGCTGCCAATCAGCAGGGCGATGCCGCCCAGAGCGATCACGAGGGTCGGAAGGATGTATTGGGATTTCATAGGTGATAGAGGTTTGTGGTTGGGAGACTGAGCTAAAACAACTGCCACAACTACAGTGGCGAATGAATGAGTTCAAAATTCGACGCTTCGGTGATCAAGGCATCGTCATGGACGGTGGCTTGAAGATATTCGCGCGTGGCGAACTTGTTTCCGCCGGGGAATTTCCAGCCCGTCACCGCGAAGTCGGGTTCGTGGCCGATGATGTATGCGCCAAGCCACATCACCGCTTCGGGTGTCGGAATATCAATTACGCCGCCCGGTCCGGGACAATGCGTCACCCAACTTTCCGTCGCCGTCGGCGAAATGTATTTCATGACGAGGCGCGGCTGTTTTTTCTTTTTGAAGTTCAGGTCGAACTCCAGCGAGAGAATGTGAAACGGTCCGCCGCGAAACTCGATACCGTCACGCCAGCACGGAGCGGGCGGCGGCGTCATGCTGAAGCTGTCGTAACTCACCGTGCCCGTGCCGGAGAACGTCTTGCCGCCTTGCCAGCGCAACGGCAGATTTTTGGAACTGACTTTGGATTCAATCGTCACCGGGCCGGCGACGGTGATGATGTGCGAATCGAAGTTGAGCGAGAATCGCAGGCAATCGCTGAGTTGCGCGCGGACGAGAACGGAATCGTCCGGGCATTGAAAATCCACCCAATCCGCGAGCACGAGCATCTCTGCGATCTGCTTGGCGTTGTGTTGGCCGCACTGCGCGACGAGTTGCGTGATGCGGCTCTTGGCCCACACGCAGGAATCGAGATAAACCGCATTCGGCAACGCAGCGAGCAGTTCATCGAGCGCTGCGTCGTCAGGTGTCGGTTGCGGAAAACGTTCGTGATGCACCACCACTCCGTCGCGGAAGATCGTGATACTTTCCAACACGATCTCCGGCTCAGCCGACGTCGCGGTCGTCATGGTGGCGAAACTAGAATTTCCTTCTGCCGCGAATACAGCGGCGATGTGGTTCGTGTAAAAGTTCAACAGCGCTTGATCGGCTTCCGTGTGCGTAACGAGGGCGGGCGCCGTTCCGGCCAGGCGTTTTTGCAGTCCCGCGCCGGCGAGCGTTTGGGCCAGTTGCGTGGCAGGCGAACTCGGCAGGCGATTCAACTGCGCTTTCGCTTCTGCGCGCGTGGCATTCACTACACCGACGCCGCCCAAGCGCGTGAGCCAGGTCGTAACGGTCGTGTTCGTGGGCGCATCGGGCAGCAGATGAAATTCTTCGCCCGCTTCACCGAACGTGAAACTGGTAACGGCATTGGAAGTGATGTTCGCGCCGCGAATCATCAGCGTTGTTGGTTGCAACAACAGCAAACCATCGGGCTGCAACAGCACCGAGCCCGCCGCGTTTGCCGCGAAGGGCAAGCCGCCGATGTTTGTAATCGCAGTGAGTGTGATGACTTCTTCCGAGAGCAAAGCGCGCGGAGCGATGTTTAGTTCAAACACGATCCCGGCCTGATTCGTAAGCTTGAGCAAACCACCGTTCGTGGTGATGAGCGCGCTGACGGTTTGGTTCGTGTCCAGATGCGGCACGACGCTGAACGGATTCGCCACTTCGCCGGGCAAAGCAACGCGCCCGCGATAAAACATCCGGGGCGCATTACCGAAATTCGTATGCACGAATTGCAATTGTCCGCCAACCGCCATTCCGGCATGGAGTTTTTCCCAGGTTTGCAAATTGGTCGAAGCTTCGATGACATAGTTGCTGCCGGCGCTGCCGTTGAGTCGAAGCAATGGCTGCCCGTCAGGTTGAATTACTGGCGCGAGCAATTGCGGGGCGTCCGCTACTGCCGCCGTAGCCGCGACTTTGGAGATCAGGAAAATCATCAGCACGAGCGCGAGCACCATGAACTTGCCGCCCGCGTTCCATGCCACCATTTCCGCAGCCCGTAACGCGCGCAGATAGGCTTTGGTGCCGCGCGCGACGGGTCGCGCCGTCATTTGCGGCGTGGAAATCCGCAGCGGTTTTTGCTGACGGGACATGAGCCAGTTGATGGGGGTGAGATGATCGGTGGCCGCGGAGTGATCGGCGGGAAACGGCATTTTCATGTGAGAAATTGGGGCGGTCGTCGGGTGGTCCCGGCGTTGCTTTGGTTGCGGGACGAATGATAACTTCGACGGCAGTTGCATCGCCTGCATGTTTAATGAAGCCATCACTCCGGGTAAATGGACCGAACGGTCCAGTGCCGCGCAGTCGGAATTAAGCGACACTGCGGGCATGTTCCGCTTGTTGTTTGAGCGTAGCGCTGACGCGATGACGCTTCAGGACCCGCTGACCGGCGTGTTCCTGGATGTCAACGAAGCGTCCGTCCGGTTAACCGGCGCTTCCAGCAAAGCGGCGCTCCTCGGCAGCAATCCCCTCAGCATTTCACCGGAACGCCAACCCGACGGTTCGCTCTCCGCCGAGAAGGTTAAAGAAGTCATTCAAATTGCGGTGGAGCGCGGCAGCCATCGCTTCGAGTGGATGATTACGCGATTCGACGGTTCACAGTTGCCGGTGGAAATCGTGCTCACGTTGATTCGCGGCGGCGCACAACCGTTGCTGCTTTCAGTCTCGCGCGACATTACGGAACGCAAACGCACCGAGAACGAATTGCGCGAGCATCAGCAGTTGCTCGTGTCGGTTACGGACAACATTTCCGAGGCGATTTATCGGACCGGGCCGCATCACGAATTGATCTTCGCCAATCGCGCTTATCTGCGGATGTCGGGTTACACGTCGCTGGAGGAAATGCGCGATGTGCCGCGGGAAAAGCTTTACGCGCGGCGCGACGATCGGGCTCGCCTGCTCGAACTGCTCGCGCGCGATGGGTTTTATCGCAATCAGGAAATCGAGTATCTGCGGCGCGACGGCACGCATTGGTGGGGATTGAACAACTCGATTGCCGTGCGCGATGAATACAGCGGCCAGGTGTTGTATCACGTCGGCTCGGTGTCCGACATCACGGAGCGCAAGCAGGCCGAGGATGAAATCAAAAAGCTCAACACGTCGCTCGAACAACGCATCACGGAACGCACGACGGAACTGACGGCAAGCGAAGCGCGCTTGCGCACCATTCTTGAACATGCACCGGAAGCGATTGTGGTGTTTGACGGCGACACCGGAAAGTTTCTCAGTTCGAATCAACATGCGCTCAAGCTCTATGGCTGCACGGAGGAAGAGCTGAAACGCATCGGCCCGGCGGATGTCAGTCCCGAGTTTCAACCGGATGGACGCCGTTCCGCGGACGCCGCCCGAGATTGGATCAATCAGGCTGTCGCCGGGAAAACGCCGAAGTTCGAGTGGCTGCATCAGCAACGCTCAGGGCGCATTGTGCCGACGGAAGTGCGTCTCGTGCGTTTGCCAAGTGAAGGTCGAACCTTGCTGCGCGCCAGCATCATTGACAACACCGAACACAAACGCACCGAGGAAAATCTGCGCCGTCGCAGCGAACAGATTCAAAAACATCGCGACGTGTTGCTGCGTTTGGCACGCTCGGATAAATCGGAGTTTGATAAAGCGATTCGGCAAATCACCGCCTCAGCCGCGAGTACAATGGAGATTGCGCGCGTGAGCTATTGGTCCTTACAGGAAAATGATTCCGCGCTCGTGTGCGAACTGCTCCACCTCGGCTCGTCCAACACGGTGAACGAAGCATTCAAAGGCACGCGATTGTCGGCCAGCGATTCGCCGGCATATTTTACGGCCCTCGCGGCGAAACGTCCGATTGCCGCCAGCGACGTGCTCACGCATCCCGCCACTTCAGGCCTCGTTGAATCTTATCTCAAGCCGCTTGGCATCACCTCGCTGCTTGATGTGCCGGTCTGGGTGCGCGGTGAAGTGGTCGGCGTGATTTGTCACGAACACATTGGTCCGGCGCGCGAATGGTCGGCGGAGGAAATTGATTTCGCGTCCTCGCTCGCGGCGATGGTGTCGCTGGCGTTGGAGGAATCGCATCGCGCACGTTCGGAACAATTGTTGCGCGAATCGGAAGAAAAATTCCGCGCGTTGTTCGAAGCTTCGAGCCAGGGCGTGATGTTGCACGATGAACATCAGTATCTCGAAGTGAATCCCGCCGTCGTCCAGATGCTCGGCTACGATTCGCCCGATGAATTGTTGGGTTTGCATCCGAGCAAAACTTCGCCGCCGATTCAGCCGAACGGCGATGACACCGCCACCCTTGCGCAAAAGTACATTCAGGAATGTCTCACCAAAGGCCACGTGCGCTTTGAATGGGTTGCGCGGCGCAAGACCGGCGAAGATATTCCGGTCGAAGTGATTCTCACGCGCATTCAATGGGGCGGCAAACGCATCATTCAAGCGGCGGTGAATGACATTTCCCAACGCAAAGCCGCCGAAGCGGAGTTGTTGAAAACTCTCGCCCGCGAGAAAGAACTCGGCCAGCTCAAGAGCCGGTTCGTTTCGATGGTGTCGCACGAATTCCGCACGCCACTCGGCGTAATCATGTCGTCGGCAGAAATTCTCGACAATTACCTCGATCAACTCGACCCCGAAGATCGTCGCGAACAATTGCAATCCATTCGCAAGAACACGCGGCGCATGGCGGACCTGATGGAAGAAGTGCTCGTGCTGGGCATGGCGGAAGCCGGGCGACTGAATTTTCAACCCGCACCGCTGGATTTTCTGTCCTTCGCGCGACGGCTGGTGGATGAATTGCAATCGGCCACCAACGCCAAATGTCCGTTCCAGATTTCCGCGCCGGAAGACGCCAAGGAGGCGTTCGGCGATGAACGTTTGTTGCAACACGTGTTCACGAACCTGCTGTCCAATGCGGCAAAGTATTCCCCCGCCGGCAGTCCGGTGCATTGGGACATTGAGCGCGACGGCGACACCGCAGTCTGCCGCATCCGCGATCACGGCATGGGCATTCCCGAGGCGGATTTGGAACAACTGTTCAACGCGTTCTTCCGCGGGCGCAACGCCGGTCAAGTGCCCGGCACCGGTCTGGGTTTAACCATCGTAAAACGCTGCGTCGAAATGCATCGCGGCAAAATCAAAGTCGAAAGCACCGTTGG
>CAZKMR010000067.1:0-9077 GCA_964553795.1 uncultured Bifidobacterium sp. | reverse complement strand
TAAAACGCTGCGTCGAAATGCATCGCGGCAAAATCAAAGTCGAAAGCACCGTTGGACGCGGAACAACGGTCATCGTGCGACTGCCGTTGTTTGCAAAAGAGTTGAGAGAGCGTTTGAGTTGAGAGTTGAGTGGTTAGGCATCGCAGCAACGCGACTGAATTAAAAACTGGAATCGAAGAAAGCGTGAATATGTTTAACTTTGAAAAACTTGAGACCTGGCAGAAGGCGATCCATTTCGCCGATCTAGTTTATCAACTGACGCGCGCATTCCCGGACGAGGAACGATTCGGTTTAACCAGTCAAATGCGGCGCGCCGCAGTTTCCATCTCATCCAACATCGCGGAAGGTTCAGCACGCCACTCACATTCCGACTACGCGCGCTTTGTCGAGATCGCTGCCGGGTCACTCTTCGAAGTCGTCTCCCAATCGTTCATTGGCCGCAATCAAGGTTTTCTCAACGAATCAGATTTCAAAGCGATCTACGCGGCGGCAGATGAACAAAGTCGCATGCTCAGTGGCTTGCGCGAGTATCTCCTCAAGAAAGCCTGCTGACGACGCCCACTCAACTCTCAACACAAACTCTCTCTCAACTTTGCCATGAAAAAGATTCTAGTGATCGAAGACGAACCCGAGATGCGGCGGAATCTGCTCACGATTCTAAAGCTCGAAAAGTTCCAACCCATTGGCGCGGAGAACGGTCGCGTTGGCCTTGAAGCCGCTAAGCGGGAGAAGCCCGATTTGATTCTGTGCGATGTCATGATGCCGGAATTGGACGGTCACGGCGTGCTGGCGGCGTTGCGCGACGATGCGGCGCTGGCATCAATCCCATTTATTTTTCTCACCGCGAAAGGCGAGAAGGAGGATTTGCGCAGCGGCATGAACCTCGGCGCGGACGATTATTTGACCAAACCAGTCGCGCGGCTCGATTTGCTCGAAGCCATCAACGCCCGACTGTTGCGCGCCGATCAAACCGGCAATCGCGAGTTCAAACCGGATTTTTCTTCTTTTGAGCCGCTGTTGAAGCTTAATCTCACGCCGCGCGTTGCCGAAGTGTTGCTGTGGGTGGCGCAGGGCAAGACGAATGGTGATATCGCGGCGATTCTCGGCATCAGCGAGTCCACGGTGAAAAAGCATTTGCTCGAGATTTTTCAGAACCTGGGCGTGGAAACCCGCAGTGCGGCGACGTTGCGCGCGCTGGAAGTGTTGCACGCGCCACGCGCGGCGGCTCGTTAAGACGTCCGCAACTCAGAACCTCAACCCGATTAAAATTGTTTGGCCGGCATCGTCAGTGACATTGCCATCTGCATTATTGCAGCGTGGGTCATCGCGGTAATCTCGCAGGTGGCGCGACAACCGCTCCTGCTCGCGTACCTCGCCGCCGGGTTCATCGTCGGACCGCACGTCTGCCAATGGGTCACGGACGTGGACTCGATCAACACGATCTCCAGCATCGGCCTCTCGCTGCTGCTCTTCATGATCGGGTTGGAAATCGATCTCAAAAAGATGATCAACGCCGGGAAGGTCATCACCGTCACCTCGCTCGCGCAAATCGCCGGGTGCATTTTTCTCGGCTGGGGTTTCTTCGCACTGGTTGGACCCACGAGCACCAAGCTGGAAGCGTTTTATCTCGCCGTCGCCGCAGCAATGAGCAGTACGGTCATCATCGTCAAAATCCTCTACGAGAAGCGCGAGCTCGAAACGCTTGCCGGCCGCGTCACGCTCGGCGTCATGGTGCTGCAAGACCTCGCCACGATTCTCTTCCTCGCCGTTCAGCCGAATCTCAAAGAACCGTCCGTCGGCGTGCTGCTGGTGGCGTTACGCAATGTCGCCATTCTCATTGCGGTGGCGTTCGTGGTCAGTCGCTATGTGTTGCCGCCGCTGTTCAAATTCGTCGCGCGCCAACCGGAACTCGTGCTCGTTGGCGCACTTGCCTGGTGCTTTTCCCTGGCGGGCTTGGCGGGCGAACTCAATCTATCGCGCGAAATGGGCGCGTTGATCGCAGGTATCATGATTTCCACGTTCCCATACACGCTGGATGTCGTCGCCAAAGTCACGAGCCTCCGTGATTTCTTCGTCACGCTGTTTTTCGTCGGACTGGGCTTAAAGATTCCCGTGCCGACGTGGAATTATCTCCTCTGGATGTTGATCTTCTCGCTGTTCCTGATCGCGAGTCGCATCGTCACCATTTTCCCGCCGCTCTATTTCATGCGGCAAGGATTTCGGGTCAGCCTGTTACCCGCCATCAACCTCGCGCAACTCAGCGAACTTTCCCTCGTGCTGCTCTTGCTTGGCGTGAATTCCGGCGACGTCTCGGAGGAAACGCTCGGCATCGCGACGTTTGCGTTTGTCTTCCTCGCAATCGATTCCACGTACGCGATTCTCAAAAACGATTTCATTCTCGCCAAAGCCACGCCGTGGTTGCGGCGCCTCGGTTTCCGCGATCTCGACGAATACAAGCCGGAGAAAACCGATGAAAAGCCGCCGAAGAAAATCTGTCTGCTCGGTTTTTCGTGGACGGCGAGCTCGTTGCTCGAAGAAATCACCCGCGAGAAACCGGCGCTGCTCAAGGAAGTGCTCGTGGTGGATTTCAATCCGCAGGTTTACGAGCGCCTCCGTCGCCGCGACGTGCAAGTGGTCTATGGCGACATCGCACGCCGCGATGTCTTGGAACACGCGGGTGTGGCGAGCGCGGAAATCATCGTTTGTTCGCTGCCCAACTCGATTCTCAAAGGCGCGAGCAACTTGAAGATTCTGCGGCAGGTGCGCGAATTGAATCCCACCGCGCAGATTGTCGTTCACGCAGAATTGCTGTCCGACATTCCGACGCTCTACGCGGCCGGCGCAAATTATGTCAGCGCGCCGCGCCTGCTCGAAGCCACCGACCTCCTCAAAGTTCTCGATGCCGCGCAAAACAAATTGCTCGATGAAAAACGCAAGGAACAAGCCGAGCAACTCACCGAACGTCGCGAAGTGATATCTTGACGCGATGAAGCTGAATCATCACGTCGTCGGCAACGGACCACCGCTGGTTATTCTGCATGGATTGTTAGGTTCGCTGGATAATTGGATGTCGCACGCACAGGCACTCGCAGGACAATTTCAAGTCTGCCTGCTCGACCTGCGCAATCACGGTCGCTCTCCGCATGCCGCTGAATTTGACTATGACCTCATGGCCGGCGACGTGGCGGAGTTCGCGCGCGACCGGAATTTCAGTTCAATCCATCTGCTCGGCCATTCCATGGGCGGCAAAGTGGCGATGCGCTTTGCGCAGCTCTATCCTGACCTGACGGAGAAGTTGATTGTCGCCGACATGGCGCCGCGCGCTTATCCGCCCCGCTATGCGGAAATGCTGCACACGATGCACGCGCTCGATCTGAGTCAATTCCAGCAGCGCAGTGAAGTGGACGCCGCGCTCGAAAGCGTGGCGCCAGACAAGGCGATTCGGCAGTTTCTCCTGAAAAACATCGGGCGCGACGACGCGGGGCAGATGAAGTGGAAACCAAACGTCGCCGCGATTCGCGCCAACTATCATCAGATTCGCGCTGCGCTTCCCCTCGAACAAACGTTCACCGGTCCGACTCTCTTTGTGCGCGGTGGAAAATCTGATTATGTGCGCAGCGAAGATTTTGATTTGATCAAAAACCTCTTTCCGGCTGCGAAAATCGAAACAATTCCGGCGGCCGGCCATTGGCTGCACGCCGAAGCGCCGAGCGAATTTCTGCGCCGCATCACCAATTTTTTATCCGCCGCACCGTGAGCAAGCGTTTGCCATCGCCGGGGTTTCTCGCAATACTCCGCGCCCATGAGCACCCCAAATTCGTTGGCTGGCGCGGGCATTCCCTGGTGGCGCGGCTTGACGCCATATCATTGGTTTGTTTTCGCGATGGCCTCGTTGGCCTGGTTGTTTGACTGCCTGGATCAACAGCTTTTCATTCTGGCGCGCAACTCGGCGATGGCCAACCTGCTCCCGCCGGGCTGGGATCCCAACGAATACGGCGGCTACGCCACGGCAATTTTCGTCGCGGGCTGGGCCACCGGCGGATTGATTTTCGGCGCGGTCGGCGACCGGATTGGCCGGGCCAAAACGCTCACGGTCACCGTGCTGATGTACTCGTTGTTCACCGGCCTTTCGGCGTTGTCGGTGGGATGGATTGATTTCGCGTGTTACCGGTTTGTGACCGGTCTCGGCGTCGGCGGTGTGTTCGGGCTGGCGGTGGCGTTGATCGCGGATTCCTTGCCGGACCGCTCGCGCACCGGCGCGCTCGGCATGTTGCAGGCATTGTCCGCCGTGGGCAACGTGACCGCCGGTCTCATCAGCATGGGCGTCGGCAAACTGGTGGCCAACGGCACCATCACTCCGGCGTGGTCATGGAAACTCATGTTCCTTGTGGGCGCGATCCCCGCGTTCCTGTGCGTCTTCATCCAATTCAAACTCAAAGAACCTGAGAAGTGGGTGCTCGCGCGCGAAGCCGGACGCAAAACCGGCGCCGCCTTTGGTTCGTATCGCTCGTTGCTGGGCGAAGCGCGCTGGCGCCGTTCGGCGCTGGGCGGGATGTTGCTGTGCGTGGCGGGAGTCATCGGCCTGTGGGGCATCGGATTTTTCGCGCCGGAACTGGTCGGCCCGGTCATCGAGAATTCATTGCGCGCGCAGAATCTGCCGGCCGAACAAATCGCGGGCGCGAAAGGCATCTGGATCGGCATCAATTCCATCGTGTTCAACATTGGCGCGTTCATCGGAATGTTGGCCATGACAAAATTGGCCGAGGCCACCGGACGCAAACGCGCCTTTGCCATCGCTTACGTCCTGGCCATGCTGGCCACGATCGGCTACTTCCAGTTTTTCAATGGCAAGGCCGACATCTGGATGAGCGGTGTCATGGGCGCGTGCCAACTGGCTTTGTTTGCCGGGTTCGCGATTTATCTGCCGGAACTTTTTCCGACGCGCCTGCGCAGCACGGGCACGAGCTTTTGCTACAACGTGGGCAGATTTCTCGCGGCCAGCGGACCGTTCACACTCGGCAAACTTCAAGCCACGTTGAAAGCGGGGGCCACCACGCCGGAAGCCAAGATTGAAGCGTTTCGTAATGCCGCCACCTACATGAGCGCTGTGTTCCTGCTGGGATTGGTGGCGTTGTTCTTCCTGCCGGAAACCAAAGGCAAGCCGCTTCCCGAAGATTGAACCAGTGCCGCGCGGCGGCGCGAGCCCTTAGCGCAGATTCGAGCGTGGCGTGTGGCCGGCGACACCGTGTTGGCGGGCGAAGACGCGCCCGTCAATCTCGGCGGGATCGAGACTCCAGCGTTGCGCGAGTTGGGAGACTTTGTCCACGTTCGCCACGATGTGATCCGCCACCATCCAGTCGTCGCAGCCGGGATTTTCGCCGTAGGCAAAACAATTCATCGCGAGCGCAATTTCCTCCGGCGTCTTGACGCCTTGATTCCACAACGTCGTGCCCGCCCACGCGTAGGCCCGGCGCACGCGCCCGGATTCCAATTGCGCCCAGGCGTGTTGTTGCAATACCGATTCCGCCTGGAAAAATTGCACGTGCCCCAGCTTCCGACTGAGTTCGCGCAAAAACCGGTAGCAGACATCCACGTCATCGTCCGGCGCGGGCAAACCAGCGCCGAACACCAACGTCCAACCGTTGACCGGCGGTGCGATGAACAATTGCCGCGACAGAAACATCCCTTCGGTCCACGAACAGGGCCGCGCATCATGCAAGCCCAGCGCCAATTGCACCGCGTGCGTGTCGCGACTCCGAATGGCGAGCCAGCGCGAAGGGCGGCGCGCTTGAACGGGATGATAGGAAACCAGATTGAAACGCGAGAACTGCCGGGCAATCGCCTCCTGTTGCTCGTCTGAGTTGCCCCAGCGACGCTGCCGCCGCAAATGCCGCCGCACCAGATAACACATTGCGATCCCCCCTCCCAACACCAGCCCGAGCAGGACCAGCAACACGACGGCGATAATGTCCGACGGGGCCATAGATTAATTTTTACCAGAGATTCCGCCCGGCGCAACCCCGCGCGCTCACGCACAGGATTCGCGTAACCAGGCCAGATATTTCTTCGCGCCGCCCGCCAGGTTCAGCACCACAAACTCCGGCGTCTCATAAGGATGATTCGCCGCAACCAGTTGCTCCAACGCGGCCAAACGTCGGGCCGTCGTTTTCATCATCAGCAGCACCTCGTTACCGCGCTCCAACTTGCCCTGCCAGCGATAATGCGATTCGATTCGCGGCACGAGATTCGCGCACGCGATGAGCCGCGCGGTCAGGGCGGCTTGGGCCAGTTGCCGCGCGACTTTGAGATTCGGTGCCGTGACGAGAACGATTTTGCAATTCGCGTGTGCCATGCGTTCACTCTGCCGGAAGAATTGCCCCTCGTCACGATTTCAAACCATCGCGAATCTCAACGGAAATCGGGTCAATTTTGACTCGCCAACCAGAACGCTCCTGCGATAGTCGAGCCGGCATGAGCGGCAGGGCGCAATTCATTCGAGCGAGGGGAAGTTTCCTTCCGGACGGTTTATTGCTTTGGTTGCTGCTGCTCCAACTCCATTCTCCCGCGCGAGCCGAGCTTCCGACCACCAACGCCGTCCAGTTCTTCAATCATCTCAGCTCCCGGCTGTTGCAAAGAGAATTCGGATTGCCGCTCCAACAAATTCAGATTTACCCGACGAACCAATACACGCCCGCCGTCCATCGCCTCTTGCAAGTCGCCGCCAACCTTTGGGAAACCACGCCCGATTCTCCCGATAATCTTCCCACCGTTTTCCGACCGCGCTTTGGCGTCAGTAACAACGTCGTGTTCATCTGCGACTATGTGCTGGTCACCAACGCCAGCGATCTCGCCGGCTTGCCCTTGCTCGACTTGACGGCCACCCCCAATGCGCCCGCACTGATTCCCCCCAGCGGCGACGCGCTGATCTTCGGCGTGCCGCTCGTCATCGGCGCGCGCCAGGGTCTGCCCAACTTCAACGAGTTCTCGATGGAAACCGAATTCCAATTGAGCCGCAAAGTGCAATTGGTCAAAGCCGGTGCCCCGGGCGCCATCACTCAAACCAACCAGTTCTTCGTGATGTCCCTCACCGTGCCGATGGGCGTGGAATTCTGGAATTCTTACGCCTCGAACTACACCCGATCGGTTAGCATCCGCGTGACCAATCATTGCTCCGTTTCGCTCACCAACGACCTCGGCGTGAATTTCACCGCCAACTACGTAATGGGCGATTCGTTCAGCACGAATGACTGGCCGAAGTTCACCGCGCAAAGCAACAACAAATCATTTCTCGTCTTGCTGCGGACTAACCTACCGGCACTGCCCATCGTGGGTTATTTGCCGAACCTGGGCGCAAATGGTTTTGTCAGTCCCACGAATGTCGCGCTCTTTGACACCTCGCAGGAATTGCTCGCGCCGCGTTGGGGCTTTGCCATCACCAACCGCATTCACGCCCGCATCGTGGACGACATGACGGGACAGATCATTGACTACGTCTTGCTGGGCGGAATGAGCGCGCAAACCAATCTGACGGACGTGTTCAGCAGGCCACTGGGCGCGTCGGGCGATCCGTTTGAACAACTCTGGTGCACAAACACCCTACCGTCGGGGAAACTGTCGGGGCGAATCGGTGTGCTGCATCAAATTCTCATCTCCCGCGGCGCCCAAGGCGGAGTGGACTTATCGGACGGCCGCTGGCGTTCCTACGGAGTATTTACCCCCAGCAGCGTTGACGCGGCTGTCGCCAACTTCAACGCCTTCATGAACAGCACGACGCCCGGCACCAACACGGTGCCGTTCACTCCGGCTTTCCGCTTCTCCATCCCGATGCTTTGGCAGGCCAACGATCCCTTGGTTCACTCCCTGTCGGACGAGTTGTTCAATCGCGAAAAATCCGGCGGAGTTCGCTTCTTTGACCCACCTTCTCCGTCCCCCCAAATCCAACTTGAAAACTTGGGATACAAAAACGACCGCTATCGCCCGTGGCAAATTGACCCGGGCGCAGTGCAATTTGATCCCCATGCCTACGATCCCGCGGTCAAAGATCCGTTGGCCACGTCCTCCTCTGCTTGGACGTTCCCGACGAACGCGCCACTGTCCGCCGAAATCCTCGGCCGCATTCATCGCGGTACGCCCTGGCAAACCCTCTATCTCAAAGCCGCCGCCGCCTCACCCCTCACGTGGCAAAACTGGTCCGGTCACGCCCCCGAATCCGCCGCCCACACCCATCCCACCAACGATTGGTCGCTGGTCGCGTTCATCCAAACACTGCTTAACACCAACTCGCCGCGCGATCTGCTCTCGGTGAACGAACCGAACCTCAACCATTGGCAGGACACGCTCGACGGGCTCGTCGTTTTGACCAACATCTCGACTGAGTTGCAACTGGCGTTGGGGCAAGCGCCGGTTTTTGCTTCGCTCTCGCTCGTCGCATCGTCAGCCGAAGTGACCGCCGTCCTTCAAAGCCTGGCCGCCCTTCGCGCCACCCAGCCCGGACAAGTCTTCCGCAATCCGGGCAATTGGTTAGCCACGCCCGAATTGAGCAGCGCCGCTCCGTGGCTCAATCAAAGCACCGATTTCCAACGCATTCGCGGCCTCACCGACGAAGCCTACGAGCAATTGCCTAGCCAATTGCTCGCTCGGCTGCGCGAGGATTCCGTCGGCAGCATCCAGCCCGGCTCGCCGCCCACCATTCAATTCACCGGCTCCGACGACTTTCCTTACGCCGTTGAAACTTCGACCAACCTCGTGAATTGGATTTCCGTCAGCACGAATTATCCCAGCAACGGAGTCTTCGAATTCGCCCTGCCGCCGGTCTCCGGAACGAATCGCTTTTATCGGTCCACATTACTTCCCTGAGTCGCGCGCCACCGCAGTGAACATTGCGAGCCTTCGCGCCGCTGAAATCCGTGTTCATCCGTGTCCATCCGTGGTTAAACTTTCGCTATGAAACACCTCACCGAACATCTCTGGTTCGAAGTGCCGGACCGCCGCGGGTTCATCAGAATCACCGACACCATTGAAAAGCTCGTTGCCAAGAGCGCCGTGCAGGAAGGGCTTTGTCTCGTTAACGCGATGCA
>CAZKMR010000066.1:23319-25151 GCA_964553795.1 uncultured Bifidobacterium sp. | reverse complement strand
GAAATCTACGTGCATCGCGGCGCGGGTGCTTACATCTGTGGTGAGGAAACCGGTCTCATCGAATCGCTCGAAGGCAAGCGACCTTATCCGCGCATCAAGCCGCCGTATTTCCCGGCCGTGCTCGGGCTCTACATGTGTCCGACCATCGTCAACAACGTCGAGACGCTTTGCCATGTGAAGCATATCGTCACGATGGGTGGCGCGGAATACGCGAAGCTTGGCACGCCGAACAACACCGGCACGCGCATCGTGAGCTTGAGCGGTCAGGTGAAACGTCCCGGCTATTACGAAATCGAAGTCGGCAAAGTCACGTTGGGCGAACTCATCAATCATCCGGACTTCGGCGGTGGCCTGCTGGATGGGCGCAAACTGAAGGCGATCATTCCCGGCGGTTCGTCCTCGAAGGTTCTGAAGGCGGGCGAGAAGTTCAAACTCAAGCGCAAGGTGGACGGCAAGGACGTCGAAGTGGAGACCGACGTGCTCGATTTGCCTTACGATTTCGATTCGCTCATGGCGGCGGGCACGATGTCCGGCTCCAGCGCGATCATTGTGATGGACGACAGCGTGGACATTGTCGAAGCGCTGGCGAATATCAGCGAATTCTACGCGCACGAAAGCTGCGGCCAATGCACGCCCTGCCGCGAAGGTTCGCTGTGGATGAGCAAGACCTTGCATCGCCTCACGCACGGTCACGGTCGCAAAGGCGACGCGGATTATCTCGAGAAGATCGCGAACAATATTCCCGGCGGTCGCACGATCTGCGCATTCGGCGAAGCCTGTTCGTGGCCGGTGCAAAGTTTTGTCGCCAAGTTCCGCGAAGATTTTGTCGCCAAAGGCGCAGCGGATGAAGCGCGCAACCGGCAAGCTGATCCCGCAAAAGAAAAGAATTTAGCCGCCGCCGCACACTGAGAAAGGAAACGCCATGAGCGCCATGACTGAATCAGTTTTTATCGAAGCGCTTTCGTTGCCGACGAAAGAACGCGCGGTGCTGGTCGAAAAGTTGTTGCTCAGTCTCGAACCCGAAGAAGGTTCGCCGGAAATTGAGGCCGCGTGGAAGCGTGAAGCGTTGGATCGTTGCGCGGCGTATGATGCCGGCAAGTTGACTGAACGTGAAGCAGCCGATGTTTTGAAGGATGCGTATCGGAAAGTGAAGTGAGATGAAGCGGCTGACCTATCTCAGCATTGCCGAGATTGAGTTGGCTGAGGCCGCAAGTTTTTATGATGAAAGACAGCCAGGTTTGGGAAGATTGTTTCTCGACGCCGTTCGGGAAGCTGGCGAGCGTATTTGCCAGCATCCGGAATGGTGGCCTGTCTTTGAAGGGCCGGTGCGTGGCTGTCGGGTGTTTCCTTTCCCGTATCGGCTCCTATACCGCGAACTGCCCGATCGCATTCAGATTGTTTCCGTTTTTCACCTCAGCCGCCGTCCGCAAAGCTGGAGAGACCGCCTGAGTTAAGCCAATGTCAACCGTCGCAACAACTGAAACGAAGCCCGCGCCGCCCGCGATCGACAAGATCAAGGTGAAGGTGGACGGGCGCGAAATCGAAGTGCCGAAGCTCTCACCAGATCATACTGGCAAGCTCGTGCCCACGACGATGATTCAGGCTTGCGACGCCGCGCGCACCGACGTGCCGCATTATTGTTATCATCCGAAGCTGCCCATCGCCGGCAACTGCCGTATGTGCCTCGTCGAGTTCGGCACGCCCGCACTTGGCCCGGATCGCAAGCCGGTGATGAACCCTGACGGCACGCCGAAGATTGCGAAGTCGCCGCGCCCGGCCATCGCCTGCGCCACGCCGATTTCGCCCGGCATGGAGATTTACACCAAGACGCC
>CAZKMR010000066.1:0-23219 GCA_964553795.1 uncultured Bifidobacterium sp. | reverse complement strand
CCATCGCCTGCGCCACGCCGATTTCGCCCGGCATGGAGATTTACACCAAGACGCCGAGCGTGAAACAAATGCGCGAGGGCGTGTTGGAATCGCTGCTCATCAATCACCCGCTCGATTGCCCAATCTGCGACCAGGCTGGCGAATGCAAGCTCCAGGAATACTCGCTGGACTACGGCCAGAGCGGCAGCCGCTTCGTCGAGGCGAAGGTTCACAAGCCCAAGGCGGTGGATCTCGGGCCGCGCATCATGCTCGATGCGGAACGTTGCATTCTTTGCACGCGGTGCATTCGGTTCACGCGCGACGTGGCGGGCGATGACGCGCTCGGCATCATGAATCGCGGCAGTTACAACACGATTGCGACCTATCCGGGGATGCCGTTCGACAACAATTACACGCTCAACACCGTGGACATTTGTCCGGTGGGCGCGTTGACGTCGAAGGATTTTCGTTTTCAGATGCGCGTATGGTTTCTCAAGGAGACCAAGAGCGTCTGTACGAGTTGCGCCACGGGGTGCAATACGCTCATCAGTTCGCGCGAGGAAAAAATGTATCGCTACACGCCGCGCGAGAATGACGCGGTCAATGCCACGTGGATGTGCGATGCGGGTCGGTTGAATTACAAATGGATTCAGCGTGAAGATCGGTTGAAAGACGTGCTGGTGCGCGGGCAGAAATCTTCGTGGACGGCGGCGTTGAGTGAAATTGCGGAGAAGCTCAAGCAAGCGCCGGCAGGGTCGGTGGCGATGGTCGCGTCGGCTCGTCAAACCAACGAAGAACTTTGGTTGCTGAGCAAACTTAAAGCGAAGCTCGGCGCGCTCAGCGATTCCATTGAGCGCGTGGGCGACGCGGATAATCTGCTCGTCAGCGCGGACAAGAATCCGAACACCAACGGCGCGCGGCTCACGGGAATTTGCTTCAGCGAGATGGGCATCAATCTGCCGAAGATCGCGGACGGAATCGCCAGCGGGAAAATCAAGACGCTCGTTGTATTCGGCGAAGATGTCACGAAACACGGTCTTAGCGCGGAGTTGCTCGGCAAATTGGAGACGTTGATCGTCAGCGATATTTTGCCGAACGTGACCACCGCGGCGGCGCATTATTTGTTGCCCGGTTGCGCGCACGCCGAAAAGCGCGGCACGTTCACGAACACCAAAGGTCGCGTGCAGAAATTCATGCAAGCCGTCCAGCCCAAGGGCGACGCGCGGCCCGAGTGGGATTTCCTGCACGACCTGGTTTACAACGTCACCGGCAAGAACGGTTTCCTGACTATTGAAGGCTTGTTCAACGAGATGGCGAAAGATGTGCCGGCGTTCAACGGGCTGACGTGGGCGGCATTGGGCGATACGGGCGCGACAGTGAAGATTTGATGGTAGGGACGCCGCGCTGCGGCGTCCGGTCGGCGCAGCGCGCCGACCCTACCCAGTAGAGATTTGAAATGATTGAGTGGTTCAACAATCTGGATGCGACGACGCAGGCGGTGATTTTCACCGGGCTGAAAGCGGTCGCGTGCTTTGCCATCATGATGACGATGGTGGCGTACACGGTCGTGCTGGAACGCCGGCTGTGCGCGTGGATTCAAGATCGCGTCGGGCCGAATCGCGTCGGGCCGTTCGGCTTGTTGCAACCGGCGGCGGACGGCATCAAGGCATTCTTCAAAGAAGAAATTACCCCGGCACACGTGCGCAAAGTGTTCTTCACGCTCGCGCCGATGATTGCGCTCATTCCGGCGATTCTGAATCTCGCCGTGATTCCCTTCGGCTCAAATCTGGGCGGCGAGAAAATGGTCCTCGCCGATTTGAACGTCGGGATTCTCTACACGTTCGGCATCGTGTCGCTCGGCGTTTACAGCATCGTGCTGGCGGGTTACGCGAGTAATTCCAAGTTTCCGTTTCTCGGCGGTATCCGTTCCACGGCGCAGATGATTTCCTACGAAATCGCGATGGGCATGAGCGTCATCCCGATTTTCCTCTACGTCGGCAGCCTGAACCTGAGCGACGTCATCGCCGCGCAAACCGGCACGCAATTCGGCTTCCTGCCGAACTGGTTCGTGCTGCAAACCCCGATGACCTTCCTCGCGTTCTGCATCTTCCTCGTCGCTTCATTTGCGGAAACGAACCGCACTCCCTTTGACATGCCCGAAGCCGAGCAGGAACTCGCCGGCGGTTACAACATCGAATACAGCTCAATCAAGTTCGCGATGTTTTTCATGGGCGAATACGCGGCGATGATTCTGGTATCGGCCATCATGGTGACGTTGTTCCTCGGCGGCTGGACGTTGCCGTGGTGGGGATTGGATCAACCGGCGACGACGCTGCTCGGCGGGTTGTTGCACATCGGCATTTTCCTCGGAAAAGTTTTCGCGTTCTTGGTTTTGTTCGTGTGGATTCGCTGGATGTGGCCGCGGTTTCGATATGATCAACTGATGAACCTCGGTTGGTTGCGGTTCATTCCCATCGCGCTGGCAAACATTTTGATAACTGCGGTGTGGTTGTGGTGGAGGAGTGGGAAATGAAAGCCGCGACAAACATAGCCTTGCAAGAGCCTTACCGAAAATCCAGCGCAGCGCTCTCATTAGCACCCGGCTTTAGCCGGGTGTGCGCAGTGCGAAGCGCTAGTGAAACCGTTTTAACGGTTTCACGACTCGATATTGAGAACGGGTGTAACTCATGATTATTCTATGCCCCTCCATTCTTACACCCGCTGTTGGTTGCACATCGTTTGGGCCACGATTGAGCGTCGTCCGCTTCTGCCAAAACCTGCAGCGGCGAAGGTTTCTGCGCACTTGCATAATTATGCGAAAGGGAAGGGTATCTACATGAAGATCAATTTCGTGAATGCCGATCATACGCATGTCCTGATAGATTTACCCGCGAGCCGGGCAATGGATGAGGTGGTTCAATGGTTAAAGGGCGAATCGTCGCATTGGGTGAATGAGAACAATTTGATTCCCGGAAAATTCGGCTGGCAACGGGGCTATGGCGCGTTTTCAGTTTCGCATTCGGGTGTGGATGATGTTTGCGGTTACATCTCGAACCAGGAGCACCATCACCAGAAAAAGACTTTTACCGAAGAATTGAAACAATTTGTCGAGCGCTATGGATTAACCTGGCATGAGGAGGAAAACCGTTGAAACGGTTTTCCCATCCAGATCGCTCCTTCACCCGGCTAAAGCCGGGTGCTAATGAGAATCCCGATTTGAAATGATCGTCAAACGCAAACCTCTGAATCTATTCGAGCGGCTTTACCTGCCGGCCATTATTGGCGGATTCAAAGTCACGCTGCGTCACGTCTTCCGCAAGAAGGTGACGATGCAGTATCCGGAAGAGAAATGGGTCGTGCCGCCGGGTTATCGCGGCGCGCCGTATCTCGTGAAGGATCAGGAGGGCAACACGAAGTGCGTGAGCTGCCAGTTGTGCGAATTCGTCTGCCCGCCCAAGGCGATTAAAATTACGCCACCCGGCCCGGCGGGACAGATTGCGGATCGCCCGAACGCGGAGAAGATGCCGCAGGAATTCGAGATCAACATGCTGCGGTGCATCTTCTGCGGCTTCTGTCAGGAAGTCTGCCCCGAGGAAGCGATCTTTTTGCAGAAGGATTATTCGCTCACGGGCACGAGTCGGAAGGAAATGGTTTACAACAAGGAAAAGCTCCTCGCGCTCGGCGGCACGCACGCCGGCATTCAGAAGTGGAAACACAAAGCCGAAGAGGCGAAGGCGCAGGAAAGTTTTCCCGTGAAGGTCTAGGGCGACCACGAATGGACACGAATCAACACGAATTGATTTCGCAAAGGCGGTTGCTGCGCCTCGCAGAGGCGCGCTCCGGAGCGCGGGTCTATGACCCGCAGTGTGTTGCAGTTTCATTCATGTCCATGGGTTTTCGTTCGTGGTTTCAGAATCGTTGAGCATGGCAATCCCTGACATCCTGTTTTACGTCTTCGCAATCGCGACGCTGGTTTTCGGCTCGCTGGTAGTGGCGAATCCGTTCAGTCGCAATCCGGTCACGAGCGCGATGTTTCTCGTGCTCACCATCATCTCGATGGCGGGATTGTTTGTGCTGTTGCGCGCGTTCTTTCTGGCGGCAGTGCAGGTGGTGGTTTATGCGGGCGCCGTGATGGTGTTGTTCCTGTTCGTGATCATGTTGCTCGACCTCAAAGAAGAAGAGCGGCGCAAGATCAAGAAAACCGGCTTCATCACGGGATTGCTTGCAGTGGCGGCCATCGTCGGCGTGCTCATTCGCGCATTGGTGGCAACGCGGCCCGGAAAAGATTTGACCGGCGAAGTTGTGGGCGATACCGCCGCGCTCGGCACAATGCTGTTCACGAAATATCTGTTGCCGTTTGAAATCGTTTCCATCCTGCTGCTGGTGGCGATGGTGGGCGTGATTTTGCTCAGTAAGAAAGATTTGAAATGACGATTTGCCACAAAGAAACACAAAAAGCGCAAAAGAGATTCTATTTTGTGCCTGCTGTGCCTTTTCGTGGCTGAACCAAATGAACGTAGGCCTCGAACATTATCTGGTGGTCAGCGCGCTGCTGTTCGCGCTGGGATTGCTCGGCGTGATTACGCGCCGGAATCTGATTGTGATCTATATGTCGCTGGAGTTGATGCTCAACTCGGCGAATCTCGCGCTCGTTTCTTTCTCGCGGTTCAACGACAACCTCAACGGCCAGGTAATGGTGTTTTTCATCATTACCGTGGCGGCGGCGGAAGTGGCGGTCGGCCTCGCGCTGATCGTGGCGCTGTATCGCAAACGCCAGACGGCGCATGTCGAAGACCTGTCGAGCATGAAGTATTGAGCTGATGAGAAAACATCCAACATCCAACACCCAACGCCGAACATCCAAAGCTCGGCGCGCGGCTGCTTTCGATGTTGGATGTTCGATGTTGGATGTTCAATGTTTTCGATCCCGATAATGAATCTGGAAACGTTACCTTGGCTGATCCTGTTCCTGCCGCTACTGGCGGCGGGAGTAATCACGCTGTTCACCCTGCGCAATAAAGCGGTCAGCGCGACACTGTCCATCGGCGCGATTGTCACCGGATTTGTTTTCACGCTGGCGCTGATCAAATTCGGCGGTTGGGAAGCGCGCGAACTTTCCGTCAACTGGCTCTCCATCGGCAGTTTGAATGTGGACTTTGGCATCAAGCTCGACGCGCTGAGTCTGATGATGCTGCTCGTTGTTACCGGTGTCGGCAGCGCCATTCACATCTATTCGTATGGTTACATGCACGAAGACCCGGGCTTCTCGCGCTTCTTTGCGTGCCTGAGCCTGTTCACGTTCTCGATGCTCGGCATCGTGCTCGCGAACAATTTCCTCCAGATGTTCATCTTCTGGGAACTGGTTGGTGTGTCGAGCTACCTGCTCATTGGATTCTGGTTCGAGAAAGCCAGCGCGGCAGATGCGGCGAAGAAGGCGTTTCTGACAAATCGGCTCGGCGACTTCGGCTTCATTCTCGGCATCTTGATGATCTTCACGCTGGTGGGTTCATTGAATTTTTCAGAATTGAAATCCGGCAATGCAATCGCCGCCCTCGGTGGCGCGGCGACCATTGCGGGGTTGCTAATCTTCTGCGGCGCGGTCGGCAAATCCGCGCAATTTCCGCTGCACGTCTGGTTGCCGGACGCGATGGAAGGCCCGACACCCGTCAGTGCGCTCATCCACGCCGCGACGATGGTGGCCGCCGGTGTTTACATGTTGTGCCGCGTGTTCTTCATCTTCACGCCGGACGCGCTCACCGTTATCGCGTGGATTGGTGGTTTCACCGCGTTGCTCGCGGCGCTGATTGCGGTTCAGCAGAATGACATCAAACGCATTCTCGCTTACTCGACGCTCTCGCAACTCGGTTACATGGTCATGGCCGTCGGTCTTACCGCGCCGCACGCCGGGATGTTCCATCTGACGACGCACGCATTCTTCAAGGCGTTGTTGTTCCTCGGCGCAGGCTCGGTGATTCACGCGATGCACCACGAGCAGGACATCTGGAAGATGGGCGCGCTCCGCAAGAAAATGCCCGTGACGTTCTGGACATTCATGGTCGGCACGCTGGCGCTAGCGGGCGTATGGCCGTTAAGCGGCTTTTTCTCGAAGGACGCGATTCTGGCAGCGGCGCATGAACACAGCATGCCATTGTTTATTTTGGGTGTGGGCGTGGCGTTGTTGACCACGTTCTACATGTTCCGGCTGGTGTTCGTGACCTTCTACGGTGCAGCAAAATCGCACGACGTGGATCATGCGCACGAATCTCCCGGCGTCATGGTGTGGCCATTGCGAATTCTGGCGGGGTTGAGTGTCGTGGCCGGATTCATCGGCATCGAAGCGCTGTTTGCCAATGTGCTGAAACCGGGCGGCGATCATCCGCACGGTTTCGTGGCGCAACTGCTTTATCCCTTCCAACACGCGCCAGTCGCGGCGGGCAGCGGACTGGTGGCATTCGCTATCGGTTTGTTTACCGCGTGGAAGCTCTACGCGAACGCCAAGACTGATCCGCTGACGGAGAAACTCGGCGCACTTTCCGAGGCGATGAAGAATCGCTTTTATTTCGATGAACTCTACGAAGCCACGGTCATTCGCATCCACAACGCCATTGCGGCGATTGCCGATTGGATTGATCGCTGGATCGTCGAGGGCTTTTGCATCGGCCTCGTGCGCGGCGGAACAGATTTGACAGGCCGGGCGTTGCGCCTGGTCCAGACTGGCAATCTCCAGACCTACGCCTTCCTGTTCGTGCTCGGCGTGGCGGTGGTGCTGTGGTTCGTGTTGGGAAAATAACTTAGATGACGACGCTGACATTAATCTTTGCTCTGCCGTTACTGGCAGCGATCGCGCTGGCGTTTGTGCCGCGCAACTTGGCCGTCACTACGCGGGCGACGGCGGTGGGTGTGACGGGCGTCACGATGCTGCTGGCGGTATTCATGTTCTGGCAGTTCAACAGCGCGACGCCGGATGCGAACGGTTACAAATTTGTCAGCACGATTCCGGGACTCGGCGCGGAATCGCTCGGCATCGCGTGCAAGTTTGGCGTGGATGGCTTGAATGTCGGACTGGTGTTGATGGGTGCGATTGTGGCGTTCGCGGCGGCGTGCTGTTCGTTTGAAATCAAATCGCGCGAAAAGGAATTTTACATCCTGCTGCTCGTGATGACGGGCGGGATTCTCGGCGCGTTCATGTCGCTCGATCTCTTCTTCTTCTACTTCTTCCACGAACTCGCGCTCGTGCCGACGTTTATCATGATTGGCGTGTGGGGACGCGGGGAGAAAAAGAATTACGCGACGTTTCAGATCACACTGTATCTCAGCATCGGTGCGTTGCTGGCGTTGATCGGGTTGATTGCGCTTTATCTGCAACTGCCCGCTGACGTCCGCACGTTTGACATTCCGACGCTGACGAAATACTTCGCGGAAAACACGATGGCGAAGAGCGCGCAGATGTTTGTGTTTCCGCTGTTGCTGCTGGGTTTTGGAATTCTCGTTTCACTCTGGCCTTTCCACTCGTGGGCGGCGTTGGGCTATGGTTCAGCCCCAAGCGCGACGGCGATGCTGCACGCGGGCGTGTTGAAGAAGTTCGGGCTTTACGGTTTGATCCGCGTGGCGATTCCGTTCTGCCCCGAAGCAGCGCAAGGTCATCTGCAACTGATTGCCTGGCTCGCGCTCGGCAATGTGCTTTATGTCGGTTGGGTGGCGATGCGCCAGAAGAACCTCAACCTGCTCATCGGTAATTCCAGCGTGGCGCACATGGGCATGATTTTCCTCGGCATCGCGAGCTTGAACCTCATCGGCGTGACTGGCGCGGTGGTGATTATGGTGGCGCACGGATTCCTCGCGGCGCTGACCTTCGGCTTGAGCGGTTACATTTACAATCAAACCGGCACACTCGAGATGAACGAACTCGGCGGGCTGGCGAAGAGACTGCGCTTCATCGGTGTGGCCTTCGTGATGGCGGCGATGGCAGGTTGCGGGTTGCCTGGCTTCTTTAACTTTGTCGGTGAAGTGAGTGTGTTCTTTGGCGCGTGGCAAGTGCCGGCGTTGCGCATGGTGACTGTGTTTGCCGTTTGGGGCGCGTTGTTGATCGGCGCGATTTACATGCTGCGCGCGGTGCGGGCGGCGTTGCATGGCGAGATGACAGAGAAATGGGCCAATCTTTCGGATGCCGATCTCTGGCGCAAAGTGCCCTACGCCATATTAATCGCGAGTCTGTTGGTGTTCGGATTCTTCCCGAAATTGCTGACAGAAAAGATAACACCCGTCACAGAACAAATCGTGACCATGGCGACGGTCAAGCCCGCCGATCCAGTGCCGACGACGACGGTAGTACTCGTGGAGACGAAATGAATCTGTCCTTGATGACATTGGAATTGTCGGTCGTTGCACTGGGCCTGCTGGTGTTGCTCGCCGATTTGTGGCTGCCTGCCGAACGCAAGCGCGCGCTGGGTTATGCGGCCGCGGTGGCGCTCGGACTCCTGTTCCTGAACAGTTTTACCAACAATTGCAGTTGTGCTTCGATAGGCGATGCCTTCGGCGGCATGTTTGTGCAAGACAGCTTGTCCGTCTTCTTCAAGCGATTCTTTTTGTTGGCCGGAGTACTGGTGCTGGTGCTGGCAGTGGAGTTTTCCGACCGAATCGCGGCGGGTATTTCCGAGTATTATTCACTGATTATTTTTGCGCTGGCCGGAATGTTGTTCGCGGCGTCGGCGAATGATTTCGCGCTGCTCTTTGTTTCCATCGAACTCATCACGGTGACATTTTACGTGCTGACGAGTTTTACGCGCGGCAAGGTGGCGGCGTTGGAGGCCGGAGTGAAATATCTCATTCTGGGCGCGTTGTCGTCCGCTTTTATGATTTACGGGATTGCGCTGGTGTGGGGCACGACTGGCAAATTCAACTTCACGGAACTCGCGATGGTGGCCGGAAACTTTGCCGGTAACAAAGTCTTCCTGCTGGGCGTGCTGTTCATTCTCGTCGGGCTGGGATTCAAGATCGCCGCGTTTCCGTTTCAGATCTGGACGCCGGACGTGTATCAGGGGTCGCCGGCGCCGACGACCGCTTTTCTCGCGGTGGGCTCCAAGGCGGCGGGAATTGTCTTGTTGCTCCGCTTTCTATTCACGGCGATTCCGGACATAACGGCGCAGTGGACGAATCTGTTGATTGCCATTTCCGGCGTGACGATTCTCTACGGCAACTTGTGCGCGATTCCGCAACGGAGTCTCAAGCGCTTGCTCGGTTATTCGAGTATCGCGCATGCGGGTTATCTCCTGCTTGGCGTGGCGGCGATGGCAGCGAATCCCGCTGATTCCGCCGCGGGCGGCTCAGCCGTTTTGTATTACCTGGGTGGCTACCTGTTCACGACGGTTGCGGCGTTCACAGTTATTGCGGTGGTGCTACGCCATTTGAATGCGGAAGACATTTCCGGATTGGCCGGATTGCATCAACGCTCGCCCTTGCTGGCCGGCACGATGACGTTGGCAATGGTGTCGCTCGCGGGCATCCCGCCGCTGGCGGGTTTCTTTGGCAAATTCCTGTTGCTGAAAGCCGTGGTGGAACAGGGCGCAACCAACTCGCTTTATTACGGGCTGGCGTTTGTCGCGCTGATCGGCGTGGTCATCTCGCTTTACTATTACTTTGGAGTAATCCGGGCGATTTATTGGTCCAAGCAAGCGCCGGATCTTGGTCCGGTGACGATGTCGCATCCGATTCGGCTGGTTGTCTTCGGCTGCATTGCCGGCATGCTTTACCTGGGATTGTTTCCCAACAGTATTCTCAAACTGACGGCCGCAGCGGCGACCGTGCTGCGCTAACTTGGCGTGAAGTAACGGACTTTGGCTGCACTGCACTCCTTGACTTTGGACCGGCTGATTGCTGAACTCTGCCGGCATCATGGACACGAACCATCCGGGGCATTCTCACGAAGCAGGCGAATCGCAGTCATTCCAATTCTTTTCCCGCAGCACCGCGATTGATTTGCTGTTGGTAATGGTGGTATGGCTGTTGGCAGTGGCCGTGGTTCGACCGGTGGGGGAATTTCCACTGAATGACGATTGGTCCTGGGGGCTGACGGCCAAAGATCTGGCGGAAGGAAAGGGCTATCATCCGACGGGCTGGACCGAAATGACGTT
Source organism: uncultured Bifidobacterium sp. (assembly GCA_964553795.1). Classification (GTDB taxonomy): domain Bacteria; phylum Verrucomicrobiota; class Verrucomicrobiia; order Limisphaerales; family JADLHS01; genus JADLHS01. The sequence goes on along the minus strand of CAZKMR010000066.1, from coordinate 13,110 downwards.
GTTCACACATGCGGTGTGGGGCGCGCTGTTTTGTTTGCCGCAAGGGTTCTCGTTCACCGCGCTGCGATTTTCCACGCTGGTGCTGGCGCTGGTTGGAGTCTTTGCCCTGTATGCGCTGATCCGGCAGTTGGGCAAGTCGCGCAGGCTGGCGTTGGTTGGCGCTGCCGCGTTGGCCTGGAATCCCATCTATTTCGCCCTTTCCAACACTTACATGGCCGATGTTCCGTTTACCACCATCGCCTTGCTTTCGGTTTTCTTCTTCGTGCGAAATCTGCAATCGGAGTCAAAGCGCGACCTGATATACGCGACTGGTTTTGCGGTGCTGGCTGTGCTCTCGCGCCAGATGGGTCTGTGTCTGCCGGTGGCTTTCGGAATCGCACTCTGGTTGAAGTTCGGGTTTCAGAAAGGTCAACTGGGACGAATGATTCTGCCGATGGTGGTGTGTCTGGGAGTTCTCATTGCGTTTCAATACTGGCTGAAGGCGACGGGCAAAGCGCCGGCGAACACGATGCGAACGGAACGCTTGTGGGCGGTGCTGGGCGACCCACTGCGCATTCCCATCAACGTGGCCTACTACGGTTGGAGCATGCTGATGTATCTGGGCTGGTTTCTCGCACCGCTGCTGGTGTTGTTGCCGTGGAAGGAACGCGCGGGAACAGCCGCACCGAGTCTGGCGGTGCGCGTGGTAATCATGGTTTTTCTGGTCGTGACCGCCGGGCGCTTCGTGCTGCGACCTTCGCTGATGCCGGTGCACAACAACGTCATTATCCCGCAGGGCATTGGACCGATCACGTTGCGCGACCTCTTCGATTTGCAACTCCCGCATGCGCCCGCCGTGCCGGTTGTTTTTTGGATTGTCATTACAGGCTTAAGCCTCGTGATGGCAATTGTTCTGGTGGTTAAATTGACACGGCACATCGCGGCGGCGTTTCGCACCGGACGATTTGTTATCGGCGACACAAATGAACTGATCGGCGTTTTTTTGCTGCTCTGCGCCGGGGTGTACCTCGTGCCATTCCTGATGAGTGGATTCTTTGATCGCTACCTGATTCCGGTGACTGCGTTTTTACTGGCGTTTATCGCCGTCGCATTCGGGAATCGCGAATTCAAGTTTGCTCCGTTGCGGGCAGGATTGGCGATTGGGCTCATTGCGATCACTGGACTATTCGCTGTCGCCGGGACGCGTGATTACCTGGCCTGGAATCGCGCCCGGTGGGACGCGCTAAAGACGTTGCTAGCCAAGCCGGAGGTGCAGCCGGCGGACATTGATGGTGGGTTCGAATATAACGGTTGGTATTTGTACAATCACACGAGTCTGGCCACCAACTGGGCGAGCACGGTGAAATACACCATTACGATGGGAAACATCGAGGGATTTACACCGATCGCAACGAACGACTACCCGCGTTGGTTGCCGCCGCAGGAAGGGCAGATACTGGTGTTAAAGCGCAACCCGGGTTTTTGACGCGTTCCGAAACCGGCTCAGGGAAAACGCGTCAGGCTATATGCGGTAAAAATTCCGGCGTAAGCGATCCAAAATCCGACCGCGTGCGTGGTGAAATGCTTGATGGGGAACGGTCGCAATCCCGACGCCAGCACCAGCGCCAGCGGAAACAACACCGGGAAAAGATGTCGTCCCTGGCCCATGCCGGAGATGTAGCCGAAGCGTAGCACCAGTCCGATGTTGATCACCACGGTAATCGTCAGCGCCCAGATCATGGCGCTGCTCAGTCCGGATGTTGAGTTGTCCGCGGCGGGGTGCGAGCGAACGCCCTCTTGTTGGGCCAGCACGCAAAGCCCCATCAATCCCATGCCGATTAACGGGAACGGATAGGCAATGTTGTTGGTGATGCCCGACGCGGCCCAGAATGTTTTCAGCATGTTGTGGGCAGTGGCGGCGAGGCCGTGGAAAAAGGATGGCCACGGGATCGGGGCGAGAATCAAAAATTCCGGAGTCAAACTGCCGTAGGTTTTGTAATTCCACCAGGCGCGGGGCAAGAACAACAAAGCCGAGCCGCCGCCAATGATGGCAATGCGAGCGATGGCATTCTTCCACGGCACGCGTTTTTGCGAAGCATCCCACAGCGCCAGGAGCACAATCGCCGGCACGAAGACGCAAGCGGATTGCTTGGTCAACAAGGCCATGCCCAGTACGAGACCGGTAACGATGGAATTCTGCCAATCCGATTTGCGCCGGGCCAACAGGCACAACAAGGCTCCGCCCAGGGTTGCGAGCAGATTGTCGTTGTTCACAACCGATGAAACGAAAACGTACGTGGGTAATAAACAAACCATCCCGAGGACGAAGAACCTCACGAATAGATTATTGATCTCCAAGCGGCGTAGCCAGACGGTGGCAAGCCAGACATTCACGCCCCAGAACAACACCGAGACGAGTCGCATCAGCAGGACGGTGGCGGTGACTGAGCCGAATGCCGTTTGCCCGAGCCAGAAAAACGGTGTGAGGATCAGATAATACAGCGGCGGCTGGTTGTATTCGAAGTCGTTGGTGTATTCGCCGAGCTTGCTGGTTTGAATGGGAAATGCCCGTTGTTCGACGAGATGCTGAACGTATTTGTAATGCGATTCCTCGTCGGGCGCGTAAAAGGTCGGCGTGAAGAAAACAAAACTCAACCGGCACAGAAGACCGGTGGCGACGAGAATCGTCAGCCAATGGCGGGGCTCGACTGGTTGGCGCCGATCGCGTTGCCAGAGTCCGAACCAGAGCAATCCCGCTACTCCGGCACATAGCGCCACGAGGAGCATGGCTCAAACTTTACCGCGGAAATACTCGATGGTTTGGGCGATGCCTTCGGCCAACTGCACTTTGGGCTCCCATTTCAACAGCCGCCGGGCTTTGGTGATGTCGGGGCGACGTTGCTTCGGGTCGTCTTGCGGCAAGGGCTTGTAGATGATTTTGCTGCGCGCGCCAGTGGCTTTGAGAATGGCAGCAGCGAATTCGAGCATCGTCATTTCGCGTGGATTGCCAATGTTCACGGGTAAATGATGGTTGCTCATCATGAGCCGATAAATGCCTTCAATCAGGTCGGCAACGTAACAGAAGCTACGCGTTTGTTTGCCTTTACCGAACACGGTGATCGGTTGTCCGGTTAACGCCTGGCTGATGAAGGCGGGCACGACCCGGCCGTCGTTGAGGCGCATGCGCGGGCCGTAGGTGTTGAAGATGCGAACGATGCGGGTTTCCAGTTTGTGCGTGCGATGATACGCCATCACGAGGGCTTCGGAGAAACGTTTGGCTTCGTCGTAGCAACCACGCGGGCCGATGGTGTTGACGTTGCCCCAGTATTCCTCGGTCTGCGGATGCACCAACGGATCGCCATACACTTCCGAGGTGGACGCGGTGAGAAAGCGCGCCTTCTTGCGGCGGGCCAGTTCCAGCGTTTGATACGTTCCGAAGGAGCCGACTTTGAGTGTGGGAATCGGGATTTGGAGATAGTCAATCGGGCTCGCGGGTGATGCAAAGTTCCAGACGTAATGAACCGGACCGGTGACGGTAATGGGTTCGCAAATATCCTGCGGGATGAACCGGAAGTTTCGGTTGCCGCGCAAGTGCGCGAGGTTGGCTTTGTGGCCGGTGACGAAGTTATCAAGCCCGATGACTTTGTGGCCGCGTGCCAGTAGCAAATCAGTCAGGTGCGAGCCAAGAAAGCCGGCGGCGCCCGTGACGATGGAGACGGGGGAATTGGGTTTCATAAGTGAAGGAAAACGAACTGCGATGAGTAGGGGCGATGCTCATTTCGCGCCCGAGCCACAGAACACGGCGGGAATCGTGCGGAAGAGAATCTTCAAGTCCAGCCACAACGACCAGTTGTCGATGTATTCCAAGTCGAGCCGCACCCAGTCGCCGAAATCTTTGATCTGGTTGCGCCCGCTGACTTGCCACAGACAGGTTAAGCCCGGCTTGACGCTCAGCCGCCGCCGATGCGCGTGATCGTTGATGCGCTTGGTTTCGTCCACGGGCAGGGGCCGCGGTCCGACGAGGCTCATATCGCCACGCAGGACATTGAACAGTTGCGGCAGCTCATCAATGCTGAATTTACGCAGCCATTTGCCGATGGGAGTAATCCGCGGGTCTTTGGTGATCTTGAACACCGGGCCGCTCATTTCATTCATCGCGGCCAGCTCGTGTTTAATTTGCTCGGCATTGGTCGCCATGGTGCGGAACTTATAAATCGTGAAGGGGGCGCCGTTCAAGCCGGAGCGAAGTTGCCGGAAGAATACCGGTCCGGGGGAGGTGAATTTGACGAGCAAGGCGACAATCGCCAGCAGCGGGGTGGAGGCGATTAGCAGGAACAGTGCGCCGGCAAAGTCCATGAGTTGTTTCAGCACGCTTTGCCAGGAGGATTCTGGCGTGGAGCGGAACACCAGCACCGGGCGACCGTAAAAGTCATCCAGGCTCGTGCTGGAGATGCTGGTGTTGAAAAAGTCGGCGACGAGCCAGGTTTCCACGCCTTCGATTTCGCAGGCGTTGACGACCAATTCGGCGCGGTCGAAGTGCGCGTGGCGCGTGCTGAGAATGACCCCGTTAATGGCGCGTTCGTGGAGAATCTCGATGAATTTCTCCAGCTCAATCTTTTTCAGATCCATTTCCTGCACGATCTCGACGCCCGATTCGGGACGGCGGCGGATTTCTTCGCGCATTTTGGCGGTTTCCTCCGGCGTGCCGAGCAGAATGAAGCGCCGGCGGAATTGATTCTGGGCCAACCTGCTTTTGGCGGCGAAGGTCAGCAGTTCTTCTTTCAGATAAACCAGGGAGAAGGCAATCACGCCAAAACCCAGCGGGACGAAGCGCGCAATTTGCAGGCGCGAGAAATACAATGCGAGCGTAAGTCCGACGGAAATCACCAGGCAGCCTTTGAAGAGTTGCAGCAACGTATGGCGGCGCGGACAAATCAGCGGGCGGTCGTAAAATCCCTGTGCCTCGAGCACCAAGGGCGAGACGGGAATCAGAACCAGATAGTGCCAGAAGAAATTTTCAAATGGCGCGATGGCCGGGAGTTTCAACCACTCCTGAATATGCTCCGAGGCGCGGAGTTCATACGCCAGCCAGAAGCTGACGGCGAAAATACACGCGTCCATCAACTGATGGAGCTGCATCCGCATCTGGCGGTCACGACGAAGCATGATGACGATGGTTCAGGGTTACGGCTTCTGATTGCCGACAACATTCCCATGGGGAATTTGGAATTCCGGCACGGAAGCGGCAATCACTTTTTTGACCCGGTCAAAGGTGGCGTCCTCCATGCCGGGGGGACACACAGCGAAATAGGAAATGTAGGCCCAGCGCTCCAGCACGCCGGTGGTGATGAGGTTGCGGGCGATGGACCACATGCGATCCGAACCGGTCGGGCTGGCGCTGATCTTGTCGTCGCACACGTACCAATAAACGTAGATGCCGCTCAAGGTTTGTTCGCGACCGTCCTGTTGTTTCACGGTGCGCGCGGCTGTGAGCTTGATCACCGGCAGATCGTACGGTTCGGGTTTTGCCATCGGGACCGACACGACTTCAGTTTGCGTGATGTTCCAGCCCTGGCCGGTGAGGCAGAACTGTGGTTTGTGCAGGCTGGCACGGTCCGTGCCCATCAAGACCACGTTGAGTTGCACGCCGAAATTTGTGTCCGGTGTGACATAAAAGCATTGGCCGTAGGATGTATCCTGCGGCAGGACGTTCGTGACAATTTCCGATTGCGGCACCCACTGATAAACGTAGTCGAGCACGCTTTCCGGCAGGACGACTTCGAGGTTGTGACTGCCGGGAATGGGGCGGGTCTTGACGCCGGGGTCGCCCAGCCGTTGGATGGACTTGTAATGCGCCAATACCAGCGCGCTGCCGCCGATGAGCAGCACGGTCACCAAGGCCAGAATCCATTTGTTGCGGTTCATGTGGTTTTAGCGGGAGTCAGGTTGGTGGCAAGGCCGGGTTCGGTTTTTTCCAGGAAGCGGCCGATGTACATCACGCCGAGAATGGCGGGAATATACGGCAAAATGCTGATGAAGGTATCGTCATGAACTTTATTGCCCATTTCCTGCCCGCCGATTTCTCCGGCGGCGACGATGAAGGAAAGGCGGACGACGTTGCCAATGACCGCGAGCGGCAGGGAGGCCGCCACCATGACCAGGCGTTTCCATGGCGACCGGAACACAAGAAAACCATACGTTATGGAGATCAGAAAGATGGCGATCAAACTGCGCATGCCGCCGCACGCGGCGGCAACTTCGTATTGATACGTTCCCATGGGATTGAACAGTTGCGTTCCGGCGCGAATTACTCCGACGCCGAGCAGGTCGTTGAACAGATGTTCCACCACCCAGGTGACCATGAGGCGAAGTGGGAACGTGATCTTCTCCGTCAACGAGCCCAGCGGAACCATGAATGCAAACAGGAAGAACGGAAAGAAGGTCGCCTTCAACCAATTCAGGCCCCACACCAAACCGGTCAAGCCGTAGAGTCCGACAAAAAGTCCGACAATGGAAAGCCGCTGTTGTTGCACCACGTAACCGACCATGTGCAGCACCAGTCCGAGCAGGACCAGGATCAACGCCGGCCACCAGGTCCGCAGGGGTTTGGCCAGTAAATCGTCGCGCTTCCACCAGAGAATGCCGAGCACCAGAAACGGGATGAGATTACCGTGGCCGTCATCGGCGGTCACGCTTTCGGTGTTGTAGGCCACTGCCATGAACTTGAACAACGAGGCCGACGGAACGTAGCCAAACGAAGAGTTGCCGAGAAACTGAAACAGCAGCGCCCACACAAGCAGCAGCCCGAAGAACAAGCCTTTGTCGGGAAGTTGCCGCCAGTAAGATCGAATTTCCTCCGATAAACCGTCATAGTGTGGTTGCGCGGTTGGGTTGCTCATTGCCATTACATCTTTAGCCAAGCTCTTGGATACTGAAAAAGTCCGGTTTGCTCAAATAAATTACAGGGAATTTCCCCACGCCCGCCCCCGCCAACCGTCGCGGAGCAAGTAGAACAAAAACAACGAATTCCACTTCAAATAGCGGGGAATCAGGCGGCGCGGCTCGGAAATCATCCGGTAGAACCACGTTAACCCGCTGCGTTGCATCCAAGCGGGGGCATCCGGTTTCATTCCGGCATTGGCGTCAAACGCAAATCCCACCGTCAGCACGACGCCCCGCCGCAATTGCTCCTTGTGCCTCTGCGCCCACAATTGCTGCTTCGGCGTGCCAAACCCGACCCAGATAAAGTCCGGACTCAAACGATTCAGTTCGGCGATGACTTCCGTTTCTGCTGTTCCGGTCAGCGTGCCATCCGCTTCGCAACGCCCATGGTAGCTGCCCACAAAATTCACGTTCGGAAACGCGGCCCGCAGTCGGCGGCCGCATTCGGCAGAACCCCCGAGCAAGTAATGCGTTGTTTCAGGCGGAACGGTTGAGAGAAAGCGCCGCATGAACGTCGGCCCGTAAACCCGATCCTTGAGTTGCGCGCCGGCGCGATTCAAACACCACACCAACGGCATGCCGTCGGGGATCAATTCATCATAAGCGCGCATCGTTTCGCGAAATTCCGGTTCGTGCCGCTGCATTGTGACGATTTGCGTATTGACGAACTCCACCAAACGGCAGCGCGGTTCGGCGGCCCAGTGCCGGCAGGTCGCGGCCAACTCGTCATAGTCCGTGACGAGCAGAGGGGTGTGCAACACGTGCATGCGTTTCATCAAAACTCTGGCTGTCGCTCCTTGGCGCAGAATGCTTACGCCACGAGCCGGTGGATTTCAAATTTCCCGTGCTCCGTATCTTCCGGGAAAACTTCCCGGGAGTGTTACCATTCATTTACCCGGTTCAAGAAAAGACTTCTCTTGCCGGAAGCGTTGCGTCACTTTGACAGCGGAAATCAGATGGCCGGTTGTGCCGCGATCCAGCGACAACCAGGTTTTGAACCGCAGATGAAGTTGCTCGTTTTTGCCCACACCCCGCCGCCGTTGCACGGGCAAAGCTACATGGTGCAATTGATGTTGCAGGGCCTCGGGGGCGATCGCCGCCGCCGCAACCCCAAGGTGATGCCCGAGGCAAATCCCGGGCCCGACCTCGGAATCGAATGTTACCACGTCAACACGCGACTCTCCTTGCGGCTGGAGGACATCGGCGGCTTTCAAGGCATCAAACTGCTACGGCTGTTGTTCTATTGTCTCGAAGCCATCTGGTGTCGCTTCCGCTACGGCGTGGATAATTTTTACTTCATCCCCGCGCCCGGGAAAAAATCGGCGCTGTACCGCGATTGGATGGTGCTGTTCCTGTGCCGCCCGTTTTTCAAACGCGTCATTCTGCATTGGCACGCGGCGGGGTTGGGCAAATGGCTCGAAACATCCGTGCAAATGCCCGCGCGCGCCATGACCTACCGCTTCGCGAAACAAGTGGACCTCAGCATCGTGTTGTCCCGCTACAACATCGCGGACGCCGAAAAACTGCTGCCGCAACGCGTGCGCGTCGTGAGCAACGGCATCCCCGATCCGTGTCCCGAGTTCCGGCAAAAAATCCTGCCGCGCCGGCTGGCGCGCTTTGCGGCGCGCGAAAAATTACTCGCCGGCCGAACCTTGTCCGCGGCCGATTTGCACGAAACCGGCGGCGATCCGCAAATCGTGCGCGTGCTCTTCCTGGCGCATTGCATGGAGGAAAAGGGCTTGTTCGATGCGGTCCGTGCCGTGGCTCTGGTCAATCGCTCGCTGGCCGAGAAGAAATCCGACGTACGGTTCAAGCTGATGGCGGCGGGCACATTTATCAGCGCCGGCGAACGCCATCGCTTCGACCAATTGTTGAATGATCCCGAATGCGCACGCGCGGTCGAATATCTGGGATTCGTTTCCGGGGCGGGAAAGGAACGGGCGTTGCAACAATGCGATTTGTTCGTTTTCCCGACTTACTATCTCGGCGAAAACCAACCGGTGAATATCATCGAGGCCATGGCGTTCGGTCTGCCGATGGTGGCGACGCGCTGGCGGTCGTTGCCGGAAATGTTTCCCGCCGATTACGCCGGGCTGGTGGCAATCAAATCTCCCGAGGAGATCGCTGCCGCCTTGCTCAACGTGCTCACGACGGAAACCGGCGAGAGCTTCCGGCAACGGTTTCTGGCGCGTTACACGCTCGAAGCGCATCTCGCCAAACTCGCCGAAGCGATTCGCTCGGTCGAACTACCCGACCCCGCCGCCCAGTCCACTCCCGCGCCGGTGTTGCATTGAGGGCGCGCCAAATCCGTTGCAGTTTCGCGTCGCCTCGTTACTTTTGCTGCCGTGCGCATTGGCGTTCTGCAACTCAACTCAACCATCGGCGCGTATGCGGCCAACCGGGATCGTTTGCTCGCCGGCTATGAACAACTCGGGCGCGCCGGCGCGGAATTCGTGCTCGCACCGGAATTGTTCCTGTGCGGCTACCCGCCGCGCGACCTGTTACTCCGGCCTGATTTTATTGACGCCAATCTTGCGGCGCTTCAGGAAGTCGCAGCCGCAATAGGCAACATTCCGCTGTGCCTCGGGTTTGTGGATCGCAACCTCGCCCGACCCGGTCGTCCGCTCGTCAATGCCGCCGCCGTGCTTCAGAACGGCGCCGTGATTTGGCGCACCACCAAATCATTGCTGCCGACGTACGACGTCTTTGACGAGGATCGTTATTTTGAGCCGGCGAAAACGGTCGCGCCGTTTGAATTCAACGGGCGCAAACTGGGCATCACCATTTGCGAGGACATCTGGAATGACGAGGACTTCTGGCCGGAACGATTATATCGGCGCGATCCGGTGAAAGAACTCATTGCGCAAGGCGCGGATCTCATTCTCAACATTTCAGCGTCGCCGTGGAGCGTGGGTAAGGAGCAGACACGGCTCGCAATGCTGCAACGCGTGGCGCGCGATGAAAACGTTCCGCTGGTGCAGGTCAATGCGATTGGCGCGAACGATGAATTGATTTTTGACGGTCACAGTGTTGCGCTCGATCGGCGCGGCGCTGTGCTGGCGCTCGCCAAAGGTTTTGCCGAAGACACGTTCGTGGTGGAGGTGGATGAAGCCACCGAATCCGGCGCCGTGAACTGGCCTGGGCGGGAGGAGTTGTTATTCCACGCGCTGACGCTCGGGATTCGGGATTACGTGCAGAAATGCGGCTTCAAATCCGTCGTGCTGGGTTTGTCGGGCGGCATTGACTCCGCGATTGTCGCCGTGCTGGCCGTCGCGGCGCTGGGCGCGGAACAGGTCCTGGGCGTCTCGATGCCGGCGCGCTATTCGAGTCAGGGCAGTTTGAGCGATGCTGAAGCGCTCGCGAAGAACCTTGGCATCCGCTACGAAGTGCTGGCGATTGAGCCCGCATTCAAAGCGATGGAAGGGCAGTTGGCGCGAGTGTTCGCGAATACTAAACCGAACGAAGCCGAGGAAAATTTGCAATCGCGCCTGCGCGGCCTGACGCTGATGGCGTTGTCGAATAAGTTCGGTTCACTGGTGCTCACCACCGGCAATAAATCCGAAATGGCCGTCGGTTATTGCACGCTTTATGGCGACATGTGCGGCGCGCTGGCCGTGATTGCCGACGTGTTCAAAACGGAGGTTTACGCGTTGGCGCGCTGGATCAATCGGGACCGCGTGGTGATTCCGGAAGATTCCATTTCGAAGCCGCCGAGCGCGGAATTGCGGCCGGACCAAAAGGATCAGGATTCGTTGCCGCCCTATGAAGTGCTCGACGCGATTCTCCAACTGTATGTCGTGGATTTGTTGGGGAAGGACGAAATCATCCGGCGCGGGTTTGATGCCAGTGTCGTCAATGATGTGATTAACAAAGTGACGTTCAGCGAATACAAACGCCGCCAGGCGGCGCCGGGCTTGAAAGTGTCACCGCGCGCTTTCGGTACGGGTCGGCGCATTCCGGTGGCGCAGCGGTTTCGCGCGACCTGATACTTCCCGCCATGAAAATTTCGCAACTCCGCTTTGGCATCGCCATTCTGATGGCGGGCGCCGGCACTGTGATCGCCGCGGCAGTCACGCCATGTCGCATCGAAATTGTGGAAGCCGGAACTGGTTGGCCCGTGCCGCTGGTGGAATTGCGCACCACACACCAGATGCGATTTGTCTCGGATAACGCCGGGGTTATTGCCTTTGATGCGCCAGAACTCATGGGGCGGGAGACGTGGTTCGAGGTACATGGGCACGGTTACGAAGTGGCGCCAGACGGTTTTGGTTATCGCGGCGTGCGCTTGAAACCCGAGCCCGGCAAAACGCTGCGCATCGAGGTGAAGCGCGGCATCATCGCCAAGCGATTGGGGCGCATCACCGGCGCAGGCTTGTTCGCCGAGAGTCAAAAGCTCGGCCGTGAACTCGACTGGCCGGAGTCGCGCGTGCTCGGGTGCGACAGCATTCAAAACGCGGTGCATCGCGGGCGCATGTTCTGGTTGTGGGGCGACACGACGATGGCGAATTATCCGCTGGGTATTTTTGATTCCACCAGCGCGACGAGCGCGATTCAGCCGCTGAAAAGTTTTGAGCCGCCCCTGCGCTTGAAGCTGGAATATTTCACCAATGACAAAGGTCTGGCGCGTGCGGTTGCAAAAATGCCGGGTGACGGTCCCACGTGGTTGACCGCGTATGTGAGCTTGCCGGATAAGAACGGCGTGCCGCGACTCGTTGCCTCGTATTCCAAAATCAAACCGCCACTCGAAGCGTACGAATTCGGCCTTTGCGTTTGGAATGACGAGACGGTGAACTTCGAACCGCTCCGCGTGCTCTGGACGAAAACCGCGCAAACGCCGAAGCGCCCGCTTGTGCCGGAAGGCCATCCCGCTTTTTGGAAAGATGACGCTGGTCGCGAATGGGTTTTGTTCGGGGACCCGTTCCCACGCTTTCGTTGTCCCGCGACGTTTGAAGCGTGGCAGGATGCGCGCACTTGGGAAGCGCTTAAGCCACAAGCGACGCTTTCAACTCCGGACGGAAAAACTGTGAAACCGCACAGCGGCAGCATTGCGTGGAATTCCTTTCGCCAACGTTGGGTGACCGTTTTTATGGAAGCGTTCGGCAAACCTTCGACATTTGGCGAACTGTGGTATGCGGAAGCCCCGGCTCCCACCGGACCGTGGGGCCCGGCGGTGAAAGTATTGAGCCATGACAATTACACGTTTTACAACCCGCGCCTGCATCCGGAGTTCACGCCCGCCAACTCGCCGGTGCTGTTGTTCGAAGGCACGTACACCATGACCTTTGCCGACCGACCGCATCCGACGCCGCGGTACGAATACAACCAGATGCTCTACCGGCTGGATTTGAGCGATCCGGCCTTGAAGCCGGCACAAGAATAATCGGGCGCAATGCTCCGGCCTGACGCGGCGAAAGTTCAAGCCCCGGGCCGCAAATCGTTCAGAAACGGCAGGCCGGCGCGATACTTCTTCAGATTTTCCAGATCCAACGTTGCGCCAATGATGCCTTCGCGCTCGCCGGCATCGGCCAGAATGTCGCCCTGTGGATCAATAATCAGCGAACGTCCGTTGTAAGCGTAGAACGGATCGGTGCCCACGCGATTCACGCCCATGACGTAAGCTTGATTTTCGATTGCACGCGCTTGCAGCAAACGCACCCAATGAGTGATTCGCTTGGCGGGAAAATTCGCAATCACGACGAATAACTCCGGCTGCGCTTTTCGGGCAACGTCGCGGAAAATTTCCGGAAAACGCAGGTCGTAACAAATGAACGGACTTGCCGAACAATCGCCCCACTTGAAGACAGTTGGTTGCGTGCCGGCGGCGTAGTGTTGGTCCTCGTGCCCCGGCGCAAAGAGCCGCATCTTTTCATACCGGCAAATCAGGTCGCCTGCGGGAGAAACGACCAGCGCTTCATTGCAAACTCTACCTTCGCTCTCACGAACCGCCGCTCCGCCCATGACCGCGACCTGAAACTCTTTCGCCAACTCTTTCAGAAACTGTTCGGTCGCGCCGCCGGCCGCTTCGGCGATGCCCGCCGCATTCATGCTGAACCCGGTGGCAAACATTTCCGGCAGCGCCACCAGCGACCCCGCCTCGGGCTTCGCCGACGCGAGCAACGAACGCACCGTCGCAAAGTTCGCCGGCTTGTTTTCCCAGGCGATGTCGAATTGCAGCGCGACGATTTTCAC
>CAZKMR010000065.1:0-25322 GCA_964553795.1 uncultured Bifidobacterium sp. | reverse complement strand
AGGTTTTGTGTTTGGTTTGTTTAACAAAACGAGTGCGACATCGCCGTCGGGTCCGGGACCGTTCGGCAAATTCAAGTTGCACGAATTGATCGCCGCCGGCGGCATGGCCGAAATCTGGCTCGCCAGCGACGCCAAGGGGAAACATTGCGCCGTGCGCCGGTTGCTGCCGGAATTGCGCGGCGATTCCACCGCCAAAAAGCGCTTTCTCAACGGTTGCGAAGTGCTCGAAAAATGTCAGGGGCATCATTCCATCATCGGTTACCTCGAACATGGCCGGATTGACGGCGCGCATTATTGCGGCCTGGAATACGTCGAGGGCGCGAACTTGAAGGAGCTGTACGCGCGCCACGACGCGGTGCTGCTGGAAAACGTGGCGCAAATCCTCATTGATATGGCCGAGGCGCTGGAACATGTCCACGAAAGCGGCTACATCCACCTGGATTTCAAACCGGAGAACGTGATTGTCTCGCGCAACGCCGCCGTGCGGCTGGTGGATTTCGATCTGGCTCAGGAAATCGCAGAGAAGCCTTTCAAGGTGACAAAAAATCCCGGCACGCCCACGTACATGGCGCCGGAACAACTTTCCGGTCAACCCATCGATCAGCGCGTGGATGTGTTCGCGTTTGGCGTGACGGCTTACGAATTGTTGACCAATCAAAAACCGTTCCCGGGCGAGACGTCATCCGAAATTCTACGGGCGCAAACCGACCGCTCGGATTTCAAGCTACCGCGGCAGTTGAATCCGGATATTCCCCCCGGCCTGGAGAAAGCCATTTTGAAGTGCATCGAGCGCGAACCGGATCGGCGCTACTTGTTTTTGAGTGTGCTGGTGCGCGACTTGAAGAACGCACTCTACGTTTAACGGCACGAACACTTTTTCATGCCGCCGTTGAATAGAACTTTTGCCGCGGCGTCGGTTTTACCCTAAACTCGATTCATCATGTTGTACCTCGTTGTCACCAGCCGCCGCCCATAGCATTTTCACCGCAATCAGAACTCAGTCATTCCGAACCGACTAACTTTCATTACCATGCAAATCACTACCGTCACTCATTTCACGACCTCGAAACACTCCATCCGCCGCTTATTTTGGAGCGGCGCGATTGCAGCCACATTGCTGACGATGAGTCACACGTTGCCGGCTCAGCCGATTTATGTGCCGAATCATTCGTTCAATTCGCCGAGCGCGCCGATGACAGATCCGTATGTCACCACCTTTGTGAGTTCCTGGCAGAAACCGGCCAAGCCGGCCTATTTCGATTTCGTGGAAACCAACTACGGTATTTTCTGGGATCAAACGACGGGCATCTTTTTCGGTCCCGGGGTGTACGGCAACATGGACGGCTTCCAAGCGGCGTTCATTTTGTCCTGGCCGCAAGCGGGCATTTTTCAGGATTACGAAACGCAGGATTACAACGACCCCGCGCCCAGCCACGAGTTCGATGCGACGTTCGAAATCGGAAAATCCTACTCGCTCACAGTCGGCGTTTACGGCAAAGGGTTCTCGGGCTTCCCGATGACCGAAGGTTCGCAACTGGGTTTAAGCTTGTACTATCGCGACGGTGGAAACATGATCACCATCGGTGCCCCGACAATCATCACCTACTCGACGGCAACATTCCCGACCAGCGGCGCCAACCTGATTGATTATTCCGTCAACTTGCCGACCGTCCAAGCGGGCGATGCCTGGGCCGGGCAGCACATCGGCATCAGAATCGAATCCGTCTATGGTGTCGGCGACGGCTACTGGGACATTGATAATGTGCGTTTGACCGCCGTGCCGGAACCGACCGCGCTGAGTTTGCTCGGAGCCGCAGGGTTGGTTGCGTTGCGCCGCAACCGGCGGAAATAACTGACTTGCGAATGCGATTACCCCGGACTTCAGCAATTGGCGGAATCGCACTCGCGCTATTGCTCGCTCCGGCGCTGCTCGCCGGGCTCATCACGATTCCCAACGCTTCCTTTGAAGCGCCCCCGGCGCTGTTCCCGACGCCGAATATCAATTCGTGGGCCAAAACTCCGAAGCCGGATTGGTATGACGACGGCGGCGGAACGTTCACCTGGTCGCAATTGACGGGAACGTTTCGCAATCCCGCCCCCAGCGCCAGCAATCACATTGATAACTGCGATGGGTTGCAGGCGATCTGGCTCTTCGCGGTGCCGGAGGTGTGTTTGTTCCAGGATTATGAGTCCATGGATTGGAACGACACCGAACCCACGCATGAATTCGACGCCACATACGAGGTCGGCAAGTCATATCAACTCACGGTCGGCGTCATTGGCACTGGCGGCAACATGCTGGAAGGCGTGACGCTGGAATTAAGTCTGTTTTACCGCGACGCCAACAGCAATCGCGTGCCGGTTGCGACAACCATTCTCACCAACACGCCCACCGTCTTCAGCAACAACACGCATTTCGTGGATTGTTACGTCAACGTTCCGGTGGTTCAAACCGGAGACGCGTGGGCCGGGAAGAAAATCGGCATCCAATTTCTCTCCACTGTCAGTTTTGAATTGCAAGGCGGTTACTGGGATCTGGACCACGTGCGCTTGAATTCAACGCTCGCGCCAAAGTTCCAAAGTGCCAGCTACGCCAACGGCCAGTTTCAAGCGACAATTCAAAGCGAAACTAATCTCGTCTTTGAAATCGTTGCGAGCACCAATTTGTTCGCCGCTCCCACAGCGTGGACCCGCTTGGGGGTGGTCACGAACGCCACCGGCACGTTTCCCTTCGTTGACACCAACGCGAACTTCCAACAACGTTACTACCAGGTGCGGCCAGTGCCGTAGCCGAATCTCATGTTCGCCGCGACGCCCAAATCGAAATCACTCGTCAGGCCGCGCCACGCCTTCACGTTGATTGAGCTGCTGGTGGTCATCGCCATCATTGCACTGCTGGCGGCGTTGCTGTTGCCGGCCTTGGTGGCCGCGAAAGAGAAAAGCCGCCGCGCGGTCTGTCTTTCCAATTTGCGGCAAATCGGCATCGCCATCACCAGCTACGCGCACGATCACGGTGGAAAAATTCCGTTCGGCCCGAAAGCACCGCCGTTCACCAGTCCGGCGGAACTGTATCCTTCGACCGGCGCGCCCACGAGTTTGCTATCGCTCCGCAGTGGTGCGCCCGTGGCGTTGGGATTGACCCTGCCGCACTATCTCGCCAGCCAGCCGCGCGTCTTGTTTTGTCCGAGCCCGGATCAATTCATCAACGCGGAAGCCGAACTCGCCAAGGTCGGCACCAACCAGGCCCAGGGCAGTTATTACTACCGGCACGGTGGCAACACGCAATTATTCGACCCGCCCGGCGTGCCGCCAACTTCCGCGCATTTGCAATTGGATCAACTGGGCAAGAACCGCAATGGCGAACCCATCCGCGCACTCGTGATTGATTCCATGTTCCTGTGCGCCGACGAACTCTCCGCCTTCGGTATCACACCGCGCACGCACCATCGCCAGCGGAACGTGGGAATTCTTTATGCCGACGGCCATGTTTCGGTCCGCTCCAACAAAGACGGCAAATACACGGTGGATGCGCGCGACTTCGCCGCCTTGTACGATTCCTTCAATTTGATTCTGGGCGTGTTGGAACGCGCCGACGTTGAACCCTGACGCCGACTCACGCGGCCCGCGGGCTGCCCGCATCGATTCCCGGCTCGACAGTTTCATTCCGGCTGCGGAGAATTCCGCGCATGAGTTGGTTCTATCGGCAGGCAATTCGTCCCCGGCTGTTCAAATTCAATGCGGAAGAAATTCACGGCCGCACGCTGCACGCCCTCAACTGGGTAAGCCGGAATGAATTTGCCTGCGATGCGATGCAAACCTTTCTCGCCGCGCCGCCACTGCCGACCACCCTCTTCGGCCTGCATTTTCCCAACCCCATCGGCCTCGCTGCCGGCATGGATAAACTCGGGGAAGCACTTCCTGCCTGGGCCGCGATGGGCTTTGGGTTCACTGAACTGGGCGGTGTGACGTGGCACGCGCAATCCGGCAATCCACCTCCGCGCATTTTCCGTGCGATTGCGGATGAAGCCATCGTGAATCGCATGGGCTTCAACAACGACGGCGCCCAAGCGCTGGCGGAAAAATTGCAACACTGGCGCACGCTCCAGCGCTGGCCCAATCATCCCGTCGGCATCAATCTTGGCAAATCCAAGATCACGCCGCTCGAACAAGCCGCCGATGATTATGCGAACTCGTTCCGCGTGTTGCGCGACCTCGCGGATTTCTTCGTCGTCAACGTCAGCTCGCCCAACACGCCGAACCTGCGCCAACTCCAGGACAAAGTCGCGTTGGATGAAATTTTCACCGCGCTGCGGCAGGTGCAAAATTCCCGCCCGCGCGGCCAAGCCCCGAAACCGATTCTCGTTAAAGTCGCGCCCGACCTCAGCTTCGAGGCGCTCGACGAAATCCTGCAACTCACCGGCCCGGGCAACATCGCCGGCATCGTCGCGACGAACACCACAATCACCCGTCCCGAAACCAGCGATGCTGCCGCGCAAAACGTTTATGCCGAAACCGGCGGTCTGAGTGGCCGGCCACTGCGCGACCGCAGCACCGAAGTCATTCGCCATCTCTATCGCCAGTCCCGCGGGCAACTTCCCATCATCGGCGTCGGCGGGATTTTCACCGCGGATGATGCGTGGGAAAAGATTACGGCGGGCGCGAGTCTGTTGCAGGTTTACACCGGCCTGGTTTACGAAGGCCCGCTGCTGACTAAAACGCTGGTTTCCGGCCTGAGCCAACGCCTTGTGAACGCCGGTTTGACGCACCTGCAGCAGGCGGTCGGACTCGATTCCCGCCAGAGTTAAGCCGGAAATTGAGCCAAATGAGTGCTTGCAAGGCGGACGCGCCCCGTCTAGTCTCTGCGCTCCCAATTTTGGGAACGACTCCACATTTTGCGGGCGTGAAATGTTGCCGGGTCGCGACAAACAAGAAAATTTATGGCAGTTAGAATTCGCATGAAACGCATCGGGGCCAAGAACAACCCGGTGTTCCGCATTGTCGTGGCCGACGGCCGCAGCCCTCGCGATGGCAAGTTCATTGAGGAAATCGGGACCTACAACCCGCAACTCAAGAGCAACAACGTCAAGCTCGACCTCGACCGCACCAAGTATTGGATCGGCAAGGGCGCGCAACCGAGCGACACCGTGGCGAGCTTCATCAAGAAAGCCGCCAAAGCTGCCGCCGCGGCTTAACCGCGCGTTACCTTATGCAGGCGTTCCTCGAATACGTCGTCAAGGGACTCGTGCAGAAACCCGAAGCGGTCACCGTCACGCCGACGGAACGCGGCGGGCAGACCATTTATGAGCTGCGCCTCGACCCGCAGGACGTGGGCAAGGTGATTGGCCGGCAGGGCCAGACGATCAATGCGATCCGTTCCCTGCTCACCGCGGGCAGCGCGAAAAAAGGCATTCGTTGCTCGTTGGAAATTGTCGAAGACAAGCCCGGAAAGGCTTGAATGATTGGGAGCGTGATGCTCCGCGAGCATGAAAATTGACGTGCTCACCCTGTTCCCAGCGATGTTCGCCGGACCGTTGGATGAAAGCATCATCAAGCGGGCGCGACAGGCAGGATTGTTGGATTTGCAGTTGCGCCAGTTAAGGGACTGGACGCATGACCGGCACAAGACTGTGGATGATCGCCCGTTTGGCGGCGGCCCGGGAATGTTGCTGAAGCCGGAGCCAATTTTTGCGGCGGTTGAAAGTCTGCGGCGCGAGAAGACGCGCGTGATTTTGATGTCGCCAGCGGGACGGAAGTTCGATCAGGCCATTGCCCGCGAATTGGCCCAACAGGAACACCTGTTGATCGTGACGGGGCATTACGAAGGATTTGACGAGCGGATTCGGGAGGGGCTGGCGGATGATGAGTTGTCCATCGGCGATTATGTGCTGACGAATGGCGCGCTGCCCGCGATGGTGGTGATTGATACGGTGACGCGGTTATTACCCGGCGTGCTGGGGGATGACGCGAGTTCGACAGAAGAATCGTTCAGTCACGGAATGTTGGAATATCCGCAGTGGACGCGGCCGGCGGAATTTCGCGGGATGAAAGTTCCGGAAGTGTTGGTTTCCGGAAACCACGCGGAAATCGCCAAGTGGCGCGCGGAACAGGCGAAGAAACGAACGCAAGAACGACGACCAGATTTAATTTAACGAGAATCGATTATGAACCAGGCATTGCTAGACAAAATTCAATCGGAACAATTTCGGAAGGATGACGCGAAATTCAACGTGGGCGACACCGTGAAGGTCCACACCAAAGTCGTCGAAGGTGACAAGGAACGTATCCAGGTCTTCTCCGGCGTCGTCATTGGCAAACGCGGTCGCGGAATGAACGAAACGTTCACCGTGCGCCGCATTAGCTACGGCGAAGGTGTGGAACGTATTTTCCCGCTGCATTCGCCGCGCGTGGACAAGATCGAAGTCGAGCGCTCCGGGGCCGTCCGCCGCGCCAAGCTCACCTACCTGCGCAACCGCCTCGGTAAAGGCGCGACCTTGGTGAAGGAAAAAGTCGAAAAGTCGGCCGCTAAGAAGTAATCGCGGCTCAAACATTTTCAAGGCGAGGCTGCGGCCTCGCCTTTTTTGTGACCCGGTCGCACGGAGAATTGCATTGTCCGCCCTGCCCCTTCGCGGCAATCTGTGCGCCCAATTTATGCAGCAAGTGAACCTCGGAATGATCGGCGGTGGCACGGTGGGCAGCGGCGTTTATCATGCGTGGACGCAAAATGGCAGCCTCATGGCCGCGCGGCTCGGCGTGAAACTTCAATTTCGCAAAATCGCCGTCAAAGCGTTCGACGAACCGCGGGCGTATGAAATTCCCCGCACGCTGATGACGACCGATTGGCAGGAAGTCGTCAACGATCCCGAGATTCAAGTCGTGATCGAACTCGTTGGCGGCACGGGCATCGCGAAGACGATGATTCTCACCGCGCTGGACTCGGGTAAAACCGTCGTTACGGCGAACAAAGCTTTGCTCAGCGCGCATGGACCGGAGTTATTCGCCGCTGCTGCCAAATCCGGCGCCAACCTTTATTACGAAGCCAGCGTCTGCGGCGGCATTCCGATCATTAAGTCGCTGCGCGAAGGTTTCGTAGCCAACCAATTTCCTGCCATCTACGGCATCGTCAACGGCACGTGCAATTACATCCTGTCGCGCATGAAACAGGAAGGCGCGGACTTCGCCGAAGTGCTCGCTGACGCGCAAAAGCAAGGTTACGCCGAAACGCCGCCCGACCTCGACATTGATGGCAAAGACGCGCAACACAAGATCGGCATTCTCGCGTCGCTGGCACACGGCTTTTGGGTGGATCATCACGAGATTCACACAGAAGGCATTCGCGACGTGTCGAAGATTGATATGCAATTCGCCGAGAAACTTGGTTACACCATCAAGCTCCTCGGTATCGCCAAACAGGTTTCCGGCAAAAAGCCCGGCGTGCAGGTTTCCGTCTATCCAACATTGATTCCAAATTCGCACGTGCTCGCCAGCGTGAACGGTGTGTTTAACGCCTGCTTCGTGCGCGGCGATGTCGTCGGCGACACGCTATTCTACGGTCGCGGCGCGGGCAAAGATGCAACTGCCAGCGCGGTTTTGAGCGATGTGGCAGATGCGGCGCTCGATTTGAAACTGGGGGGCAAAGTTCGCGTTGCACCTTTCAATGCCTGCGCCAAGAAAGGCCGCGTCGTTCCGTTGGCGGACATTTCCTCCCGGTATTATTTGCGCCTGAGCGTGGTTGATAAGCCAGGGGTACTGGCGAAAATTTCTGCCATCCTCGCTGCGTCTAAGATTGGCATTTCATCGGTCATTCAACCCGAAGGGCACGAAGGCGAGAGCGTGCCGTTGATTCTGATGATTCACGACGCCACGAACGCCGCCATGCAAAAGGCGCTGACGAAAATTGCAAAGCTTCCGGCAGTGAAAGGCAAACCTGTCATGTTCCGGGTGGAAAGTTTTGACTGAAACAATTATCCTTTGCCGCATGAGCACGGTCGCTGAAATCACATCTGCCCTCGCCCACTTGAGCACCGAAGAATTGCAGCAGGTGGAACGCGCCCTGATCAGCATTTATCGGCAACGGAAATCCGGCATCATTTTTGACGATGATTACGGGGTCTGGACCGAGGAAGATCAGATGGCCGTAGCCGATCAGGCTTTCCGGATGTTCGACAAAGCCGAAGCCAAGAGCAAAAAGGCTGGCGAACCATGAATCTTCCGCTGCGGGGCGAAGTGTGGTTGCCGGACTTGGGAATGATCGCCAAGACTCGCCCGGTTCTGATTTTCAGCATTCAGTTTGGCGATCGGGATTACGCGTTGTTTCACGTCATTCCGCATACCACAGCGATTCGTAATTCGCAGTTCGAGATCGCCGTCCAAGTTCCGTGGCTCAAGTCTGGAGTTTTCAACGTCCAAGGCTCTCAATCAGTGCCGCGGATCAATTTGCTCCGCTTAATCGGAACCCTCAATCAATCCCAACTTTCATCCGTCGAGCAAGCCATGCGGCGTTGGCTCGGCCTATAACTCCATGGCAGCCCTACTCTTCCATAGCACCAACGGTCAGTCGCCCGCTGTCAATTTGCGCGAGGCGTTGCTCCAAGGTCAGGCGCCGGATCGCGGGCTGTATTTTCCGAAACAATTCCCGCGCTTTACGTTCACGGAACTCGCGGCTTTCTCGCGGCTGCCGTATCACGAAGTCGCGTTTCGGGTGCTGTCCAAGTTTACCGAAGGCATCGTGCCACCCGCAGAACTCGCGAAGTTCTGCCAGGAGGCCTACAACTTTCCCGTGCCGCTGGAGGTCGTGAACTTCCGCACCTTCCTGATGCGTTTGGATCAAGGCCCGACCGCCTCGTTCAAAGATTTCGCCGCGCAAATGATGGCGCGATTATTCGGCAAATTTCTGCGGGAGGACGGCAAACAGGTCACAATTTTGACTGCCACCAGTGGCGACACCGGCTCGGCGGTGGCCCACGCGTTTCACAAAATTCCTGGCGTCCGCGTCATTGTTCTTTTCCCAAATACGGAGGTCAGTGAGAGCCAGCGCAAGCTGATGACTACGCTCAAAGATAATGTCCGCACCGTGGCCATTGACGGAAAATTTGACGATTGTCAGGCGATGGTCAAACAAGCGTTTGCCGACCCCAGTTTGAAACACATTCCGCTCTCGTCCGCAAACTCCATCAATATCGGTCGCCTCCTGCCGCAGAGTGTTTATTACTTCTACGCCGCGTCACGCGTCGCGCAGGCGGGCGAGCCAATCGTGTTCTCGGTGCCCAGCGGCAACTTCGGCGACATGATGGGCGCCATCGTCGCGCGCGAAATGGGTTTGCCCGTTCGGAAGATTGTGGCCGCAGTCAACGACAACGACGCGTTCCCGAAATTCCTCGCCACCGGCGACTACGAGAAGATTTCGCCCTCGCGCAATTCGTTGTCCAACGCGATGAACGTCGGACATCCGAGTAATCTCGCGCGACTCATTTCAGTTTACGGCGGCCAAATGGACGAGACCGGCAAGATCAATCAAATGCCCGACCTCAACGCGCTGCGTCGGGATGTTTTTTCATCCTCCATCTCCGACGAACGCACCGTGGCGGGCATCCGCGATTTTTGGAATCAGTTTCAACTCCTGCTCGAACCGCATGGCGCCGTCGCGTGGCAAGGTTTGCTGGATTGGACCGCCCAGGAGCCGCTGTGCAACACGCCCGCCGTCATCGTCGAAACGGCAAATCCAGCGAAGTTTCCGGTCGAGGTGCAGAAAGTCGTCGGCTGGGAGCCGGACGTGCCCGCGAACATGCTGGCGTCGCTAAAGATGCCCGAAGATTACGACCGCATGAGCACGGACTACGAACAATTCCGCGCCTATCTTGCCAAGCTGAGTTAAACGATCAGCTCAGCTTCGCTGCGAGTTCTTGCCCGAGCAATGCAGCTTCCGTCACCACGCGTTTGCCCTCGCCACGTTTGGCTGGACCATCGCGAAACGACACCGCGCGCATGTTGATTTGTTGACCTGAAATTTCCGCGAACGCCGCCACTGGGCTTTGGCACCCGCCGCCCATCCGCTGCAAGAAAGCCCGTTCCGCCGTCACCGCTTGAAATGTTTCCGTGTGATTCAACCGCTCGCAAATCGCGGCAATGCGCGGATCGTTGGCGCGAATCTCAATTCCAATCGCGGCTTGCCCGACGCAGGGCAACATCACGTCCACATCGAGAATACTGGCGAACATATTTTCCGGTACCCCTTCGCCGGACAATCGACCATCTGCGGCAATCTGGAAATTGAGTCGCCGCAAACCCGCCAACGCCAGCACCGTCGCATCCATTTCCGGGCGCTCGGCGACTTTCGTCATGCGCGTCGCCACGTTGCCGCGAATCTCGACGATGTTCAGGTCCGGTCGCGCGAGGAGCAACTGCGCTTTCCGGCGCGTGCTGCTCGTCGCAATCGTTGCACCTTGTGGGAAATCCTTTAGCGTCGCGCGAGGCGGAAAACTGCGATGCTGATGTCCCGCGCCGCGATAAATCAGCACATCGCGCACATCGGCGCGTTCCGGCGTCGCGGCCAACATCAATCCCGCCGGCAAATCCGTCGGCAAATCTTTCAAGCTATGTACCGCCAGGTCCGCCTCGCCGTTCAGCAACGCCACTTCCAGTTCTTTCGTGAACAATCCTTTCGGCAGACTCGGATCGGTCTTCGACATCGAAGCGGTTTGCAGCTTGTCACCGGTAGTCTTGAATGTTTTGTAATCAAACCGTAATTCCGGAAACGCGGCGCGACACTGCGCGAGGATCAACTGCGTTTGCGCCAGCGCGAGCGCACTGCCGCGCGTGGCGATAAGGATCGGTCGGTCGGTCGGCATGAAAATCAGGTGGGCGATTGAATGCGGTTCGGCGCCATGGCGGCGAACTGCGGCGCGCCGGGTTGGTTTAGTAATGGCAGCGCCTTGTCCTGGATGATCGCCTCGCACTTCGCGATTTCTTCTTTGCGTTGTTCGAGGTAATTGGTCGCAATGGTCTGCAGATCGTCCACGTTGTAAAGATACACGTTGTCCATCTGGTTGACGGTGGGATCAATGTCCCGCGGCACGGCAATGTCGATGAGCAACAGCGGCCGATGCCGCCGTGCCTTCATCAACGGCTCGAGTTTGGCGCGATCCAATACATAATGCGGTGCGGAGGTGCTGCTGATGGCAATGTCGATCTTTTCAAACTCGCCCGCCCAATCGTCGAACTGCACGGCGCGTCCGCCAAGGTCTTTGGCCAGGGCTTCGGCGCGTTCGAACGATCGGTTCGCCACGACAATGCTCGTGGCGCCACGAGACAAGAGCGCGCGGGCGGTTTTCTCGCTGGTATCTCCGGCGCCGATGACCATGACTTCGTGTCCTTCCAGACTGCTGAAAATCTTTTCCGCCAACTCGACGGCTACGGATGCCACCGAAATACTGCCGCGTTGGATGTTGGTCTGGGTGCGGATGTGTTTGGCCACGTTAAACGCACGCTGAAAGGCCTTGTTCAGTCGCGCGCCGGTAGAACCGTTTTGCAATGCCAGATCGTAGGCTTTTTTGAGTTGCCCCAGAATTTCCGTTTCGCCCAGCACCATGGAATCCAATCCGCATGCGACTTTGAACAGGTGGTGCACGCTATGCGGCTCGGGCAACGCGTACAGTTCACCCCCGGCGGGCACGGACTGAGCGTGAACCCGTGCGAGAAAGTGCTTCAGTTCATTGCCGGCTTGGGTCGGTTCGAGCGGAGTGGACACGTAGAGTTCCACGCGGTTGCAGGTCGAAAGAATGACCGCCTCGTCTGCCACACCGGTCAGGCGCAGATCCCGCAGTGCCGCAGGAATCTTCGCTTCGCCAAAAGCGAAGCGCTCCCGCAACTCCACCGGCGACGTGCGGTGACTGAGACCCAGCACTACGATGCTCATGGATTCTGATGCAATGAGGACAACAGGTTCGTCCCCCAATAAGTCAGGGCGATGAACACAAAAACTCCAATCAATCCGAACGCAAACCGGCGCCCGGTAAAGAACAAGCGCATGTGTCCGAACAACAAGGCGGCGCAGCAAACCCACAAAACTGCCGACCAGAGCACTTTGGCGTCGGTCCAATAGGAAACGCCTTCCGGGCGCGGCAACCGCCCACCCGCGGCAAGGCCGATTGTCAGCAAGATGAAACCCGCCAACGCCAGCCGGGAGGCAATCGCATCCAATCGCTCGACAGGTGGCAACAAGGACAAAACTGCCTTGAGCTTGTTGAACTTCAGGTTGTGTTGTTGGGTCAGCAGCATGGCCGCCGCCGCCGCCGCCAGGCCGAAGGCCCCATACGCCAACATGATCGTCGCCGCATGCAAACTGATGAGTCCACCGGAAAATTCTGGTTTCGGCCCATGCGGAGGATCAAGGGAGGGCATGAGCGCGAACACCCCAACCGCCAACAAGACCGGCGCCACAAACACACCCACAAACCGCCAGCGCGAAAACAGTCCAATGATCAGATACGCCAGCGTCGTAGCCCAGGTGAAGAGCATCGTGGCTTCAAACAGATTGTGCACCGGACAACGATTCAGGGAGAAACCACGTTGAAATAAGGCCGCCGTGTGAAATCCAAACGCGAACGCGAGCAGGAAATAATTCACCCAGTCGTCCCGGCGAAATCCTTTTCGCCACAGGAAAACCGAATAAATCATACTCACGCCGTAACCAATGACTGCGAGCAGAAAGAGGTGACGGTCGGAATTCGCGCCGGTGAACCAGTTCACAATCACAGCTTAAACACGAGCCCTTTCCGGGCAAGCGGCAAGTATGTGCGACAATTGCGATTTCCCTATCCTGCGGGAATTGCCTCAGCGAATGAATGGCTCGGAAATCACCCGCCGAAACCACCCGGCCCGCGCCAAACTTCGCCTTGCCGAAGGCTTTATCTCAGAGGAAGCTTGCCGCCAACACGTGAATCGTCTTCGTGGCCAAAAGAATCCTCGCTCCGCCGGCATGCGGCTGCGCGCTGCGTTGCGCGCCGAAACCCCGTTGCAACTGGCAGGAGTCATTCATGCCTACGCGGCAATCCTCGCAGAAAGCGCGGGCTTTCGTGCCATCTATCTTTCCGGCGCGGGCGTTGCCAACGCGAGCTATGGCCTGCCGGACATCGGCCTCACCACGCGGGACGATGTTTTGTTGGATGTCCGCCGTATTACCGCCGCATCGTCACTCCCTTTGCTCGTGGATGTGGATACCGGTTGGGATAACCCGAAACAAACCGTGCGCGACATGATCCGGGCCGGCGCCGCGGGAATACATCTCGAAGACCAGGTGGCAGCCAAACGCTGCGGCCACTTGCCCGGCAAACGGTTGGTCTCATCGAAGGCCATGGTCGCGCGGCTCAAAGCCGCGGTCGCCGGCAAAACCGACCCGCAATTTGTCATCATGGCGCGGACGGATGCCGCCGGCGTGGAGGGAATCGATGCCGCCATTGAACGCGCGAAACTTTATCGCGACGCGGGCGCGGACCTGATTTTTGCCGAGGCCCTGACAACGCTTGCGGAGTACCAGAAGTTCACCCGCGCGGTGAAAATTCCGGTGCTGGCTAATATCACGGAGTTCGGCAAAACGCCCCTGTTTACCACGCGGGAGTTAAAATCTGCCGGCGTGCAGCTCGTGTTGTATCCGCTCTCGGCGTTCCGTGCCATGAATGCCGCTGCATTGAGAACCTATCGCGTCATTCGGCGTGACGGCACGCAAAAGCGAATCGTTCCGCACATGCAAACCCGCGCCGAGTTATACGCGTTCCTCGGCTACAACGCCCCGAAGAAAGGAGCGAAACCATGAGCGCCGATAAGAAAGCGGGAGGACTCGCCGGCATCGTGGCTGGCGAAACGAGTATTTCCACCGTCGGCAAGGAAGATCTCGGCCTGACTTATCGCGGTTACGCCATCACCGACCTCGCAACGCATGCCACGTTTGAGGAAGTGGCGTTTCTGTTGCTCTCCGGACATTTGCCCAAACGCAGTGAACTGGAGAATTATCAGCGCAAACTCGCTTCGTTGCGTGGTCTCCCCGCCGCACTAAAAACAATTCTCGAACAACTGCCCGCCGGCACTCATCCGATGGACGTGCTCCGCACGGGGTGTTCTGCGCTCGGCTGTCTGGAACCGGAAAACGAAATGCGCGACTTGCGGCAGGTGTCCGATCGCACCCTCGCCGCATTCCCTTCCATCCTGTTGTATTGGTATCAATATCATCAAACCGGCCAGCGCATCGAAACCGCCGTCGCCGCGCCCGGATTAGCCGCGCACTTCTTGCATTTATTGCGCGGCCAACCGGCGGACGAAACCATTGTTCGCGCGCTCGACACCTCGTTGATTCTTTATGCGGAGCACGAGTTCAACGCCTCCACCTTCGCCACGCGGGTGACCACATCCACGCTGGCGGATTACTTTTCCGCCATCTGCTCCGGCATCGGCACGCTGCGCGGTCCGTTGCACGGCGGCGCCAATGAAGCGGCGATGGAATTGATCGAAAAATTCAAATCTCCTGACGAGGCGGAAGCCGGCCTCCTGGCAATGCTTGAACACAAGGCGCTCATCATGGGCTTTGGGCATCGCGTTTACAAAACCTGCGATCCCCGCACCGCGCCAATCAAAGCGCTGGCCAAAAAACTCGCCGTATCCGCCGCCGACCAGGGATTGTTCGCGATTGCCGAGCGCATCGAAACGGTCATGCTCCGCGAGAAGAAGTTGTTTCCCAATCTCGATTTTTACAGCGCCCTGGCCTACCGCTTTTGCGGAATTCCGACCGCGCTGTTTACCCCGATTTTTGTCATCGCCCGCACAGCCGGCTGGTCCGCGCACGTCGCCGAACAACGCAAACACAACCGTCTCATCCGGCCCACGGCGGATTACACTGGTCCGCAACCGCGGCCGTACCTACCCCTCGATCAACGTTAATCGCTTCATTCGACTTTCATGGAAGAACCCAGCATTGGAAAAGAAAATCTCGGCGCGGTCATCGGCGCAGCAGTCGGCGCGGTTGGCGGATTAATCGCCATCGCCATTCCCTACGCCATCCTGACGCGCAATCTGCAATCACTGTCAGCGGCACGCACTTTTGGGATCATCAGCTTCTTAATCTGCACGCCCATCGGTTGGTTTGCCGGCGGTTATCTCAGCCACTTTCTGGAAAAATTTCTCGCGCCAAAACCCGCCGGCATCATTGGGGGAATCATTGGCGGATTGCTACCCGTCACCGGGGTGGCGCTTTACGGCTGGCACATGACCACCCGTTAAACCGATTGTCGCCATCATGTCCGCTTCACTCAACGTAACGAGCCGACCGCCGTTTGATCCCGTGCTCCGCCAAATCGCCGATTACGTCTGCGATTACCAATCACCCAGCGCCGAAGCCTGGCAAACTGCGCGGTATTGCCTGCTCGATTCGCTCGGGTGTGGCCTGCTGGCACTGCAATATCCCGCCTGCACCAAACTGCTCGGACCGATGGTGCCCGGCACCGTCGTTCCGAACGGCGCGCGCGTGCCGGGCACAAACTACGTGCTCGACCCGATCACCGCGGCATTCAACATCGGCATGCTGGTGCGGTGGCTGGATTTTAACGACACCTGGCTCGCCGCCGAATGGGGACACCCCTCGGACAATCTCGGCGCGATTCTGGCCGTTGCGGATTATTTAAGCCGCAATCCGGAAGCTGCATTCCGTAATCCGCAATTGAGTTACAGCGGGCGCGATATTTTGCTCGCAATGATCAAGGCGCACGAAATTCAGGGAATTCTCGCACTCGAAAACAGTTTCAATCGCGTTGGGCTCGATCACGTTCTTCTCGTTCGCATTGCTTCGACTGCTGTTGCCACTCATCTGTTGGGCGGCACGCGCGAGCAAATCATGAACGCCGTCTCCAATGCCTGGCTCGACGGCGGCGCGCTGCGCACCTATCGTCACGCGCCAAACACCGGTTCCCGCAAATCTTGGGCGGCGGGCGATGCCACGGCCCGTGCCGTACAACATGCGTTCATGGCCGTCAAAGGCGAGATGGGCTATCCCTCGGCCTTGTCCGCACCCAAGTGGGGTTTCAGCGAGGTGCTGTTCAAAGGCCAGCCCATCAAATTGCCGCGCGCGTTCGGCAGTTATGTGATGGAAAACGTCTTGTTCAAGATTTCGTTCCCCGCTGAGTTTCACGCGCAAACCGCTGTCGAGGCCGCCATCAAACTCCACCCGCAGGTGCGAGACCGTCTGGACCAAATCGACCACATCGAGATTCACACGCACGAATCCGCCCTCCGCATCATCGACAAAACCGGACCGCTGCATAATCCCGCTGACCGCGATCATTGCCTGCAATACATGACTGCCATCGGCCTCATCTTCGGCGCGCTCACCGCGGACCACTACGAGGACGCGACTGCTGCCGATCCGCGCATCGATGCCGTGCGGGCCAAGATGGTGGTGCGGGAAGAGCCGCGTTACACCCGGGAATATCTCGAAGCCGACAAACGCTCCATCGCCAATGCAGTGCAAATCTTCTTTCGTGATGGCAGCGTCACCGAGAAAGTAGAAGTGGAATATCCGGTTGGCCATCGGCGGCGGCGCGTGGAGGGCATTCCGTTGCTAGTGGAAAAATTCCGCACCAATGCGGCCACGTCCTATGCGCCGGATCGCGTCGAGAAGATTTTAGCATTGTTCGAAAACCAGGAGCGGTTAGAAAAGTTTTCGGCCAACGAGATCAGCGAAGAATTCGTCCGTTAAATTGCCATGCCCTCACGACTAAAAGACAAATGGATATTGATCACCGGCGCGTCCAGCGGCTTCGGCGCGGCGGCCGCTCGCGCCTTTGCCGCCGAAGGCGCGAAGCTGTTGCTTGGTGCGCGGCGCGTTGACCGCTTGGAGCAAGTCGCGACCGAAGCGCAGCAAGCGGGGGCGAGTGAAGTCCACGTTCACGCTCTGGATGTCAGCCAGACCGCCAGCGTGGAGAAGTTTATTGCCTGGGCGAAAGAGCGAATCGGCGGCAAAGCCGGCAACTTTCAGCGCCTGCACGTTTTAATCAACAATGCCGGCGGCGCGCACGGACTCGACACGGTGGCCGACGGCAAAGACGAGGATTGGGAAAAGATGCTCCAAACCAACGTGCTCGGAGTTTTGCGTGTGACGCGCGCGGCTTTGCCACTCCTGCCGCATCACGTGGGCGCGAGCATTCTCAACATCGGCTCGTATGCCGCCCGCGTGGCCTACGAAGGCGGCTCGGCCTACTGCGCCGCCAAGGCTGGTGAATTGCAAATCAGCCGGGTGCTGCGGCTCGAACTCAACGGCACCGGTATCCGCGTCAGTTCGATTGATCCTGGCTTGGCGCGAACGGAGTTTGCCCTGGTGCGATTCAAAGGTGACGCCGCCCGTGAGCAGAAACTTTATGAAGGCACGCAACCGTTGGTAGGCGAGGACATCGCGGAAATTCTCGTTTGGGTCGCGAGTCGCCCGGCGCATGTGAACATTGACGAGATGCTCATCAAGCCTGTGGATCAAGCGGCGATGCACAAAGTGTTCCGTCGCAAGTAAACCGTGATTGTGTTTCGTTTCCCCACGCCAAGCTGCGTCGGATATTCGCTTCACCAAATCGAGCTTCGCTGCTACCGTAAATTTGGTTGACCGTTAGAAGACGCTAAAAATGAATCCGCCCACCACAGTTCAACTCAAACGCGATTGTGCCGTCGTTCGTATTCCCGCCGGCACCAACGACACCCTTGCCACTGGCACGGAAGTGACCATCACGCAAACGCTCGGCGGCAGTTACACGGTGCAAGCCCCGGGTGGTTTGTTTCGCATTGCGCCGCAAGATGCCGACGCCCTGGGGTTTGAAGTCGCCCAGCCAACGACTACCGGTACGAATAGCGGCCCGGTAAACGAAGAGCTGGTCTGGCAGACGTTGCGCACGTGTTTTGATCCCGAAATCCCCGTCAACATCGTGGACCTCGGACTGGTGTACGACATGAAACTTTCGCCGGTGCCATCCGGTGGTTCGCGCGTGGACGTGAAGATGACCTTAACTGCCCCGGGGTGCGGCATGGGCCCGGCCATCGCCGGGGATGCGCAGATAAAGTTGCTCAACCTCGATGGAGTGGAAGACGCGACAGTAGAAGTCGTCTGGGATCCGCCGTGGCATCACTCGATGATCACGGCCGAAGGCAAAAAAATCCTGGGGCTAGAGTAATCACGCGGCACGCGACAAGTGCCCCGTGGCCCGATCCTCTTCCAACATCCGGTTGAATTCTTTGCAAACGTGCGCGTAGAACGGATACGTCCGCGTCACGACCGGTGGTTTGAATCGCCAGTGTTTGTAAGCCCAAAGCCACGTTTCCGGGGCTTGCCGGATGCGCGGCTCAAAGAAATTCCAGCATTGTTGCGCGATTTGCTGCAACGTCGCCTCCGGCGCAATGTCCAACGGTTCATGCACGATCACGCGACACCGGCCATTCGGTTCGGAGCGCCCTTCGATTGGCACCAGCGTAGCCCGCCCACGCTGCGCGAGCACCGCGTGAAGAATCGTCACACACATTTTCATCCCAAACGCGTCGATGACCGTCGCCGCGTCGCCAGGCCGCACGTTCAAATCGGCCAACATGCCCGCGACGCCGCCTTTGCGCACGTGCTTGAAGAGGTTCAACATCGAAGATTCTTGCGGAATAATCCGATGCCCGGAAACTTCGCGACAGTTTCTGAAAAAATCGCTCAAACTCGGATTCTTGAAGGTCTCAGTGACAATCCGCGCCGAAACGCCTTCGAATCCGGTCGCCAGACTGGTCCACTCGAAATTTCCCTGGTGAATGCAAACGATAACCGCCCCCTCGTCCTGCGTCCGAATGCGTTTGAGAATTTCCGCATTCTCAATGTGAATGTAGCGGCGATAATTCTCTGCGTTCAAGCGACGCGCCCAGAATAGATCGCAGATGGTGCGGGCAAAATTGCAATACGAAGCCCGCGCAATCCTGGCGCGCTCCGCCGGTGAATACTGCTCACCGAATGCCGCCGCCAGATTCGCCTGGGCCACGTGTCGCCCGCGTTTGTCAAAAGCGTAACCCACCCGCCCGATCAAATAAGCCAGCCACGCGACCCCGCGGCGCGGCAAACACGGCACCACCGAAGTGAGCAGGGACAACCCCAGCCACTCGATCCGATACCGAAATTTTCTCCACCGCCGTTTCATCGGGAATGTTATTTAAGCATGCTCCCGCGAAACCATGAAGCAGATTCCGTCAGGCTCCCGCGACGTCTTGAGCATAGGCAAACAGCGCCGGTGCACCACCCGTGTGCCAGAACAAAATGGTTTCATCCCGGCGATATTTGCCGTTGCGAATCAAATCCAACAACGCCCCAAACGCGCGCCCCGCATAAACCGGATCCAGAATGATTCCCTCCAGCCGGGCCATCACTCCAATCGCCTCCCGCTCCAGTTTGCCGACCACGCCGTAACCTTCGCCTTTGTAGCCATAGACCACGTGGATGTCGTCTTTGGTTAGACGCGTCGCGGTGCCGATGCGTTGCGCGCAGTCGTTCGCGATTTGTGCCACTTCGGTTTCGTATTCGAAATGTTCCGGATCATTCTTGTCGATCGATAATCCGGTCACTCTGCCGGCGAAACCCGCCAAACGCGCTCCTAGCGCCAGGCCCGCTTGCGTGCCGCCAGAGCTGGTGCCGAACACCATGTGATTCACAGACAATTTCGCCGCACGAAGCTGCTCCAGCAGTTCAACCATCGCCACCACATATCCAATGGCACCAACTCCGTTCGAGCCGCCAACCGGAATCAAATACGGTTTGCGTCCCGCCGCGCGTAATTCGTCGTCCAGCGCTTTGAGCTTCGCCGCGCGTTGCGACCGTTCGATCCAATGCAGTTTCGCCCCCAGCAATTCGTCCAGCAGCAGATTGCCATTCGGCACCTCGGGGCGTTTGCCATTGAGAATCAATTCGCATCGCAATCCCGCCGCGGCCGCGGCCGCCGCCGTCTGGCGACAATGATTCGATTGCGCCGCGCCCAATGTCACCAACGTATCCGCCCCTTGCGCGAGCGCCGCTCCGACCAGGAATTCCAGCTTGCGCGTCTTATTGCCGCCAAACGCCAGCCCGGTCTGGTCATCTCGTTTGATCCACAATTGCGGTCCGCCAAGGAATGCGGTGAGCTTTTCCATCGGCGCAATGGGGGTCGGCAGTTGGGCCAAAGGAAAGCGTGACTGTTGATCGATTTTCACAACGCAGTTGTAGCGACATCCGCGCCGGGTCGCAACTTCCCTATGGGCAATCGAAGAAACATTGACGTCGCGAAACTTTTCCCGTTCATTGCCGCCGACGGCGGTCGTATCTACGCCTCGCAACCCACAATGAAACCTACTCCTCTACTGGCTGGCGGTCTGCTGACATTCATTCTCACTGCGGTGACTGCATCGGCTCAAAACTTCACCGCAACTTACGATTTCGCCTCGGTCAATACGACTTCCGGGCAAACTGATCCAACTGCGCCGCCGACCGCCACTGGCGTGACGTTTGGCGCATTCACTTCCACCGGTGCGGCGGCGAATCCCAACGCCAGCGGGCGATTCTCATTCACTTCGAACCCAACTGGCGGCGTGAATGGCGTGGACGATTTTTCCCAATTCACCGGCAGCCTCACGCCCACCGCCTATTTTGAAGTCGCCATCACACCGTTGACGACAGTGCAATTGCAACTGGACACCATCGCCTTCACGGTGCAACGCTCGGGCACGGGCATCCGCAGTTATGCCGTACGCTCCAGCCTGGACGGATACACGGCCAATTTGCCCGCCAGTATCAACACCGGGAACGCCAATCTGGGGATCGGTCCGGATAATGAATTTCGCGTTCTGTTGGATTCAATTACCACCGCCCAAAACGGCAGTCTCGTCACGCTCGGACCAAACTTCGCCGGGCTCACTTCGACCGTGTCCTTCCGCTTTTATGGTTGGAACGCCGAAGCCGGCACGGGAACATTCAGTCTGGATAATGTGACCTTCAGCGGGCGCACCGACAGCGTGCCTGAACCGACCATGGGAACGTTGATTTTGACAGGCTGGATCGCATTCAGGCTCGGACGGCGTCGCCTGAATCAATGCCAATAACCTTCAGTGCGCGACTGCGCGAGAGTTTTGCAGCGCCCCCACCAACAAGTCCGGAAAGCAGCCCAATAAAATTACTACCACCGCCATCACCAACAGCACGACTTGCGCGACTGTGGACACTTTCGCTCCACTCGTCTCACCTGCTCCACTCACGACATAAATCTGTTTCAACACTTTCAAGTAGTAGTAGAACGACACGGCGCTCATGGCGATGGCCAGAATCACCAGCCAGAGCAAACCCAAACTCGGTGCGCCGGTTTTGAGTGCTGCGGCAAAAAGATAAAATTTGCCGAAGAATCCAGCCAACGGCGGAATGCCCGCCAACGATAGCAGAAAAATCATCATCGCGAACGCCGCCAGCGGCGCGCGTTTGCTCAAGCCCACAAAGCTCGGAAGCTTGTCGTCCCCTGCCCCCTCCTCGACCAATGCCACCACGCCGAACGCACCGATCGTCGCCAACCCGTAGGTCGCCGCGTAATACACCACCGACGCAATCGCCTGATTGTCATGCGCCATCACGCCCAACAACATGTAACCTGCGTGGGCAATGGCCGAATACGCGAGCAGTCGTTTTACACTGGTTTGCGCGATCGCGACCAAGTTTCCCAGCACCATTGAAAGCGCGGCGACCACGGCAATCACCGGCGTCCAACCCGCCACAAAATCTCGAAACGCGCCGCTGCCCTCCACGCCCGCAAACCCGATCATCATGATTTTGGCGAAGATGAAAAAGCTCGCGAGTTTCGAGCCGGACGCGATGAACGCCGCACTTTGACTGGGCGCGCCTTCGTAAGCATCCGGCGCCCATAGATGAAACGGCACGGCCGCCACTTTGAAACCAAAGCCCGCGACGGTCATCACCATCGCCACAATCAACAACGGATCGAGTCCCCGGCCCGCCAGCGCTGCCGCGACCTCATGCAAATTCGTCGCCCCGGACAATCCGTAAATCAAACTCACGCCAAACAGCGTGAACGCCGCCGCCATGCCGCCAAACAAAAAGTATTTCAACGCCGCTTCCGCCGATTTGATATTTCGTTTGTTGAACGCCGTCAGGATGTAGAGCGACAGACTCGTCACTTCGAGCGAGATGAAAATCATCAGCAAATCTTCCGCGCTGACCAAAAACATCATCCCCGTCGTCGCCAGCAGCAACAGCGCGAGAAATTCGCCCACGTGAGTTGTGAACTTTGCCTCCAGCGAAACCAACACTGTGAAAATGGTTAATCCCAACAGGCAGACCTTCACAATCTGTGTCGTCGCATTCACCACCAACATCCCGTGCAAAACATCGGCATGCGCCGGATTAACCAGCATCCACAAGATTGCTGCCGCACAACCGGCGCTGGCAATCAACCCACCCACGATCATCCGGACTCGCGTCTCCACGTCGCGCATGGATGTCAAATCCACCGCCAATACTGCGAGCGCCGTCAGCACCACAATCGTTTCGGGCGCGGCCAGTTTGAGAATCTCCAGATAATTCACTGCGCGCCTCCCTTCTTCACCCAATCAAACAACGGCGAATTGAAACTCGGAATAATCACATCCAACAAAATCCGCGGGTAAAGTCCCACCACCAGCGACACACCAATCAGCAGCACCGCCCCAATCCGCTCCGGCACAGAGATCGGAGCGCCGATCTCCTGATCGGCCTGTTCCAAGTGCTCGGCTTCGAGCCGATCGGGAGATCGGCGCTCCTCACCAAAAAACGCCTTCTGCATCGCGCGCAAGGTATAGGCGACGCCAATCACAATTCCCACGCCGGTAATAACCGCCAACGTAGGAAACGCCTGCCACGCACCAATGATCACCTGCAACTCCGCAATGAACCCACTAAAGCCCGGCAGCCCCATCGAAGCCGCGCTCGCGATCACAAACGTCACCGCCGCAAATGGCATCGCTTTGACGAGGTTCATTCCTTCCAGCGTCGCGAGTTCGCGGGTGTGCGTGCGCTCGTAAACCATCCGCCCCACCACCGCGAACAACAGTCCCGCGATGATGCCGTGCGAGAACATCTGCAACACCGCCCCGCTCAATCCGATGGTATTCAGTGTCGCTAAACCGAGCATCACAAAGCCCATGTGACTCACGCTCGAATAGCCGATGACGAATTTGAAATCCTTTTGCACCAGCGCCACCAGCGCGCCATAAACGATGCCGATCACCGCCAGTGCCGCGATCCACATTTTCCACGCCTCAAGCCCTTCCGGAAACATTGTCATCGCCACACGCAAACAACCGTATGCACCGAGTTTCATCACCACGCCCGCCAGCAACATTGAAGCGGCGGTCGGCGCGGCCACGTGTCCTGTTGGTGCCCACGTATGAAACGGCCATAGACCAGCAAGAATGGCGAAGCCCACAAACACCAACGGAAACGCCCACATTTGGAAGCTGTGCGGGAACGGAAACTTCGCGAGTTCTAACAAGTTCATCGTGTGCCCGCCGGACACCACATACGCCGCGATCAATCCAATCAGCACCATCGCGCTGCCGATGAACGAATACAGCGCCAGTTTCATCGCGCCGTATTCCTTTCGCGTCGAACCCCAAATCGCGATGATGAAATACTTCGGCACGATGGCGATTTCGTAGAACACGAACAGCAGGAACAAATCAAAGCTCAGGAACACGCCATACACGCCGCCGATGAGCGCGAGGTAGAATGCAAAGAACTCTTTCGCGCGATGCTCGATATTCCACGAAAACAAAATCCCGCCCACCGCCGCCAAGCCGGTCAGCAACACCAGCGTCAGACTCACGCCATCCGCCGCGAGGTGATATTCCAGCCCAAGCGACGGCACCCAGGGACATTTTGCAATCGTGAGGATTTCACCGCGTTGAAAGTTTAAGAACCCCGCCAGCGCGATTCCCAGCCCCACGACCGCCGTGGTCATGGCAATCTTCCGCGCCGCCGCCGCGTTCCCCTTCGGCAGGAGCATCAGCACCAGCACACCAAAAAATGTGATGTAAACGGTCCAGGCTAACATCGTCAGGTTGTTAATTCCCGATTTTCGATTTCCGATTTATCGAAATTCGATCTGTGTTTATCCGTGTTCATCCGTGTTCATCCGTGGTTAAAACTTCAAATGCTCCACCATGCGCACGGCGGTCGAATTAATGACATCCAGCACCAGGCGCGGATACAACCCAAGCACGAACATCAACGCGATGGGAACGCCCACCAGCACACGCTCGCGTAAAGTCAGGTCGGGCAACTTTGACCACTTCTCATTCAACGGCCCGGCAAACACGCGTTGAATAATCGTCAGAATGAAAATCGCCGTGACCAGCAAACCAAGCACCGACAAGCCCGCCGCCCAGGGCGACAGCGGGAATACGCCTTTGAAAATCAGAAACTCGCCGACGAACCCGTTCAACCCCGGCAAGCCGAGCGAGGAGAATAACGCAATCCCCATGAGACCGCAGAAGACGGGAAGCGTTTTCCGCAGTCCGCCAAAATCATTCAACCCGCGAATCCCACCCGTGCGTTGCTCGATGAATGCGACAAACATGAATAACGTCGCCGCCGTCAGACCGTGATTGAACATCTGAAGGAACACGCCATTCAGCGCCGCGGCTTTTTCAGTTTCGAATTCGGGCGCATTAGTGAACTTCGCCACCGCGAATACCGCCAGCAGACAGTAGCCGAGGTGGTTGATGGATGAATACGCGAGAATGCGTTTCAGGTCGCGCTGCGCGAACGCGGCGCAGGCCGAGAACACAATCGTGATGACCGCCAGCCACAGCAATGGCGTCAGCACCCAATTGATCTGCTGCGGAAAGATTGGCAACAGGATGCGCACGAACCCATACACTCCCATCTTCGACATCACGCCGGTGAGCAGCATGGTGACGGGCGTGGGCGCTTCGGTGTAGGTCGTTGGCAACCACGTGTGAAACGGCATCAACGGCACTTTCACCGCGAAGCCAAGCAACACGCCGCCAAAGATAATCAACGCGAGCGGCTTCGTGTTCAGGCTATACCAACCCAACTTCTCCGCCAGTCTGCCGGCTAACGAACCGTCGCGGCCCAGCTTCGCCAGTTCGATGAAATCCATTGAGCCGGTTGCCAAAAAGATGGCGAGAAACGCCAACAACATCGCCACGCTGCCGACCATCGTGTAAACGAAGAATTGCATCGCCGCCGGACCGCGGTTAAGTCCACCCCAAAGTCGCACGAGGAAAAATGCGGGAATCAAACTCAG
>CAZKMR010000064.1:3608-26252 GCA_964553795.1 uncultured Bifidobacterium sp. | reverse complement strand
AAATGGTCGGGGCGGTGAGATTTGAACTCACGACCTCTTGTACCCGAAACAAGCGCGCTAGCCAAGCTACGCTACGCCCCGAACCAGAGGGCGTAATCTACCCAACCGCCGCGCCAAAAATCAACGATGTTTTTGGCCGCCCATCTTTTCGCAAGATCGGCACGGACTAATCACTTGCGCCGCTCGCGCCCCTGACTCAGTCTGAATTAACATGAAGTCGGTCGCGATCATTGGTGCGGGCATCACGGGATTGACGGCGGCTTTTTATCTCCGGCGCAAGGGCTTGGCGGTCACAGTTTACGAAGCCGCCCCCCGCGTTGGCGGCGTGATTCAATCCCTGCGCCGGGACGGTTATCTCGCCGAGTTCGGCCCCAACACGCTGTTGGAAACTTCGCCAAAGATCGCCCAACTCGTGCAGGATGCCGGCCTTCAATCACGTCGTCTCGATCCCGACCCGCAGGCCGAGGCGCGTTACGTCGTCCGCTATGGCCGGCCCATCGCCATGCCCGCCAAACCGCTGGGTTTCTTCACCACGGACTTGTTTTCCTGGAAAGCCAAACTGGCCGTGCTGCGCGAACCGTTTGTCAAACCGCGCCGTGATGGCGGCGAGGAAAGCATCGCGCAATTCGTCGTCCGCCGCTTCAATCAGGAATTCCTCGATCACGCGATTGATGCACTGGTGGCGGGCATTTATGCCGGTGATCCGCATAAACTGTCGGTGGTACATGCGTTCCCAAAACTCAAGGCACTCGAAGACAATTATGGCTCGATGATTAAAGGTCAGATCTTCGGCGCGCGCGAACGCAAGAAACGCGGCGAGGTCGCCAAAGACCGTGCGCCCAAGTTTTCATTCGACGAAGGATTGCAAGTGCTGCCGGATACCTTGGCCGCACAATTGAGCGATGCGGTCAAACTCAATTCCAGCGTTGCCAGACTCACCCGAACCGCGCGCGGTTGGACGGTTCACACCCGCACCGCTACTGACAGTTCCTCGCAGGACCACGACGCCGTAATTTTCTGCGGCACCGCGCCAAAGCTGGCCGAACTTAAGGTTGAAGCGACCAAAAACATCACCCTCAATACTTTCGCGGAAATTCGTTATCCACCGGTCGCGAGTGTCGTGCTGGGATTCCGGCGCGAAGACGTGGCGCACGACTGCTGCGGCTTCGGCATGTTGATTCCCCGGATTGAAGGTTTCAAATCCTTGGGGACGATCTTTTCATCGGCGTTGTTTCCCAATCGTGCGCCAGCCGGCCATCACACACTCACCACCTATGTCGGCGGCGAGCGATATCCCGAACTCGCTACATTACCCGAGGACAAATTGGTGGAACTCGTCTGCACCGATCTGCGAAGACTCCTGGGCGTGCGCGGTCAACCCACCTTTCGTCACGTCGTGGTTTATCCCCGCGCCATACCACAATACAACGTCGGCTACGGCGGGTTCAAAGAATTGATGACGCAGATTGAGACCGATGCGCCGGGCTTTTTCCTCGCCGGCCACTATCGCGACGGCGTTTCGCTGAGCGACTCCATTGTGTCGGGAATCAACGTCTCCGAGCGGGTGGCGACCGCTTTGTCTCAACCATCCTGAACGCTTCATCACAAAATAAGCGCAACGATTCACAGTTTCTTGCGTGGCGCGAGATAGTTTTTCTGCTAACTCTTACCCCGCATGAGCAAAGCTGTTTTGCTGGTTAACCTTGGGTCGCCGGATTCTCCGTCCGTGCCCGATGTGCGCCGGTATTTGAACGAATTCCTGATGGACGAACGCGTCATGGACCTGTCATGGCCCGTGCGCCGCTTCGTTGTCGGCATGATTCTCATCAAACGCCCGGCGGAATCCGGTCACGCCTACGACAAGATTTGGACTAAAGACGGCTCGCCGCTCGTGGTTTCGAGCAAACACGTGCAGGCCGAATTGCAAAAGCGCCTCAACGTGCCGGTCGAACTGGCGATGCGTTATCAAAATCCCTCCATCGAATCCGCCGTGCAAAAACTCGCCGCCAAGGGCGTGAAGGACGTGTTGCTGATCCCGTTGTTTCCGCATTATGCGATGTCGAGTTACGAGACGGCGGTCGTCCGCGTGCAGGAGCTGGCGGCGAAATATGCGCCCGACATGAAGGTCACGGTGCAACCGCCGTATTACGATTCGCCGGATTTTATCGCCGCGTTGGTGGCGAGCGCGGCGGACTTCCTCAAACAGGATTACGATCATCTGTTGTTCAGTTATCACGGCATTCCCGAACGACATTTGCACAAATCCGATCCAACGGGTTGCCATTGTCTCAAGGTCGAAAACTGCTGCGAAGTCGCGAGCCCGGCGCACGCGACGTGTTATCGCGCGCAATGTTTTGCCACCACGCGCGAGTTCGTGAAGTTGGCGGGCATTCCCAAAGAAAAGTATTCCGTGTCGTTCCAATCGCGGCTCGGCAAAGACCCGTGGCTCAAGCCTTACACAGATTACGAACTCGTCCGGCTCGCGCAGGAAGGCAAGAAGCGCATGATGGTAATTTGCCCGGCGTTCGTGTCGGACTGTCTCGAAACAATTGAGGAAATCGGCATGCGCGGTTGCGAAGATTTCATGGCGGCAAGCGGCAAGGAATACACGCGCATTCCGTGCATGAATGAACATCCGCTCTGGATCAAAGCGCTGGAAAACATGGTGAACAAGTTTCTCTCGGGAAATGCAGTGAAATGAATATTGGAAGCTGGCTATCACAAAGGCAGCAAGAAGCGACTGGTAGAACTGCTCGCGCTGCGAGCAGTAGCGCCGCGTTCAGCGGCGCAAAGCTGTCACGGATGAGCGCAATTGAAGTTCGTTCCGCCCGCTACTGCGCGGGCGGAGTTCTCGCAGCGCGAGAACTGCCACCTCTCAGCACTCGGCCAGTTCTGTGAACTATTCTAAATGAATTCCCTCACCAATCGCCAGCGCTTCGTCAACGCCTGTCACTGTCGCCTGAATGATCGTTCGCCGATGTGGCTGATGCGGCAGGCCGGGCGCGCGTTGCCGGAATACCGCAAACTCAAGGAGACTTACACGTTCGTCGAGTTGGTGCAGAACCCGGATCTCGCGGTGGAGGTGACGTTGCAACCGATTCGACGGTTCGGCTTCGACGCAGCGATTTTGTTCAGTGATATCCTGGTGATTCCCGAAGCGATGGGACAAACGTATCGCTTCAAGGAAACCGGCGGCGTGCAGATGGATTTCGCCGTCACCAGCAAGACAGACATCGAAAAACTTTCCGTCGCACAGGTCTGCGACAAGTTGAGTTACGTGGACAAAGCCTTGCGCCTGTTGCGCCGTGAACTGGGCGATCAAACGGCGCTCATTGGATTCAGTGGTTCACCGTGGACGCTGGCGACGTTCATGATGGAAGGCGCGAGCGTGCCGAAATACAGTCGCGCGCTGGCGTTATTCCGCGAAGATCCAAAAACGTATTTTGCGCTCGCGGAGAAGTTGACCGAAGCTGTCTCCGCTTATTTGAAGATGCAGATCGCGACAGGTGTAGATGCGGTGCAGATTTTTGATAGTCATGGCGGGCATCTCGATGCGAGCGAATTTCAGGAAGCGAGTGGGCGGTGGATCAAGGAGATTGTTGAGACACTTCAGGAAGGTAGGGCGGGCAGTCCTCTGCCCGCCGCGCGTGACAAGACGGGCGACGGCGCGCACGGAGTGACGCGCCCTACCCCGGTTCCAGTGATTGCGTTCTCCCTCGGAACGCATGGAAATTGGCCTGAGCTCATCGCCACCGGCGCGAACGTGCTGGGGATTGATTGGCAAACCTCGCTGGCAGACGCGCGAAAAATCATTCCCGAAGGCGTCGGCTTACAGGGAAATCTTCCCCCTGCTCTGCTGGCCGAAGCCACGCCGGAAGTGGTTGCGGCGGAAACGCGAAAGATTCTCGAGATGATGCGTGGCCGCGCGGGACACATTTTTAATCTCGGTCACGGTTTGACGCCCGCCGCCAAGCTGGAGAACATTCAAGCGTTGGTGAACACCGTTAAAAATCATCAGTGAATAATTTAACGCCAGGACGCAAAGACGCAGAGACGCAAAGTTCGGGGAGAACGGTCGCGATCTCCTTGCGCCTTGGCGCCTTGGCGCCTTGGCGTTTATCGGTTCGCTTATTGTGAAGACACTGAACGTAGATCTCGATTTAGTCCGCAAATACAACGTGGCCGGGCCGCGTTATACGAGCTATCCGCCGGCGACCAAGTTTGTGGACTCCATCTCGTGGAACCAACTCGCGCAGAAAATCGAAGCGAACAATCAAGCGCCGCGTGATCTCTCCGTTTATTTCCACATTCCGTTCTGCGAGACGCTGTGCTGGTTCTGCGGTTGCACCACGGTCATCACGCTCAATCACGACAAAGGGCGCGATTACATTGATTATCTCGGGCGCGAAGTCGCGAAGATGGCGACGAAGTTGAACCAGGATCGCAAAGCCGTGCAGCTTCATTTCGGCGGCGGCTCGCCCACGTTTTTGCGACCGGACGAAATCCGGCGGCTTGGGGAAATCATCCATAAACACTTCACGTTTTCCCCGGACATTGAAGCCAGCGTCGAAGTGGATCCGCGCCGCCTCACGCGTGATCATCTCGTGGCGTTGCGCGAAATCGGTTTCAACCGCGCTTCCATGGGCGTGCAGGATTTCAATCCGGAAGTGCAGAAAGCAATTCACCGCATTCAGCCACGCGAGATGACGCAGCAGGCGATGGATTGGATGCGCGAACTCGGCTTCGGCTCGATTAATCTGGATTTGATCTACGGTCTGCCGCATCAGACGCGCGACACGTTCAACGAAACGCTCGACATCGTGCTGACAATGAAGCCGGACCGGCTCGCCGTCTTCAGTTACGCGCACGTGCCCTGGATCAAGCCCGCGCAAAAGATTCTCGAAGAAAAAGTTTTGCCGACGCCGGAATCGAAACTCGAAGTGCTCAAGCTCGTCATCGAACGGCTCACCGCGGACGACCAATACGTTTACATCGGCATGGATCACTTCGCGAAGCCGACGGACGAACTCGCCATTGCACAACGCAACAAGCAGCTCCAGCGAAATTTTCAGGGTTACAGCACGCGCGCGGGTTCGGACATCTACGCGTTCGGCATGAGCGGCGTCTCGCAAGTGCCCGATGCCTACTGGCAGAACGAGAAAGAATTGCCCAAGTATCAGGAAGCTGTGGACGCCGACCGCGTGCCGTTGCACAAAGCGTATTTTGTCAGCGACGAAGACAAGATTCGCCGCGAAACCATCATGCGCACGATGTGCGATCTTTCACTCGACTTTGCGGCCATGTCGCAAAAACTCGGCATTAACTTTGAGCAACATTTCGCGAACGAACTCGCCACGCTCGCGCCGTACGAAAAAGATGGTTTGGTGAAGCGCACGGCCACCGGATTGGAAGTTACTGATGCGGGACGATTGTTCATCCGGAACATTGCGATGTGCTTTGACAACACACTCGCCCCCGTCGGCGAACGGCGGCATTCAAAAACGATTTGACCGGCGAATTACTTCTCCTCGACCTGTTGGATGCTGAATTGACTGAACCGCGCCCAACGTTCCACGTCTTTCGGCCCTTGATAAACCTGCAAGCTGACCTGGGGCGGACCGTTCAGGGGTAAATCACACTCGCCCGCGACGCGCCACTCCGCTTTATCACCCAGGCGATATTCGCCACGAATGGTATTCCCTTTCACCCTGAACCGGAGGTGAACGACATCCGCTTCAATGGGAATGATACATATCGTGCGAGCTTTATCCTTTTCCTCCCGGCCCATCACGATGCTCAACTTTCCGTCCACGAGTTCCTGCCCCAGCTTCACCATGTGGCTGTCGTCGTAGTACCAAACCAGATTCGCCTGCTCGTATTGTTCCGTCGGACGATTTTCGACTGTCACAGCAATTTCGATTGCGGAGTTGGTCCCGGCTGGCAACGGTCGCACCAGCACATTCTTGGCGTTGTTCGCCGGTCCCCACAGGTTTCCCGGCGATACGCGAACCTCCAATCCTCGCTCCGTCACACGCCAACCGTTTTTGT
The DNA here is from genome assembly GCA_964553795.1 of uncultured Bifidobacterium sp. Taxonomy (GTDB): domain Bacteria; phylum Verrucomicrobiota; class Verrucomicrobiia; order Limisphaerales; family JADLHS01; genus JADLHS01. Next base: position 20,204 of record CAZKMR010000064.1, on the reverse strand, counting down.
CTTCGCGAATCCAGGACCAGCCGCCCGCGAGTTGACCTTTGAAGTCGTCGCGGAATAATTCGTTGGCCCGGCAGGCGAAAGAAACCGAAAGCAAAACTGCAAGACCAGCTCGAAAAAAGAGCGCACTCATTTGACCGAAACAGCTTGTTTCAAAAATGACTTGGCTGGCGGGCGAGAAATTTTCCGTGGCCGGGCCTGCCGACGAATTTTCCATCGCGCACAGCTACTTGACCGCGCACTGTTACCACGCTCGGGCGACCTTCGATTTTCCAACCCTCAAACGCGCTGTAATCGAGATTCATATTCTGCGTCCGGACCGAGATTTTGCCGCGATACTTCGGATCGTAAACCACGAGGTCGGCGTCCGCGCCGGGCTGAATCGTTCCTTTGCGCGGGAAAAGATCGAAGGTTTTCGCGACCTGCGTGCTGGCGACGTTCACGAAGGTGTGCAGATCAATTTTCCCGGTCTTCACGCCGTAGGTGTAAAGCAGATTGATGCGTTCTTCGAGCGATGGAATACCATTGGGAATCTTGGTGAAATCGTTTTTGCCCATCTCCTTCTGCTTGCGAAAATCGAACGGCGCATGGTCGGTGGCGACGGTTTGAATCAATCCATCGCGCAAGCCATTCCATAAAATCGCTTGATTGCGTTGATCCCGCAGCGGCGGCGACATGACGTATTTTGCGCCTTCGAACTTCGGCTTCTCCGCGTAAGTCTTGTCGAGCGTGAGATATTGAATGAGCGTTTCCACCGCGACGCGCACGCCGCGTTGCCGCGCGGCGACCGCTTCGGCCAACGCTTCCCGGCAACTCAAATGGACGATGTAGGTCGCCGCACCTGTCAACTCGGCGAACGTCATCAAATGATGCACGCCTTCCGCTTCGACTTGCACGGGCCGGCTCGGCTCATGAAAGCCTGGACCAGTTTTGCCGGCAGCAATCAGTTCTTTGCACCGCTCGACGACCAGCGTTTCATTTTCGCAATGTGCCGTCACAATGACGCCGAGTTCCTTCGCGAGTTTGAGCGCGCGATAAAGTTCCGTATCGTCCACGCCAAACGCGCCTTTGTAGGCGAGGAACACTTTGAATGAACTGATGCCGCGTTTGACGATTTCGCGCAATTGTTTCTCCGCCTTGGCGTCGAAGCGCGTGACGCCCATGTGAAACGTGAAGTCGCACGCCGACTTGCCCTCCGCCTGGCTCCTCCACAATTCAAACGCTTTCAACGGCTCGTCGGATTTGGCGGGACAACACATTTCGATGAGCGTGGTCGTGCCCCCCACGAGCGCCGCGCGACTGCCCGTTTCATACGTGTCCTTCGCATAAGTACCCATGAACGGCAGATAAATGTGCACATGCGGATCGATGAAGCCGGGAAAGACGAACTTGCCTTTCGCATCAATAACCTCCGCGCCTTGAGGTGGCGTGATGCCGCGGTCAATGAGAGTGATGGTTTCGTTTTCGCACAGGATGTCGGCCACGTAGCGTTCGCTGGCCGTCACGATTTCGCCGTTCTTGATGAGCAAAGCCATGCCTGTTGGTAACGCGCCCAACCAAAAAATCCAAGCTTCAAACTCCTCGGGGCGAGCGACGCATGAGGCATGAACGGCTTGAAAAGAAGCAACTTTTCCGCAACCAATGTGTGCCGATTCAGCGCAAACCAGTCTTGCATCACCGGCAAGCTGAACTAACCTGCGTGCCAGGCTGACACGTTGCGCCGACTCAAAACATCATGATTCGCTCACTTGCTTTTACCACTCAAGGCCGCCTGCACACGCGCGATGTCGAAATGTTCCTGATGCCGACGTTGCTGAGCGATACCAATCTCTTTCTCTGGATTGATCTGGAAAATCCCACGGACGAGGAAAAGAAGTTCGTATTGGAAACACTGTTTCACTTTCACCCGTTATCCATTCAGGATTGTGTGCTCGTGAGTCCGGCACCGAAGGTGGAAGAGTTTTCCCCCAAGGAGGACGATAAATTCGCGCCCTATCTGTTCATGGTGATTCATGCCGTGGATTACAATCGCAAGGACGGACGCTTCGGCACGCAGGAACTGAACTTTTTTCTCGGAAAGAATTTCCTCGTGACCTACCACGATGGTGCGTTGCGCAGTGTGGCGTTGACGGAAGAACGCGCAGTCAAAGGCACAATGGCCATCGCCCGCGCGCCGGACCGCGTCGCCTACAACCTGCTCGACAGCATTGTGGAGAATTACAAACCCGCGCTCGACGAACTGTCCTTCGAAATCAGCGAACTGGAGGAAGCCGCGTTGCAACGGCCGTCGCAGGAAACGTTGAATCGCATCATCCAGGTCAAAAAGGAAGTGGCGCATCTCCGGCAGATCATCGGCCCGCAACGCGAAGTGCTGGCCCGTTTCGCGCGGGGGGAATTCAAAATGATCCGGGCGCATCTCGTGCCGTATTATCGCGACGTCTATGACGCGTTGTTTCACATTTCGGAACTGGCGCAAACCTACACCGATTCGCTGACGGGCATCTTGCAGGTTTATTTGAACATGTCGTCGAACCGCACCGGTGAAGTCGTCAAGGCGCTGACCTTGATCACGATTTTGTCCACGCCGGCGACGATCATCGCCAGTTGGTATGGCATGAATTTCAAGCACGACATGCACGAACTGGACTGGCAGCACGGTTACGCATTTGCGTTTGGCATGACGGCGGTGACGACGCTCGTCACGTTCTGGTATTTGCGGAAGCGGAAGTGGTTCTGACGTATGGCGACGGTGAAATCAAGTTTCCTGGACAAGGTACTCGGGCGGCTGGGCCGACTCGACACTGAGGGTTTGCAAACAGTCGTGCAACGCCTCGCTCGCGAGCGCGCGCTGCTGGAAACGCTCTTCAACACCATCGAAGACGGCGTGCTCGTGGTGGATGAAACCGGCTGCGTCGTCTATTTCAATCAAGCCGTGACGCGGTTGATTGGCCTGCAACCCAGCGCCGAAGGCCGGCACATTGACGAAATTCTCCCGGAGTTGGACTGGCAAAAGATTTCGCACTTTGATCAGGACGGCGGCCCGCATGTCGTGCGGCATGAATTTGAAGTTGAATATCCCCGGCCGCGCTTTTTGCGACTTTACGCCGCGCCGTTGGATGGCGAGCAAGCCGGTAGTTCCGGCGTGGCGTTGATATTGCACGACGCCACCGAAGCGCGACAGAAAACCTTTGATGCGATTGAGAGCGAGCGCGTCCAGGCGTTGACGTTGCTCGCAGCCAGCGTCGCGCATGAAATCGGCAATCCCCTCAACGCCCTGCATATTCATCTCCAATTGATGGAGCGCGAAGTCAAAAAACTGAAACCCACGGCGCGACCTGGCTTGAGTAATCGCCATCGCACGCCTGTCGTTCCACTCAACGCCGACGTGGCCACCGCCACGGAGAAACTTGAGCAGTATCTCGCGGTTGCGAAAGGCGAGATCAATCGTCTCGATTATATCGTCACCCAATTTCTTCAAGCGATCCGGCCAGCACCCTTGCAACTCAAGACGGTCTCACTGAACGAAGTGGTCGAACGCACCATCGAACTGTTGCGGCCGGAACTGGATAATCGCGGCATCAGCATCAAGCTGAAACTGGCGCGGCAATTGCCGGCCACCGCCATGGACCCCACACAAACCCAACAGGCGTTGCTCAATCTGGTAAAAAACGCCATGCAAGCGATGTCGCGCGGCGGGACGTTGACGTTGCAAACGGGAGAGAACCCCGAGGCTGTCTGGGTCAGCGTTGCCGACACCGGTGGCGGCATTCCGCAAGAGCAGATCAATCGCATCTTTGAACCGTTTTACACCACCAAGAAAAAAGGCACGGGACTCGGCCTGATGATCGTGCAACGAATCGTGCGAGCCCACAACGGCCGGATCGAACTCGACAGCCACGTAGGCCGCGGCACGACGTTCCGCATCTGGTTGCCGTTGCAGGAAAAGAAACCGCGCCTGCTGGAGGCGCCAACGCAAGCATGAAACCAACGTTGTTGATCGTGGACGACGAAAAGCCGACGCGCGAAGGACTGCGCGCGGCGCTGGAAGACCGTTTCGACGTGTATCTCGCCGAGGACGCCAGGAGCGCGATCGATTTGCTGGAAAGCGAGCACTTCGATGTGATGCTGACCGACTTCAAGATGCCGAATGAAGACGGCATGAAATTGATCGCGCGCGCCAAATCACTGTCCAAACCGCCGGTGTGCATTCTCATGACCGCCTACGGCTCGGAAGAACTGGCGGTGGATGCGATGAAACGCGGCGCCGACGACTACATCGCCAAAGGCCGGCTGCAAATTGATGAGTTGGAGATGCGCATCGCCCGCGCCGTGCGCTCGCAAAAACTGGAAACGGAGAATGTTTCGCTGCGCCAGCAACTTGATTCCAAGTTCGGGATGGAGAACATCGTGGGCGAATCCGCCGCGATGCGCGAGGTCTTCGAGATCGTGCAACAGGTCGCTCCGACGCGGGCCACGGTGTTGATTCTGGGGGAAAGCGGTACCGGCAAGGAAATGATCGCTAAAGCCATTCATCAACTCAGCACGCGCGCCAAGCAATCGCTGGTTTCCGTTCACTGCGCGGCGTTGTCGCCGACGTTGTTGGAGAGTGAATTGTTCGGACACGAACGCGGCGCCTTCACCGGCGCGCATGAACGTCGCATCGGTCGCTTTGAACAAGCGCAAGGCGGCACGTTGTTCCTCGATGAAATTGGTGAGATTGATGCCACCATTCAAATCAAACTCCTGCGCTTTCTCGGCGAACGGACCTTTGAACGCGTCGGCTCGAACAAAACTTTGACCGCGGACGTGCGCCTGGTTGCCGCCACCAACCAGGATCTGGAGGCGATGGTCAAAGCCGGAACGTTCCGCGAGGATTTGTTCTTTCGCCTGCGCGTCGTGGAAATTCATTTGCCGCCCTTGCGGGAACGCATGGAGGATGTGCCGTTGCTCGCCAAAAGTTTCCTGCGCGAGTTCGCGCGCGAGAATCAGAAACCCGTCACGGATTTCACGGCGGAAGCGCTGGAACTCTTGCTCAACCATCGTTGGCCGGGCAATGTCCGCGAGTTGCGCACCGCGATCGAAAGCGCCGTGGTGATGTGTCGTACCGACCGGATTTCGGCGCGCGACCTGCCCCGCACAGTCCGCTCGGAAGCCGCGCCGACGAGCGACCCGGCGCGCTTGCTCGCCAAGAATGACTTGACCGTGAAAGAAGCCGAGAAACAATTGATTATTCGCGCTCTGAAGGAAACCAAAGGTAATCGCACGTTGGCGGCCCAAAAAATTGGCATGCCGCGCCGCACTTTTCATCGCAAGCTGCACACCTATCATTTGGAAGGATTTTAATTATGGCCGGCATCCAGGATTTGATTCACAAGTTTGAGGAAAAAGGCGGGCAAGGCCTGCGCATCGTGTTCGTGGTATTGATCACGCTGGCTTTGCTGGTGGCGTACAACTGGCGGGCCTTTCGCAACTTTGGCACGCAGGAAGCCATGGACGCCGCGCAAGTCGGGCGCAACCTCGCCGAGGGCCGCGGGTTCACAACGCAATTCGTCCGTCCGTTCAGCATTCATCTGATCAAAAGCCACAACCAGGGCCGCATCGCATCGCTGGATACCAACACCCTTTCCGATCTCGCCCAACTCAAGACCGCGCATCCGGACCTCGCGAATCCCCCGCTCTATCCGCTCTTCCTGGCCGCCACTATGAAAGTGTTGCCTTACGATTTTGAGGTGAACCTGACCAAACCGTTCTGGAGCGAGGCCAACCCAAATCTCCGGCGCATGACGCCGGATGAGCTGGCCAAAGCTCCGCCCCGCGTATTTGCCCGCTATCAACCGGATTTTCTAATCAGTTTGATCAATCAATTGCTGCTCATCGCGCTGGCGGTGCAGACATTTTTTCTCGCCCGCCGTTTGTTCGATAAGAGCGTTGCCTGGTTTTCCTTCGTCCTGATCATCGGCTGCGAATATCTCTGGCGCTTCAGCAATACCGGCCTGTCCACCATGTTCCTGATGAATCTGTTTCTCGCGCTCATCTGGTTATTGGTGTGGATGGAAAGCGAAGAACGCGAACCGGTCTGGAGCCATCGCGCCCAACTCTGGCTCGCACTCGGCATAGGCCTTGTTCTCGCCGCAGGCACGTTGACGCGTTACTCCTTTGGTTGGCTCGCCATTCCGGTGCTGGTTTATCTCGGCATTTTCTGCGTCCTGCGTCGCTGGGTCATCGTTACGCTCGTGCTCGTCGTCTTCATCGGTTTGTTGTCCCCGTGGGTCTGGCGCAATCTGACCGAAAGCGGCACCCCGTTCGGCACCGCGGGCTACGCGTTGGTGGACGGCACCTTCACGCTGACCGAGAATCGTCTCGCCCGTTCGTTGCAGCCAGACTTCAGCGGCGTCACACTGTTCGCCTTGCTCAACAAGCTTTCCGCCAACGCGCGCGAAATCCTGCAAAACCAGATGCCGAAACTCGGCGGCAGTTGGGTGACCGCCCTCTTCCTGACGGGGCTGCTGCTCTCTTTCCGTAGTCTTGCGCTCCGGCGCTTGCGCTACTTCCTGCTGGCTACGTTGCTGGTGTTCGTCGTCGTCCAGGCATTGGGCAAAACCCAACTGTCCGTGGATTCGCCCGAGTTCAACACCGAAAACCTGCTCGTGCTGGTCGTCCCGCTGGTGTTCATCTACGGCGCCGGGTTGTTCTTTCAATTGCTCGACCAGATGAATCTGAAGATCCGCGAGTTTCGCTACCTCGTCATCGGCGTCGTCGGGATTATCGCGTGTCTGCCGATGATTTTCATTTTTCTGACGCCCAAGACCCGGCCCTGGCAATACCCGCCCTACTACCCGCCGGCGATTCAGGAATTGTCCGGTTACATGAAACCGAGCGAACTCATCATGAGCGACATTCCGTGGGCGGTGGCCTGGTATGGTGACCGCCAATGCGTGTGGCTCACTGCCAACGCCGACGCCGACTACTTCGCGATCAGTGATTTCTTGAAACCAATCAAGGCGCTGTATCTCACGCCCTTGACGACCGATAGTCGCATTCTCTCCGAATGGGTGCGGCCCGGTCTGAAAAGTTGGCCGACGTTCATTTTGGAATTTCTGTTCAACAAACGCGCCCCGGAAAAATTCCCGCTCCGCGTCGCGCGCGAGGGGTATTTCCCGGAACAACTCTTCCTCTGCGATTGGGAACGTTGGAAGAGCGATTCTCCCGCGGCCATGACGGCGCCCTTGGGTGAGAACCCGCCGCCGGGGACCGCGCCGACCGACGCCGAATCCGGCCAAACTCCGAAATAATCCCCCCGGGCCAACCGGGTTGCGAGATTGCAATCAGCGGGTTGCCCGCTATGCTCGCGCGCGTGATTAACAAAGTTGAAAAAACTCCGGTGGATCCGGAATTGCACCGTCGCGTCCTCGACCTGATTAAGTTCAAAGGCGGCGGTCACAATGAAGATGCGGTCGCGGACATCATCGAAAACGCCCTCAAACTCCTGCAAGACGTCAAAGATACCGGCGACGTGCGTGTCATCCAGACCGCTGTCCGGGAATTGCGCTACGCTTACCGGCTGTTTGCACCGTATGCGGACCGCCGCAAAGTAACGATCTTCGGTTCGGCGCGCACGGCGCCGAGCAAACAGGAATATCAACAAGCCGTCGAAGTCGGGCGCAAGATTGTGCAAGCCGGCTTCATGGTCATCACCGGCGCGGGCCCGGGCATCATGCAAGCCGGCCACGAAGGTGCCGGCCCGGAAAACAGCTTCGGCGCGAACATTCGCCTGCCTTGGGAACAAGGCGCGAATCCGGTCATCGCGCAGGACAAAAAACTCGTCACGTTCAAATATTTCTTCACGCGCAAACTGACATTCATTCGCCACTCGGACGCGATTATTCTCTTTCCCGGCGGGTTCGGCACGATGGACGAAGGTTACGAAGCCATCACGCTGATGCAGACCGGCAAGAGCCAACTCATGCCGCTCGTGCTCGTGGACAAACCCGGCGGCACGTATTGGAAGACGTGGGACAAGAACATTCGCGAGCATCTCTTGCGCGACGGATTGATTTCACCCGACGACCTGAATCTCTATCGCATCACGGACAGCGCGGATGAAGCCGTCAAAATCGTGGCTCGCTTTTATCGCAACTTCCACTCGACGCGCTTTGTCAAAGACCTGTTCATCATTCGCCTCAAACACGCGCCGACCGATACCGCACTCGAAGCGATCAATGAAGACTTCGCCGATATCGTCGCCGGAACACCCATCAAGAAGATCGAGGCCACACCGGAGGAACGCGAGGACAACGATTGCCTTGAATTGCAGCGCATCGCATTTAATTTCAATCGTCGCGACTACGGCCGGCTGCGACAATTGGTGGACGTGCTAAACGGACTATAACTCGTGTCGCCCGATCGCTCCCCTTGCGGGAGCGGTCGGGCGCCGCTGCCAATGGAGAATTCAAAACCGCGAACTCAATTATCGGAACTGCGCAACGCGTTGCTTCACCTGCACAAAACGCTCGTCGATTCGGAACGGATCAGTTACGAGCAAACCATCGGCACAATCCCTTCGCCGAATCATTTTCTGCAATTGCTCACCAATGATCCCTGGTTCGCCTGGTTGCATCCGTTGTCGCTGCTGATCGTTGCCATGGATCAGGCGCTGGACACCAAACGCACCCCGCTGACCGACGCGCGCGCTGCGGCCCTGACCGCCCAGGCACGCCAACTCCTGGTCGCCACGGAGGAAGGTGAAGGTTTTCCGAAACATTACTACGATGCATTGCAACGCGATCCCGATGTCGTGTTGGCGCAAGGCAAAGTCGCCAAGCTTCTGAAGCCCAGAAAAAATCGCGGCAACTAAACCGGCCGCCTCGATACCGCGCGCGAAAATCCGTGTTTCTTCTCCGCGGCATCTATGGCTAAATCACCCCGCCAAAAACAATGCAAGACCTGATCTCCAAAGCCGCAACGCTGCTCGAAGCGTTGCCCTACATCCAGAAATTCAGCGGCAAAACGTTTGTGGTGAAATACGGCGGCTCATTCATGGATTCGCCCGATGCCACCGTCCGCAGTGGCGTGGCGCGCGACATCGTTTTTCTCGAGGCCGTCGAGATTAATCCCGTGGTCGTGCACGGCGGCGGCAAGGCCATCACGCGTGCGATGGAGAAAGCCGGGCTCAAAGCAAACTTCATCCAGGGCCAGCGCGTCACGGATGACGCGACGGTGCAGATTGTAGATGAAGTGTTGTCACGCGAAATCAATCCCGAGGTCGTGGCGACGATCAATTCGCTGGGCGGCGAAGCGAAAGGTTTTGCCGGACCGGACATTTTCAAATGCCGCAAGCTGCTGCTCGACGACAAAGAAAATCCGGGCCAGAAGATTGATGTCGGCTATGTGGGTGAAGTGATCGGCGTGAACACCGCGCCGCTGTTAGAATGCATCTCAAAAGGAATCACACCGGTCATCAGCCCAACGGCGCGCGGCGAAGACGGCAAAATTTACAACTGCAATGCCGATGTCGCCGCGGCGCAGGTGGCCATCGCGCTCAAAGCAAAACGGCTCGTGTTCATGAGCGATGTGCCTGGCTTGATGCGTGACCCGAAAGATCCCGCGACGGTGATTCCGCATCTGCAAATCAGCGAAGTGCCGGGCCTGAAAACCGCGGGCATCGTGGACAAAGGCATGATTCCGAAAGTGGACAGCGCTGTCGCCGCGATCAAATCCGGCGTGGAGAAAGTTTCGTTTGTGGATGGGCGCGTGCCGCATTCGGTGTTGTTGGAAATTTTCACCGACGCCGGCGTGGGAACGGAAGTGGTGCTGTAGCAGAGTTGCTTTTGGACACCGGGAAATGAATTGCCGCCGCGGACGGCCAATGTGATGCTCATCCCGTGGCAAATCAGGACGCCGATATTTTGCGCGAAGGCACGGGAACATCCGGCGTCGTGACCGCGGCCCGCAGTGCGGCGGCGGTGTTGACTGACCATGAGATTCCGCACCTCGTCGTAGGCGGTGTCGCAGTCCAGGAGCACGGTTATCCCCGCGTGACCATTGATGTGGACATCGTCGTTCCGGACGTATTGGAGGCAGTGGAGTTTCTCACCGCAAGTTTGACTGGTCCTTTTTATCGAGTGGCCGACGCAGGCGATCGCGTGGAAGACCGGCGCACGCACACCTTCGTTGATCTGCTTCCCGCCGGACGCGTGGTAAAACGCGGATGCAAAGTTCCCTTTCCTCATCCCACCAAAACCGGCGACTTGCAAATCGTAACGCTGGAAGAACTCATCTCGCTCAAACTCGATAGTTGGGCAAATAGTCCGCTGAAACGTTTGCGCGATAAATCCGATGTGGTTGAACTGATTTTGCGTCGCAAACTACCGCGTTCGCTTGCGGTTCAGCCGGTGGTCCGGGCTCTTTACGAAGAAACCTGGGACGCAATTCAGGCGGAGAAGTGACCGCTCGCTCACCCGCCGCGTAGGAGCTTCAACAACGCTTCCGCACAGGCCTCGGCAAATGCCGCATCATTAACATTGGCGTCCAACTCCGTAACGAGAATTTCAGCTCGCAAATTCTCCTTCAGCGCAGCGTAGAGCGCGGTATCCGCTGCCGCATCGTGAAACGATCCGCCAGGCGCGCTGATGGCGCTGCCGCCGCGTAACGGCAAAAACACTTTCACCGGGCCGGTCGAGCGATTCAGCTTTTCCGCGAGAATTTTTCCAAGTTGCGCGCACTCGTCCGGCGTAGTGCGCATCAGCGTTACTTGCGGATTGTGTTGATAGAATGTTCGTCCGGCGAACTTTGACGGCACGGTTTCGCGTGGGCCAAAATTTACCATGTCGAGACAACCGGTGGAAATTACGGCGGGAATCCCGGCCTTGGCGGCGGCTTCAAGTCGCGTCGGTCCGGCACTCAAAACGCCGCCGACCAATTCGTCCGCCCATTCCGTCGTGGTGATGTCCAACACGCCCGCGACCAAACCCGTTTCAATGAGCGATTCCATGGTTCGCCCGCCTGTGCCGGTAGCAGCAAATACCACGACTTCGTAGCCGGCATTCTCCAGAATTTTCTTCGCGTGTTCGATGCACGGCGTCGTGTTGCCGAACTGACTCGCGACGATAATGGGTTTGTCGGTTGCAGCAGGGACGGGCATTTCGACCATGCCGCAAATCGCGCCCGCCGCACGCGTGAGGAGTTGGCGGGAGATGCGATTCAATCCCGCCACATCCACGACACTCGGAAACATCACGATGTCTTTGACGCCGATGTACGGGGCGACGTTGCCGCTGGCGAGCGTGGAAACCATGAGCTTGGGAAAACCCACCGGCAACGCGCGCATCGCCGCCGTGGCAATCGCCGTGCCGCCACCGCCACCGAGTGAAATGACGCCCTGAATGCGTCCCTCGCTGGCCAGCTTCGCAAGAATCACCGGCGCGCCCTGAGACATCGCCGTCACCGCTTCGCCGCGATCTTTTTTCGCGGTGAGTGCGGCGAAATTGAATCCTGCCGCAGTCGCAACTTCCGCTCGCGTGAGGTCCGGCTTGAGCCGCGGTTCGCCCAACGTGCCGACGTCAATGACGAGAACGTCGTGACCGCGTTGGCGAATCAATTCCGCGACGAAGCCATGCTCGACGCCCTTCGTGTCCATCGTACCCAGAATGGCAATCGTCGGCATGGCGCGGCGCGGAATTATTTCGGTTCTTTACCTGCGGCCCAGAAGACGGCGTTGCGCAGGAGTTGAATGTAGGCGGGATGATTGTGCGCGTCGCCATCGTGACCGAGCGTCAGGCCGACCACGCGCCCCTTCGGGTGCGTGACAGTGAAGAGCTGGGGATACGCCTTGTTGCGTTGCTTCGATTGCGCCGTGGCGAGGACCTGAATCGCCGGACCGTTTTGCGCGGGCTCGAAATAATACAACTCATCTTTGATGGTGAATTTTTCGGGCACGCCGCGGACCAGCGGGTGAGCGGGTTCAGTCACGACGACTTCAAATTCGCCCAACCGATCATGTCCGCGCGAACCGCCGCCAACCAACTCGCGATTGTATTCCGGCCAATCGCGCCAGTTGTACCACAAGCCTGGATGCAGACCGATCAAGCCCTTGCCGTTTTCAACGTGCTTGAAGATCGCGGCTTTCGTTGCCGCATCGGTGAACGGTTTATTGTTGCTGATGATCAACACGTCCACGCCGGCGATCTCATCAGCGAGGTCGCCGGTTTTGTCGGTGTAATTCGCGCTGATGCCGGCGGTTTCGTTGAGCGTTTTCACGTCGGCCTGATTGAACCAACGATTGTAATCATGCGCATCGCCGCCGCCGGTGATGAGCACTTTCAAACCGTCTTTCCACGCGAACGCTGAACCAGCAGGCGCGGCGGCCGATTTGGCGGGCGCATGACTGTCGCCGAGTTCGGCCGTGATGCTGACGAAGGTCGGCGCGAGTTCATTGTTGTAACTGGCGAGCGTGAGTTTTTCGACCACGCCGCGTTTGGTGAGCGGCTTGGCGAAGTAACGGATCTGCCGATTGTCGCGCAACAGTTCCTCAATGTCTTTCAACGCTTCCGAGCCCGGCACGTCGGTGCGGTTGCCGCAATCGGCGATCTCCACGCCATTACGCAACTCAATCACTTCCGTCGCGCCGCCCGCGAAATGCACGGTGATCTTCGCCGCCGGTTTGGTTTCCGGATTCAGCGGATACGCCCAGCCCGCAGCGGCTAGGAAATGCAGCTTCGTTGCCGGTTGACCGACTTTGACTTCCACTTCCTGTGGATACTCGCGCGACATGCCTTGACCGCCCTTCAAGACGATGACGTTGTTGCCGGTCGCGGTGCGCACGGGATTGACGATGTCGAAGGGAATATCGCGATGCGTGATCGTGCCCCACTTGCGGAAACGGAGCGATTCATCGCGCGAATTGGGATTGGTGTAAATGCCGCGCGCCGTGTTGGCCGTGGCGGCTTGGGTCAGGTCAATGATGCGATAATGTTCATCGCCCGCGCAGAGGTAGGTCAGCAAATCACGCAAGCCCTCCGTACCGAGTTGCTCGAAACCTTCCGGCATCATTGAGCGACTGCTGCCTTGACGGAACGCGATGTTGTCCTTGCGCACTTCCACCTGGGCGGATTGAGTACGCATCACCACGACGCGATTATTCTCACGCAACACAATGCCGTCGTAGGTCAACTCGTCCTTGGTTTCGATGGTCGTCGCGGTGTAGTTCGGTTCGACGACGCGATTCGGATCGAGAATGTGGAGCAACAAATCTTCCGGTCCGTGCGCGCCCATGCCGGTGAGATTGGGAGCGAAATCGGCGCCTTCGTTTTTGAAACGATGACATGGCGCGCAGTTTTGCGTGAACAATTTCGCGCCATTTGCCGCGTTGCCGGGCTTGATGACTTCGGGCCGTAACTGGGCGACGAGCACATCTTTTTCCTTCTGTTCCGCGCCGTATAATTTCTCGAGCACTGCCTTCGCTTGCTCGGCGACCGCCGTATCAGCATGGGTGCGGAAGCGATGGATGTTTGCGAGTCCTAACACCGCAGGATCGAGCGTTTTGCTACCCAGCGCGCTCAATGTCGCGAGCGACCAATCCGCGCGTTGGATGAGCTGACCAATGGCCAGCTCGCGCAAATCGAATTCGAGCTTGGGCAAGGCCGCGAGAAGGATTTGTCCCGCTTCTTTATCACCGGTCGTCCCGAGCGCTTCGATCAATCGGCGTTGCAACTCGGCGCTGGCGTTGCCACCGATGAGCGCGCCGACTGCCGGAATAATGCTCGCGTCGAGACTGCGCACGCCAAGCAGATTGGCGGCGACCTGTCCGCGTTCCGCATCGGAGAGCGAAGCATCTTTAAGACGCGTCTCTGCTTTGGTAATCGCGGCTTTGGCGGCGTCACCGACCTGGTTCGCATAATCCCAGCGCACCAAAACGGGCAACACAGCCGTGGCTGTTTGATCGGCGGCGAGCAGTTGTTTCAACGCATTGCCGAGCGCCGCATCAGCTGTCGGTTTGATTTCCGGTTTCAGATTCGCGGCGAGCGATTGGAGAGCGACCGCTTTCAATGCATCGGTGCTCGCGGGTTTGCTGGCAATCGCCACAACCAAAGACCGTGCGGCGGCGGGATCGTTTTCCAGCGCCACCTGCCGGGCGAGCAACGAAATCATGTCGCGCAATTCGTTTGGATTCGTCGCGGCGAAGGCGGCGTCGAGGAACATCAGAGGATTGCCGGCGCTGACGGCGAGCGCCGCCGTTTCGAGATGCTGATTCTGCAGCGAAGGCCAGGCAGCGACGATGGCGTTTGCCACTTCACGAGTCGGCGCGGTCGAAGCAGCGGCTGACAACGCTTCGAGGCGAACGCGTTGATTCGTATCGGCCAACAAAGCGCGCAAGACTTCCAGCGGGAGCTGGTTCACGCCGGTGTGTTGTTCGCCCGCGATGCGCAACGCGTTCTTGCGCACAATCGGATCAGTATCGCGCACGGCGGCAACGAGCGTTTTCGCGTCGAGCTTGTTGAGATTATGCAACACCCACAACGCCTGCATGCGACCATAAGCCGTCGAAGCTTTGGTGGTTTGTGTTTGCAACGCGCTGACAACCGAATTGCCCGCGCCTTCGCTCAAAAGCCGATTTGCGGTGGCGCGGACCCAACCGTTGGGATGATCCAGCATCGCGACAAGTTTCGAAGCGTTCTTCGGATTGAGTTCATAAGCGGGAAGTTTTTCCGCCTGCTTGTGTTGAACGCGATAGAGGCGGGTGAATTCGTGATTGCGGTCGGGGCGCGTGGCGGCATTACGCGCGCCATGCGGAACGCCACGAGTGTCGTTATGCGCGGCGATCTGATTGTAAAAATCCACAATGTAAAGCGCGCCATCAGGACCAACGCGCGCGTGGATCGGTTTGAACCAATAATCCGTGCTGGTGAGGAAATGCTGGTCCTTGCGGCCTTCCTCGCGGCGACCTTGATACGTCACGCCAGCCGGATCGAGAAACTCATGATGTGTCAGCCAAACCGTCGGATCGTGAACGAAGAAGGACCACGACGGACCGCGCCATTTCGCGGGCCACGCGCCACCGTCATAAATCGTCGCACCCGAAGCCGCTGTGAACGCACCGACCCAATCAATCTGCACATACGGCTGACGAGTTTCATGACGCGCGGGGAAGACTTTGTTTTCTTCGATGATCGGTTTCGCAGCGCGCACGCCGGGCACGCCTGCCTGGCTGATAATTTTTTCCGGCACGACGACGTGAAGGATCGGTTCGCCGCACGTGGCGGTGCTGAAGAAGATTTCGCCATCGGGCGCGACTTCACAGCCCCAGGTGTTGCACGATCCAGCAGCGACTTGTTCAATTGCCGAGCCGTCCGGGCGGAAGCGGTACAACCCCGCGCTGATGCGACCGAACTTTTTCGTGCCGTCAGCGGAGGTTACATTGCCGGAACTGTAACCGACGCTGCCGTAAATCCAACCGTCCGGCCCCCAGCGCAAATTGCTCGTGACCGCGTGCGTGTCGAACGTACCCCAACCGGTGAACAGCACTTCGATCTTGTCAGCTTTGCCGTCTCCGTTCGTATCGCGAATCCAGAGAATTTCCGGCGCTTGCGTCACGATGACGCCGTCTTTGTAGAACACGGCGGAAGTGGGCAACTCCAGTCCGTCGGCGAATACGGTTCGCTTGTCCATCACGCCGTCGCCGTTTGTGTCTTCGAGGATTGAGACGCGGTCACGAGCGGGGCGCGGTTCTTTGTTGCCGGCCTGATATTTTTCCGGGGCGAGCAGTCGCCACGGCGCAATGCGACTGTCGTTTTGATGAATGTCGCGACCGCCGGGATATTCCGGCGTTTCGACGACCCATAAACGTCCGCGCGGATCCCAATCCAGCGACATGACTTTCTCGGCCACTTTTTCGTCAGCGGCCAATGTGATGTTGAATTCCGGGTGGAGATTAAAGGTTTTGATCGCTTCCGCAGCGGGCAACGGACCGCCCGGCGGATAACGCAGGGCCGCGAGTTCTTCGGCTTTGCAGAATTCATCCGCGTTCTCGCGTTTGCCGGTCCACGCGATGCCGCGCAGCAGAATCGCGCGGTAATGCGGCTGGTTGAAACTTTCGTATTCATGGCCGGGTAAGCTGACAAACGCCCGATAGGGCTTCGCTCCGTCGCGCAACGTTTTCTCGTAGGTCCAGAGTTGCGGCGCGATGACGAAGACGTTGTGAAAGCTGGAGGCGAGCACGCCAATGTCCGAGGCGAGATCGAGGTCGTAATAGATTTCGTCCTTCCAATCGAAATTCGACGCGTCGCGGCTGATGGGATGATTTTGATCGAGCCAGCAGATGTTCACGTCACCTTCGAGAAACTTGGTGGCGCGATCGCGCGGCAAAGCGGGTGAGGGCCAACGCCACGCGCCACCGATGATGGATTTGACCCATTCATGTTGATCGCCGGCGACGATGCCGGCGTGAATCACCACCACGCCGCCGCCGCGCTTGAGGAAAGCTTCGAAGTTCTCGCGATCTTCACCGACGACGCGCATTCCGTCCGGCGCGTGAATGATCAATACGTCCGTTTCGTTGAGTTGCGCGGCGGTGGGGAATTCCATCGCGCCGGTGGCTTTCGCGCC
>CAZKMR010000064.1:0-3508 GCA_964553795.1 uncultured Bifidobacterium sp. | reverse complement strand
TTCATCACGCGATCCGCATCGGCGGGCGTGTTGATCGGACCACCGTGGCACAGGAAGAAAATGTCTTTCCGCACGCGGCTCGCGGCATTGATGATTTCTTGCGTGCGCTTGATCGTGAAATCCCAACTCACGACCGCTTTCGTTACCCCAATCGAACCGCCCACCGTCGTGCCGACGTGCGCGATGATCGCATCCGCGCCCGCCTTGGCCATCTCAACCGCCTCCTCAGCTGAGCCAACGTAAACGACGGAGAACAAATCCATCTTTCGCGCGAGGGCGACCATTTCGTATTCCTTCTTCACGCTCATGCCGGTTTCTTCCAGCACGCCGCGGAAGTGGCCATCCACGATCGTGTGCGTGGGGAAGTTATTCACGCCGCTGAAACCCATCTCCTTCACTTTGCCGAGCCAATGCCACATGCGCCGGCGCGGATCGGTGGCATGCACGCCACAAATCACCGGCACCTCTTCCACCACGGGCAACACTTCGTATTCGCCGATTTCCATTGCGATGGCGTTGGCATCGCCGTAAGCCATCATGCCGCAAGTTGAACCGTGGCCCATCATGCGGAAGCGACCGGAATTGTAGATGATGATGAGGTCCGCGCCGCCCTTCTCAATGAACTTGGCGCTGATGCCCGTGCCCGCGCCGGCGGCGATGATGGCATTACCTTTCTTCAACGTGGCGCGAAGACGTTCGACCACTTCTTTGCGCGTGTAAGGATTTCCTTTTCCAGTCCAGGGATTCGGCATAATTCAGTGCGGTTAATTTCAACTATTTTAGCGACAGAAAAGTTTTTGTCTGTGGCCATTTCAGGCCACGCGACCAGCGCTCGTTAAATCTAAAAAGGCGGCCCGCTTGGGCCGCCCTTTGACTCCGAAATGTTGCCCCTATTCAATCGGCTTTCGCCGCGGTCGTGCCCGCCAGATGCACCGGCTTATAGCCGCCGATGGATTTGAAATAAATCAGCATCAGCAAATAGATCACCGCCATGGTGGCTGGAATGAAGGCGTCAGCTTTCAACGTGCGGCGATCTCCCGCGATGCTCGCCGCGACAATCGCCTTTTGGGCCGGAGAACGATCTTCCGCCGCCAACTTCTGGGCTTCCGACAGTTTGGCGCCGTCGATCGCCTGGACTTCGCCGAAGATGAGGAATTTCGACGGATCTTTCGCCTTCACTTGTTCGTAAGTTGCCGCGTCGGTCGCTTGCAGTGCTTCTGCGGAGAACCGGTCTTTGGCGTAACCCAGACCGGGGTTACCGATCAATCCCGCCGACAACATCCCGATGCCGCCCATGATGGAAATCGCCACGGCACCCGTGCGCGGGAAGCGGTCCGATGCCACCGCCAACATTGTCGGCCAGAAGAAGGTTTTGCCGACAGCATAGATGCCCAGCGCGACCAACGCGACCGCGAACGTTTGCATCGTGCTGGCCATCAACAACCCAATCCCGGCGAGAACGGAACAAATCAACAGCAGTCCAACCGGTGAAATCTTCAGTTTCTTTTCAATGAAATCCGCGCAGAACCGCAGCCCGAACATGATAAGCGAGGTCCAGAGGAACAAAAACTTGCCTTGTTCGGAGCTGAACAGGTTGCCGGTGATATTTTGAATCCAGCCGTCCGTACCGAGTTCCACCGCACCCACGAGCGCGTGTGCGATGAACAGGAAAAACAGCAGAATTGATCCCAACGAGAACTTTGTCATCACCCCCACGACAACTAACAACACGCCCGCAACGCCGTACGCCGCTGCCGGAGGAAAGCCAAGATTCGTGGAGAAAAAGAGCGAGAGCAAATAGCAGACGACCGCTGCGCCCAACAAACCGACGTCTTTGAACATCTCACCGAGGCTGCTGCCTTTTTCGGACGCTTCCGATTTCGGCATGTGTTGACCCAGGAACATTAAGCCATAAATCACCGTCGGAATCAGATAGAGTGACAACTGGATTTTCCAGTGCACCTGCATCTTATCGTCCAGAATCCAGCCCACCACCGCGCCAAAAATCATTCCCAGCGGCCAGGACGCGTGCAGGATGTTCAAGTAATGCGTGCGGTTGTTCGGGAACAACGTCGCCACGAGCGGATTGGCCACGGCTTCCAATGTGCCGTTGGCAAACGCGAAGATGAACATGCCGATGGTGAGAATCTTGTAAGCGTTTTCCGGCGTGCTCGCGGTAAAGGTGACGATGGCGGAAATCACGTGCAGCGCGAAGGCGGCAATGACCAGTTTGGCATAACCAATCTTATCGCACACCACGCCGCCAATGATGATGCCGAAACAGAATCCCGTGAAACCCGCGCCGCCAATCGCGCCGAGCTGCGTCGCGGTGAAACCGAATTCGCTGCCCCAGTTGTCAAAGATGCCGCCGCGCAAGGCGAAGCCCGCGCCAGCGGCCAGAATGGCCATGAATCCGGCCCACAAGAGCCGGCCTGCGTTTGGTGCAATTCCGTCTTTTTTGATGTTCATAGTGTTCGTGGAATGAGTGCGTCGTCGTGCGTTTGGTTGTTGCTCAAAGTGTAATTTTCCATTGTCTCCGTCTGGTCTGCGCAACTGAAACACCCCGCAGGTGACGTCCTCGCGGACGCTCGATGCGGCGGAATGCGCTGCAATACACCTAGCCGGCGCGCGACTGTCAACGACATTTCCGCAGGATTCTGCGTGAATCACCCGGTCGGGTTTGTCATCCTGCGCCGGCATGATTCATCCGACCGCGATCATTTCTCCCAAAGCCAGGCTCGATTCCTCCGTGCAAGTCGGGCCGTACGCCATCATTGATGAGGGCGTCGAACTGGGCGCGGGTTGCGTGGTCGGGCCGCATGTTTACCTCACGGGATTGCTGAGCGTTGGCGCGAACAATCGCTTTCACGCCGGCTGTGTGATTGGTGATGCGCCGCAGGATTTGAAATACGACGGCACGCCCACGCGCGTGCGCATTGGTGACAACAACGTGTTTCGCGAACACGTCACGGTGCATCGCGCCACGAAACCCGATGGCGAAACCATCATCGGCTCGAACAACCTGTTGATGACGAATGTGCACATCGGCCACAATTCGCACGTGCATGATCACGTCATCCTGGCCAGCGGCGTTCTGCTCGCGGGCCACGTGACGATTTTTGATCGCGCCTTTCTGTCCGGGAACGCCGCGGTGCATCAGTTTGTGCGCGTCGGCACGTTGGCGATGATGCAGGGACTTTCCGGCGTGACACAGGACTTGCCACCGTTCGCCGTCTCCAAAGCAATGAACGAAATGTGCGGATTAAACATTGTCGGCATGCGCCGCGCCGGGATTTCCGCCGCCGAACGTTTGGAGGTGAAGAAGCTCTATCACGATTTATTTCGCAGCGGCAAAAACCTGCGCACCGCCGTGGCCGAAGCGCAGGACCGATATTCAGGCGCAGCCGCGAAAACCATGTTGAAGTTCATCACCGAAGCCAAACGCGGCGTGATAGCCGATTGCGGTCATGCGAACTCTGGGGCGGGTGAGGATGACTCATAACAAAAC
>CAZKMR010000063.1:5181-26768 GCA_964553795.1 uncultured Bifidobacterium sp. | reverse complement strand
TCAAAGTTCCGCATGTAGCGGAAGTCCGCCTCGTAACCCCCGTTCCAATTCAGTTCCGCTGACACTTGGTTGCCCAAGCCCAGCCGCGCCCCCATCAGCGCAAACGGCTTGATCACCGCATCCAATGCATTCGCCATCCCGGCGTAGCGTTCGCTGCCCCACAACCCTGCGCCATTGAGCGTGCCGTGGAACAACCGCCCATCCGCATCAAAGTTGTTGAGCGGATCACCATCGGCAAAACTGTAGAGATCCATCGAAGCCGAATGCCCCAGCGGATCGGGACTCAAGAATCGTCCGCTCGTCCCGTCGTAATACCGCGCGCCCAATCCGATTGCGTTTTCATTCGGGGCTTTAGAGTTCGAACCTCAAACGCTAAATTGCCGTCATGCGCGTTCTCATTGCTCCGGACAAATTCAAAGGCACGCTCACGGCCCGGGAAGCGGCTGACGCCATCGCCCGCGGCTGGCGCAAAGCCCGGCCCAAGGATGACCTCACCCTGTTGCCCATCAGCGACGGCGGCGACGGCTTCGGGCTCGTGCTCGGTGATTTGTTGCAGGCGCGGGCGCAAAAAATTCGCACCGTGAATGCCGCGCACGAACGCTGTCACGCCGCGTGGTGGTGGCAATCAAAATCCCGCACCGCCATCATCGAATCCGCGAACATCATCGGGCTCGCCATGTTGCCGGCGGGAAAATTTCATCCGTTTGAACTCGATACGTTCGGCGTGGGCGCGGCCATTCAGGCGGCGCAAAAGAAAGGTGCGCGCCGCATCATCATCGGCATTGGCGGCAGCGCGACGAATGACGGCGGCTTCGGACTGGCGCGCGCGCTCGGCTGGAAATTTTTCGACAAAGCTGGAACTGAAATCACGAGTTGGACCGAGTTGCCCGCGCTGCACACGATTCAGCGTCCACCGCCGCTGCCGCGCGGCCTGGTCACCGTCGCGGTGGACGTGCAGAACCCGCTGCTGGGCCGCCGCGGCGCGACACGGATTTACGGTCCGCAAAAGGGAATTCGCCCGCAGGACATCGTTCCTGCCGAACGTTGCCTGCGCCGGCTCGCACAGGTGGTGAAGCGCCAATTCGGTTTGGATTTCGCCAGGAAACCCGGCGCGGGCGCGGCGGGCGGATTGGGTTTCGGACTGGCCACGTTTGCCAACGCGCAGTTTGAATCCGGGTTCGAGCTGTTCGCGGCACAAGCCGACTTGAATCGTTTGCTCGCAAAGACGGACCTCATCGTCACCGCGGAAGGCATGATGGATCGTTCCACGTTGATGGGCAAAGGCGCGGGCCAAATTGCGACGCGTGGTCGCGCAAAGAAAATTCCGCTGATTGGTTTGGCCGGCATGACTCGCGATGCCACCGCCTTGCGTAAATTATTCCGCACCACGCGCGCGTTAACTGAACTCACCGCACCCGAGGAAGCGCGCCGCCGCGCCGGACATTGGTTGACGCAACTAAGCCGCGATGTGGCGACCCATCTCGACACACGAAATTTGTAAAGTGGGTTGGCAATCCGGCGCTCCGTCGTTAAGTTGACGGCGTGAGCAACGAACATTCAGTCGCCGCGCATTGGCAGCAGGATTTTGACGAAGCCGGGCTGCGCCAGTGGGCGGAGGATTTGCGCCAGCAACTGCGCGCCCCGCAGGTATCGCTGGGCCTGGTGTTCATGACGCCGCGTTTCTTCGAGCAAGCGCAGCAAATTCTCGAGATCCTGCGCGTGCATGCCCGCATTCCCCTGCTGGCCGGTTGTTCGAGCACGTCGCTCGTGGCGGGCGCGGAGGAATTGGAGGATAATCCCGGCCTTGTGTTGGCGCTCTACGCCTTGCCCGGCGCGCAACTCAGCGGCACCTACTTCACGCAAACCGACGTAGAGTCCGCGGAAGAAGGTCGTGCCTGGACTGAAATCACCGGCGTCAACGCGGAACAATCCAATGGCTGGGTGACCTTCATTGATCCGTTTCATCTCGACTCGGAATCGTGGTTGCGCACCTGGAACGAGTCCTACAACGGCGTTCCGGTTTATGGCGGTCTGGCCAGCGGCGTTTTCTCTGATCAAACCACGCAGGTTTATCTCAACGGCGACGTGTATGAGGAAGGCGGCGTGGCGATTTCCGTCGGCGGCGACGTGAAACTCACCGGGGTGATTTCGCAAGGCTGCACGCCCATTGGCGACACCTGGACGCTGACTCGCGTGGAACAGAACTTGATTCATAAAATCGCCAATCGTCCCGCTTACGAGGTGTTATCCGAAACCGTGAATGAAATGTCTGCCGACGACCAAAAGAAAGTGCGCGGCAATTTGTTCATCGGGCTCGTGGTGAACGAATACCTGGAAGATTTCCATCGCGGTGATTTTCTGGTGCGCAATCTTCTCGGCGGCGATCCGCAAACCGGCGTTCTCGCCGTGGGCGCACTGCCGCGCGCCGGCCAGACGATGCAATTTCAGCGGCGCGACGCCGAAGCTGCCTCGGAAGACATGAACGAGTTGCTGGCCCGCACGCAGGTTGAATTGGGCGGGGCGAAGGTTTATGGCGGCTGCCTGTGCTGTTGCAATGGCCGCGGCAAACATCTCTTCGGCGCTTCCGGTCACGACGCAAAGATGGTGCAAAAACAATTCGGCGATATCGGCCTCGCCGGCTTCTTCTGCAACGGGGAGATTGGCCCGGTCGGCAAGAAGAACTTCCTGCACGGCTACACCGCTTCACTGGCGTTGTTCGTGAAGAAATAACTGCGACGCTTCACCCTCGCTGCCGCAGTGTGTGCGACGTCAGCTTTGGCTCGACTCCACTTTCTTTCCGAAATCGCGTTCGATGGGAATCAACTTCACGACAAGAAATCCCGGGATTGTCGCGATGAGCACCCAGATGAAGAAGTGTTGATAGCCGATGGCTTCCTGCAACCACCCACTCCACATGCCGGGTAACATCATGCCCAATGCCATGAATCCCGTGCAAATCGCGTAGTGCGCCGTTTGATGCGCGCCGCGCGCGACGTAAATCATCACGAGTAAATACGCGGCAAAGCCGAATCCATAGCCGAATTGCTCGATCGCCACACAGACGTTCACAATCCAGAACGAATCCGGCAGCGCACTCGCGAGATAAACATAAACGGCGTTGGGCACTTGAATCGCCAGCACCATCGGCCAGAGCCACGCCCGCAAGCCGTGGCGGGAAGCGACGATGCCGCCGAGAATGCCTCCCAGCGTCAACGCCAGCGTGCCCACCGTGCCATACACAAAGCCCACTTGCCCGGTCGTCAACCCCAGGCCGCCAAATTCCCGCGTATCCAGCAAGAAGGGCGCGGCGAGTTTGACGAGTTGCGCTTCAGCAAAGCGATAGAACAACAAAAACAACAGAAACACGCCGATGTGGTCCTTGCGAAAATAAGAACCGAACGTGCGGAAGAATTCCTTCATGAACACGGGAATGCCGGCCACATCGCCGGGGCGATCCACGGCCGGACGCGGCAATACGAAGCGGTGATAGATGCCAAACGCACCGAACAAAACCACCAGCACAAAGAAAGTGACCGTCCAGGAGAACACAATGTTGCCCGAGCGGATTTCAAATACGGCGTTGGCGCTGGACGTCAGTCGCGGATCAGCCTGAAATACGAGGAATGCAGGGCGATTCCAGTTTTGATCGTCGAAGACCAGACGCGCGCCTTCGACTAGCGCCAGGCTTTTGTCGCCGGATGTAAAAGTGGGCGTCACCACGATTTCCCGGCCCGGCGCTTGCGAGAGCTGCAAGGCCACAATCCCCAGGTTGCCCGCCGTGTCGCTCTTCGCGCGCGGCTCGGGACCGAAGCTGCGCCGCAACCAACCCGCGAACGGTCCCGAAACCTGTCGCGTCCACCAGGACGGTGAATCGGCGGTTTGTTTCGTCGCCGCCGATTGTTGGCGCGTGCGCACAAAGAGATTTGTGTTGTTCCAATTTCGCGCTTCCGCCAACAACGCGGTGATTTCGGCCGTCGGTCGGGTTTGGTTGTTAATGTCCGCAGTCGTCGCACTCGCGATAATTTGGAGCGGCGCGCCCGTGTCATTCGGCTCGAGCGATGGAACTGGCAAGGATTGGATCATTGCGGCTTGCGGATTTGTCGCGACGGTTAGTTCAATTTTCGGCAAGCCGGTTTGCGTCTGAATGAATCCCGCCAGCATGACGAGCAAGCCTTGTCCGGTGATTAACGAGAGGCGAAAGAAGGTACTGCGCACGCCAACGAAAAACGCCTGTTGTTTTTCATTCAGCGCCAACAAATAAAAGCCGTCCGCAGCGATGTCGTGGGTCGCGGAGGCAAACGCGATGAGATAAAAGACCACAAGCGTCGCTTGAAAATAAACCGGCAGCGGCAACGTCAGGCCCACTGCCGCAAAAGCCGCGCCCATCAAGAGTTGGCAAATCCAAATCCACCAGCGTCGCGTGCGCAAGATGTCCACCACCGGACTCCAGAGCGGCTTGATTACCCACGGCAGGTAAAGCCACGCCGTATAAAACGCGATGTCCGTATTCGAAACGCCGAGACTCTTGTAGAGGATGACCGAAATGAAATTAACCACGGCAAACGGCAAGCCCTGCGCCAGGTACAGGGTGGGAATCCACGCCCAGGGATTGCGTTCGGCGCGCGACGCGGCGGTTGTCATGGAGGCGAGTGTTCGCCAAATCGCGGGATGTCGCAAGCGTGCGCGTCCATTTGGCCTGATTGCGCGCCAACATTTTCATGTGAGCGTTGACGGCGCTTGAGTTCACACTGGACAGATTCACGCAAATCTTATCTTTTAACGCGTCCCCGTTTGGCCTGTGTTGGCGATGATGGCGCCGGATGCAGTGAACCGAGGCGGCTGCTAATTATGAGTGTTTTGTTGATCGCGATTTTGTCCGGGGTCGGATTCCTCATTGCCTACCACACCTATGGTCGGTGGCTGGCGCGGAAACTTTTCCGGCTCGATCCCACCGCGGAAGTTCCGAGCGTCCAAATCAACGACGATCACGACTACGTCCCGACGGCCAAGAGCATCGTGTTCGGGCATCACTTCACTTCCATCGCGGGCACGGGGCCAATCGTCGGGCCAGCGCTCGCCATCATGTGGGGCTGGGTGCCGGCGTTGCTGTGGGTCGTCTTCGGCTCCATCTTCATCGGCGCGGTGCATGACCTCGGCACGTTGGTAGTCAGTCTGCGCAATCGCGGCATGACGGTCGGGGAAATTGCGGGGCGCGTGCTGAATCCCCGCACGCGGCTGTTGTTCCTTTTCATTCTGCTGTTTGCGCTGTGGGTGGTGCTCGCCATTTTCGGTTGGGTCATCGCGAGTGTGTTCACGATGTTTCCGCAATCCATTCTGCCGGTGTTTCTCCAGATTCCCATCGCCATCTGGATTGGCGTGGCCGTGCATCGGCGCGGGAAAAATCTGTTGCTGCCGTCAGCAATTGCGCTGGGCTTGATGTATCTGACCGTGTGGTTTGGCGCCGCCTGTCCAGGAATGGAATGGACCGGCGGCCACCTGGGGGCTGGGATTCAAAGTTTGAATGAAACACTGGCCGCCTGGCCCGTGTGGGTCTGGGTGGCAATTCTTTTGGCGTATTGTTACGTCGCAAGCGTGATTCCCGTCTGGATGCTGCTGCAACCGCGCGACTACATCAACAGTCTGCAATTGGTCAGTTCGCTGGGATTGATTCTGATCGGGTTGGCGGTCGCCGCAATGATCGGCGGCGTCGCGCCGACCCCGGAGGCGACGCGCATGCCACTGGAATTGGTCGCGCCCGCGTTCAATCGCGATCCACTGAATGCGCCACCGATTTTGCCATTTCTGTTCGTCACGATTGCTTGTGGGGCCATCAGCGGTTTTCATTGCCTCGTTTCCAGCGGCACGAGCAGCAAGCAATTGAAGAATGAGACCGATGCGCAGTTCGTCGGGTTCGGGTCGATGTTGTTGGAGGGTTTTCTCGCGACTCTGGTCATTATTGCTGTGGCGGCGGGAATTGGCTTCGGTTGGTCCGCGCAGTTCGGCACGTTGGCCGGAGCAGAGTTGTGGCAAAAACTCTACGCGAATTGGGCCACGGTGACCGGCGGCACGGCCATTGGCGCGTTTGTCGTGGGTTCGGCCAATTTTCTCGAAGCGATGGGAATCAACCACGCGATGGCCACGGCATTGATGGGCGTGCTGGTGGCCAGTTTCGCCGGCACGACTTTGGACACCGCGACGCGGTTGCAGCGGTACGTCATTCAGGAATTGGCCGGCACATTCGCACCCAAGAAACTTCCAGCAGATAACGTTGGCGCGCCACAACCTGCGTTTTCGCTGAACCCGCTGGTGTGGCTGACAAATCCGCACGGAGCGACGCTGTTCGCGGTTGGCTCGGCCTTCGTGCTGGCGCTGTTTCCAAAACCGGACGATCCGTGGACCTGGGCCACGATTGGGAAAGGCGGCTTGATTCTGTGGCCGCTCTTTGGCGCCACGAATCAATTGCTCGCGGGCCTCGCTTTTCTCGTCATCACCTTCTGGCTGTGGCGGCGCGGTTTGCCGATTAAATTCACGCTCGTGCCGATGTTGTTCATGTTGTGTCTGCCGGTTTGGGCAATGGTTTCGGATTTGGGCAACTGGTGGAGCAAAGGACAATACTTGCTGTCGATTGTCGCGGGGCTGGTCGTAGCGCTGGAACTTTGGATGATTGCCGAGGCGATCCTGCTGTGGCCAAAAGTCAAAGGCGTGCTCGAACCGGTTTTGCCGCCAGTGCCCCGGCGCGGCGCGGTCAAATCGGCGGATTGAGTTACGCGTTTTCCCCGAATCCGAGTCCGTGATTTTTCCGGCCGGTAATTTCACCGGACCACTTTGCGCCGCCGACGCGCTGTGTTAGGCTGCGTTACCAGCTATGAAAACTCGTGCGACGCAATTCGTTCGGCCCGGTTTCGGTGAACGGGCGTCCGCGCACCCACTCATCCGCATTATTCCGCGCTGAAAGATTGCGTTCGGGACATTGGGTTTTTGTACTGGCAGCAGAATACAAAACCATGATGACGCGCCGCAGCATGTTGGCCAAGCTGGCTCTCGGGACCGCCGGAGTCGCCAGTGGCGCGTTGGCAATTCGCCTTCCTGATGGTTGGATTCCCCCGACAACACACCTGACGCCGCAGGACGATTCGTTTCTGGAGGAAGTATCGCGCGCGAGTTTTCAGTTCTTCCGCGAATGCGCGCATCCCAAGACCGGTATGGTCAAAGACGTCGGCCGACTGGTGGACAGCAAATACAACAATGTCTCCAGCATCGCGGCGACGGGATTTGGCCTGACGGGACTGTGCATCGCCGATCAACGCGGATGGATAAAACGGCGGGAAGCGACCGAACGCACGCGCACGGCATTGCGATTTTTATGGCGCGAAATGCCACACGAACGCGGTTTTTATTATCACTTCGTGGATTGGCAATCCGGCAAACGCGTCTGGCGCTGCGAACTTTCCTCCATCGATACCGCCATCCTGCTGTGTGGAGTGTTGAGTTGCCGGCAACATTTTGCGGACACGGAGATTCAAGAGTTGGCCACGAAGATTTTTGATCGAGTCGATTGGCAGTGGATGCTTTGCCACGGCCCGTTTCTGCGGCATGGCTGGACTCCGGAGGAAGGCTTTCTTACCGCGCAATGGGATACCTACTGCGAGCACATGATGTTGTATCTGCTGGCCATCGGCGCGCGAGAACATGCGATTCCCGCCGCGACGTGGAATGCTTGGCATCGGCCAACCATGAACTACGGCGGGCAAAGCTATATCGACACCGATGCGCCGTTGTTCATCCATCAGTACTCGCACGCGTGGTTTGATTTCCGCCGCCAACACGACGGGCACGCCAATTATTTTCGCAACTCGGTTTTGGCGACTCAAATGCATCGCCGCTTCTGCACGGAGTTGGGCGATGAGTTTCCGCACTACTCGGACGAACTCTGGGGCATCACGGCATCCGAATCGCCCAACGGTTACGTGGTCTGGGGCGGCCCGCCGCGCCAAGGTCCGATTGACGGCACCATTGTGCCGTGCGCCGCCGGTGGTTCGTTGCCGTTTCTGGCCACCGATTCGCTCGCCGCTTTACGAGCCATGCGCCAGCGGTTCGGCAAAAAAATTTGGAGCCGGTTTGGATTTGCAGACGCGTTCAATCCGGCTTCGGGCTGGGTTGCCAACGGTCACGTCGGGATCAACACGGGCATCACCCTGCTCATGGCGGAAAACGCCCGCACCGGTCTGGTCTGGGATTTGTTCATGAAGAACCCGGAAGCCGCCCGTGCCATGAATCTGGTCGGCTTTCAACCGACACAAACCCCGCGTCCGGCTTGATTTCCCATCGCCAACACGGCGTTGCTGCGCTTAAATGCCCGCGTGCAACGCATTGGATTGTATGGCGGGTCGTTTGATCCAATCCACACCGGTCACCTTCTGGTGGGGCAGGCCGCCTTGGAAGAATTGAAACTGGATCGGCTGTTCTACATTCCAGCGGCTCGTTCTCCTTTCAAACCGGATTCCCAACCCGCCCCGGACGCACTACGTTTGGCCATGGTGCGCCTGGCACTGGCCGGCCGGACGGACTGTGAGGTTGATGAAATTGAAATTCAGCGGGGCGGCATTTCTTACAGCGTGGACACGGTGCGTCGCTTTGCCGAACGCTACCCCGTCGCGCATCTTTTTTACCTCATCGGGGCGGACAATGTCGCCAGCCTGCCCCAGTGGCGGGAGGCAAGCGACCTCGCAGGATTGGTCGAATTTGTCGTCATTCCGCGTCCCGGCGAAGCCCCTGTGCCATTACCCACGCCGTTTCGCGGGCGTTATTTGGACGGTTTCCCCTTGGGGGTATCCTCATCACAAGTTCGCGCCCGAGTTCAAGCGGGCCGCGGGATTGAACCATTGGTCCCGCCGGCGGTAGCCGAGGTGATTCGCAACAATCGGCTTTATCTTTGACAGTCACTTCGCCAAGTTTGCCGCCGATGGATGCAAAAAAGTTAGCCCTGCTTTGTCGCGAACTCGCCGACAACAAGAAGGCCGAGGACCTGCTCGTACTGGATGTGCGCAAGCTGTCGAGCGTGACCGATTACTTTGTGATTGTCTCGGGCAGCAGCGCGCCGCACCTGCGCGCGATTGTCAACGAGATCGGCGACAAACTCCGGCAGGACCATGACCTGCGCCCGCGGGCCGTGGATGGCAACCTGAATGGCGACTGGGTCGTTCTGGATTACTTCGACGTGATTGTTCACGTCATGCGAGCTGAGGTGCGAGCAAGATACGACTTGGAAAGTTTGTGGGGCGATGCCCCGCAGGTAAATCCAGCCGCGCGCCCGGCTGCGAAGAAGAAAATCAAACGCGCCAACAAGACCAAGACCAGCCCACCCGAAGCCGGGAAAAACGCCTAGTGTTTCGGCGGAATTTCCGCCGAAGCTTTCACCATATCGTCGAGAATCTTTTTGAAATCCTCCAATCCCGGCGCCGGAATAATGATGGTATCACGGCGGCCACCGACATCTTCCGTAATCCGCAGGAACCGACCGCGCGGATTTTCCTTCAAAGTAAATTGAAACGACTTGCGCTCGATTTGAATCCGCTCGGAGCGCAACGTGTCTTCGTTCACCGGTGGTTTTGAGGGGTTCGAGCCAAAAGACCGATGTTGTCCGTAGGGTGAAGGACGTTCGTTAGAAATCATATCGTTAGTTCCCTGGTGGATGCTCTACTACTGGTTTACGAGTTATTGAACTCTATGGGCAAATGTTGACGAGTTCCGGGCTTTGTCAACTTCGGAATTTGGACGGGCCAACAAAACGCGGCTCGTCTTGAGTCCGCGTTGCCCGCCAAAAATAAACTGTAACTCCGCTTATCATAATGACATTTACCACCTGATACACGCCGTCCCAGAACTGAAAACTGCGCTGCACCGCCTCGCGCTGAAGCGGCGATAAGTTGGCAGCGAACTGAGCCCGCTGCAGTCGCGCCAGCTTCGGCCCCAGCCAAACACTGCCCGCCAGACTGCCAACCAACAGCAGCAACAGCAACCCGCTCCACAGCCGCCGAGGAATCCGGCCCAGATACATCCACTCTGCCACCAGGTGTAGCCAGGCAACGACAGCGCAGAACAATTGCAAATAGCACAACCGGACGATAACGATCTGGCGCAGTGCTCCCGAAATCTGATCGAAGTACTGAGGCCCGATCAAGTTGACGGCCTCGCGAGAACTCATCGCCAATGCCAACGCCGTGGTGCAAAACACTGCCGCTCCCAGCCAGACCGCCACATTGAGCATGCCAACAAATCGGAGAAACCCGGTCACGAACTCACCGTAAGTGTATTCCGCACCGCTGCCAAGCCTCGATGTGGGCCCGCGCTACTTCAAGAACCCGACCTGGACAAACTTGAGCGGCATTACGCCGCTTACTTCATGCGATCAAAATTCTTCTGCAAAATCTGCCAGTCTTTGAGCCCTTTGACCCGCTCCATGGCAGCCTTGTTGATCTCGGCCTCCTTGGTGTTCTTGGTGGGCTTGGCTTTCTTGTAAAAAATTCCGAACCGACCGGGGAATGGTTCATCCGCCAATTTGTAAGCGGCCATTTCATCGGTCACGTCATGCTCCGCTGGCACCAGATTGAACACCCCACCCTTGCGGGGATTGCTCGCGTCAAAGGCACCTTCGTAAAACTCGACGCATTCGCTCAGGCATTCGATGAAACTAAAGCCATCGTGATCCATGGCTGCTTCCATCATCTGGAGCACATGATTCGGATTCGTGTGCGTGGTGCGCGCCACAAAGGTTGCTCCCGCGGCGATGGCCTGCTTCATCGGGTTGATCGGATAATCCACCGCGCCCCACTGGTCGGTCTTGCTCTTAAAGCCGAGTGGCGACGTGGGCGACGTTTGTTTCTTGGTCAACCCGTAAACCCAGTTGTCCATGACCACGTAGGTCATCTTGATATTCTTGCGCGCCGTGTGGTTGAAGTGATTGCCGCCAATCGAAAACGCGTCGCCGTCGCCGCCAAACGCGAATACATGCAGATCCGGCCGACTCAACGAAATGCCGCTGGCGAATGGCAGTGCCCGGCCGTGAATAAAGTGCGCCCCATGCGCTTGCACGAAATACGGGAAGCGGCTCGAACAACCAATCCCCGCCACGGTGGTGATTTTTTCGTGCCACAGTTTTCGTTTTTCAATCAGTTTGAAATACAGCGCGAGGACGGAGAAATCCCCGCACCCCGGACACCACGTCGGGTGGTCCGCCGCAATTTCTTTCTTGGTTAATCCCTTCCGCTCTTCCGGCGCCGGAACGACCGGCGCCACGTTGGTTGCGGACGAAGGAGATTCTGTCAGCGTCTGGCTCATATAAAATAAATCGTCTGGGATTACTGTTTGCGCAAGCCCTCGGCGACGTTGGTCTTCACGCGCTCCAGGATTTCCTTAACTTTGAACGTCAAGCCGTCGGTTTTGTTCACGCCGCGGATTTTGGGATCGCAATACCGGGCGCGTAACAACGCGCCGAGTTGCCCAAAACCATACAGCCCCTCGTCATTCATTTCGACGACGAGGACGTGATTGAATCCGGAGAAAATGTTCTCGAGGCCCGGCGGCAATGGATTGAGATGCTTGATGTGAATCGCCGATACACTGTCGCCCGCCGCGCGCGCGCGATCCACCGCTTCCTTGATCGGCCCTTGCGTGGAGCCCCAGCCCACGAGCAACACGTTGCCCTCGCTCGGCCCGTAAATCTTCGGCGTCGGCAGGGTCGCGCCCAGTGCCTGCAACTTCTTGCGGCGCTTCGCCGTCATCTGCATGTGCAATTTAGGCGAGCCCGTCGGATGCCCCATCTCGTCGTGTTCCAATCCTGTCACGACGGGATACTTGCCACTGCCGATGCGCGTACCCGGCGGCAAATGCTGCGTGATGCCATTCGCGGTCGAAAGATCGTAGGGCTTGTGTTCGGCAACGGGCTTGAAATCCGGCGAAATGTCCTGGCAGATTTTTTCCAACTCCGGTTCTTTGAACGCTTCGATCCGCGTGGCGATGCCTTGGTCGGTGAGCAAAATCACGGGCACGCTGTATTTGCGGGCAATGTTCACGGCTTCAATGGCCGAGTAGAAACAATCTTCCACATCCGCCGGCGCAATGACGACGCGCGGAGAATCGCCGTGACCGCCAAAGCAAGCGATGTTCAAGTCGGATTGCTCGATGTTCGTCGGCATGCCCGTCGAGGGACCGCCCCGTTGCACGTCGATGATCACCAGCGGCATTTCCGCCATCACCGCCCAACCAAGCGCTTCGGTCTTGAGCGAGATGCCCGGACCGCTTGAACCCGTTACCGCCACGCGCCCGGCATAGCTGCCGCCCAACGCCATCGAAATCGCCGCGATTTCGTCTTCCGTCTGCATGAACGTCCCGCCGTACTTCGGCAATTCGCGGCGCAGCAGTTCCATGATGTCCGACCACGGCGTGATCGGGTAACCGGCCCCAAACCGCACGCCGGCGGCGATCAAACCATAAGCGAGCGCCTCATTGCCGTTCATCACGACCTGATGCCCGCCCTTGTCTTTGCTATCAACGAACTTGAAAGTTTCCAACACGCCGCCCAGCGAATGCGAGTAACCGGCATGAAACGCGGACAACGCGTTCTTGACGATGCTTTCATCTTTACCGGCGAACCGTTCACTGACGAGTTTCTCCAGTTTCGGAACGTTGAGATCAAACATCTTGGCGATGAGCCCAAGCGCGTAAATGTTTTTGCCTTTGTCTTTGGCGGTACCGCCAATGGCTTCCACGGTCAGACCGGAAATCGGAATGCCGATGTGATGATATTCTTTTTCCCACTCCGGCTTGGCTTCGACGTGATCCGAATCGTAGAGCACAATGCCGCCCTTCTTGAGCGAATTAAGGTGTCCTTCGTACGAATGCTGATAGAACGCCAGCAACACGTCGGCTTCATCGCCGGAACTCAGCACTTCGCCGGAACCGATACGCACCTGGAAGATGGACGGACCGCCGGAAATCGTGGAAGGAATCGTCATGAAGGTCATGACTTCCTGTTCGCTGCGTCCGGCGAGACGCGCGAGAAAACCGCCGATGGCTTGAATGCCGTCTTGGGAATTACCCGCGATGCGGATGACCGCTTCGGAAATCTTGGAGATTTTCGGCGCTCCGCCCTGGTTGGGGGTGGCTACTGTTGAATCGCTCATGAAAACTTTCTAATCAAAATGCGCCTCTCAGAACCGAGGTGACAACTCGACTGTTCCGCGCGACGAACTGTGCTTTGCCACAGTACCAAGAGGCAAGGCACTGTCAATTTCTTCTCCGTCATATATCGGTTGGGCCGGAACTCACACTGAAGAATTACGCATAAAAATGTGATATTTCGACACTTCTGGTAAGCGGCCATGATTCATACATGCTCCGGCATAACAAACCGTAATTTGGACCACCGCAACAGTTCCAGCGTCAAAGCTGCCGCTCAATTCCATCCGCCACCCCATTGCCACAACTCAATTCGCTAATGAACCCGCCCTGCCCTCGCACACTTTCCTTCACCACCGGAATTGCATTGGCCGGGGCCACGAGGCACCGCGCAAACTCGGTTTTCAACATCGGCAAATCGTTCAAATGATCGCCCGCCGCCAGAACTTCATCGCGACTGAGCTGCAACATCCGCGTCAATTCGGCCAGCGCCGTTCCCTTGTTGTAATTGACGTGACTGAACCGCGCATAAACATCGTTACGCACCACCACCATCTCCGGAAAGCGCCGACAAAATTCGTCGAGCTGCGCGTGAATCAAATCCGCATCCCCGCTGTTGCCCGCAATCAAACAGAACGGCGACCACGCATCTTCGTAAACCGTTGCCTTAAACCGTTCATTCACCCAATCCATCAACCCGGCCACTTCCGGCTTCACCCGCGCGAACAACCCTTCGTGGTCGCGATGACAGGCCGTGTTCCAGTGTTCCACCGGCGCGTAACGCACGCCGTCATGCTGATAAATTTCGCGTTCCACCAGCACGAGATAATCCGGCTGCACGCGAATGCGCGCTCGTCCCAACGTCTCCATCAAACTGGACATCTCCCGCCCGGTGTTGATGACCCACTTCACGCCGCGCGCCTGCAAATCGCCGATGAGCGCCACAAACCGCTCCGGAATCGGTGGGTTTTCAAACTCGGCAAACAACGTTCCGTCGAAATCCGTCGAAATTAATTTGATTGGCAAACTCATGCTCGTGCGGCTCAGTATATTCAAGCCAACGGACGCAACGCAAAGTTTGATGACAACGCAGGAACAATACGACGACGCCATGTTCGCCTTCAGTCGCGGCGAATACGATGCGTGCATCGCCAAGCTGCGAAGCATTCTCGCCAGCGACCCGGCGCACTTTGACGCGCAACTCTCGCTGGGCATGGCGTTCTATCGCCAGGGCGACTTCGCCACCGCCATCGCTGAAGGCCACAAAGCCGAGCAACTCAAACCCAAAGAACAACTCGTCCATACCAATCTCTCGCTGTTCTACATGAAGGCCGGCGACAAACAAAAAGCCGAACATCACGGACTGCAAGCACGCATCGCCTCATGGCGCGAAGACAAATCCAAACCCGGCGAAACACCCACCGCGGCGGCCGACCCCGACCTCGCGTTTGCGAAAACACCAATCCCACCGCCTGTCAAGCCGCCGGAAAAATTCCCTGACATGCCGTGGAAGAAGAAAAAAGTTGATGGTTGAAAGTTGATAGTTAAGAGGAACAAGTATGAAATCCGCCTACGAACTTGCGATGGAACGTCTCGAAAAAGCGTCGCCCACCGCCAAACTCACCGCCGCGCAAAAGAAAGAAATCGCGGAACTCGAATCCAAGGCCAAAGCCAAAACCGCCGAGCGCGAAATTGCGTTGAAGGGCGAAATCGCTACTGCCACCGAAGCCGGCGACTTCGAGAAAGTCGAATTGCTCCAACAACAACTCGTCAAAGAACGGCAAACAATTCAGGCTGATTTGGAGGAGAAGAAAGCGCGCATTCACCAGCGGTCGCAGAAATGACGCGGCGGCGCCCGCCTGTCCCAATCAGGCATTAAGCCTCGCGCTCACGAAGACACGAGTTGAACTCTTCAGTTGTTACCGGCGGCCATGCCCTCGGGAACGTCATAAACGCGCTTGACGCACGGGTCACCTTCGCTGGCGGCCTGAAGCATGCGGAGTTGAGATGATTTAATACAACCACTTCTCAATCTTCCCCCCCGCATCCAGCGTCACGCCTTGGCGGCGGAACGCCCAGCACATGTAGCTGACGCTCACGAAATACGACGCGGGCACGCGGTTGGCCGTGCAGATTTTCACGCCGAGCAACGTGGTCTTTCCGCCAAAACCCATCGGGCCGATGCCGAGATCATTCGCGGTCTTGAGAATGTCCTGTTCGAGCGCGTCGAGTTTGGGTTCGGCATTGCGGTCGTCGAGGCGCCGGAGGAATTGCGTCTTGCTCATCTCATAGCCCGTGGCGCGGTCGCCGCCGATGCACACGCCGAGAATGCCTGGCCCGCAACCTTTCCCCTGCGCCTGCAACACCGCGTCGAGGATCGCCTTGCGACAACCGTCAAGGTCGCGATTTGCGTGGAGAGCGTCGTCAGGCAATGAG
Organism: uncultured Bifidobacterium sp.; assembly: GCA_964553795.1. Lineage (GTDB taxonomy): Bacteria > Verrucomicrobiota > Verrucomicrobiia > Limisphaerales > JADLHS01 > JADLHS01. Next base: position 11,156 of record CAZKMR010000063.1, on the reverse strand, counting down.
TATTGCGCCCCGACATTTTCGCAACCGCCGCCCTTGAGTGCGAGTTTCACGGCGACTTCCGGGGAGCGATGTTGATGAAAGTGGAACGCCGGAGCGCCCGGGCCACAGTTCGTGCCGTCGTTCTTGCCGGTGAGCGAATCCACAGAATTCTGCCGCAGATAACCTTTCTTGGTCGCGGCCTTCACCGCTTCACGCGCCGTTTCGGCGAAAGTGATCTGGTCATAGCCAACCGGACAATCCACGTAGAACAAAATGCTGCCGGTGTCCTGACAGATGGGCTGCGATTTGTTTTTCGCCAGCGCGATGTTCTGGTCCACGATCTTGAGGGCGTTTTGCGCGAGTGAATCTTTCTTCTCGTTTTCCAGCGAGGTGAGAATGGCTTTGTGGACGTCGTCGGGAATCTCAGCGGACGTGCGGCGGATTAGTTCGATCAGGGAATTCAACAGTTCACTCATATTGCCGCGCGCAGCGTAGGCGTTTCAGCAGGGAGCGTCAACGCGACGGCAACGCGGAGTTCGCGTTTGCCAATTTCCGGGCAGTAAGTCGCCGCTCAGACAACAAAAGGTCAGGTTGCAGGCAACCTGACCCCAAACGACTAAGTGCCAGACGGAGATTACCGGCGGTGACGTGCGGCCACCAAAGCGCCGGCCGCCAAACCCACAAGCGCCATGCTCGCCGGCTCGGGCACGTTCACCGGGCCCAAATTGAACCAAGCTGCCCGCGCCACAGTCAGCTGCAGATCGTTGTCCCACTCCAAACCATCGAAGGTAGCGGTGATATAGGTTTGGGTATTTTCATCAAGCACTTGGACCCATTCGCCCGATTCCGCGGCCCGGCCCACAACCCTCTCAAACATCAAACTGACCGGACCACCGACCGGCATTGGGCAAGCAATCAAATGCAACCCATCGGCATAATTGGGGGCCCACACGCCGCCGCCCAAATCACTGACAATATTCGTATAAGGCACCACGCCACCCACGAACGTATTGGTGGTGAGATATGGCGCATGCACCAGCGCGCCTTCGCCGAGATTCAACGTGTAATTGATGGACCACGTCTGGCTGCTGGCACTGAACGTTGACAACGGCAAAAACAAGTTGGCCGCCGCATCCCATTTGGTGAAGGTCGCCCCGTCCGCCACCCCCAATAGAATTGTGTTGATGCTGTTGTTCGGATTGGCGTCCAGTTGGTTGGCAATGAGGTTGTTCCCCGGGAGAATCGCTCGGTTGATGTAACCGACGATGTTATGGGAATACACATTGGATTGCGCGTTCAGCATGGAACTGCCCGCCAGAATCAACAGGCATGCGCCCAGACGGAGTGCTTTCATACGATGACGGAGTTGTAGTTTGCCCGAGTTTTAACCGTGGATTGAATTCTGAGTTCGGGCGAATCGTATCGCGCCTTTGTATCCAGTCAACGGGAATGTCCTCGGCGCCAACTTCTCGCTGGCCGTAAGCCATTCGCAGCCCGAAACAGGAAGCGACACCACACACATCTTGATGCCGAGCGTCCGAGGAGTTTTAGGGTGCATTCGCGGTCAAAAGCGCGTTATCTCCTTTGGTATAACCAGACATTTGCAACGACCCGCTTAAATCTGATTTGCCATCATGATACGTATCGTCCTCCTCACTTGCTCGCTAACGCTTGCTACCGTTTTGCCGCTCGCGGCCCAGGCACCGCGAATAGACAATCGCCCGGCGCGACCCGACGAAATCGGCTACCGCCCCGCCGACGGCACACCGGTGACGATGAACCCTCCGTCACTCACTTGGCTGCATGAAACAGCGGCGCACACTTACACGGTCCAATGGAGTCGGCAGGAGGATTTCACGGCAGCCACCACTGTGACCAATTTGCCGTTCAATGTTTACACGCATCACGTGCCGCTCGAACTCGGTCGGCATTTCTGGCGATATCGCTTCACGACTCGGGACGGGCAGGACTCGGCTTGGAGTGCCAAGCGCAGTTTCGACGTCACCGCCACCGCGATTGAATTTCCCATGCCGACGCGCGCCCAACAACGCGAACGCGTGCCGCAAAACCATCCGCGCCTCTTCCTGCGCCCGGAAGATTTGCCGCGGCTGCGCCAACTGGCAAATGGCGGTCAGGCGAGCGTCTTCGCGCGATTGCGTACCGAAGCTGACCGCATCATTGCCGCCGGACCGACGCCCGAGCCGGAACATCTCGGTTCGGCCACGGACAAGAATAACGCCGAACTCATCAAGTACTGGTGGCCCAATCGCACTCAGACCGAAAAAGCCTGTCGCGAAGCGGAAACCCTCGCCTTCGTTTATCTCATCACGGGCGAATCTAAGTATGGCGAAGCGGCGCGCCAGTGGATTCTGCACCTTGCCGCGTGGAATCCCGATGGACCGACGAACTTCAAACTCAACTGCGAAGCGGCCAAGCCGATGCTTTATCGGTTGCCACGCGCCTATGACTGGGCGTATCACGCCCTCACTGAGGCGGATCGCGAGAAAGTTCGCAATGTGATGAAACGTCGGGCACTGGACGCCTGGAACAGCGGCGAAGTCGGTCGCGGCGTCGGCCATCTGAATCGCCCGTTCAGCAGTCACGGCAATCGCACCTGGCACAAACTCGCCGAGTGCGCCATTGCGTTCCTCGGCGAAATTCCCGAGGCGGAAACCTGGCTGGATTACGCGGTGAACAAATTTTACGCCGCGTATCCAGTCTGGTCGGACGACGACGGCGGCTGGCACGAAGGCGTGGCCTATTGGAATGGTTACATGAGCAAAGCCGTGACGTGGTTGCAGGTCGCCAGGTCCGCGCTGCAAATTGATGGCTTCAAAAAACCGTTCTTCGCGCAGGTCGGCGATTACCCGCTTTACGTCGCGCCGCCCGGTTCGCCCAACATGGGGTTTGGCGATTTGTCGTTTCAAACGCCTTCCGCGGCGTGGGGCGGATTTCTCGAATACTTTTTACGCGCTCAACCGGAGTCAGCCCGCGCCGGTTACTGGCGTTGGTGGACGCAGCAATGGAACATGCGCGGCGAAGCGGGCGTTATGGGTTTTCTCTATCGCGCCAATCTCCCGCCGTTACCTCCGGCGAAAGCGCCGACGGATCTGCCGCCCTCAAAAATCTTTCACGGCATTGGCATCGCGAGCCTGCACGCGACCTTGCTCAACGCGACCAACGACGTGCACCTGTTGTTCAAATCGAGCCCCTTCGGTTCGCAAAGTCACGGGCACAATCCGCAAAACAGTTTTCAACTCAATGCCTACGGCGAAGCGCTGCTGACCACGTGCGTTTATCGCGATTTGCACGGGAGTAAGTTCCACACCCAATGGGCCTGGAGCACGAAGGCGCACAACGCAGTGCTGGTGAATGGCGCGGGACAAATTCCTCATTCGGCCGCCGCCACCGGACGCATTGTGCAGTCCGAGCTCACGCCCGGGTGGGATTATGTGGAAGGCGACGCCGCGCCGACATACGGTGACCGGCTGACGCGCGCGCGCCGCAAGATTGCGTTTGTGAAGCCGGACCTCATCGTGATTTGCGACGATCTTGCCGCGCCGCAACCTGCGACATTCCAATTCATGCTGCACGCGCTGAGTCCATTCACGGTGGACGAAAACTCAAGACTCGTGTCCGTGCAACAACCCAAAGCGGGTCTTGCCGCGCAATACCTCTCGCCCACGCCGCTCACCTTCCGCCAATGGGACGGTTTTGAGCCTAAACCGACGCGTGAATTTCCGAATCAATGGCATCTCGAAGCGAGCATGCGTGAGAAATCCGCCCAGTTGCACATGCTCACGATCTTGGTGCCGCATCGCGCCGCTGCCGCGCCCGACTGGACCGCGGAACGTCTCGAAAGCGACACCGCTGTCGGAGTGTTGGTGCGTCGCGCCGACCAAAAAATTCTCGTCGCGTTTCGCAAAGCAGATGCGGGAAATGCGGCGCTTGGAAATACACGCTTCGAACAGGCGTTGCACGTCAGTGTCGAGTAAAAGGTGTCTATTTTTGCAGTGTCACCGAGCCGAGTCCGAATTGCGGCGCCTCCGCCACAACCCGAAAATCTGCGCCGGCATTCTGCGAATTGAGCCAGCGGGCATTGCTCAGTTTGAAGCTGGCGCTTTTCCAACGCTGATCACCGACCAGCGGGATTGGCTGACTCCGACTGTAGGCGCCGTTGAATGGCGCATTGGTATCGCTGCCGTCGAATTCCACGTTCAGCCAACCCGGCGCAGCGTCGAAATACTCCAACGTCACTGTGGCGTTCATGGGTTCGGCGGTTTTGAAAGAATCATCCACCGCGAAATAGAGGTAAATGCCGTGCCCCGGCCGGAAGGGTATTCCCGCCCAGGCTTGGCGCTGCGCAAAATCCCGCGAAATGAACTGTCCGTCTTCCGCTGGCAAAAGCGTCAGCCCGTTGGTGGCCTGAAAGTTCGTCGCGGCGATGGCGACGGCGGACGCATCACTGAATGGACCCTTGGGCCATGGCGGTTTCCACCCGCGCTTAAACAAGTCAGCATACTTGCGCGTCAGCTCAATGTATTGTCGCCCGTACTCCTTCGATTCGGCGATATCCGTACCTTCGTGAAATTCGTTCCACGTTTCAATCATCACGAAGTTCGAGGGACGACGCAGAAATTTCTGCCAGCTTTCCTCGTAAAATTTCCCGCCCGCGCGATCACGCACCAACGGTGTGCGCCCCGGCACGGCCGAGTGATCGTAGCCCGGCCCGATTTCGCCAATGCCAGGATTCAGCGGTCGCAACGCGCCGCCCCAGGCGCAGGTGCTGTCAGCTTTGACGCCCCACGAATCTTGCGGTGCCAACCACGGGACACGGCCGGCGAATTCTTTCGCAAAGTTGGTGCGAGTGAATTCGACGAAACTTTGATCCCACTTTTTCGCAAAGCCGGCGCTATACAGCAATACGATGGGTTTGCCATCGATCATGGCCCAATGCCGCGGCGGCAGACAGGAGAAGAAGTCGCGGACCGTACCGTAGAAAAACTGTTTGCCGAAATCCGTCGTCAAATCCGCGTGGTAACCCCAGTGGTTATGCTTCAGCGTGCTGGTGTCGTAAAACAGCCCCAGCCGCGGCGGACGTTTGCCCTCACGCAACAACTCCTCGCGCGCCTGCACTAAGGGCGGCAGCCCGGCAAAACTCCAATGCAACGCAGTGTTGGTCGCGTGTTCGGCGGGCGAACCCCAGAACACCATGAGCGCGACATCAATGCCCGCGGCCTCCATGTCGGTCAATTGCTCTTTGTACCAGCGAACCGATTTGTAGCTGAAATCCTCCAACGTCGGTGGATGCGTGGTCAAAGCGTCCGAACCATCGGCGTTACGAATGTGCGACTGTGTATCAATGTCGTACCAATAGAAGAAATAGGTGCCGACGATTTTGTCGCTGCTGGTGAAGCTGGTCGCGCTGGCAAAATCGCTCGCAGATAAATTAACGTGCGGCCCAAAGGCTGGCGGGATGGTTCGCTCCGCGGCAAGGGCGCTGGCGGCACCGCAGAGCACCGACAGCAGACAACTGATTCGAGTAGAGAGATTTTTCATGCGTCACCCTTGGCGAGCAAGGCGTCGTACGCGCGCTGGAGTTTTTCCACCAAAGGCGACTGCGCGAGGCTTTGACCGTCCAACGCTGTCGCCGCGACCACGCCCATGGAACTCAGCGTGAGAAAAACGCCGTCCGTGTGACGTAACTGCTCGGGGGTAATCTGTCGCTCGGCGTGTGACAAACCCAACTGCTCGCAAAGTTCCAACGTCACCGCGCGCGTGACTCCGGCAAGAATGCCACTAGCCAAGGGTGGCGTGCAGATCGTGTCGTCGTCCACCCAAAACAAATTACTGCTCGCGCCTTCGACGACGAAGCCGTCAGTGTTGCAAAGCAACGCCTCGTCGGCGCCGGCGACGTCGGCTTCGGCGCGGGCGAGAATCTGCGGAAGTTTGTTGGCAGTTTTGTAATGGGCGAGTTGGTCGCCGGCGGGCAGGCG
>CAZKMR010000063.1:0-5081 GCA_964553795.1 uncultured Bifidobacterium sp. | reverse complement strand
GCGGAAGTTTGTTGGCAGTTTTGTAATGGGCGAGTTGGTCGCCGGCGGGCAGGCGCATCCCAGCGGTGTGAAGCTTCCAATGGGCCGGGCCGGAGGCCGGCGCTCCAGAAAACGGATGCAGCGTCATTACTACGAGCGGCTTGTCTGCCCCCTTCGGCGAATAACCGCGCGGGCCGACGCCGCGCGAAACAGTAAGTCGCAGCAGCGCCTCGGGCATTTCATTTTTCGCGATGAGTTCGGCGGCGAACTTTTCCAGTGACTTGCAACTGATGGGGATTTTGATGCCGAGAAAATCGCCCCCTTTGCGCAGGCGTTCCATGTGTTGCCACCAACGGAACGGTTTGCCATTGGCGACGCGCATGGTTTCAAACAGCCCGTCGCCGTACAGAAACGAGCGGTCGAAAACGGAAACCGTCGCCTGCGCTTCAGGCACAAACTGGCCGTTGAGGAAAACGATCATGGCGCACGGTTTAACGCAAAGACGCAAAGACGCAAAGACGCAAAGACGCAAAGACGCAAAGACGCAAAACTGATTGGAGTTCGAGTGCTAGCTTTTGCCGGGAGCGGAATGGGAAACCTGAAAACTCACTTCAATGCCGTTTGGGATTTGAAGTTTGGAATTTCGCTGGAGCTTGGACGTTGGAGCTGGGAGTTTTTAACTCCAGAGCCGCCATAAAGCCGCGCGCCTTCGCCAACGTCTCCTCATATTCCGCTTCGGGACTCGAATCCGCCACAATGCCCGCACCGACGTGGAAATAAGCCGTCGCGTCTTTATGAATCGCCGTGCGAATGCTGATGCTCAACTGACTTTCGCGATTGAATCCGAGATAGCCGTGGCAACCGCAGTACGGCCCGCGCGCGATGGGTTCGAGTTCATCAATGATTTCCATCGCGCGGAACTTTGGCGCACCAGTGATGCTGCCGCCGGGAAAGGCGGACGCGAGCGCGGCAAAATGCGTGACATCTTTGCGTAGTCGCCCTTCAACGGTGGAGACGAGATGTTGGACTTGGGCGAAGCGTTCGAGCTGCGCGAGTTCGGGCACTTGCACACTGCCAAATTCGCAGAAGCGCCCGAGATCGTTGCGTAGCAAATCGGTGATCATTACCAACTCGGCGAGTTCCTTCGCGCTGGTCTGGAGTTCGTAGGCGAGTTGCGCGTCACGCGTCGCGTCAGTGGAACGCGGGCGCGTGCCTTTGATCGGGCGCGTGGCAATGTGTGAACCGTTCATGCGCAGAAATTGCTCGGGTGACGAAGAGGCGATTTGAAAATCGCCGCAATCGAGAAATGCCGCAAACGGCGCGGGTGAAACCGCGAGCAAGCGCGTGAACAAATCCCAACCATGATTTTTGGTGGGGCGAGCGTCCGCGCGAGCCGCCCCGTCAGCAACCTCGTCCCGCCAGGGAAATTTCGCCGCGAGCCGTTGCGAGAGGTTGACCTGATAAATATCGCCCGTCCGGATGTAGGCTTGGGCGCGAGTAACGGCAGCGAGAAATTCCGCGCGCGTGATGGAGGAGGAAATTGGCTTTACCGAACGCTCGCCCTCACCCCGACCCTCTCCCCCGGGGAGAGGGTGAACAGACTCCTGCGCCCGATGGGAATCGGACGATTCTGGCTTCGCCTGACGCGAAAACAAATTCTCCCTCTCCCTTTCGGAAAGGGAGAGGGCCGGGGTAAGGGTTTTCTTCGGCTGGTCCGCCAATAACTCAGTCCAGAATTCGATTTGTTCCCGCGCGCGGGCTTCCGTTCGCGCGCCATCGGCGCCGAGACCGGTTGCAACGATACAGGTCTTGCCGAGCCGATGATCAAACACCACGAGACTCGCGTAAAATCCGACGTGGCAATCCGGTAGTTCCAAATCATTCACCGCGCGCCGCGGCAATTTTGGTTCGGTGAAATTCTTCAGATCGTAACCCCAGTAACCAAACGCGCCGCCCAACGGAAAGGGCAAATCAATTTCCTCCAGCAACTCGTAACGCGCCATCAGTGCATCGAGCAAATGCCAAGGGTTGCCGAATTGGAGTTGCGGGTTAGGAGTTGAGAGTTGCGTAGGAAAATCGGTGACCTCGCAGCGCGAACCAAACGAGCGGAAGGTCAGGAACGGATTGACCGCCACGAAGGAGTAGCGCGCCTGCGGGGAATCAAATCCCGCGCTGCGCAGGAGCGTGACGCCGCGCTGATCGGCGAGTCGCACGACGAGTGATTCGGGCGTTTGCGCGGTGGCGATTTCCTGAAGCAATGGACGCACAACCAAATTGAATCTTTGGGATTGGCGCCGGGCAAGGCGCAAATGCGCGGCCATCAATTCGTTGGCCCTGCCTGCGCGCGATTCCACAGCAGCCAGACCATTTCGTCCAACAGCGCCTGGTGACTCGGATAACCGCGCAGCAACACCACGCCATCGTGCACGTCCTGCGCCGCGCGATTTCGCAACGCGTGCGGCGCGCGCCGGGTCATCTCGCGCACCAACCAGACAAATTTCTCCATGCGCGACGCCGTGGATTGGCCGAGCACCGAATGAAACTGAAACTGGTGCGCCTGCACTTCGTAGCGCGCCGTGGCGTTTCCAATAATCAATTCGAGGATCAAATGTCGCTCCGTTTCCAACCGGCTGCGCGTCTCCAGATGTTGGCGGGTCAACAAACTGAACAAGCTGCGCCGCCCCGCCGGGGCCGGCGGCGGCGCGAACGGATGAATATCGACATGCGCCACTGAACCGGCCGCCACCAGCGAAATCTCCGACCACGGCACCGTTTCAGCGTGACCGAGACAATCGAACGCGACCAACGCGTCATGCGTCAATTCGAGCCGTTGCAACGATTGCGCGGCGGGCAGAAAACGAAGCTCCTCGTCCTTCACCAGCGCGGCTCGCACTCCTTCGGCAACGAGCGCCCGCTGCAGCGCCTTGGCCTCATCCACACTGAGATGGCGCATCAAAATCCCCTGCGCATTGGCGGCGAGGCGAATGGCATCCGCATCCGTCAGATGACTGAACGTGCCAAACGCCCGGCGCACCGCTTCGGCATGGGGAGCACCCGTTTCGCGCAACAAAACCGCATAGGTTGTCAGGGGCGTCATGGGTTGGCCTCACGAGAACGCCATGGGCACGGCTTGCGGCGGACCGACACGTTGCAGATATTCGCGAATAATCGCCACCGCTTCATCCACGTCATCCGTGACCGTGACCAGCTGGAGATCATTCGGACCGATAAACTGGTTCTCCTCCCGCAATTCCCGTTTTACCCAGCGCAACAATCCGGACCAGTATTTTTTGCCGAAGAGAATCAGCGGAAACTTGGGAATCCGCTCCGTCTGCACCAGCGTGAACACCTCGAAGAATTCATCCAACGTGCCGCTCCCGCCGGGCATATACACAAAGGCGATGCTGTATTTCACCAGACAAACTTTGCGCGAAAAGAAGTAATGAAAATTCACCGGCAGATTGACGTATTCGTTGCCGTGTTGCTCGTGCGGCAATTCGATGTTCAAGCCGATGGATTTACCCTTGCCCAAGGCCGCGCCTTTGTTGGCGGCTTCCATGATGCCCGGCCCGCCGCCGGTGATGACCGGGATGCGATGTTGGGCGAGCTTTTTGCCCAACGCGACGGTGGCCTTGTAATACTTGTCCTGCGGCTTGCTGCGCGCCGAACCAAAAATGGTGACGGCAGGTTCAACATGTGACAGCGTCTCGAACGACTCCACGAACTCGCCCATGATGCGTAGCACGCGCCAGGGATCTTCTTTGATAAAAGCCGCGCCATGATTGTTCATGCGCGCAGGCTAGCGAGCCGATAGCGCGGAAACAAGCGCGCCCGCCGAGTTTCGGCGTGACTTGGCAAGTGTGGAAAACTCGCCCTGAGTCTTGGGTGGATGAAGCGTTACAGGCGGATAATTGTGAACGCTATCGCTCATCATTTGAAAATCGCGTTTTCAAGATCCAACGAGATGCCCGAAATGCAACCCAAGCTGGCAATGCTCCCAGCATGAAGCAGGCTGAAGCCATGAGCAGGGCAAAAAGAAACCTCACTTTATTGTCATCAATCAAAGAAAGGCAGCCGCCAAAGAAAGCCAAAATCATGGCCGGTGCATACGAGGGACCGAACGCGGACAAACGACGGCGCGGGGCCAGAAACACTCGCTCAAAAAGTCCGCACGCAAGCCCCCACAGGCAGGCCCCCAGCACCCCTAGCCCTAGCAAGGGCATATTGCTCGAACTGGAGAAATCCATAATTGTGGTCTGTCGATCAACGCTCGTCACCGGACTACGGTTTACATAAAGCTAAATCTGGAGTAACTACGCAATCACTGCCTTGCCTCTCATTGTCTCAGTCATTCGACTAGCTCTGCCTGGCGACACCTGGAAGTTATTGGGAAACTTTCTTGATAATCCAATGACCGACACCGCCCGCTACCGCGCCCGCAACAATTGGCAACAAGAAAAGGGCTGTCCAGATCGCCGCAGCAATGGGCCAGAGATTCGATTGGACAGGCGGTAGAACGCAGCGAATACAAACCCCGATGAAGATGCCCGCAATCATCGTCAACATACAGAGCCAAAACCTGGATCGGGAGCAAAGACACAGCAGAAACGTGGTCGGCGCCAGCACCGACCACCCAAAACGGTTAGTGACCTCGGTAGGAACAGTCTCGGGATTATTTACGGTCAGGAACACGAAAGCCGCACTCGCGCCGAACAAAAACGCAAGGCCGACAGCAATCATTTGCGCTGGTTTCATTGAGACGACAAGCGGCCTAACGTTCCGGTCACCGCTAAATCACTTCTCCAGACCATGGCGTTAAAACCTGCGGCCACAGTATCGAGGCCAGTTGCGGAACGCAATCGTCGTCACGACCCCGATTACATGCGCAAGGCCGACCCCTATCGCGTCAGTCTGCGGCTCGATCTCCGTGCATGTTTACCAAGAACGATTACCAAGCAGCGGCACACTGTCATTTTACCTGACCAGAGGCTGGCTGGCAGCGGTCAGTTGTTTGACCACTTCAGCCGCGGCGGCAAAACCAAAGGCTCCCGTCACAAAACACGCCGTGCCGTAACCGGTGCGACAATCCAGACGCAAGCGTT
>CAZKMR010000062.1:24777-26787 GCA_964553795.1 uncultured Bifidobacterium sp. | reverse complement strand
ATTGATAGCGGCACGCAATCCACCAAAGCCCTCGTCGTGGACGCCAAGAATGGCGAAGTCCTCGGCACGGGCGCGCAGGCGTATGATTTGATTCCCGATCTGCCGCCCGGCGCGAAGGAGCAACATCCGCACACCTGGCGCGAAGCCGCCGCCGCCGCCATTCGTCAGGCGCTGCGCGGCGCGAAAGCCGTCGCCGCCGATGTGAAAGCCATCGGCGTCAGCGGGCAGCAACATGGTTTCGTGCCGCTCGACAAAAACGGCGAGGTCATTCGTCCCGCCAAACTCTGGTGCGACACTTCCACCGCCGCCGAATGCGAAGAAATCACTGACGCGCTCGGTGGTCCGAAGAAGACCATCAAGGCACTCGGCAACGCCGTGTTACCCGGCTTCACTGCGTCGAAAATTCTCTGGCTGAAAAATCATGAACCGAAGAATTTCGCCAAACTCGCCACAGTGTTGTTGCCGCATGACTATTTGAATTTCTGGCTCACGGGCGAGCGCGTCATGGAATACGGCGACGCCAGCGGCACGGCGTTGTTGAACGTGAAATCGCGGCGTTGGGCGAAATCGGTGCTTGATGCGATTGATCCCGAGCTCGCGGACAAGTTGCCCAAGTTGATTTCGAGCGATGAACCGGCGGGCACGTTGCAGGCCGAGACCGCGCGGGCGCTGGGTTTGCAACCCGGCATTCTCGTCAGCGCGGGCGGCGGCGACAACATGATGGGCGCGATTGGCACGGGCAATACGCGGCCCGGCCTCGTCACCGCAAGTTTCGGCACGAGCGGCACGATCTACGCCTGCGCGGACAAACCGGTGATTGATCCCGAGGGCGAGATCGCGGCGTTCTGCGATTCGACGAATCGCTGGCTGCCGTTGCTTTGCACGATGAACGTCACGGTCGCCACGGAGATGATGCGGCAGGATTTTGGCTATTCGCACGAGCAATTCGAGAGCAAGGCCAAGCAAGTGCCGCCCGGCTCGGAAGGTTTGTTGCTCCTGCCGTATCTCGAAGGCGAACGCACGCCGAACGTCCCCGACGGCACGGGCGTGATGATCGGCATCAATACGAAAACCTTCCGCGCGAGCAATTATTGTCGCGCCGCAATGGAAGGCGTGACGCTCGGGATGAACTACGGTTTGCGCCGACTCGCGGACTTGGGCGTGAAGGCGAAGCAGATTCGCGCGACGGGTGGCGGTGCGAAATCGAAACTCTGGCGGCAGATCATGGCGGACGTGTTCAACGCGGAAGTTGTGACGCTTAAAGTCACTGAAGGCGCGGCGTACGGCGCGGCATTGCAGGCGCTCTGGTGCTGGCGCTTGCAGCAAGGCGAAAAAGTGAAAATCGAGGACATCACGGATGAATTCGTGACGCTGAACAAACTGGAAACGGCCACGCCTGAGAAATCTGCCGTGGCGACGTATCGCGAACTGCAGGAATTGCAGGATGATCTTTCCACGTCGTTGCGCGGCGTGTTTGCAAAGCATCGGAAGTTTGTGGTAGCACCTGCGTCCCGCGGGTGAAATCCGGCGTCGCGCCGGATTTTTGGCGGGCGGCGACGCATTGGGATTGATTCTCGAGCAAGAGAACGCTTTGCAACGCTCGGTTTCGGGCGCGACGCCCGAAACCACCCGCGAGACGCGGGTGCTACAGCAATTAGATTTATGTCGCCTCAATTTTATGTCCGACGAAGTTACCCAGCGTTTTGAAAAGCTCGAAGCCCACGTCGCGCACCTGGAACATCAGGTGGAGCAACTCAACGACGTCATCATCGAGCAAGGCAAGCTGGTGGAACGCTTGAAGAAGGAAGTCCAGCGCCAGTCCACTGCGATGCAGACGATGGAGTTGGAACGCATCAAGGCGAACAATCCCAAGCCGCCGCATCATCTTGGGTAGCACCCGCGTCCCGCGGGTGAAATCCGGCGCGCGCCGGATTTGCGCGGATGGCAACGCCATACGGTGAACGCTGGAGCAAAAGAACGCTCTGCTACGCTCGGTTTCGGGCGCGACGC
>CAZKMR010000062.1:0-24677 GCA_964553795.1 uncultured Bifidobacterium sp. | reverse complement strand
TGAACGTGAGTTTTGTCGCTGAGTTTAATTCGTTGCCGACCCAGTCGTTAGTGAAGCGTTCGCTGGACACTTCGCTCACCGCAGCGCGCGAAAGTCTGACGAAAGAAAAGCTGTCACTTGCAGATTTTGCGCAACTGATTTCCCCGGCTGCCGGCGAATTACTCGAACCACTCAGCCGCCGCTCGCAACAACTCACGCGCCAACGCTTCGGCAAGGTAATTCGACTCTTCGCACCGTTGTATCTCTCGAACGAGTGCATCAACAACTGCAAGTATTGCGGCTTCTCGCGCGACAACGCGATTCTGCGCGTGACGCTTTCGGTGGATGAAGTCCGCCGCGAGGCGCGGGCGCTGGCGGAACAGGGTTTTCGCAACATCCTGCTCGTCGCGGGCGAGCATCCGAAGTTTGTTTCCAACGGTTACATGGCGGAATGCGTCGCGGCGTTGCACGAAGAAATTCCCAGTGTGTCGCTCGAAGTCGGCCCGATGGAAACCGACGAATATCGCCCGATGGTCGCGGCGGGCGCAGACGGACTGGTGGTGTATCAAGAAACTTACGACCGCGCCGTGTATGACGAGATGCACACCGCCGGACCGAAAAAGAATTTCGATTGGCGACTGGAAACTCCGGAACGCGCGTATGCCGCGGGCTTTCGTCGCCTCGGCATCGGCGCGTTGTATGGTCTGGCGGACTGGCGTTACGAAGCCATTTGTCTCGCGGCGCATACGGAGTATTTGTTGCGCAATTGTTGGAAGGCATCCGTGACAATTTCCCTGCCCCGCCTGCGTCCGTGCGCGGGGGAATTTGAACCGCTCACGCACATCAGCGACCGCGAACTGGCGCAACTCATCTGCGCATTTCGATTGATGTTTCCTGATGTTGGCATCGTGTTGTCCACGCGGGAATCGGCCAAGCTGCGCGATGGTTTGGCGCAACTCGGCGTCACGATGATGAGTGCGGGCGCGCGCACTGAACCCGGCGGTTACACCGGCGCGGGCAAAGAGAAAATTCATCAAACTGTGCGCGGCCGCATCGTGGACACCGGCGCGAGCGAATGGGCGAAACCCGAGAACGGCCATCCCACCGCGGCCACCGGACAGTTCAATATCGCCGATGAACGTTCCGCCACGGAAGTGGCCGCGCAACTCCAACGCCTCGGTTACGAGCCGGTCTGGAAAGATTGGGATGCGGCGCTGACCACATGAAGACTTCGTCCGTTACCGCCAATGGCCAGCCTATCGCGGCCAAGCTGCCCTGCACGATTGAAGAGTTTCTCGTCGCGCAAGGCTTGTTGCCGCGCAGTGTGGTGGTGGAACACAACGGCGAGGCGGTTGCGCCTTCGGAATTCTCCCAACGCCAGCTCAACCGCGGTGACCGCCTTGAAATCGTGAAGATCGTCGCCGGCGGATAACCGGGACGGCGTCACTCGACGAGTTCCATCGCGTCGGGTTGGTTGGCGGGAGGCGCGGGTTTGCTGGGTGGCGGTTGGGTCGGCTGGCGCACTTCCTGGCGCAACGCCCGCACCAGTGACACCATCATCAGGACCATGATGATGGCAAAGGGCAAAGCCGCGACGATGGAGGCCGTTTGCAATCCTTTCAAACCGCCGCTGTATAACAGCGCACCGGCAATACAAGCCAGCAACGCGCCCCAGATGAGTTTAGTGGTCGTAGCCGGATTCGGGTTCCCCTTCGACGTAAAAATCCCGAGGACGAATGTGGCCGAGTCCGCCGACGTGACGAAGAAGGTCACGATCAATAACGCCGCCAAGCCACCTAGCACGGCGCCCATGGGAAAGTGACTCAAGCAGGCAAACAACGCGGAGGTCATGTCCTTCTGCACCGCCCCGGCGATGTCTTGATTTTGCAGCAAATCCAACGACAACGCCGCGCCGCCAAAAGTGGCAAACCAAATGGCGCCGATCACGGACGGCACGATGAGCACGCCGGTGACAAATTCACGAATGGTCCGTCCGCGCGAAACCCGCGCAATAAAGCTGCCCACGAACGGCGCCCAGGCAATCCACCACGCCCAATAGAACAATGTCCAGTGTCCCACCCATTCGTTCTGCGTGAACGGCGTGAGGCGAAAACTCATCGCCATGAGGTTTTGCAAATAGCCGCCGACCACCGTGGTCAACGCTTCCAGAATGAACCGCGTGGGCCCAGCAATGAACACAAACGCCAGCAACCCCACCGCGAGAATCATATTGAGATTGCTCAGGTAAAGAATTCCGCGATTCAACCCAGTGATTGCCGAGAGCATGAACAGCACTGTAACGACCAGGATAATGAGCAGTTGCACCCAGATGGAGTTGGGCACACCAAATAAATACGTGAGCCCACCGTTGATTTGGAGGGTGCCCAAGCCGAGCGATGTCGCGACGCCAAAGACCGTCGCCAGCGTGGCAAAGACATCAATTCCTTTGCCGAGCGGACCGTCCACGCTGCGGCCGAACAACGGTCGAAAAGTGGCGCTGATCAGGCCCGAGTCGCCGCGCCGAAATTGCGTGTAAGCAATCGCCAATGCGATCAAGGTGTAAATCGCCCACGGATGCAGACACCAATGGAAGAACGAATAGCGCAAAGCCAATCGCGCGGCTTCCGGCGTTCGGGCGGCGGCTTGTGCCATAGGCGGATCGACGAAGTGATACATCGGCTCGGCCACGGCATAGAATACCAGCCCAATGCCCATGCCAGCCGAGAACAACATCGCCAGCCACGAGGAAAACGAATATTCCGGTCGCTCGTCATCCCGCCCCAGTTTGATGCGATGAAACGGGCTAAAGATCAGGTAAACGCAGAACACCAGGAAACTGAAAGTGGCGAGCAAAAAAAACCACCCGAAGTTTCGGGTGGTGAACGCCAGCGCCCGGGCGGACTGAGCCGCCAGCAGTTCCGGTTCGGCGAAGCCCCACAACGCAAGCCCGGCCGTCAACGCCACGGCCAGATAGAATACCGGGCCGTGTTTGCGGGCGGCGGCCGCAGCGGGCGGAACAGTTGTTTGCATGAGGTTATTGCCGCTTTTGAAAGAGAAAGATGCCCCACTTCAAGCGGCCTTTTTCGCCGGCATCGACCCAGTGCTGCAACCCGATTTTCATCCGATCCAGATACGCCGCATCACAGACCGTGCGCAGGTCATTTTCGCGCCGGCAGATTTCGGCGCGGACCGAAGCGTAATGCCTCGGGAGTTGGGGCGACAAATCATGCCACGCTCGTTCCTGCCAGCCGAGTTGTTGGGCCTGGGCGCGATAAAATCCCGGCGACCCGAGTGATTCGAGATGAATGCGATCCAACACCGGACGCAACAGCGCCGTCGGGCAGTCATCGACCATCATCGGATCAGTGAAAATGACCTGTCCGCCAGGTTTAAGCACCCGGTCAATTTCCGCGAGCACTTTGGGCCGATTGCCGCTGTGCAAAATGGCGTCCTGCGACCAGATCACTTCGAAGCTATTTTCCGCAAAGGGCAAGGCTTCAAAATCGCCGTCCACCACGTCAATGCGCTCCGCCAAACCATCGCGTTCGTTCAGTTCACGATTCCGGTGATTTTGGACTTCGCTCAAATTCAAACAAGTGACGTGAACGCCAAACCGCCGCGTGAGATAACGAGCCGAGCCGCCGTAACCGGCGCCGACATCCAACACTCGCATGCTCGACGGCAGCGGTACGAGCAAGTCCGCCATGCGTTCAACCGTGCGCCGACTGGCGGCAAAGATCGGTTCTTCGTCCGATTGATAGATGCCGATATGGATGTCTTCCCCGCCCCACACCGCGGCGTAGAACCGGTCGGCATCGTTGCTGTTGTAATATTCCCGCGCGGTGGCGACGGGCTCGGAAAATGTGGCGCTCTTCATTCCGCTTTCTCCGCTTCGGCTTTTTCCGGTTCGTTGTCGTAACGCTTCTCGGCCAAGTGAATGAAAAAGTCCGGCTCGGATTGATGATAGGTTTCTTGAAAATCGCCCAGCGTGCGGATGGTCTGAAATCCGACCTGATGCAGGAGTTCGCGCGTGTAATCCTTGCGCAACGGAAACATGTTCAGGTGAAACACGGATTTGTCGTTGAACTCGTAGCGAAACCGCGCCAGTCCCTCATCCATGTGCTCCGGCTCGGCCTTCACATTCTCGCCGCAGTAATAATACGTGTGCTTGAACTTGAAGCCGTCATCAAGAATCGCGTCGTAATTGCGTTGGTCCAGAACCAGCAATCCGTCGTGGCGCAAGGCGGCATAAAACTCGGCCAGGGCTTTCCGGCGATCCCGTTCACTGAACAGATGCGTAAACGAATTTCCCAGGCAAATGACCGCGTCGAATTTGCTGTGAATGTCGCGATTGAGCCAGCGCCAGTCCGCTTGCACGGTGCGCAAGATGTGTCCATGCTTGCGGCCATTGGCAAACGCGCGCGCCAACATTTCGGCGCTGCCGTCCGCGCTGACGACTTGAAAACCAGCCTGCAGGAGCCGGATCGAATGAAAACCGGTGCCGGTGGCCACATCGAGAATCTGATGCGCCCCGCGCCGCCGGAGTTCCTCAATGAAAAAATCTCCTTCGCTCTGGGCGCGGGCTTCCCAATTGATGAGTTCGTCCCACTTGTCCACAAAACCGTGAATGTATTCGGCCTTGTAGTGATCCGTGTGGCGCATGGCCCGGGGGTCATGACCAAAATCCTGTTTAATGACAATGGCTCTTTGATTCATAAAACTGCTGTTCCTTGGAAACGGCCTCCGTCAGCGTAGATGCCCGGTCGAGGCGTTTGTCTTGTCCGCCGATGAGTGGCGGTGAGTTCGGCTCGCAGAAAGCGCAGGGGGCGATGGTTATTCGCCAGCCGGTTTCATAATGGTTTAGGTTTTTTGCGCGGCTGAAGCAATCACTTTGTCAGTTTTTTTTGCCCGTCACATTGGCCCATCGAATTTCATGCGAAGAAAAAATCGGTGCGCGCCCTGACTGCGCAGCGCGGTTCAATCCGTCGAGTGCGGCAAAACCTCTCTGCCAGTCTTGTCAGCAACGACCAAAAAAATTACGCTGCCGGCCATGCAGAAGAAATTGCAATGGTTGTTTCGGAGCTTTCTCATGTTGTTGTTCATCGCCTTGGTGTGGTCGGTCTGGAGTGCCGCCGCTCAAGACGCTGGCAGCACCAACACGAATGCCAATCCGGTCTCCGCCACTGCCCAGACTGCCGCGGAAGCCATCGGCGCCACGAATGCCCCGCCGCCGCCCCCGCCTCAACCGATGCCCACTCCGGGATGGGTAAAAACACTGGCCAAGCCCATGCCTTTCCTCACCTGGACGTTGTGGGGCAATGAAGTGTGGAAGTATGTTTTCTCGCTCATTTACATTTTCCTGGCCTTCTACATTTCCAAGCTGCTCGATTACCTGACGCGCGTCTGGTTGAAGCGCTGGGCGGAACGCACCTCCACCAAGTTCGACGATCTGTTGCTCGATCTGCTGAACGGGCCGGTGAAGGTCGTCGCCTTCATGATTTTTCTGCGCATTGGTCTGGATGTCTTCGCCTGGCCGGAAGTCGTGCAGAAGGTCCTGGCCAAAGGCTTCACGATCATCGTAGCCGTCTCGCTCACTTACATGGTGTTGAAGTTCATCGATCTCATCATGAACTACTGGCGCATGCGTGCCACCGAACAACAGGATCAGGCGTTCAACCAGCAGTTGTTTCCCATCATCCGCAAAAGCCTGAAGGTCTTCATCATCGCCGTCGCGGCTTTGGTCACTTTGGACAATCTGGGCATCAACATTACCGCGGCGATTGCCTCGCTCTCCATCGGCGGTCTGGCGGTCGGCCTCGCGGCCCAGGACACGTTGGCCAACCTGTTTGGCGCGATCGCCATTTTTCTCGATAAACCGTTCAAGATCGGCGATCGCGTCCAGGTCGAAAACGTGGACGGCCCGGTGGAAAGCATCGGATTACGCAGCACCCGCATCCGCAACCTCGACGGGCATCTCGTCACCATTCCCAACAAAACCATGGGCAACGCCGTCATCATCAACGTCGCCGCCCGCCCGCGCATCAAGACGATTATGAACATCGGCATCACCTACGACACGCCGGTGGAACGCGTCAAACTGGCGTTGGAAATCATCAAGGAAGTCTATGGCAAACACCCCATGACGTCCGAGTTGATCACCAGTTTCAACAAGTTCGAGAGCTCGTCGCTAAACGTTCTGGTGGTGCATTTCTGGAAAGATTCAGACTTCGTCGCCAGCCTGGGCGGCTTGCAGGAAATGAATCTGTCACTCAAAGAGCGCTTCGACAAGGAAGGCATCAACTTCGCGTTCCCGACCCAGACGCTTTATGTAAAGCAGGATTCGGATTGGCAATTGAGTCAGCCTGCCATCAAGCCACCGATTACTTGAAGAACAATAGCTTGGCGCCGACAACAATGATGAACGCGCCAAACGCCCGTTTCAGGCCGTCGGCCGAAACTTGGGTCGTCAGCCACGCGCCGAGATAACTGCCGACTACCGCCATCGGCGCGAGCGCCAGGACTGTACGCCACTCGATGTTGCCCTGCTGGAAGTGTTTGAGCGAGCCCATGATGGCCGTGGGGATGATGACCACCAAAGAAGTGCCAATGGCTTGTTTGATGTCGCGAATGGGCGGACTCAGGAGCAAGACCATCGCCGGCACCATCACGATTCCGCCACCCACACCAAACAACCCGCTCGTCACGCCGCTAAGGAGTCCAATCAACCCGGCCACAAAGATGTTCATGGCCGCTTAAATGCCCTTGCCAACGCGCGGGGCCAATCCTAATTTTCATTCGGGTCTTCGTAATTTGCATCTGATCCCGGGGCTGGAACAATTTGGGGCCAAAACCGTCACATGCGGAGAGGGAAACAGTATGGCAACAACGCCAAAACATGAGGGGCATCGGCGCCGACATTCGCACCGCACTTATCTGCAAGTCGGATTCACCATCTTGCTGGTGCTGGCCGTAATCGCGGTGGTCGTCACGCTGCTCATTCTAATGAATAATCCGACCTACGAAGGACGCCACTGAGCCGCTTCAGGAAATCGCCCCGCGCTTCCGCAGCATCGCTTCCATCGCCCGGTCCATGAGCAACTCGGCCAGCGGTTTGGTCGCTTCATCCAACCCGCCGCAAGCCGCCTGCAATTGTTTCAATTCGCCCGTTCCCAACGTACCCTCTTCGGTTTGCAGCGCGGTTTCCACCGCGGCCATCGCCGCCTCGACCTGCGTCACGTATTCGCGTTCCAAAGCTCCGGCGCAACTCGCCAATCCTTTGCGCGTCGCGGTCAAAACGTCCTGCGCTTTCAATTTCTGTTCCACCCACCGCCGCGTGGCCAGATCTTCAAACGCATGCTCCACGGATTCCTCCACCATCTTCGTCACCGCCGCGTCATCCACGTCCACCGCCGATTTCATCGCCACAACTTTTTCGCGCCCGGTTTTCACATCCCGCGCCAACACATGAAGAATGCCATTGGCATCAATCTCGAATTGCACGCCCACCCGGGGCACCCCGCGCGGCGCCGATTCGAACTCCAGCGTAAATTTTCCCAAACTCCAGTTGTCTTTGGCGCGTTCGCGTTCGCCCTGCAATACATGAATCAACATGGATTGTTGGCGATCCACCGCCGTCGTGAACATCTCGCCCGCCTTCACCGGAATCGTGGTGTTGCGCGGGATGATGACGTTCATCAAACCGCCAAACGTCTCCAGCCCGAGCGACAGCGGCGTCACATCGAGCAAGAGAACATGCTTGAATTCGCCCGCCAGAATCGCGGCTTGAATCGCCGCGCCCAGCGCCACGGCTTCATCCGGGTTTTGACTCGTATTGAGCAACGGCCCGCTCCGCTGGTGATAGGCGTCGCCCACGCGAATCCCGCCCCGCTCTTCCTCAAACTCCGCGCACTCGAACCACTCACTCACGAGTTTGCGCACCAGCGGCATACGCGTCTGCCCGCCGACCAGAATGACCTGATCGAGCGCCGTGGCCTCCAATTTGGCGTCCGCCAACGCGCGCCGGCAATGAGACCGCGTGCGTTCAATCAAGTCGCGGGTGATGCGCTCCAACTCCGCGCGCGTCAGCTTATAGCTAAAGCTGTAATCGGGCGTCAGGAACGGCAGCGTCACATCCACTTCGGTTTCGGAAGACAACTTGATCTTCGCCAGCTCGGCGGCTTCGCGCACGCGCGCCCGCAAGCTCAGCAACTCGGAATTCGCTTCCGGGGATTCCAAGCGCAGCAGCGGCCCGCCAGCGGCCTCGATTTTTTCGGCCAGAAACTCGACCAGCCGTTGATCCAGATCATCGCCACCGAGCCGCGTGTTGCCATTGGTGGACAAGACCTGAAACACGCCCTCGTTCAATTCAAGAATGGAAAGGTCGAACGTGCCGCCCCCCAGATCGTAAACGGCGATTTTTGATTTTTCTTTGAGCCGATCGAGCCCATAGGCCAACGCTGCCGCGGTGGGTTCATTGAGAATTCGTTCCACGGTGAAACCGGCCAACTCACCCGCCCGTTTGGTTGCCTGCCGTTGGGCGTCATTGAAATAAGCGGGCACCGTGATGACCGCTCGGGTCACGCTCTCGCCCAACGCGGCTTCGGCATTGGTCTTCAATTTCTGCAACACGGCGGCAGAAACTTCTTCCGGTCGGTAGCTCCGCCCATGCACCGGCACAACCACCGCTCCAGACGCATCAGTCTGCAACGAAAACGTGACCGATTTCTCTTCCGCAGCGATTTCGCTCGGACGGCGGCCAATGAAACGTTTGATGGAATAAACCGTTTCCGCCGGTTGGAGGGCACGAACGCGCTGCGCCGCGCGACCCACCAACGGTTCGGCGGCCGCCGCCGACCAATGCACCACGGAGGGCGTGAGCCGCTGCCCTTCCGAGTCAGCCAGAACAAACGGAATGCCGCTGTCCACGCTCGCCACCAACGAGTTCGTAGTACCAAGATCAATGCCGACGATTTTGCTCATGTCGAACTGGCAGTTTGCAACATTACGGCGCGCGAATGAACACGAAAAACTTTCAGCGGCGCAAACCGGTTGACAGTATGTCCCGGTGCAGAACTTGCCGCCAAGAATCCATCCGATCCGAGGCGTCATGGGTTGCTGCCATCTGCTCGAGGACGGCCAGGCCAGCATCATGATCGACACCGGGTTGGTGGGCGAAGCCATCTTGATCAAGCGCTTGATCAAGAAACTGGGGATGAAACCCAGTTCGATTCAAGCCATCCTGCTGACGCATGGCCATCTCGATCACACCGGCAATCTGGCATGGTTGAAAGAATGGAGCGGCGCGACCCTCTACGCCCATGCCGCGGAAGCGCGCCACATCGCCGGCACGTATCCGTACTCTGGCCCGGCCCGCTGGTGTGGACGACTCGAAGCGGCGGGACGGTTTGTTTTCCGCTATCGACCTGCCGGGATTGATGAGTTCCTCACCGACGGGCAAGAGTTACCATTCTGGGGCGGGTTACGGGTCATCCACCTGCCGGGGCACACGTTGGGACATTGTGGGTTTTACAGCGCGCGCCACGGCTTGTTATTCAGCGGAGATTTGTTCGCAAGCTACTGCTTTTGCACGCATCGCCCGCCGGCCATTCTAAACAGCGCTCCCCAACAATTTCCCGCCAGCGTTGAAAAGGTGCGCCGCCTCGCTCCCCGGCTGATGTTGCCCAACCATTACGACGTTGCGGATGGCGAACTTCATCGAAAGCGTTTCTGCCAGTGCTTTCAACTGAAGGATTGGGGCCTGCCACCGGCGGCTACTGCGCGGGCGGCTGTTTGAGCAATTCCGGCGGCGTCGGGGCGAAGTATTTGAACGTGATCCCGCTCACGCTCGATTGCCCGGCCGAGACAGTGAAGCCGTAATATTTTGCCAGTTTGTCGTAACTCGGCAGCAAGGAGAAATCGACCCACTCGCGCAGCTTTTCCTGCGGCGGCGCAAACGGAAACGAACTGGCCAATACGGCGCTGAAATCGTTGCGATTCGTGTCGGAGAGACTTTGGCTCAGAGCCCCCACGACGGCGCGCATGGTTTCAGTCTGATTCTCGTAATTGAGCCACCCGGTGGCGGCGCCTCCGACTTTATCCACTGCTTCGGCGAAACCGGTCAGCGCGCGAAGCGGCTTCGCCTGACTATCCGCGCTCCGCAGGTATTCTTCAATCATCCCCTCATCCGTGCTGAATGCGACGTAACCGCCGCTGGCAGTGTAATGCAAAATATTCGGCGCGCCCGCGGCGGTCTGACCGGGAAGCCGCAAACTGTAAATCGTGCGCCCGAGCAATTCGCGCGTCTTGGGGCTGCCGCCCTGAGGCGACATAATGACGAACACACCTTTGAGCGATGCAGCCAGTTTCTCGGGGTTGGGCGAAGCGACCAAGGTCAGCGTCGGGGCAGCGGCCAAAGCCGCCAGGTTCTTCTCCCGCGGCGGCTTTTCATAGCTGATGATGTCATCACCGAGATTCTCAAAGATGTTTTTGCGGATGTCGTAATCAGGATCGTCCAGCCGGGCGGCCTCGTTGGCATTGTTGAGCAAGAAATTCCACGTACTCACCCCCTCGGGCGAAATTTGCTCAATCATTTTCTCCAAGGTGGCAATGGCTTTGCGTCCATCCAACCGCACGCGCGTGAATTTGAGCGCGGTCGCCGGAACGAAAGCCGGGGGCATCGCTTCCTTCGACTCCAAGGCCAGCAATTTCAGCAATCCAGTTCGCGAGGACTCCGGGGCGCTCAGGAAGAATTCAATCAAAGCGCCGGCGCTGGTTTGACGAAAATCAAATGCCACGGATTTGATGCCGGACAACCCGGTGGCGGTGAAGATACGCTCGAAATCCGGCATGGGTAACGGACTCGGTGCATCGGGATTCTGCGCGGCCACAATCGCTTTAAGCGCGAGATCAATTACCAGCTTGGCGTTGAACCAGCCAAACATGGGCGCGTCCCGAAACAGCGTCCGCTGACAGGTCTCGAACTCAGCCGACTCCGCCAAAGTGGGGGCGCCGGTTCCGGTGAGACGAACGACAACTTGTTCCGCCGCCTTGAGGGAACTACTCACGATGAGCAACGATTGATGTTGTCCAACCACCAGTTGCGTGGGCGTAGATTTCTTCTCTTCGTCGCCAAGTTCCTCGATTTCCTGCGGTTGCGGCAATAACCGGCGAATCGTGGGCGGCACGTCATTGGTGGTGAGGGTGACGATGGCAAACTCCACGTCGCGTACTTTTTCCGTTTTAATTGGCTTTCCGGCCGCGGACCATTTTTGTCGCAACGTCGCGAGATTGGTTTTCAACAGGTCGCTCTTGTCTTTGCTATCGACGAGCAACACGATGCCGGGCACGCCGTCGTCTTCGCTTTTGCCCTGCCAGGCGTCCTGCAAGACGGCGAGCGTAAGTTGTCCCTGCAACAGCGCGCTGTAGTCGCTAAACTTGACGCCCAGATCCCGCTCCAGTGGCTTCACGATTTCCTCGTTCCACTTGGCCATGAATTTGTCGCGAAACGGTTTCATCGCCGGGTCGTCCCAAAGCTGGTTCTGCGGAGCGGCGCGGTAGATTTCGTGCAACTTCACCCAATCGGGCGCGGTCACGACGAACAGCGTTTCCGGAGGAAGAATCCGCTCGGCCGGCGGAATAGCCGCGCGCGCTCCCGTCAATCCCACGATGGCGACGCCGAGGCAGGCGGCGATAAACTTAATCTGAATCCGACGACCGAAATGAGGTTTGGAGGTCATAAAAAATGCGATTCCAGTTCTGTGCGAGCGAGTCAAGGGCGCGGCCATTATTCGCGGTCGGCCTTTTGTTGGGTCCGACTCGGAGGTTCAAGATAGCGATAAGCGTTGCTGGGATTGTCGTTGGCGTAGGCGAACGCATCGCGATGGTCGAGAAAGTAGCGCACGGTTTCGGCGGGAATGGCAAAACCCAATCCTTCCCCAAACGTGATTTTCATGTTGGTGACGCCGACCACTTCGCCCACCAAGTTGAACAACGGCCCGCCGCTGTTGCCCGGATTGATCTGCGCCGTCGTCTGCAAATACAGGTCGCCGCCCATTTGCCGCGTCTTCGTGCTGAGAATGCCTTCCGTCACAGTGCGCTCCAATCCGAGCGGACTGCCGATGGCGAATACGCGCTCGCCGACCGACAGCGCGTCCGCGCTGCCGATCTGAACGAATTTGAATTTCGGCGCGTCCTTGTCTTCGATTTTCAACAACGCCAGGTCGTCGAACTTGTGCATCGCCACGATTCGGACCTGCTTATAGGTTTTGCGTTCCAGTTGCCCGTTTTTTACGTGGTAAACCTCGATGGAAATCTGCGTCTCGCCTTCAATGACATGAAAGTTGGTGATCAAAAATCCGTCTTCGTTGAGAAAAAAGCCCGATCCCAAACCGCCGGGCGTGCGCACTTGCACCACCGCTTCGCCGAGTTGATTCACCAACTCCCGCACACTCTTTTCACCGCTGGAGCGATTCCCGACCTGATAAAAGCCCGCGGGTGAAGCCGGACTGGCAACCGGAGTTTCGGCCGCCGGTGCTGGCTTTTTCCCTTTACTGGAAGATTTGACGGCTCCGGCGGATTCGTTGGGAACAATCTTGCTGACCGCGTTGCGCGGAATCACGAGCGCGGTATAGCCGACATCAACGATAACGGCGTCTCGTTTTTCGGCGAGAATCTTACCCGAGATGGCCGCGCCATCTTTAAGTTCAACCACATCCGCCATCGCCAGTGCCCACCCGGCCAGCAACACGCCGGTTGAGATTCCCATTTTGCTCAGCAACATGAAGCGACAATAGCGAAGCGTCTGGATTGAAGCAAGTAGTGCGGACCGGGAAATTGGCCTTTACTTTCAGACTTACCACCGCAACTCTAACCGCGAATTATGGATGCATTTTGGAGCATTTTCGGCATGCCGATCGGGGTCGCGCTTTGCTTCGGGCCCGCGATGATTGTCTGGTGGTTCACCAAAGACAGCGAGCCGAAGCCGGACGATTCGCAGAAGGATCATTGATCCTGACTGCTTTCTTTCTTCCTTCGGCGCATTTGCCGGACTGCCGTTCCATTCGTTGGCGATTCCCGCCCCCCCCCGCTACGAACTTGATCGGGGCGTTGCCAATTCCCACAAAAAAGAAAACGTCGCCCTGAACAATTCACGGAGACGTTTTGAAAATCGGGTTGAAATACTGCTGCGTGAAAGTGTCGCAGCACCTTCTTTAACGCGGCAGCATTTCAAAGAATCAAAGCTTGCGGCGGAAGACCTCGCTCGGATCCGCGAGGTTCAACACCGACAAATCCAAGCCGCCTTCCGGGTTGCGTTCCTGGGCCGCCTTGAGTTGGGCGGCAATTTGTTTACGCGTTTCGGCCGCATGGTATTTCACCACGCCGACGCCGGTCTTGGACGGAAAGATCACCATCAACAGACACGATTCATCCACGTTCGTCACGAACATGCTGAAGTGGTCGCCCTGTTGATAGACGCTCTCGAAATTCTCTTCATGCACCAGGTTGGCGATGGTCTGGTTGGCCAGATAAGCGCCCGAGGCGAGCGCGCCAATGGTGGTGAGATCAAAGCGCCGGGCGTCGCCCTGGTGCGCGATCAAAAATCCGCCCTTGTCAATGACGAGCGCGGTCGCGGCATCACTGCGATCGAGGTATTCGGTCAGAACCCCATCGATGCGCTGGATGTCTTCCTCGAGCAGTTGAGGGAGTGTAGCCATGTCATGCGTACTGCGGCTGACCTTGATTGACGAATTTGTGCAGCAACATGCGAGTGATCATGTTGAGCGTTTCAAAGACTCCTTCGCACTTGTGCGCGGCTGCCGTAAAGGAGGGCACTTGGACTTCCCGGTTGTTCAACAGGAATTCCATGTATTCCACCGGCGCGACATTCGGCAGGTCGCGCTTGTTGTATTGCAGCACGTACGGGATTTCTTCGAGGTTCAGCTTCAGACTCTTCAAATTGTCCTGGAGATTTTGGAAGCTCTCCATGTTCTCCTGCATTTTCTCGTATTGCGAATCCGCGCAGAACACGATGCCGTCCACGCCGCGCAAAACGAGTTGCCGCGTGGTGTTGTAAATCACCTGGCCGGGCACGGTATAAAGTTGGAACTTCGTCTTGAAGCCCTTGATGGACATCGCCTCGATGGGCAGGAAGTCGAAGAAGAGCGTGCGGTCGGAACTCGTCGCCAACGAGACCAGCTTGCCTTTGTTGCCGGCCTGCGTTTGCACGTGGTCGTGCACCTGCACCAGGTTCGTGGTTTTGCCGCACATGGCCGGACCGTAATACACGATCTTGACCTGTAATTCTTTGGTAGCCTGATTGATGATGGCCATAGTGTTACAACTTCCTGTTCCTTACTTGTTGCTCTTGCGATCCAATTCCCCCGCCAACCCCGCTAATTGAGCGGTTGGCATCGGCTGCCCCGCTTGACCGAACGCCGCAAAGAAAATCGCGTTCACGCGGAAAATCTTCCACGGCACATTACCGACGGTGAAACTCACGTTGTTCAATTCGCCCATACGCAATTCCTTGGTGCAGGCGCTGACCTTGGCAAAAATCTGCGGCAAGAACGCCGCCAGCGTATCGCCGTTCAAATCCGTCGGAATCCGACTCGCCACCATCAAACCATCCGGCAAGGCGATCAACGCGCCGGCCACCCCGTCCAATGCTGCCGCGCGCGACACGATCTCGTTCGGCGAAGCGTAGCGTTTGACAAACTCCGTGCCGTTCGAGCCTTTTTGCTTCAAGGCTTCGATGTGCATCAGCTTCGTCTCGGTGGCGTCTTCCCACAGATAATAGTTGGTGTCCACGGGCTTGATGCCACTCTTGGCGGTCGCCGCGGCAGCGGCCGCTGCAGCAGCCGCTGCGGCGGCTGATGCCGCCGCCGAAGCCAGCGGGCCGGAACTTGCCACCGGCACAGCCACCGGTTTCGGCGTAAACGGAATGGGCGCCGGCGTGGGCGGAAGTGAAGTCGGGGTCGAGGCCGGAACCACTTGCGTCTCGGTCGCTTTCGCCGGTGTGGCGGCAGCATGGTCCGGTTGCGGGAAACCAAAGAACAGATTCGGAATCGCCTCGTCCACCGCCACCTTGTTGACTTGCGCGGTGCCGCTGGTGTGTTTGCGGGCCAGGAACAACGGCGCGATGACTTTCAACGGCAACTCCAGCTCCACCGCGTCGTGTACGGAAACCGCTGTCGGCATGGCGGGCGTAATCCAGGAACGAACCACTTTCCACGGAAACGCAACCCGACCACGTTTCAACGCGTTTTCCACCAATTCCACGGGCATCGCGATGCGCGCGTCGGTCAAATTGGTTTGCACAATCTCCAACCGCAACGGTTCCGGCCATGCTTCCATGACCGAGCTCAGCGCGGTGGAAATGACGGCCGAAAACGCCGGTGCGGCAGGCTTTGCCGCCACGGGAGCCGGCTGCGGCTGGGGTTGCATCGGAATTGCCGCCGGGAAAGGAATGGCGGGGGTCGGTGGCGGCGGAGTCGGGCGCACTGATGGCGGCGGGACTTTGCTCACTGGCACAATAGGTGCCGCCATCGGGATCGGCGCGGGTGCGGGCGGCGGAACTTCAGTCGGCACAGGTGCAACGGGAGCAACAGGCGCTTTGGCGGACGCCGCCGGGCCAAAGGCAAACGGGGCCGGGATCTCGTCCAGGCTCGCAGGTGCGGAGCGCGGGACGGATGAAATTGAGCCGCGCGCCGGCATTTGAGGCACGGGCGCGGCTGCTTTTTTCGGCGCCGCGGTTGGCTGCGCCGGTTTCGCGTTCCCCACCGAAAGTGACAAGCCCTGGCCACGGCCTTCGAACGGGCTGGCGATGTCTTCAGGTACTTCGACCTGACGCGCCGCCGGTCGTCGCACCAGCAAGGCGGGATTTAGCCGGGCCAACACTTCGTTCAGCGGGAGCGCGACGGAAATGCGATCGAAATCAGTGCCGATGGTGAAAACTTGAGGGGCCGCTTTGCGCACGTCGCCAAACGGGATGCGGACTTGTCCTTGCGGCAGCTGGGAGAGAACTTTGTCCAATGTAACGCTGAACGTCAGCGCGCCCACGTCGGGCACCCGAACGCGTTCCCGCAATTCCGGCGGCAGGCCGTCAATGATGGCTTGGAGCGGAAGCGCGACACTCGGCGCGACCCCGGCGCCTTGTTTGTCCACGTTGGTGTTGGCGGCGACCGGCGCGGCAGCCACTGGCACGGGAGCGGGTGCTCCATGCGCCAATCCGATTTCCACCGGCGGCGGCGTCAGTGGAAGATTTTCAGCTATCACTGCGGTTTCTTCGTTCTGGTAATCCGAAGTGACGGATTCGTCGCCTTTACGGAAGAGTCCCTTCAGGTAGCCGAAGAAACCGGGTTTCGCGCCATTTGAAGATGATGATCTCATAGTGTCTTGTGCAACCGCCTTGTGCCGTCCTTGTCTGCTGGAAGTGCTTCAACCGCGACCTCGAAGGGATTTGCGGCGTAACCCGGCAAACTGTTTTTCTTCATTCTTACGTTACGACTCGGGCTGGACCTTTGCAGGACACATGCCAGCACCGGGTGCCGCGCACAACATTCCTTCACCGGGTGCGGTTCAGGGCGGATACGGAGTGATTTTGCTTTTTCGTCCCAATCTGCCGTCCGCGTCGGCTTGTCTCATCGGTGGACTGGCTGTCCAGTCTGATGCCCCGCAAACACACCGCCCGCCAACCAATGCCAGCGGACCAATTCGCAGCGAATGAGCCAATCGCCCCACGAGAGAATTTTTCGCAAAAGTTCTGGAGGCTTTTCCCCCGGCGGGAATACCAATTGCTACCTCCACCCCAGAACGACCAGGCTCACATGGCTGGGCCAGGGCGCGCGGTCGTTGCGAGATCAAATGGAAAATCGGCACAAAGTCCTGTTGGTGGATGACGATCCGGATTTGCTGGAAGTGTATCGCGAGACTATCGCGGCACTCCCCAGCCAGCCGGAAATCGAAACCGCCACGTCCGGCGCGCGCGCGCTGGCGATGCTCGACAAGGACAATTACCGCCTGATCGTTTCCGACCTCAAGATGCCCAAGATGGACGGATTGCAATTGCTCTCCGTCGTCCGGCGCAAATATCCCGAGCTGCGCACCGTGGTGTTGACCTCGGTCGTGGATGAACAATTCCGCTCGCGCGTCTATGCGCTCGGCGTGGATCTCTACTGGCACAAACCGGGGTCGGAACAGGAAATGACTCAGTTCCTCGAATGCATGGAGTCGTTGCTGGGCCGGGAATGCGAAGCCGGTTTCCGCGGCGTCCAGAGCAAGAGCCTCGTGGACCTCGTGCAACTCGAGTGCATTTCTCAAAGCTCCGCACTGTTGCGCATCACCAACGGTCCATTGACCGGTCGCATCTGGATCAACACCGGCGAAGTGGTGGATGCCGAAACCGAGGAGTTGCGCGGTGAAGATGCGTTCCGGAAAATTCTTCATTGGAAGGCCGGCAACTTTGAATTTCTCCCTGCTGAGCCGCACCGGCCCCGCACCATTTTCAAATCCTACAACGCCCTATTGCTCGAAACGGCGCAGGCGATTGACGAAATCAATAACGCGCACGCCAACGGGGGACTGGGCCAGGCCCAGCAGAACGGCGCCGGCGGCCTCTCGGAATTGGTCCAAACCGACGGCGTCGAATTCGCGCTCAAGATGGTGGCGGAGACCCGCGTTGACTCCCGCGGTCTGGAAAATCCTGAACGTCTCGTCGGGTGGACGCACCAAACTATCAACCGCTTTCACGTGCTGGGAGAATCCCTGCAAGCGGGCGGACTCGAACAAATCACCGGCCTCGGCCTGCAACGCAACGTCGCCGTCGCCAACAAAGGCGGCACCACGCTTTGCGTCGGCTGGAAGAACGCGCTCGACGCCGCGGAAATTCGCGAGCGCATGAAAAAAATTGTCACCTTATGGGCTTCCTGACCAGTTGGTTTCGTTCCGCCAAGCCGTTGCTGAAACTGCATTCGGGCAGTTTCAGTATGGACCGCACCGGCCGCATTCTGGCCTCCACCCTGCCCTCCAGTTTCCCGCAAAACCTGGTGGAAACCATTGGCAAATGCGTTTCCCTGACCTTTGAAGAAGCCCGCACCGCCCAGTTGCCGCTCGAACAACTCGTCATCAATTATCCCGTTCTAAAGATCACCGCCCGCGAAATGCGCGGTGGGGCCATCGTGTTTCTATCCACCGAGAATTTGACCGAACCAACTCACAAAACCAGTTAGGCTTATGAGCAACACCAAAGTCCATCCGCTGATTCAGCAGACCGAGAACTATCTCGAATGCTGGAAGCAGTTCAATCACTTCATCAACATGGCCCGCACCAAGAAATTTGGCGCGGACGATGAAATTCACTTCCTCGAAATCAAGAGTGTGCTCGTGCAGGAACTGGAATTGATTCTCGCCGGCATGGAAGTCTCTTCCCCCACCAAGGAAGAAATTCACACCCTGATCGGCAACTCACCCTCGCTGCGCTATCTCAGCGAGATGAGCGAGGGCGCGCTGCGCAGCCTCGAAAATCAGTGGCACAAAATCTACATCGGCTGGCACGCCATTCTCGGTCAACTCAAAGTCCGGCAAACCGCAGTCGAACCCAAATCGCCGCTCGCGGGTCTGTTCCAGAAATTCGCCAAGGCTTGATAACGCCAATTGTGAGTTGGAAAAAAACCGCGCCTTTCGGACTGAAAGGCGCGGTTTTGCGTTTCTGAAATTCGACCCGATTAAGCCGCGGCGGACGGGGGAGTTTTCGGAGCTTCGTCTGCTGGCGTGGCCTCGGCCGCTGGAGGCACTTCACCTTCCGCTGGCGCGGGCTCAGTTGAAGTGGTTGCCGAGGCGACTGTTTCGGCCACCGTGGGAGCATCACTCGCAGGCGACTCGGGTTTGGCCTCCGGCTTCGGCGGTTTGGGGGCCGGTTTCTTCGCCGTTTCCAATTGGCCGTTGGCGAACTCAATGACATGCCCTTGATGTACCAACCAATGCAAATCCGCGATCAATGCCGTCTGTTCCGGTGACGGCGATTCGCTCAACGCACTCGTCGAACCCGAGGCCGTTGCACCTTCAGGCGGAGTGGGTGGCGCTGTCGGCGCGGGCGACGGCGCCAACGCTTCGATCAACGTCCGGCGACTGCACTTGGGATGCGCGTTGATGAAGTCCACGATTCGCTTCACGCCATCCGAGACCGGCGTCGTTTCCAAGTCGAGATACCGCGGGCGCGCCACCGCCACGTGCGTCACGGTTTTGTTCACCTTGAAAAATTGCAATCCCTGCTGCGCAAACGCCTGGCTCAACGCCGTCGCAATCTGCATCGGGAAACGGCGTTGCTCGGTCAGCACGTGCGCCACGGCCCGCCCCAGACCGCCGCGCAGGGAACGCGCCGCCAGGCCGCTGACAACGTGCGATTCCACCGGCTTGATGATCGTTTCCTTGTGCGTGGCCCGGAAATGTTTTTCCACTTCTTCGCGACTCGTCAGCTTGAGCGGTTCGGGCACGTTCAAACAAACGTATTCCGTCTTCCAGCTTTGCTCCTCGACCCACTGCTTCACCACGGCTTCGTCGCGAACAATCTTCACCTTTGACTTAAAGGCCTCGAACGGCATCCGCGCAAAACGTTCCGCATGCAGCTTGCGCAGCTTGGTTTGATAATCGTGGTAATTCGGCGGCCCCAGAATCTCGCCGCTCAAACCGCATTGACCGACAAAGGTGTAAACCCCTTTGGGCGCTTCGGCCTGAATTTTCTCCGCCTGATAAAACGTGGCGAAATGCTTTTGCAACACATGGGCGATGGCTTCGTCTTCGCTCAGCCAGATGGTTTCGTCCAAGGCGCAATGAAACAACGGTTGGGCCACCTGCCCTTGCGCGTTTTTCTTGGTCGAGAAACGAATTGAATAACGTTCCGGCTTTTGAATGACGAGAAACGCGATGTCGAACAGTGGAAACGCGCGACCAGTCATCTTGACCTGACGCGCCATGGATTCGACGCCCTTTTCATCCGGAACGATTGCGGTCGTAATTTCCGGCAATGGCAACGGCTCCCGCCGTTCAAAGGTTTCGCGGCGTTCCTCGCGTCCGGCCCCGCCACGCGGCCCCGGCCCGCGCCCGCCGGCGCCTTCGCGCCGCGGCCCACGATTGCCCTCGGGTCGGCGGCCGCCACCAGGACGACGCTCACCGCCGCCTTCGCGGCGCGGCGGACGTGGTCCACGCCGTTCACCGCGCGCTTCCCGCCCCGCTCCTTCTTCGCCGGTAAATTTGGCGTAGCGATTTGCGTTGTTGGCCGATTCCTGCGCCCACGCGGGGAGGAACAGTTTCTCCAGGTCAAGGTCCGTTTCCGGATTGATGTTCATAAGCATAACGACAGCCCTCAACATGAGGACTCGATAATAAATTACTTTGCCAGCATGGAACGTCCTCCGGTCAATTGCAATGCAAGAAAACCCCCGGCCTCGCGCTTGCTTTTGCCTTTCTCAGCTCCATCGCTTTCTCCATCCTGCGTTCATGTCAGGTTTAATCGCCATCGTCGGTCGGCCCAACGTCGGCAAGTCCGCGCTGTTCAATCGCATCGTGGGCCGCCGCATCGCCATCGTGCATGACCAGCCGGGCGTCACCCGTGACCGCATCAGCGCTGAAGCCGAATGGCGCGGGCATCCGTTCACGCTCGTGGACACCGGCGGGATCGGGCTGCTGCGCCGCGAGAAAGCGCCGGACGTCATCACCAAGGCCGCCGTTGAACAAGTGGACCTCGCCATCGAATCGGCCCACGTCATCATCTTCGTCGTCAACGTTCAGGAAGGCATCGTCCCGTTGGATCAGGAGGTCGCACAACGCTTACGCAAGAGCGGCAAAACCGTCCTTGTGGCGGTGAACAAAGTGGACACCGACCGCGCCGAACCGCAGGCCGCGGAATTTGTGCGGTTGGGATTTGAGAAGATTTTCCCCGTCACCGCCATCCACGGTGAAGGAGTCATGGCATTGATGGACGCCGCTTTCGACTTGTTACCGAAATCGGACGTTGCCCCGGTCGAACCTGAAACCGATGACGAAATCGCGACCGAAGACGAGGCGAATGAAACTCAGACTGCCCCGGCGGGCCCGCTCAACCTCGCCATCGTCGGCCGACCCAACGTCGGCAAATCTTCCATCATCAATGCGCTCACCAAATCCGAGCGCGTCATCGTCAGTCCCGTGGCCGGTACGACGCGCGACGCGGTGGACGTGCCCTTTGAAGTCGAGACCGACGGCGTGCGACAGACCTACATTTTAATCGACACCGCCGGCATGCGGAAATCCCGGCGCGTGGACGATTCCGTCGAATTCTTCAGCGTGCAGCGCTCCGAGGAATCCATTGCACGCTGTGACATTTGCGTGCTGGTGCTCGACGCGCAGGAAGGCATTTCTGAGCAGGACAAAAAAATCGCCGACCACATCGTCGAGAACCGCAAAGCCTGCATCGTCGTCATCAACAAATGGGATCTTTATGAGGAATCCGTGCGCAAAGCTCGTGAAGAGGAAGTTGCGCGCCGGAACAAGAAGGTGCGTTTCGAAGGCAATGAAGCCCCCCTTACGATGCTGGCGGAGTTCGCGTCCTGGGTGCAGGGCAAGCTCTTCTTTCTCGACTACGCGCCGGTGATTTTTACGTCTGCCACTTCCGGGTTTCATCTGGACCGGTTACTGGAAGCTGTCCGTTACGTCGCCGCGCAACTCCAACAAAAAATCCCGACTTCATTGCTCAACCGGACGTTGAACGACGCCGTCGAACGACGTCAGCCCATCAGTGCCGCCGGGCATCGCTTGAAATTCTTTTACGCCACGCAGGTGCGCCAGGCGCCGCCGACGTTCTTGTTGTTTGTGAACCGCGACGAACTGTTTTCCGATCCGTACAAAAAATATCTGGCGGGCGAAATGCGCAAAGCCTTCGGTTACGAAGGTTGCCCCATCGTGCTGGTGCCCAAGCCGCGCCCCAAGACCATCGAGCCGGTCCGCAAATTCAAACCACCAGGTCGGGGCGGAAATCAACCCTCCGGCAACAAACGCGCCAAACCCCGGCGCCGACCACACGTTTCGCGCCGCAATTAAAAAACCCGAGGCCGTTTGACCTCGGGTTGGGGGGACGCGAGAAAACTTCGCTCAGTCGATGATCTGCAACGTGTAGGTGCGGGTGGATGAACTGGCTTTCGTGGGCCCGCCGAAGTCGTTGACGAGGTAATCAAACTTGTAGTGATAGTCCACCGACTTCATGCCGGGCGGCACGGGAATCAATCCTTCCCAACGATTACGCATCAAATGCGTGCGGCGCATATCGTAGGATTCCTTGCCCACAATGACCTTGGCTTCGATCGAATCCCAGCGTAACGCTTGCTGGCGGGAGTCGAACTTGACCTCGACCGGGTAAAGATTGTTGGCATTGCGGAACTGGCGTTGCGCCGAGAGATTCGTGCCCGTCGTCGCGCAGCCGGCGAGCAGCAGCAAAGCCGGCAAAAGGAGCAAAGTTTTCTTCCACATAGGGCCACCAGCGTGACACGTCCCCGGGCCGTTTGTAAAGGTGGATTTGGCCCGCGCCATTCGGACAGTTTTGGGTTGCGCCGGCGCAATATTTCGCTTTCCAGACCGCCCTGCGGGCACTAAACATTCGGCCTTTGTTAGTGGAACCGATCATGAAAGACATCGTGCCGTCACCGCCGCCCATCGTGCGCAACCAATACGAAACCGTCCGGGGCTTATTTAGCAAAAACGTCATCCCGAGTTACGGTCGCTTCGAACTCGCGCTCACCCACGGCTCGGGTAGTCATCTGTTCGACGTAAATGGCCGGCGCTATCTCGATCTCGGAGGCGGCATTGCCGTTTGCTCGCTGGGCCACGCGCACCCAGCCATCACCGAGGCGCTCGTCGAACAATCCAGCAAACTCGTTCACGTCTCGAATCTCTATTACACCGAACCCCAAGGTCGTCTCGCGGAAGCTTTGGTCAATTTGATCGGCCCGGGCAAATGCTTTTTCAGCAACAGCGGCGTCGAAGCGAACGAAGGTCTGTTCAAGCTCGCCCGCAAGTTCGGCCATGACGAGGGGCGCTTTGAAATCATTACCACGATCAATTCCTTTCACGGTCGCACACTCGCGGGGATTGCCGCGACCGGACAAGACAAAGTAAAAAAAGGATTTGGCCCGGCCGTGCCTGGCTTCCGTCACGTGCCTTACAACGATCTCGAAGCCATGCGGGCGGCGATTTCGCCGGCGACCATCGCCATCATGGTTGAAGGCATTCAGGGCGAAGGCGGCGTCACCCCCGCGACGCCCGAATATCTGCTCGGACTGCGAGCGTTGTGCGACGAAAAGAAATTGCTACTCTTGATGGACGGCGTGCAATGCGGCCACTTCCGCAGCGGTCGTTTCCAAAGTTTTCAACGCATTTTGGAAGCAGCATCGGGTATGGAAAACTTTCTGCCCGACGGCATTTCCATGGCCAAGTCGCTTGGCGGCGGATTTCCGATGGGCGCGTTCTGGGTGCGCGCGCCGTATGCTGATTTGCTCAGTGCCGGCACGCATGGCACGACTTATGGCGGTTCGCCGCTCGCCTGTGCCGTGGGTTTGAAGATTCTCGACGTCGTCGAGAAGGAAAACCTCACCGATAATGCCCGCAACACCGGCGCATTTCTGGCTGAAGGTTTACAACAAATCGCGCAAAATTATCCGCAGTTCGTCCGCAACGTGCGCGGTCTCGGCTTGATGCTCGGGCTCGAACTCGCACCAGAAATTCCCTCGCTCAAGATCGAAGGCAAATTGCAATCCGCTGTGTTTGCCGCCCGCTTGCAAGAAGCCGGTCTGCTGGTGATTCCTGCCGGACCAAACGTTTTGCGCATTCTCCCTGCCCTCAATCTCACGCGCGGCGACGCCGAAGAAGGCCTCATTATCCTCGAGAGAGTGATTGCGAAGCTGGGGGCTTAGTTGTATTCAAATGTCCTTTGGCACTTAGGGCGAAGTTATGAAACACCTATTGAGCATTGAACAACTGTCGCGGCGGGACATGGAAACCATTCTCGCTGACGCGGTGGTAATGAAACGCACGCGGGGTAAACACAAATCCCAACCGCTCACCGGCCAGACCTGGGCGCTGATTTTCTCCAAATCCTCCACCCGTACGCGCGTGTCGTTCGAGGTCGGCGTGCATGAACTCGGCGGACGGCCCATGTTTCTCAGCGCGAACGATATTCAACTCGGTCGCGGCGAGCCGATCAAAGACACCGCGCGCGTCATGGGCCGGATGATTCACGGCGCCATCTTTCGGACCTTCGCGCAAAGCGATGTCGAGGAATTCGCCGCATATTCTGGCATTCCGACCATCAACGCGCTGACGGATGGCGAACATCCGTGCCAAATTCTCGCGGACCTGCAAACCATCCTCGAGACGCGCAAATCGCTGAAAGGCCTCGTCGTGACCTTTGTGGGCGATGGCGCGTGCAACGTGCCGGTGTCATGGATTTTTGCCGCGGCCAAACTCGGCTTTGAACTCCGCATCGCCGCGCCGAAGACATTTCAACCCAGCGCCGCCATCCTGAAACGCGCCGGCGGCAACATCGTTTGCACAGAAGACTTGAAAGCCGCCGCCAAAGGTGCGGACGTGCTCTACACCGACGTGTGGGTTTCGATGGGCAAAGAAGCCGAAGCCGCCGCGCGCCTCAAGGTGCTGAAGAATTATCAGATCAATCAGGC
>CAZKMR010000061.1:0-26913 GCA_964553795.1 uncultured Bifidobacterium sp. | reverse complement strand
TTTTGTCGCCGGTGGTCGGGCCGAACATGTCGGCGTAATGGGCGCGTTTCATTTTATGTGACATAAGGAATCAAATTCAACGATGTCGGCTCGTCGCTGTTCGCAGCGTCTTGGTTAGACCACGCTCTTTTCATTTCGATAACCAGATTTGTATAACTCTCCACAGAACCCATACCATGAACACTAGGAGTGCCACCCTCCACCACTCCTTCTTTTGGGACGGTGGCTCACAATGGATGTGCGTCCGAGTTTCCCGAACCGTCGAGAGCAGTCCGTCACTGATTGTCATGGGTAAGACATCCAAGTGCTGCCCTTGCGGCAGCACGCGAGTCAAGCCCAGCCCGACTGCATCTAATACGCTTTGGCGATCTACTCCGTCGTCAAGCACTACCACCAACACCTGTGCTGGTGGCTCAACAACGGACTTCACGAAGCACTGCGGGAGATATGCCTCGCGAATACCAGTGATACCTCGAACCATCGCTCCAATCTTGTCCGACAAAGTCTGAGGCATCGGCTTGGCTGGCCTGCCAAGTAGAATCGCAGTACCAGCGGAAATCGTGAGTGGCTTCATGGCGTGCGAAGTGGTCGAACATTGGTTGTCCTGCCGGCGATTCGCATATCAAAATGCACGCTGCACCTAGCCATATTCTCGCTTGAAATATCGGGCGGCTCGCAGATTTGGAAGTCCGCGCTACAGTAACTTCGCCGACTCATTGGCAAATCCTTTCTGCTTTACTCGTTTCAACGCAGCCTTCTTTCCAGCGGCGGAAACTTTGCCGTTCGCGAGGTTGTTGCCGCCGCGAATGACTTTCTTTCCCGCGATTTCAACAAGCTTCACGGTCTTGGTCTCGCCGGGTTCAAAGCGGACTGCCGTGCCCGCCGGGATGTCTAGGCGTTTGCCGTAGGCGGCGGCGCGATCAAACTTCAGCGCGCCATTCGTCTCGATGAAATGATAATGGCTGCCGACTTGAATCGGGCGGTCACCGAGATTCGTGACGGAAATCTCGACGGTGGCGCGACCGGCGTTAAGTTCGATCTCGCCGTCTTTGATTTCGTAGCCGCCGACGTGAGGAGGCGGATTGTTCGCTGCCGTGTCCTCCGCCTCCTTACGTCGGCGGCTACGGGACGCATCTGGATTGAACACAGACAAATCCGGCACGGGCATGAAGCTGCCGTGGAGCGCGAGTTTCAAATCGCCGTTCTCGCTGGCGATGGGATGATGCACGGTGACGAGTTTCGAGCCGTCGGGGAATGTGCCTTCAACCTGCACGTCGTAAATCATCTCGGGCACGCCGGACATGACCTGATTGCGCCCGAGCAACTGGCGGCCAAGGTTCATCAGTTCGGCGACGCTTTTGCCGTCGCGGATGAATTCCAGCAGCACGGTGGCGATGAGTGCGACGCTTTCGGGATGATTGAGCTTCA
Organism: uncultured Bifidobacterium sp.; assembly: GCA_964553795.1. Taxonomy (GTDB): domain Bacteria; phylum Verrucomicrobiota; class Verrucomicrobiia; order Limisphaerales; family JADLHS01; genus JADLHS01. The sequence continues at coordinate 25,485 of CAZKMR010000061.1, read as the reverse complement.
CGCCGCGCGCGAGGCGTTTCTGTGCGAGAAAGCCCGCTTGGTGCAGCGTCAGTTTGTCGAGTTCACGAGGACTTAAGTGCATAACAAAAGAGTTTTAACCACGCATAGACACGGATAAACACTGATGATGTTTTGGACTGCGCCGGCAGAGCGCAGCGGCGACGGCGCTTTCGGGCGGGCGAGAGACTTGCGAATCAGAGATGCCGGTCTGGCGGGCGAAAGCGGCGTGTTTACCGCCGCTTTCGGGCGGGTGGGGGCCTATCAAGTGAGGGCCAGTCTTCGAGCGCACGAAAGCGGTGTCGCGCTGCGCTTGCCACCGCAGTCCACAATGCGCTCGTCGCAATGCCGGCGTTTGGGGTTTATCCGTGTTCATCGGTTTTATCCGTGGTTGATTACCATTTCCGCGCCCACGGATCGTCGCCAAGGATGTCGCTGAGGAAGGTCAGATGTCCACTCAGTTCCCGGCGGCCGGCTTCGACTTCCTCGCCGGCCACGCGTAACAACGCGCCGCCCCGGATCGGGCTGGCACTAACGGTCAGCGCCGCGCGTTTTTCGACGGGTCGGGCAGCGATCTGTTGCAACAACGCTTCGCTTGCAGTTTTCAATGGCGGACCGATGAGCAACAGGGTGGCGAGGCAATTGAACCGGCCCATGCGCTCGGCGAGTTCATCCGAGTTCAGCAGGATGGGGTCAACCAGCGCGCGTTTGTCGCCGACAAAAATATCATTGCGGGTTTCCAAATGTTTGAACGCCCAACGTTCGCCGCGCGCCGCGCGTCCCGAACTGAACCAATCCAGCAAGACCAGTCCGGCGCTGGGCGCGAGCCGGAACTCCTGGCGCTGCGTGTAGTGCGAGTCAGCGAAGGCTTGTACCGGCTCGGGCGCGAAAACCAGCAGCGCATCTTCGCCAATAGTCGCGTGTGTCGTATGTTCGCAGGGCAGCGCGGCGGGATTGCGATAAACCTTCGTGGACGATTGCGTGCCCAGAAAGCAGCGCGCGCCACCCTTGATGCTCACGTTCAGTCTCGTGCAATCGCCAGCCACCAATCCGCCGCCAAAGCTGCTTGTGTAAGCCCAGACGCTTTTACCGCGCGCGACAGGGGTGAGCAACTTCATCGGATTGCTGGCAAAACTTGAAACCACCGCGCTCTCCCCGAGAACCGTCGTCACCTCCAAAGAGGCAGACCCACGATACACTGCTTCAAATGTTGCCGGCGCGACCACGCTTCACACAGTCAAATGCTTTTTCACGACGTCGTCATTGAGATTTTTCATTGGGCCTTCGGCAACGACGGCGCCGCGGTCCATGATGTAAAACTGGTCGCCGACCTCGAGGCAGAAGTCGAGATATTGCTCGACGAGCAAAATGCCGATTTGGCCTTCCTTGCGAAGTTGTTTGATAGCGTTGCCAATTTCCTCGGTGTAATCCGCTTTTTTCCCGCCGAGACCTTCGTCGCGAAGTTTCTTAATCGTCTCGCCGATTTGATCAATGATGTTGGGCTGGATGCCTTCGGTCGGTTCGTCGAGCAGCAGCACCTTGGGATTCGTGAGTAGGGCGCGACCGATGGCGAGCTGTTGCTGCTGACCGCCGCTGAGCACGCCGCCTTTGCGGGCGAGAAACTCTTTCAGGATGGGGAACAGCGTCAGCACGCGATCCACTTCGCCATTGAGCTTCTTGCCTTGGGCAATCGCGCCGATGTGCAGGTTTTCCTTCACGGTGAGGTGCGGGAAAATGTCGCGGCCTTGCGGAACGTAGCCCAAGCCGGCGCGGGCGCGGGCGTCGGGTTTGAAGCCGACGAGTTCGGTGTTGTCGAGCTTGACCGAGCCGGAGTCGGTTTTCACGAGCCCGACGATGGATTTAAGCGTGGTGGTTTTGCCGACGCCATTGCGACCCATGAGGCAGACGACCTGGCCCGGTGTGACGGTGAGATTCACACCGCGCAAAATACGCGAGCCATCGTAGGAAACGGAAATGTCGGAGAGCTTCAGCATGGAAGTTTAACCACGGATGGACACGGATGGACACAGAGCAGAGACGTGCCTGCGATGCGTGTGGGCGATTGTGGTTTTTGGACTGCGCCGTCAGAGCGCAGCGACGACGGCGCTTTCGGGCGGGCGGATTTTATAATACTGAACAAGAGACTTCTTGCGCGCGAAAAGCGGCGTGGCGCTGCGCTTCCCGCCGCAGTCCATGACGCGACAGACAAGGTGAAATTCCATCCATGTTTATCTGTGTCCATTCGTGGTTAAGCTTTTTTCTTCCGGCCGAGATAAACCTCGATGACGCGTTCGTTGTTTTGCACTTCGTCCACGCTCCCTTCGCAAAGGACGTGGCCCTGATGCAGCACGGTGACTTTGCGGGCGAGCTGACGGACAAAGGTCATGTCGTGTTCGATGACCACGATGCTGTGTTTGCCTTCGAGGCTGTGGAGCAGTTCACCGGTCTTGTGGGTTTCCTCGTCCGTCATGCCGGCGGCGGGTTCGTCCACGAGCAGAACTTTCGGATTTTGCGCGAGCAGCATGCCGATTTCGAGCCACTGCTTTTGACCGTGCGACAATAAGCCCGCTTTCCACTCAGCTTTATCGGTGAGCCCGACGGTCTTTAAGACGTCATGAATGCGATCTTTTTGCGTTGCGGTGATTTTGGAAAACAACGTGCTCCACACCGTCCGACTGCCTTCGAGCGAAAGCCAGATGTTCTCGAACACGGTGTGATCCACATACACTGACGGAGTCTGGAATTTACGTCCGATACCGAGGCGGTTGATCTGATACTCATTCAGCCGGGTCAGGTCGGTGTCGCGGCCAAACTCGACCTTGCCGATGTCGGGACGGGTGCGGCCGGTAATGATGTCGAGCATCGTGCTTTTGCCCGCGCCATTGGGACCGATGATGACGCGCAACTCGCCTGCATCGAGATAGAAATTCAAATCCGTGATGGCTTTGAACCCGTCGAATGCTTTGTTCACGCCCTCGAGCAGTAGGATGAAATCTTTCGAGTGCGCGAGTGCCCGGGAATCCGAGGGAGCGGTGGCAGTCATTTTCCACTGCCTCCGTTGAGCGTGGCGGAGGCCGCTTCGGTGGCAGGCGTCGCGGCGGTTTCTTTGCGTTTGGTCAGGCGTCGTTTGATGTCCCGAAATTGCGCCGGCAATCCGATGATTCCTTTGGGCATGAAAATGGTTACAAAGATGAACAGGAAACCGATGAGGTACGGCCACTGTTCAGCGAACGCATGTGTGGCGTAGCTCTTGAGTCCGTTGATGCCGATGGCGCCGATAATGGGGCCGAGCATGTTGCCGCGGCCGCCGACGGCGACCCATACGACGGCTTCGAGCGATTTATCCGGTGACATTTCGCTGGGGTTGATGATGCCGACCTGGGGAACGAACAACGCCCCGCCGAGGCCGGAAATAACGGCAGCGATTACGAAGACAAACAGCTTGAAATTTGCCGTGGCGTAACCGGAGAACAGCACGCGATTTTCGGAGTCGCGGATGGCGCGTTGAATCAGGCCGAACTTGGTGGAAGTGAGCCAACGACAGAACAGATACGTGAGCAGTAGCAGGACGCCGGAACAAATGTAGAGCGCGCGTTTGGTGGCGTCGGCATTGACGTCGAAGCCGAGAATGGTTTTGAAATCGGTGAGACCGTTGTTGCCGCCGAAGGTAAAGTCGTTGCGGAAAAACATCAGACACGCCGCGTAAGTGAGCGCCTGGCTGAGAATCGAAAAGTAAACGCCCTTGATGCGGGAGCGGAATGCGAGCCAGCCGAAGATGTAGGCGACTACAGCCGGAACCACGACCACCATCAACGCGGCGAATCCGAAGTGTTTGAAGGGAATCCAATGCGGAGGCAGACCGCCGGTTTCCGGGTATTTGGCGGGATATTCGAGGAACACCATGAAGTCGGGGATGTCGGCTTTGTATTGGCCGAGTTTGCCGATCATGAGCATGAGATTCATGCCGAGCGCATAGCCGCCGAGCGAGAAGAAGAGACATTGGCCGAGACTCAGAATGCCCGTGTAACCCCAGAGCAAATTGATGCCGAGCGCGAGCACGGCGTAGGTGAGATATTTTCCATACAGACTCAGCGAAAAAGTGCTGACGTGAAGCGCGCTCTCGGGCGAGGTGAAGGCGTTGAGACACGGCAACACGATCAGGCCGATGAGGGCGAGCCCGCCGATGATGAGCCATTCGCGTTTGGGAAAGGCTTTGGTCATGAGTCGAGGCTGCGGCTTTTGGTGACGAAGATTCCGGCGGGGCGCCACTGCAGGAACAGAATGATGGCGGCCAGCACAATAATTTTGCCGAGCACCGCGCCCAGCCACGGTTCGAGAATCTGGTTGGTCACGCCGACGCCGAGCGAAGCGGTGACCGTGCCGACGATGTTTCCGACGCCGCCAAGCACCACAATCATGAAGCAATCCACGATGTAGCTCTGACCGAGGCTCGGCCCGACGTTGGCGATCTGGGACATACAGCATCCGGCCATGCCGGCCAGCCCCGAACCGAGCGCGAAAGTCATCATGTTCACGCGATCCGTGCGCACGCCGACGCATGAGGCCATGTTGCGATTTTGCATCACGGCACGGATCTGCAAGCCGAGCGAGGTTTTGGTCAGCAACAAATACGTTCCGTAAACAATGGCGATGGCGAAGCCAATGACGAAGATGCGATTAAAGCCGATGGGCGAGCCGTTGTAATTGAAGCTGCCACTGAGAAAGGAAGGGGAATCCACCTGCACATTCGCCGCGCCGAACGTGTGCCGGAAGATTTGTTGCAACACCAGACTCACGCCCCACGTGGCGAGCAGTGATTCGAGCGGCCGTTTGTAGAGGAAACGGATGATGCCGCGTTCCAATGCGAGTCCGACGAGTGCCGCGGTGATGAACGAGGCGACCAGGGCGACGACGAAATAGGCATCGAAACCGCCGCCCGTGAGGCCAAATCCCTTGATGGAAATCGGATTGCCGAACAGCGAAAACATCAGGCCGGTGCCGAAGATGCCTTGCACCATGAATGCCGTGTACGAACCGACGGCCATGACTTCGCCGTGGGCCATGTTGATGACGCCCATCAGGCCGAAAGTGATGGCAAGCCCGAGGGCCGCAATCAGCAACACGGACGCGAGGCTGAGGCCGCGAAAGGCGGTGCCCACGACATTGCCCCACCAAAGATGATTTTCAATTTTGACGATGGCCGCAGCGAGCGTCGGGGCGGTTTGATCGCCAAACTTGGCGGGGTTCTTTTTGACCGTGGTCTGAAGTTGCTTGAGGAAATGGAGCGCGTTGATGGAGTTCATTTCACCGAGTGCGGCGATGGCAGGATTGCGAACGGCGGCGTCCTCGTTCGCCACTTGGGTCAACTGGATGGCTTCGTCCAGCGCGCGCTTTACCTCGCCGTCGGTTTCCACTTTGAGGCGGGCTTCGAAATGGGGCAAATACTCGGCGTTTTGTTCCTGGCCCAGTTTGACGATCGCGTCGCGTCGCATCCGGGGCATGGGATTGCCAATGGCAAAGAGATCGAGCGTGGTCTTGATGGCGCGGCGCAGCTTGGACGAGTTATCCGCCGGCGTGAGTTCGGAGGCAAGAAACAGCAGGGGTTTGCCGTCCGCGCCGACGAGAAATTTTCCGTCGGCGATGCCAATGCCTTTCGCGCGGCCTTCGCTGTCCTGCTGTGGATCGAGCAGGAACGGAATTTTCGTCTCGTCCTCTTTAGTCAGGAGGTAAAGCTCACTTAGCCGCCACGCGGCCAGGCCGCGAGCCACGAGGTCGTCGGTGCTGTCAACCAATCGATTGACCAGTTCAATTTGCGCGTCGGCGTCCTCCGTGATGACCGCTTGCGCGAGAAGCTGGCGGAACTGGTTCGTCGTCTGGCCGCTGGCAACGCCAGTGGCAAACAGGACAACGAGATGGAGAAAGAGGAGTTTCTTAAGGATTTGTGCCATGTCCATTCAGGAAAAGGAGGCGGGTCTGGCCGACCCGCCTCCGTGAAATCGGGCGCGACTTATTTCAGGAACTTCTCGCTGAAGGGTTCGCCGGCCACCGCGTTGAAGGTCTTGATGACCTTGAACTGGCCGGTCGGCAGCGTTTCCCCGATGAACACATTGTTCACCAGGTGGTGATTGCCCTGCATGGTCACTTCGCCGGCCGGGCCTTTGAACTTCTGACCGATGAGCGCGGCGCGGACTTTGTCCACCTCGAACGAGTCGGCTTTTTCGACGGCTTGCTTCCAGAGGTTGACGCCAATGCGGGAGAGGTTCATCGGACTGCAGGTGACGCGGCCTTTCGGGTCAACGCCGGTGACCTTGTAATCCACGCCGGTGACCTTCGGATCTTTGACCCAGGCGAGGAAGTCTTTCACGAACTTGTCGTTTTCCGGGGTCTTGAGCGACATGAAGTAGGTCCAGCAACCGAGATGACCGGCGAGTTGTTTCGCCGGCAGACCGCGGAATTCATCTTCTGAAATCGAGAAGGAAACGACCGGGCAATTTTCGGAGGTGAGGCCGGCGTTGGCGAATTCCTTGAAGAACGGAATGTTCGTGTCGCCGTTAAGCGTGCTGATCACACAGGCCTTGCCGCCCGCCGCGAACGTCTTGATGGCGGCGACGATGGTTTGGTAGTCCGTGTGACCAAAGGGAGTGTAGATCTCAATGATGTCCTCGTCGGGAATACCCTTCATCTTGAGATACTGTTTGAGAATCTTGTTCGTGGTGCGCGGATAAACGTAGTCCGAACCGAGGAGGTAGAACTTCTTTTTGCCTTCCGCGAGCATGTAATCCACGGGCGGGATGGCTTGTTGATTCACCGCTTCGGCAGTGTAAAAAATGTTCTGGGACAATTCTTCACCTTCATATTGCACCGGGTAAAAGAGTATCCCGTTATTGCGCTCAAACACGGGCAACACGGACTTGCGGCTGACTGAGGTCCAGCAACCGAAGACGACGGCGACCTTGTCCTTGACGAGTAATTGTTCCGCTTTTTCAGCGAAGAGCGGCCAGTTCGACGCAGGGTCCACGACGACGGGCTCGATCATGTAATTTTTTCCACCAACTTTCAGACCGCCGCCTTTGTTGATTTCATCAAAGGTGAACAGGAGAACGTCTTTGAGCGACGTTTCGCTGATGGCCATGGTGCCGCTGAGTGAATGCAACACGCCGACTTTCACCGTGTCAGCCGCGGAGGCTGAGAAGGTCAGGGACGTGGCGAGCGCGGCCACAGGCAACAGTTTTTTGAACAGAGACAGGGATGTTTTTTTCATGCGCGATGCGATTCCGTAAGTGTCGTGCAACTGAGTGACGGTTTTGGTTTTCCGATTGGCTTCGCAAGGTCGTTCGCGAAGCCAAGGTTTGGTGCGTCCCGTTTAGCACTGGTTATGCCATGAATATGCGAGGGGAAAGGTTTGGTCCGTCAGCGCGGCAAAATGCACGGCATTCATGGTGTCCGTGATCAATCGATTCAGTAATTGCAATCATGGGTGGGCAGAATAATCGTCCAGCCAGAGCAATTTTGAACAGCGCCGCGCCGGCGCGAAAAGCGGAGCGACAAGGCGAGGCAGTGACGGGGGAAAAAGTTATCGACCCTTCTAACAGACTTTTTTGCTGCCCGGAATTGTTAGTCATGGCTAGCAACCTTCAGAACGACTTTCCCCGGATGGATCGAAGTGTGGCGAAATGCTGCGACGCAGTTTTCGCCCGCGAAAATAAATGCGTTGTCACTTGGGTTGGTTGCGTGATCCGCGCCAATCTTGTTGCGGACGAATCCGCTGGAGAGCGGGTTCGTCGTGTAAATCCGAGGCGACGTCAGCCATGGACTGGGATTTGAAACGGAGCAGGCACGCGAAAATTTTTCCGCCGCGGGCATTACTCGTGCTAGGGGGAGCGACGTCCGTGCACCCAGGCACTGACAGCTCACAACGAATCCAGAGATAAAAAACAACACAACTATGAAAATCAACAAGTGGACACAGGTGCTCCTTGGAGTAGGCTTGGTCAGCATTCCGGCGGTCACCCACGCAGACGAAAAACTCAGTTCGCTCCAGGCCGAACTTACTTCAACGACCATCAGCGGCTACGTTGATACTTCCGCCACCTGGACCTTTGGTACGGGTCACGCCAACATGCCCGGTCGCGTTTATGACGCGGCGGATACCCAGGACGGCTTCAATTTGAACGTGGTGAGTATCACGTTCGCCAAGCCGCTTGATGAAAGCGAGTGGTCGGCCGGTTTCAACGTGCAAACGTTGATGGGCCCGGGCGCCGTCAAGCGCGGTACCCGTTCTCTCATGGGTGGTCCGGGGGGTGACTTTGCCTTCAACGAGGCGGTCGTGCTCCTGCGCGTTCCAGTGGGCAACGGCATTGACTTCAAAGTCGGCCAGTTCGGCACGTATAACGGCTACGAAGCCTATGATACGTATAAGAACCCGAACTGGAGCCGCTCCTATGGCTTCTTTATTGAATCCTCCGCGCACACCGGTGTTTCCGCCAGCTACCGCATCAATGATATGATCAGCGTGATGGCCGGCATCGGCAACATGGCTGGTTTCAATAATGCGGTGGACGCCAAGTACAGTCCCGCCATCTCGGAATCCGAGAAGGCGTATTTGGGCATGATCACCTTCACAGCTCCGGAAAGCTTTGGCTTCCTGGAAGGGGCGAGCTTGTCCTTGGGTTACACCGGCGGTAAAGCGACTCCAACGGCTCAATTCAATCAGGCGAATTACTATCTTGGTCTGAGTTTGCCGACGCCGGTGGACGCCGTGGCGGTGGGCTTCGCATTTGACTACACCACTGGCATTCCCACGGCCGGCACGGTGCCGCCGAATGGCAAGGACGCCGATGCCGGTGCGTTGGCGGCGTATTTCCTCGTGCAAGCGACTGAGAAATTGAAAGTCAACACCCGCGTGGATTACGGCTGGGGTGACAGCGGCCAGTACTACGTCGCCAAGCCCGGGTCGAACAACAAGCTGATTTCATTGACGGTGACGGCGGATTACTCGCTCTGGCAGAACGTCATCAGCCGATTGGAATTCCGTGGCGACCGCGCTTTGAGCGGTGGTCAGCCGTTTGGCGGCGTGGTGGCGGGCACTCCGACCGACAGCGAAGTCTTCTCACTGACTGGAAACATCATCTACCAGTTCTAAGGTATCGCGTTATAGTAGCATTGAGATCATTTGATCATTGGTTCCTCCGATGATCGTTACGGGAGGCGGGGTGACTTGCTCGTCCATTGCAAGTTGCTCCGTCTCCTTTTTCGTGTCTTGACACTTGCGGGAATCGGGGTGAGGTCACTAGGTTGCGTTATGAACCTTGAAGACCATCTGGGCGATATCATTCGGAAGGCGCGAATGATGTCTGGTGTTGCCCACGCCAAAGCTGCTGCCGCTGCGGGTTGCTCCGAGGCGGAACTTTCCGCGCTTGAGGAAACCGGTCAGTTTTCCAAACGTCCCAACTTCGTGATGTTGGCGAAGACCATCGGGCTGACTGGCCCGAAGCTCGAAGCTATCGCGAACGGATGGGTGCCGGCGAAAAAGAATCTGAGCACCTGGCAACAGTTGCGGATGTTTACCTCGGAAGGTGAGGGCATGACTGTGAATTGCTATCTCGTCTGGGAGGTGAACTCAGGCGAGGCGGCGTTGTTTGACACGGGATTCGACGCCAAAGTCATCCTCGACACCGTCGCCGCGAACCGCTTGCAACTGCGGCATATTTTCATCACGCACTCGCACCATGACCACGTCCACGCGTTGGGCGTGATTCGGGCGGCCCATCCGCAAGCGCAGGTTCACAGCAACTCCAAAAATGTGCCGTCGGAACAGCGGTTGCGCTCTGGCGAAATAACCAATCTCGGTCCGCTCCGAATCACCTATCGCGAAACGCCCGGACACGCGGCGGATGGCGTGACGTATGTGCTGGCGGGCTGGCCGAATCAAGCGCCGATGGTGGCTTTGGTCGGCGACGCGATCTTTGCGGGCTCGATGGGGCGGGGGAATGATTCGTGGCAAGTGGCGCGGCAAAAGGTGCTGGCAGAGATTCTGACGTTGCCGCCGGACACCTTGTTGGGGCCGGGGCATGGCCCGTTGACCACGGTCGCAGAAGAGCAGGCGAACAATCCCTTCTTTTGAATTTCGCGCGCTAATTTTTCCGCTTTAGGCCGTCCGGGCGTTTGTTATTCTGCGGCCATGGAATTGTTTCACAAGATTTTGAAGACCGCTGTGGACGGTCACGCTTCGGATATTCATCTGAAAATTGCCACGCCGGTCATCTTCCGCATCAATCGCGAACTCATCGCGATCGAATGCCCGCATCCCAGCGAAGAATGGATGAACAAAGTCGTCGCGGGCATCACGCCGCCGCATTTGAAGAAGAAACTGGAGGAAGAGCGCGAGGTGGATTTCTCGTATTACGCGCCGGAGGTCGGGCGGTTCCGCACTAATCTATTCCAACAACGCGGCCAGTGGTGTCTGGCCATGCGCTACGTGAAAACGCACGTGCCGAGTTTCGAGGAACTCGGGCTCTTGCCACAGGTGATGAAGATCTCCGAATCGCCGCGCGGCATCGTGCTGGTGGCCGGTTCAACCGGCAGTGGTAAATCCACGACGCTCGCCGCGATGATCGAACACATCAATGCCACCACGAAGAAGCACATCGTCACGCTTGAAGATCCGATTGAGTTTGTGTTTGAGGACAATCAATCGGTCATTGAACAACGCGAAGTCGGTTTGGATACGCTTTCCTTTCATCACGCCCTTAAACATGTTCTCCGCCAGGACCCCGACATCATCATGGTGGGCGAAATGCGCGATGACATCAGTTTCTCGGCGGCCATGAGTGCGGCGGACACCGGTCACCTGGTGCTTTCGACGTTGCATACCACCAACGCGGCGCAATCGGTCACGCGCGTGCTGGATTTCTTCGAGGCTAACGAGCGTGAGCAGATCCGCCGTCAGTTGGCCGGCACGTTGCAAGCGGTGATTTGCCAACGCATGGTGCCGACCATCAACGGCAAGATGACGCCCGCGTTGGAAATCATGATTAACACGCCCACGGTGCGGAAAATGATCGAAGAAAACCGGTTGGACAAATTGCCGGCCGCCATCGAAACGGGCACGGACGACGGCATGATCAATTTCAATCAATCGCTGTTCCAACTCGTCAAGCAGGGGCTCGTGTCGCAAAAGGACGCGCTGGCCAAGGCGACCAACCCGCAGGCGTTGGAAATGAATTTCAAGGGCATTTTCCTCGACGAAGGCCGCCGCATTCTCGGCTAAAAGCGAGCAAACTCATCATTCAACCAGCCTGCTCTTGCGCGAGGCAACCGTTTTTATTTCATGATCGAACAAATCCTCATTCTCGATTTCGGCTCGCAATACACCCAGGTCATCGCGCGGCGCGTCCGCGAATGCAACGTCTATTCGACCATCGTGCATTACAACACGCCGGCGGCGGAAATCGCGCGCGTGAAGCCCAAAGGCATCATTCTGTCTGGCGGCCCGTCGAGTGTGTACGCCCAGAACGCTCCGCTGCCCGACCCGGAAATCTTCAAGCTGGGCGTGCCGGTGCTGGGAATTTGTTTTGGGGTGCAATTGCTCGCGCAATTCCTCGGCGGCAAAGTCGAGAAAGGACTCAAGCGCGAATACGGCAAAGGCACCCTCACGGTGAAAGACAGTTCGTGCGCGCTGTTCAAGAAACTGCCGAAAGCGTTGCAGGTCTGGAATTCGCACGGCGACAAACTCACGAAGATTCCGAATGGATTCAAAGCGGTTGCCGTCACGGAGAATTCGGAATTTGCCGCCATTGAGAATCGCGCCAAAAAATTCTTCGGACTGCAATTCCATCCCGAAGTGGTCCACACGCCGCGCGGTAAAGAGATTCTTTCCAACTTCGTCCATGGCGTGTGCGGCTGCGGCAAGGAATGGACAATGCGCAACTATGTGGACCAGGCCGTGGAGGAAATCCGCGCGCAGGTCGGCCAGGAGCGGGTGATTCTCGGTCTGAGCGGCGGCGTGGATTCCAGCGTTGCGGCGGCGCTGTTGCACAAAGCCATCGGCGATCAACTCACTTGTATCTTCGTCAACAATGGCGTGCTCCGCGCGCGCGAAGCGGAGGTTGTGCAGCAGGTTTTCGGCAAAAGTTTTCACATCAAATTGCAGTACGAGGACGCTTCAAAAATTTTTCTCTCGCGTCTCAAGGGCGTCACCGATCCCGAGCGCAAACGCAAAATCATCGGCAAGACGTTCATTGAAGTTTTTCAGGCGGCGACGAAACGCGCCGGTAAGGCCAAGTTCCTCGCGCAGGGCACGCTTTATCCCGACGTCATCGAATCGGTGCCGATCGCGGGTAATCCCGCCGCGCTCATCAAGAGTCATCACAACGTCGGTGGCTTGCCGAAGAAGATGAAGTTTCAGTTGGTCGAGCCATTGAAATGTTTGTTCAAGGACGAAGTCCGGTTGCTCGGCGAGGAACTCGGCGTGCCCAAGGAAATCGTTTGGCGGCAACCCTTCCCCGGCCCGGGCCTCGCGGTGCGCATTCTCGGCGAAGTGACCAAGGAACGTTGCGAAATTCTGCGCAACGCCGACGCCATCGTGGTTGAGGAAATGAAGTCGAGCGGACTGTATTACAAAATCTGGCAGAGCTTTGCGGTGTTGTTGCCGGTGCGCAGTGTCGGCGTGATGGGCGACGAACGGACCTACGATTTCACCATCGCCATTCGCGCGGTGGAATCGCAGGACGGCATGACGGCGGATTGGGTGAAGTTGCCCTACGAACTGTTGGAGAAGCTTGCGAGCCGCATCATCAATGAAGTCAAAGGCGTGAATCGTTGCGTCTTCGACATTACGAGCAAGCCGCCCGGCACCATTGAGTGGGAGTGACCCGCACGCGGAATCTCGTTGGATCGAAACTGGTCATTTGCATTCCAGGCGCTCGCATTGCGGCTGACCCGGATTTTGCCAATACCGGGTCCGAACGTACGTCCAACTCGCTTGGCAATTGCCGCCAGCCGGTTTTTGGCTAAACTTCGCCCGCAGCTAATCAAATCCATTACAACGCGACATCATGGCCACTTCCCGTTTGAAATTGAATCGTACGCAATGGCTGATCTGCCTCATCGCCGCCATCGGCTTTGCCTTCGACATCTACGAATTGCTGATGTTGCCGCTCATCATCAAGCCGGCGTTGGCGGCGCTGGGCGGGATTGGCCCGGACGGCGTGCCGTTGTTGGTGCCGGGGTCCGCGGAATATGTTAAGTGGGCGCGCACGCTTTTTTTCGTACCGGCGATTGCGGGCGGCGTGTTCGGGTTGCTGGGCGGTTATCTCACGGATCGGTTGGGACGCCGCCGGGTGCTGACGTTCAGCATTTTGCTTTACGCGTTTTCGGCGTGCGCGGCGGGTTATGCCACGTCTCTCACTCAATTGCTCGTGTTCCGGTGTCTCGTGTTCATCGGCGTGTGCGTGGAATTTGTGGCGGCGGTCGCGTGGCTGGCCGAACTGTTTCCGAATCGCGATCAACGCGAAAAAGTTCTCGGCTACACGCAGGCGTTTTCGTCCTTCGGTGGGTTGATGGTCGGGGCGATGAACGTGTTGGCAGCCAAAGTGGCGTTCGACCTGCCGGCGATTCATGGCGGGCACGAAGCCTGGCGTTACACGCTCATTTCGGGCGTGATTCCCGCGATTCCATTGATTCTCATTCGACCGTTTCTGCCGGAATCCCCGGAGTGGCAACGCAAGCGTGAAGCCGGCATTCTCAAGCGTCCGAGTCTTCTCGCGTTGTTCAGTCCGGAACTGCGCAAGACCACGATTCTGACCACGCTGGTATTTGCGTCCAGTTACGGCATCGCGTTTGGCGCGATTCAGCAGCTCCCGCAAATCTTGGGCGCGCAACGCGTGGGGACACCGACGGAAGCCGGTCATGCGGCGATGATTGCCACCGCCAAGACTGCGGTCGGCCAGGCGGTGGGGGACGCGAAAGCGGCCGGACAACCGGAACTGACCGCGATGCAGAAGCGGCAAGTGGGCATGAATGCTTCCGATGAAGCGGTGGCGCGCGTGACACTCTGGCAGGAGATCGGGGGATTGTTTGGACGTTTCGTTTTTGCCATTGCCACGGTGTATATCTTGAGTCGGCGGGCCTTGCTGCGCGTGTTCCAATTGCCGGCGTTGCTGTTTGTGCCGCTGCTGTTCTGGTGGATTTCGACCCAGCTCGGTAACGCTGATTCCCTGCTATGGATCAAAATCGGCGTCTTCGTGGCAGGGTTTCTGACGATCGCGCAATTCAGTTTTTGGGGAAATTACATTCCGCTCGTGTTTCCGCTGCACTTGCGCGGCACGGGAGAAAGTTTTGCCGCCAACATCGGTGGCCGTGTGATTGGGACGGCGGCCGCCTGGTTTACCATTACGCTCTCGGCGGCCACGCCTCCGAATCCGGCCAAGATCGCTATCGTGGGCGCGGCAGTGGCGGGGACGTATGTGCTGGTGGGCGCGATATTGACGCGTTGGCTGCCAGAGCCCAAAGAACAGGCCGGAATTGATTGAATGCGAGGGGGGCGCGATGGCGTCAGCTAATATCTAGCATGAAGCGAAAACAAAAACTGGTTTGGGGAGGAGTGGGCGCGTTGTTCCTGCTCCATCATGATTTTTGGTGGTGGAACGATCCCGCGCTGGTCTTCGGATTTTTGCCGGTGGGACTGGCGTATCACCTCGCGTTTTCGGTGGCCGCCGGCGCGCTCTGGTTTGCGACGGTAAAATTTGCGTGGCCGGAGCATGTCGAGGATTTTGCGAACGCCAAGGACGCCCCGGCTGATTCTTCCAACCCCAAGTCATGATTCCGTTGATTATCATTGGGGGGTACCTGCTCTTGCTGTTGTTGCTTGGCTTGGTAAGCAACGCGTTCTTTCGGGGCACGGCTCGCGATTATTTTGTGGCCAGCCATTCGATCGGACCGTTCATGTTGTTGATGTCCATCTTTGGCACGACCATGACGGCATTCGCGCTGGTGGGTAGTACCGGCAAAGCCTACACGACGGGCATCGGTGTGTATGGCTTGATGGCGTCGTGGTCCGGGTTGATTCATTCCGCCTGCTTTTTTCTCATCGGCATCAAACTCTGGGCCATTGGCAAACGCTATGGTTACGTGACGCAGGTGCAGTTTTTCCGGGAACGCTTCGAGTCGAACGCCCTGGGTTACCTGCTGTTTCCGGTGCTGGTGTTGTTGGTGATCCCATATCTCTTGATTGGTGTCATCGGCGCGGGCTCAGTGATGCGCGGGCTGACAGTAGGCACGTTTCCCGAAGCATTTGCCGCGACCAACGGCGCTGTGCCGCCGTGGTTGACCGGGTTGGTGATTTGTTGCGTCGTGTTGGCTTACGTGTTCTGGGGCGGGGTGCGCGGCGCGGTCTGGGCCAATACTTTTCAAACGCTCGTATTTATGGGAACGGGCATCGTCGCGTTTTGGTTGATTGCCAAGGCGCTGGGAGGATTGGCGGAGGCGAGCCGGCAAGCGCTGGAACACGCGCCGCAGTTGCTGGTGCGCGAAGGACAGATCGGGCACTTGCAGTTTTTTACTTACTGCTTTGTGCCGCTTTCCGTCGGCATGTTTCCGCATTTGTTTCAACACTGGCTGACGGCCAAGTCCGCCAAATCGTTTCGGCTGACGTGTGTGGCGCACCCGCTTTGCATCATGATCGTTTGGATCCCCTGCATTCTCATTGGCATCTGGGCCGCCGGCAATGGCATTAAAGCTCCGCCGAACGCGGTGTTGGGCAAAATGGTCGCCGAACTGGTGCACAGCCCGTATCTCACCGGCCTGCTGATTGCCGGGGTGCTGGCAGCCATCATGAGCTCGCTCGATTCGCAATTCATGTGCCTTGGCACGATGTTCACGCGCGATGTGGTGCAACATCATTTTGGCGAAAACCGGTTTAGTGATACGCAAACGATCTGGCTGGCGCGCGGATTCATCGTGTTCATCGTGGCGGTGACTTACGTATTGTCCCTCTTTCCGCCGCCGCACGTGTTTGATCTTGGTGTGTGGTGTTTCAGCGGGTTTTCCGGGCTGTTTCCGTTGGTGTTCGCGGCGGTTTATTGGCGCCGGGCCACGCGCGCCGGCGCCATTGCTGCCGTAATCGCCACGGTCGTCACCTGGTTGGTGTTGTTCATCCGGGACATGAGCAGCCGGAGTGGCAGCGACGGCGATGAACTGCTGGTGTTCGGCATGATGCCCGTGGCTTTGATCGTGGCGGTATCCACCGTCACCCTGGTTGTCGTCTCGTTGCTGACGCCACCGCCGTCCCGCGCCACCGTGAATAAATTTTTCCCTGAAGTCCTGAAAGGTTTACCCAGCTAATCCACTCAAATGAATTCCATGACTGAATCCGACTGCCAGGCCGCGCAACAACAACTCGACGCGCACGTGCGTGAGATCATCGCGTGGCATTTCTCGCCCGAAACCGGCTGCCCGTACTGGCTCGACTGGGCCAAGCAGAATTTCGACCCGCGTCAGGAAGTGAAATCATTCGCGGATTTGATCGCGAAATTTCCGCACTTTCAGGATGAATCGCTCCGTGACCTGCAACCGGAGGTCTGGGTGCCCGCCAAATTCAAAGGACGCCCGTTCAACATCTTTGAAACCGGCGGCACCACCGGCATGCCGAAGCAACGCATCGGTTGGGACGATTACAAGGTGGATTACTCCGAGTTCAGCGACAAAATTTCGGACGAGCATTTTCCGCGCAACCATTATTGGCTGATGATGGGACCGACCGGCCCGCGCCGGTTGCGGCTTGCCATCGAACACCTCGCCAATGTACGCGGCAGCTCATGCTACTTCATTGACCTCGATCCGCGTTTTGTGAAGAAGGTCATCGCGAACAAGCAATTCGACGTCGCCCGCGCCTACATGGATCACGTCGTGGATCAAGCCGTGACCATCATGAAGAATCGCAAAGTCTCCGGCTTGTTCACCACGCCGAAACTGCTCGAAGCCCTCGCGGAGAAAATTGATCTCTACGAGGCCGGCATTCGTGGCGTGTTTTGTGGCGGCACGACGATGGCGCCGCAATACGTCCGCTTCATCGTCGAGGAAGTGTTGGAAGGGCGCATCGGATTTTATCCCACTTATGGCAACACGCTCATGGGCTTGGCCGCCAGCGTGCCGCTGACACCGGAGGACAAATTTTCCATCACGTACTATGCGCCGCAACCCCGCGCCGTCTTGCGCGTCGTGAACCCCAAACAAACGGATCAACTCGTCGCCCACGACGAATGGGGTCGCGTCGAACTCACCACGCTCACAAAAGAATTCTTCATGCCGCGCTTCTTGGAACGGGATGAAGCGCTGCGCCGGAAACCCCGCGCTCCGTACGCCTGGGATGGCGTAGCCGAAGTGCGTCCCTTCGGCGCGATGGAGAAGAACATCGTTGAAGGCGTGTATTAAGCGGTGGGTTGTGTTTCGAAAGCGAATCGCAGCTCGGTCGCCCTCGGTCATTCGGACACTTCATCGGTCAACGCAGCGGCTCGCCGTGCTCCGCGTCCCGATTTGATTTCCGGGATCAGGATGAGGGTGGCGACGACAATCATTCCGGCGCCGAGCCAACTGATGGCGGACACGGACCAATATTTCGCGAGTTGAAACACTGCGATGGGCGCAATCACTCCGCGCAATCCCGTGAAGAAGGTATGCACGCTCATGTAGTCGGCCACGCGTTCTGCCGGGGCGAATTTGGTCACCCACAAGCTCCAGGCCACGTCGCCACCGGCGTTTGAAACGCCATAGATCACCGCGCCCAGAATCAACCAGCCGACGTGGTCGCCGCCAAAGAAGGACAACATGCCGAGCGCAAATCCAGCATTCAGTAGAATGCGCAACACGAAGAAATTCATCCGGTCAAACAGCCAGCCCCAGAGCGGACTCATGACAAGGCGCGCGAGATTGGGAATGACACCGACGAGCAGGGCGATTTGGGCCGTGTTGAGCAGTTGCCCGTTCCACGTGAGTCCGTGTTTGGGATTCGCCAGATATTCCACCCGGAGCGGAAGAATCATGAGATTTGCAAACCCCATGATCATCCACATCACGAGCGTCCGGCGAAACAGGGCGTCGGCGCGCACGAATCGCAACGCGCGGAACGGATGCGTGCCGCCGGAGGCGGTCAGCGGTTGTGAGGGAATGCGATGGACACAAATTGCCGCCATCACGAAGGCGAGGGCAAACACGACGAGCAACACTTGGAAACGATCCATGTTCCCGGCCAGCAATCGCCCGGCGATTTCACTGAACGCCGCCGCAGCGGCGATGCGCAGCATGAACGTGCGCGAGAAAAGTTTGCCACGTTGCCGCTCCGGATAGTTTTCCTGATAAACCTGGGTCATCAATGGAATGACGGCTGAGGCCGTCGTCATGGCGAGAACTGAACCAACTACGAACACCGGTAGGATTGGCCAGACGGCCATCACGCCGAGACAAACGGCGCCGCCCCAAAGTAATCGCGCTGCGGCGTGTGTGGTATGCCAGCGATGTGATTCCACCTGAGCGACCACCCACGGACCGAGCATGAGGCCGAAGCTGCCGCCGGCGGCAACGAGCGCCTTGGCGTTTTCCCCGGCGTGAAACCAACGGACGGCAATGAGCAGCAAAAAGGTGCTGCCGGCAGCTTCAATGATGCCCGAGGCCAATGCCCGCCACCGTTCGAAGGCGTAGGTTTTCGCAGTGCGTTGGGCGTCGGTCACTGGCGGCAAGACTACGGACAGGACCGGATCCGAGCAAGAATTCGGTCCGTTGCGCTGGGGCTTCACCCGACAAAAGTGCCCCGTTTTCTGCGGAAGGGTCAGGCATTGACAAATTTTTGGCGCTCTCTAAGAATGTAAGTATTCGGGTAGCAGTACGTTTCTTCAGCGGGGTTCCCCACCCCCACCTCCTTGGCGTCTGCTGCCCGAATATCCCTCCAAAGTTTTCGGCTTCATTACATTCATGCTCTGCTTGAGTTCGATTTGATCACCGCGGTGAGAAACGTGGGGGCAAATTTCATTGGCCGGCACCGGCGAATCTGTTATCGCTACCCCGACAAAACCATTTCTACCTATGAAAATTAACCTACGCGCTTTTCTCGCTGTTCTCGTCACCTTGGGTTTAGTCCACTTTGCCTCCGCTCAGCCTGGTGGGATGGGCGGCATGGGGGCCGGCCCCGGTGGTCCAAACTTCGGTGGCAGCATGTCCAAGCTGTTCGGTGAGAATAAAACGTTCAGTGCCGAACTGGAAATCGAAGCCAAAGACGGTCGCGCTGGCGACACCACGATTCCAGGCCAGTTGTTCTTCCATGACGGCAAATCACGTTTTGAAATGGACGTAACAAAGATGAAGGGCAACCACATGCCGCCGGCGGCCATGGAGCAAATGAAAGCCATGGGCATGGACAGCGTGGTGGTGATTTCCCGCCCGGACAAAAAGACCAGCTACATGATTTATCCTGGTCTGAAGGCGTACGTCGAAATGTCGCTCAAGGAATCCGAAAGCCCGGATGCCGTGAGCAAACACAAGGTGGAGACGACCGAACTCGGGAAAGAAACCGTGGCGGGTCACGCAACAGTGAAGAACAAGGTGATTGTGACTGACGAGACTGGTAAAAAACAGGAATTCATCGTCTGGAACGCTACCGAGCTGAAATCCTTTCCTGTCAAAATGGAGATGCTGGAACGCGGCACCACCGTGACCATGTCGTTCAAGAACGTGAAACTTACGCCCCCCGACGCCAAATTGTTTGATGCTCCCGCCGAGTTCAAGCGGTACGACGACCGGATGGCGCTGATGCAGGAAGAAATGATGAAACGCATGGGCGGTCCCGGCTTTCCCCCTCCACAACGTTAAGTTTTCTTCCGAAATTCATTTCGTTTTGGCGCGGCGGCTTCCCGCCGCGCCTTTTATCGCGTCCGTCGCGATACCGCCAAGCTTGACCGTGCCGCTGTTGGTTGCGACTTTACTGCCGCTTGGCGCCAGACGTTTCCATGGCAGCGACAAGCAATTGGTTCGCTGAAGTCGTTCAGTCGCCCGCCGTGCAGTCCCTCGCCCGGCGTTTGGCGGCGGGCGGTGCATTGTCTTGTTCTAGCATTGCCGCGCCCGCACAACCGTTCGTTGCTACTCTGTTACACCAGATTTTTCCCGCGCGTCCGATCGTTGTTGTCACTGAGAACCTGAAGGCGCAGGAAAGTGTCCAGCAGGATTTGGAGACCTGGTTACAGATTGCAGGTTGTAAGTTGCAAGTTGGGGAACCCGCGGAGCCCACTTGCAATCTTCAACCTTCAACCTCCACCCCGCTGTTCTATCCAGCGTGGGAAATTCTCCCGCACGAAAACAAACTCCCCCACGCCGACGTCATCAGTGATCGTCTGCAAACTCTCGTTGCACTTGGCGGGAGCGCCGCACTCCGCGCCCCGCACTCCGCATTGGTCGTGACGAGCGTCACGGCGCTGTTGCAGAAAACGTACGCGCCAGCCGATCTCAAGTCACGCACGCGTCAACTGACTCGCGGCGACCACAGCAATCCACTTGACCTCGTCGAATGGCTGGAAGGGCAGGGCTACGAGCCGGAAGCGCAAGTCACGCAGCGGGGCGAAATCGCGATGCGTGGCGGTATCGTGGACATTTTTCCGCCCACGAGCCCATGGCCGGTGCGACTGGAGTTTTTCGGCGACGAACTGGAATCGCTGCGGGAGTTTGATCCAATGACGCAGGTGTCGCGCGAGCAGATCCATCAAGTGACTCTGCCGCCCGCGGGGGAGTTAGGAATTCTCAAGAAATCTCAGGCGACGGGTGTCGCGGATCAGAGCAAAGATTCCTCTTTTCGCGGCGACCTGAAACCTGACGCTCCGCCCCAGACACTGCCCTTGGCAACGCTGCTCGATTATTTGCCTCGAGAAACCATCTTTCTGTTGTGCGAGCCGGAGCAGTTATCTGCTCATGCCGATTCTTATGCGGAACAGGTTCCCAAGGACGATGCCTTTTTCATCGCGTGGGCGGACTTTTGTCAGGAACTGCAGCGACGCAGTATCATGTCCGTTGCCCTCACGGAGTCAGACACCGACACTCCGCACTTCGCGCTCCGCACTCCACAGTTCGCCAGTCTTGATGCCTTTCGTCCGTTGCCTGAGCGCCCGCCTGAGCCGCAGATCGCCGAAGCGCAACGCCGCGAATTCTTCAACCAACTCCATCGCTGGGCGCGACAAGATTATTCGCTGCAAATCTTCTGCAACAATGAAGGCGAGCGCGAACGCTTTCTTGAAATCTGGAAAGAATTGGGATTTGAAACTCCGTTGCAACCGCAGATTGGCGCATTGGCGCGCGGCTTTATTTGCGAGGAAGCCAAACTCGTTGTCGTCACCGATGCGGAGATTTTTGGGCGCTACAAAGTTCAACGCCCGCGCCGGCTGAAATCCGCCCACGCGCAGACGACCCGTTCCGCGCTGGATATTGACTTCACCGATCTCGAAGACGGCGATCTCGTCGTGCATTTGCAACACGGCATCGGACGTTATCGCGGATTACAGAATGTTCCCACGGGTGGCGGAACACGCGGCAAAGATTCCTCAACTCTCAACGCTCAGCCCTCAACTGAGTGTTTGGTCGTCGAATACGCGCCCGCCGATGACGGTCAAGAGCCGCCCAAGCTTTACGTGCCCGTCACGGAAGCGCATCTGGTGAGCAAGTATGTCGGCGCGGGAAAGGTGAATCCGCCGCTGAACCAACTCGGCGGCACGCGTTGGGCGAAAGCCAAAGAGACGGCGGAGAAAGCTGTGCGCGATGTTGCGGCGGAATTATTGCGCATTCAGGCCGTGCGCGAAGCACAGCCTGGCCATGCGTTTCCCGGTGATGTCACCTGGCAGCGCGAGTTTGAAAGCGCTTTTATTTACGAAGAAACCGCCGATCAGATGAAGGCCATCGTTGAAACGAAGGCCGACATGGAGCGACCGAAGCCGATGGACCGCTTGATCTGCGGCGACGTTGGTTTTGGCAAAACCGAGGTGGCGATTCGCGCGGCGTTCAAAGCGGTAATGGGCGGTAAACAGGTGGCGATTCTCGTGCCGACTACCGTTCTCGCGCAGCAGCATTACAACAATTTCCGCGAACGCATGGCAGATTATCCTGTGCGCGTCGAGTTGTTGTCGCGTTTCCGCACGAAACGCGAGCAGACACACGTCATCAAAGACCTCGCGGCGGGCGCGGTGGACATCATCATCGGCACGCATCGCATCGTGCAGGAGGACGTGGCGTTCAAAGACCTGGGGCTGGTGGTGATTGATGAAGAGCAACGCTTCGGCGTGTTGCACAAAGAGAAGTTCAAACGCCTGCGCACGCTCGTGGATGTGTTGACGCTCAGCGCCACGCCGATTCCGCGCACGTTGTATCTTGCGCTGACCGGTGCGCGCGACATGAGCACGATTCAAACGCCGCCGCACGATCGGTTGCCGGTGGAAACGGTCGCCACGCAATATGACGAGCGCCTCATCCGCGACGCCATCCAACGCGAGTTGAATCGCGGCGGACAGGTGTTCTTCCTGCACAATCGCGTGACGACGATTCTCACGATGCAGCAAAAGCTCCAGAGTCTTGTGCCTCATGCGCGCATCGTCGTCGGGCACGGCCAGATGAACGCGGATGACTTGGAGGAAGTGATGACCAAGTTCGTCAACGGCGAGGCCGATGTGTTGTTGTCCACGACGATCATTGAGAGCGGGCTCGATATTCCGAATGCGAACACGATCATCATTGATCGCGCGGATCGCTTTGGCTTGAGCGAACTGTATCAATTACGCGGTCGCGTGGGGCGTTACAAGCATCAGGCGTACGCGTATCTGTTGCTGCCGCGGCACGCGCGCTTGCTGACCGACGTGCGAAAACGCATCAACGCGATGAAACAATATTCCACGCTCGGCAGCGGCTTCAAAATCGCGATGCGCGACCTGGAAATCCGCGGCGCTGGCAATCTGCTCGGCGCGGAGCAAAGCGGTCACATTACGGCGGTTGGATTTGAGCTTTATTGCCAGTTGCTCAAGCAAAGCGTCGGTTCGCTTAAAGGCGAGAAGGTGACGCAACGGGTGGAAGTGCGCGTGGCTTTGGATTTTCTGGATATGCACGCGGCGGCGGAAACTGGTAGGGCGGGCAGTCCTCTGCCCGCCGCTCTTGCTAACGAACGCATGCAAGCTCGCGAAGCCGGCGCGCACGGAGTGACGCGCTCTACCACCGCGGCCTTGCCGCACAACTACGCGCCGGAATCGCAGCATCGTATCGAGATCTACCGCAAGCTGGCGCAGGCGACGGATAAGCCGGCGTTGGAAGCGTTGCAGAAAGAAATGCGCGATCGCTTCGGTCCGCTGCCGCCGCCAGTGGAATTGTTGCTGGCCGTGGCGGAACTGAGAATTCTCGCCAGCGAGCGGAACATCACCGCGGTTGAAGTGAAGGAGGACAAGGTGATGCTCACGCGCAACGACGACTTCATCACGCTCGGTGGCAAATTCCCGCGGCTTTCAAAGAAAGACGCCAAAGGTCGGCTCAAGGAGATTAAGAAGCTGTTGTTGGCGCTTTGACACTCAAAAGAACCGATTCGGTTCTTGGCGCCAATTCATGCTGCCGTGCAAAACACGGACGATACCCACGCCGTATTCTGTGAGGCGATAAAATATGATCCAGCGGTTGAAGGGCGGAGGCATGACGAAATACCGCAGGCCGCGCAGCTTTTTGGAACGAAACCGGGCGCGTGGCCCCATTTCTGGAAAATCGCCCAGCAGGTCAAACGTTTCGAAGGCGGCATTCAGAAAATTTCGGGCGGCCACATCGTTATCACCGCGAATGAAGTCACGACCTTCAATCAGATCTTCATCCACGTCGGGCGACGCCTGCCATTTCACGGTTTCAAATCCCCGTAAATACGAGCTTTGCGGGCAGCGGTCATGGGACGGGCCGGGCCGGCTTCCAGCAACAACGCCTCCAATTCTTCCGCGCTGGCAAAACTGGATCCCACCGGACCGCGATTGCGCGTTACGGCATCCAGCAGGGCCAGAGCTTGATGAACCACTTCAGTCTTGTTGGAGGCCCGACCGGAACGAATTTGGCGGCGGATGATGCCTTCGTAGTGATCAGTCTTCGTGTAGCCCATGACCGCAGTTTAATCTATTGGAAAATACTGTCAACGCGTCGCCATGGGGATGGGCTTGGCCTTTACCGATATGGCTGGTGCAGTTCCACCTTTTGGGTTCTGGAGCGCAGTTTCATGTTGAGAAATTCCACGCCCAGCGCAAAGGCCATTGCAAAGTAGATGTAGCCCTTGTTCACGTGCTGGTGGAAGCCTTCCGCCACAAGCATTGTGCCGATGAGAATCAGGAAGCTCAAGGCCAGCATCTTGATGGTTGGATGGCGATCTACGAAGGCGCTGATTTTGTTCACGAAGACCAGCATGACAATCATCGCGATGATGACAGCGGCGATCATGACGCCGATTTGTTTCACCATGCCGACAGCGGTGATCACGGAGTCGAGCGAGAACACGATATCGAGCATCAGGATTTGAAAGATGACGCTGTTGAAGGTGACTGCCATCTGCTTGGTGGTGCGACCGTCTTCGCCTTCGAGTTTTTCGTGAATTTCAAAGACGCTCTTGGCCAGTAGAAACAAGCCGCCAACGATGAGGATCAAGTCTTTGCCGGACACGGCGAGTTGCCAGGAGAGAATTTTCGGTTCCCAGAACGGCTTGTCGAGTTTCACGACCCACGCGAGGCCGCAGAGGAGAATGACGCGGGTGATGAGCGCGAGCGCGAGACCGAGGCGCCGGGCTTTGGCTTGTTGATCGGCGGGAAGTTTGGCGCTGAGGATGGAGATGAAAATGATGTTATCAATGCCCAACACGATCTCCAGCAAGGTGAGCGTGGTGAGGCTGATCCAGATTTCTGGCTGCGTGATCCAATCCATAACGCGCGCTATGCTTGGCAAACGGCGATTGAAGTCAAATCTAATGACGGAAGAAACGACCGGGAAGATTGTAGTAGCGGAAGCAAAAGCAAACCGGCCCGGGGCGAACCACGGGCCGGGTGTGAAAGAGGTGGCGGATTATTTCTTGGGGCTGCACTTCGGGCAGTTGGCGCAGGTCGTGCCGGCGTCCGTGCAGCATTTCATGCCGCAGGCAGCAGATTCCTTCGCCGCGCAACAGCTTTTGCAGGAGGCGCAGCCGGTGAACACAGTCGCAGCGCCGACAAGCGCCACACAGAGGGTAAGGAGTTTGACGAGTTTCATAGTTTTGGATTGGTCGCCGCCAGTTTGCGGAGCGGCACGCAAAGAGTAGCGAGATTTGGAAAAATGTCCAATCGCGTAAAATTTCTCGCCGCGTGCCATTGCGCCTTTCATCCTTGGCGCCATGCATCTGGCGCAATTACGACTTCGCGACTTCCGCAATTACTCGCGGTTGGACGTGAACTTCGCGCCTGGCTTCCACGTTCTGCTCGGGGATAACGC
>CAZKMR010000060.1:6532-26941 GCA_964553795.1 uncultured Bifidobacterium sp. | reverse complement strand
TCCGCGTTATAGGCATTATGGTAGCCCGGGTTCGATTCCCGGTAGGGTCGCCAACGTCGAAAACCCCTGAAAATGCTACAAAATCAGGGAATTCCTTTTTCCTCACCTGCGAAAGCATAACGCTATCGCATAACGGTCAGCCTTCCCAATTTCCCTCGATCTCTCCGGGGGA
Source organism: uncultured Bifidobacterium sp. (assembly GCA_964553795.1). Taxonomy (GTDB): domain Bacteria; phylum Verrucomicrobiota; class Verrucomicrobiia; order Limisphaerales; family JADLHS01; genus JADLHS01. Next base: position 26,769 of record CAZKMR010000060.1, on the reverse strand, counting down.
AGTCTCCCAAAACAAATCTGCCGCATCCTGGCGCGCCTGGGCTTCCGCTCAGGGAGAGACGCGCGGGGGTGCTGGCAAAACAAACTGTTAGTTATGATTGACCAAATTACCTATTGGGTGGAAAGCCTGCCGAAGGAAGACCGGAGAGAAGAGCTCAAAAAGCTTCGCGAGCATGTATTCCGGTTGCTGCTGAATGAAGTATTGCCTGCTGGTGGCACGATTGCTTTTCCGAAGCCGCCGAAGCTCTCGCCGCCGCCGAAGCTCTCGAAGCTCTGGGGCAACAGGTGGCTTGCTCGCCGCCGCAACTGATAAAACACCCGTCAATTCTCAGGAAAACCCCGCTGGCGCACGCTGGCGGGGTTTTCTATTCCTCGATTTCCACGATTGAAACGCGCAGTGGCTTGGCGCCGGGTTCGCCGGCTGCGGGTTGTGCCGGCGCGGCTTGCGGTTTTCCAAACGCATTGATGCGGTCGATGTTGGCCTGATGCATCCGCATCCGACCTTTGACATAAGCCTCGTAGTTTCTGGCGCCAGCGAACACGGAGCGGGGCGCGGGGACAGGCTGAGTGTCCTGCAAGGCGGGTAACTCAACCGGGACTTTGAGTTGCAGGTCGTCACGTTGGCGCCGCAGCGCAATGGCTTTGGCCTCGGCTTCGTTGGCGCCTTGATCGGCGGCCAGTTGGCCCAGTTCCACTTCGGAAAGTTTATCGCGCGCGCTGCGCAGGTCGCGGCCTGCTTGCAAGGCCGGACCGGTGGGCACGGGGAATTGTTGTCCCATCTGACCTTTGATTACTTCCTGCTGCTTGGCGATCTCGCTTAGTGCGGCGATTTGCGCTTCGAGCGTGGCCTTTTGTTTGAGCAGTTCGTCGGAGGTTTTACGTTGGGCAGTATAACGCTCCTCCTCGGCGGCGAGCTCTTTGTCCAGCAGGGCGATTTTCTTTTGGAGCGTGGCGCGCTCGTACTCATCGCGCTTTTTCTCGGCGGCGAGCTTCCCTTGGGAATCGCTAGCTTTGTTCACAGCATCGGCGAGCAGTTTTGCTTGTTCCTCGGCGCGCTTGATGGCGTTTGGGCCGATGCCCAAAAGCTTGTCGAGCGCCATGTTTCCGAGCGGCTTCAGTTCATCGACCAGGGAAACGGCGATCCCAGCCACGGAGGTTTTGAGAATGCTGCCGAGCTTTTTCGGCACCTCGGCCGCCAGTCGCCCAACCTGACCGGATATTGCGTGGAGACCAGCCGTGACGCGGCTGTAATCCAGCCCGGCTTTAATGCGAATTTCTTCCTGAGTAAGGGCCATATCAGTTTCGAGGGTTGAGCTTCTTCAGGCGGGTGATGCTGTCGCCGTGGCGCCTGTAGAGCCAGGCGGCGGCGGTGCTGAGCTTGCCACAGAGCCAGAGTGTGAATCGCGCCCAATGGTAGAGAGCCACGGCGCGCAACCAGAGTGTCCAGTGCGGCGTGCCGATGACGCGGCGCATGGTTTCAAAATAGAGGGTGTCGAAGCGGTTCATGGTAGGATGCCACGGCGGCGAAGTTCTTCGGCCACGCAGGCGCGGCGGTACGTGGGGCGTTTGGTGGCTCGTGACCGGCATTGTTTCAGCCACGACCATTTCTCGGGGTGGTTGCGCATGGTGCGCGGGGTGATGCCTACTTGCGCCGCGATTTCCTTTTTGGTGACTGTCGGGTTCATCTCATTGGGCAGGCCAGGCGTGCTCAGCCGGAGCACGCCCGGCGCTACCGCCGGGTCCGCGGGAAACCAAAACCCGCGAAATTATTCCTCGGGTTCGGCCAGTAGTTTCAGTGCGCCGGCTTGGCCGACGGCGGCGACGAGACAGATGTCCAGCGAGCCACGCCATTGCCGGCCGCTCTTTTGCCACCACCGCGAGAATTGAACATCCAAGCCGATCGGGAGGCTGATCATACTGGTGGCGACTTCGTTGACAGGGCCGGGGGCGGGGTAGCCGTACACCAGCGCGATGGCTTCCTGGCGAGCGGCGAAGCCGCGCACTCCTTCTCCGATGCCAGTCAGGTTGCTCAGTTCCTTGAGCAATGATTCTTGCCCGCTGGGCATCCAGGTGGATTTCGTTTTGACGAAATAGGGCGAGTCGAGCGCGATGATGCTGCGGCCCGGGACGGCACCGAGGAGCGTTTCGAGATTGCCGACGGCATACGCGGCTGGCAGCACGGCGACGGCAGGCGCGCCAAAATTGGTTTCGGTGATGACGCCATTCACCGCGGCAACGATGCTTTGCTCGATGTTCACGAGGTGCGAGCCAAGCAGGCGCTCGAGTTCAAACCCACGCGAGGCATCGGGATTATTAAAGCCGAATTGCGCGCTGTAGTGAACGATAGTGACTTCGGAGGGGTCCACGGTGTCGCCACTGTTTTCGTAGTTGGTCGGATTGGTTAGCACCGATTGCACAGCGGAAACGACCGGCACGTTGACTTTGCCGGCCGCGACTACGCCGTTGAGTCGCATCGGCGTGCAGTATCCGCCCGGGCCCACGAGAGATGGCATGGCGGGGCGGATCATCGGGATTGTGCCGGAAGCAATTTGCTCCACTACGCCGTTAAATGAAGATGTGTCGTTTGCCATAGGTTAAATTCCTTCGATGAGTGAAAGCGGGCGGGTGTGGCGGCCGGTGCGCTCGCGCAGGTTGTTAATCTGGAAGTCAATTTTGGCGGGCAGGGCTTCGCAGAGGAGCGCGAGGGGGGATTTACTGCCGCCGTTCTTGAAGATGGCGCGCTCGGAGGCGAGCATGGTTTCGGCATACGCCGGGACATGCTTTTTCAAGGTCTCGAAAAAGTCGGCGACGAGTTCGCAGGCGGCTTTACCGTGGCGGGCCGCGCGTTCTTTGGCGATTCGCCGCACGCGCGCGTTGCGGTCCATGATCTCGCGCCTGGACATCAGTTCCTCCGAGGAGTGTTTGCCGTCGATGGCGGCGCGAATTTTGTCAGCGTATTCTTTGCGCGCATCGTCGGAGGAAAAGCCGCAGCAGCTTTTCATTTCCCGCTGATAACCGGCTTCCTCGGTGGCGATTTTCTGCCGCAATGTTTCAGCGGCCGCCGCAACGGCCTTGTCGGTGTTCTGGGCAAATTTGCAAAAGCTCAGGAACATCGCGTAATCTGGCTGGACGAACGGGGTCGGCTCTGCCGGAGGCGCGGGTGGCGGCGGTGGCGTTTTTTGGGTGGGTGATTTCAGCAGACTCATAGTTTTTGATTTTGATCGTAACCCGGGTTTGTGGGGCGGCAACTCGGCCTTAACCTGCGCGGGCGAAAAGTGCCGTTTCGCTCGAATTCTTCACGCATTTCCTTAACCCGCTGGCTGACGTTCGATTCTGTGCAACCGAGTAAATTGGCAATTTCCCGCTGGCTGCGTTCGTCCAGCCAGGGGCAACGGCATACGCGGGCCATGAATAGCGCTCGGCCCAAACATTGTTTCGCGACTTGGTCGAGCGGCCGACCGTCGAAGGCATCCTCAGCGAGCACGTCGAGGAGTTCGCTCCATGCCTTGTGGTTTGCTGCGCGCTTGGCGGTGCGGCGGGAAAGTTCAGCGGCGGTGAGCGGGATGGGTTGGGGTGCGGTCATGGTAGGTTCAGAAAATTTTGGCCGATGTTGCGCCGACGTTGGCGCGTGCGGCGTTGTGATTGGCGGGCGTAGGTTCGAACGCGCTCCGGGTTTTTCTTGCGCCAGCGGCGAACGCGGGCCTTGGCCTGCGCGGGATTGCGAGCGTAGCGGCCGGCGTCACGGATCTTCGTTTGCGCCTTCATGCAGGACTTACAAACCGCGCGAAGCTTGCCGGTCTTGTGGCGATAAAAATTCTCCGGTGGCTGCGGGATTTCGCAGGCGTTGCAGGTCTTACTCGCGTTCATCCGATAATTTTAGCGGGTGTTTTTTTTTGCAGATTTTCCGCATGCGCGCTCTCTCGAATGTCGAAAACCCTTGCTTCGTGCTGGCGGCAAAGAGATTCCTTTAGAATTTTCTGGACTACCACGGCTACGCCGTGGTGAAGTCGCATCATGCTTTGAGTCCGAGATTCTCAAGTCACAGCCTTTCGAAGTTGCTTCCCCATCTCGGCTCTTTGTTCGGGCGTCATCGTCTCAAAGATCGTCATCCGCTTTTCAGGCGCGACTTTTGCGGGCGGGGCTGATGTCTTTCTTTTCGACCGCCGCGCGCCATAGTGCTGCGTCTCGTAATCCCAGAGCCTTTGCCAAAACGCATTGAGACTTTCCGTGTCGTTTGGATCACACTCCCTGATGGCTTTCTGTTGCTCCTTAATCAGGCCCGGCAATTGCGATGGAAGCGGGGGCACGGTTCCCCTGTTGGTTCTGATGGTGGTTAATGATGGTTCGGATGTCGGCGAACGGCGTTCGGGGGTGGGGCGAACGCTATTCGGGGGTAGTGGCGAACTCCCTTCGGTAGTCCCCCGAACGCCGTTCGGTAGCGAACGCTGTTCGGGGGTAACGCTTCGAGGGTGCATTAGGTAACGATTCCTCGAACCATCCTTCCGAGTCACCGTCATGTGTCCACCGGCTTCGATTCTCTTGAGGCACAACTCAACGCCGCGGTCGCTCATACCGCACGCCCGCGCAATGCTGGGGATGCTTGGCCACGCGCGTTTTTGTTTGTTTGCTCGGTCGCAGAGATGGACCAACACAAGCTTGTCTGCCGGCGTTTCGCATTCGGCAAGCCAGGACATGTTGAGCAACTCAATCAATGCTCACCGCCTGCCGCTGAAGCTTGCGGCGTTTGGCCCGGATGGGATGGCGATTGTCTGGCGTCCAGCCTGAGCGGATCAATCGCTCAACGAGCCGCTGCGTTGATCCTGACGCGCGCGAGGCGCGAAGCGCGGTCTTCATTGCGCGGCCTCCCGTGGTGCATCTGCTGCGATGGCTGGGGGATTCCAGGCGAGGCAATGCGTATCACCGCAACGGGCGCATTTCTGCCAAGGCTCTCCGATTGTTTGCTCCGTTGGCTCCGATGGCGCGCGGCACGTTGAGCACCACCAGAAGCCGGAATGCGCGGCCTGGGTGAGCGTTGGGCCTTTGCTGCTTTGGGCTGGCTTCACGCGGCCTCCTGTTCGGTGCGGAGTTTGTCGAAGTAGGCTTTGGCGCTTTCCCAGATGATGAAGCGCACGCCGCGGTTGCGGCCCTTTTGCTTCACGACAACCGATTTAACCTCGGGCGTGAAGTTGTTGCGGGGAGTGGCAAGAATGCGCTCATTCCAAAAGGAACGATTGCATTGCCACCACGGATCAACCTCGCCGGGTTGGCCTTTACGCGCACCGCGCGGAAGTCGGAACTGGAACGGATTGCTTGTTGTCGTCGAACTCATGCGACGACGTTATCGAGCGTGACTGAATTAAAATAATCCTCCGAAACCGGTGGGGGTATCCTTAGACGGTATGGATTTTCCGAGGTCGCCCCGGCCCTTCAGAATACAGAACAAAGCCCAAGCTTTTGCAAACTTTCCGGAGCGAATGTGGGAACTCATTTTGGGAGCTTTTTTCAAACTTATGGCCGAGGTGTTCCAATCGTTGCAACAGTGATTTGGGGTAGCACGGATGCTCTTTCGTCCCGGTATTGTCAATGCATCCGTACAGGAGGATGTCTTGATACAACTTCGCCGCGTCTGGCCGGACACCTCGCGGCTTGATGTTATAGCGGATGATTTCGCCCAATCTCGAAAAGAAAGTGTGTTCCCGATTGTGAATCGCCAACGCTGCCAGCTTGCCCAAAAGCGCGATTTCCTTGGCTCTGTCAGCGACCCAGTAAGAGTCATAATCGTCTCGGTTGGGAGTCGGGGCGTTTACTGACAATGCTTCGAAAGCCTTTTCGATTCTGTTCGTGCCGTCGCTCTTTCCAAGCAAGAATCGCCATCGATCAACGAGCTTCAAAAGCTCACTGCGTGTTCGCGGTCGATCACTCGGCCAAAGCGGCATTCCGTAGGCAATTTCATACTTCTTTTCCATCGTCGCAGCAGCAGCTATCTGCTTTCGCAACGTCTCTCGCGACTTACTCGCCGATTTCCGCATGGCTTTCATTTCGTGATGTCCGGTAGTTTGTCCAGCGCCTTGCGGATCGTCTCGGCTTCCACGTCGCCGTAAAGCTGATGAACTTCTTCGTTCTCATGCCCGAGGATCGCCATCGAAGTCGTGTTGCTCGCGCCGGTGTTCTTCAACAGGTTCGCGGTCGTGTGGCGCAAGCTGTGGAACGTGTAAGGATTCTGCTGGCGGATGGAACTGCGGCCCTTCTGCTTGCTCTGGTGGTCGCGCGGCGTTGCCAGTCCGACCGAGGCGAGCAGGTCGTAAAACTGCGTGGAAACCCATCCAGCAGGCTTTCCGTGCAACGTCGGGCACAAGGGCGCGACGGGATTGTCCCCGGCCGGGAGCTTGGTCAGGTACGCCAAAAGCGGCTTGGCAATCTGCATGGTGCGCGTGTTGCGGGTTTTCTTCTCCGTGGTCGTCAGTTCGCCCTTCTGCAAATCAATGTTCGCCCAGGTGAGCGCGGCCACGTCGGACAAACGCAAGCCGGTGTAGAGTCCGCACATCGTCGCCGTTTTCAAATCATCCGTGGCGGCTTCCATGATCTTCTTGAGTTGCGCCAACGTGAAAGGTTTCCGCTTATGCTTCGCGCCGGCCACGGATTCAACGCCAAGCGCCGGGCTACGGGTGAGCAGGTTCTTTTTCACAGCATGATTGAGCGCGCCGCGAATCACCTTCAGGTAAAGATTGATCGTGCCCGTTGAAACCTTACCGATGAACTTGTCCCGGAACGTTTGAATGTCGTGATCGGAGAGCGTTTGAATGCTGTGCTTCGCCTTTGCCCCGAGATGCTCGTAAAACAGCGTCAGGACGTTTTGATAGCGCGTGCGGGTGGATTCCGTGCAACCGCGGCCCGAGAGCCAACCGTCCATGAATTGCTGCACCGACTGGCGCGGCAACTGAATGCCGTGGCCCTCGGCAATCTCGCTAACGTGCGTCTCGATGATGGCGCGGGCCCGTTCCGGCGTCAGTTTGCCTTCCTGCGCGTCGCGCGCGGCCTTCTGCATCGCCGCGCAAATCTGCTGCGCCTGCTTGCGGTTGGTGGTGCCGGTGGTTTTGAACCGGCGGACGGGATTCCCTTCCGCGTCCCAATCGTAGAACGCGCAGAACCAATTTGGGCGCCCGGGCTGGCGATGGATGCTTGACACGCATAACGGTATGGCATAACGTGTCACCAGTGTCAACGATGTTTAGAACGTCGATAATGTTAGAAAACCGCAACATTTTTGAAAATCGCGCTTGCGAATTCGTCGCCCGGGTTCGATTCCCGGTAGGGTCGCCAACTTTTTGGCAACTATTCGCGAGGCGGTTATATCCACCCGATGGCCAACTCTAAACGCATCCCGACCGACGGTGGCCAAAACTTTGGCCACAATCCATTTGATGCTCTGTCCAGTGAAGGTCTTCCAGACGTACCGAAGGATTTACGCTCTGATGCCGCGCCATTGCCTGCCTCAAAACCGGCGCAGAAGAATCGCGGGCGCGTGGACATCCTCCGGGTCAAAGCCGGGCGCGGGGGAAAAACTGTGACGATCGTCAAAAACTTCGTTGGCATTGGCCTACCGGAAAAGGAGCAACTGGCTAAAGCCATGCAAAAAGCCTGCGGCGTCGGCGGCACGGTGAAAAACGGGCAAATCGAGATTCAAGGCGACAAACGCGAAGAAGTCGCCCGCATTCTGACCGAGGCAAATTTCCGTCCTGTCTTCGCCGGCGGCTAATCTGGTCCCCGCATCACTTTCGCGCCGCGACCGCGAATCCAATTTTCGTTCCGCCGGGTTTCATGGTAATTCTGCGCCATGGAAAACACCGCGCCCATCCGCATTCCCGCCCGTTCGCGGCGGCAAACGATGGACTGGGGCTTGGTGCTCGCGAGTCAGGGTATCATGGCGACGATTGATGACGGCGCGACCGGCGAAGGTTGGGGGCTCATCGTGTCGGAGGCAGATTACCCGGCTGCAGTTCAAGCGATCCGGCAGCATCGGCAGGAAAACCGTCATTGGCACTGGCGGCAACCGCTTCCCTGGCGCGGCTTGCTCTTTGACTGGAGCGTGCTGTTTTGGGCGTTGCTGATGGTCGCGTTTTATTTCCTCAGCCAAACCACGCGTCCGGATTTTTTGACCGCCGGACGCATGGACAATGCAGCGGTTCAAGCCGGCGAATGGTGGCGGCTGTTTACCGCCATCTTTCTTCACGCCGACGTCGCTCATTTGGCGGCGAATGTGTTGTTCGGCCTGATTTTACTGGGGCTGGTCATGGGGCGTTATGGTGGTGGGATGGGATTGTTAGCCGCGTATCTGGCGGGGATGCTCGGCAATTTGGCCGGGTTGTTGTTATATCCGGAGACGCATCTGGGCGTTGGCGCTTCCGGGATGGTCATGGGCGGATTGGGATTGCTCGCCGCGCAATCGCTGGCCTTCGTTCGCACCAATCCGGTCGCCCAAAAATACGTGCGGCGCGGTCTGCTCGCCGGAGTGATGTTGTTTGTATTATTCGGGCTAAGCCCCGGCACGGACATCATCGCCCATTTCGGTGGCTTCGTGGCGGGATTGTTATTGGGCGGACTCTTGCTGCTGTTGCCGTCACAAGGTCAAAAATCACACCTCCAGTTCTGGGCCACGCTGGTTCTGATCGGTTTAATTGCCGTCCCGTGGGGATTGGCGCTCTACTGAAATTCTGCCGACGCGCGATGAATCACAAATGAAGCGGCGCACCCTCAAGAAGCATCAGGCCAAATTCCAGGCGGACCTGCATCACCACGTGTATGTGGTTTTGCTTGATCCTGCTGTTGGAAAAATGCGCGCCGTCCGCGCGGCCAACCCGAATCGCGATTCCACCAAACCCTGCGTTTATGTCGGCATGACGGGACTCACACCGGAAGAACGTTTTGCCAACCACCAACAAGGCATCAAGGCCGCGGCGGTGGTAAAACGCTTTGGGTTGCGATTGCTGCCGGAATTGTTCGCGCACCTGAATCCGATGCCCTACGCGGCCGCAGTGCAAATGGAGATTGATCTGGCCGAAGATTTGCGCCGCGCCGGCTACACCGTTACCGGCGGTCATTAAGCCCGGACAATCTCAAGTCACAGCCGAACCGGCGCGACTTAGTTCTCGTTCAGTTTTGAGCCGCAGTTGTCCGCAAGCCGCGTCGATGTCATGACCTTTCTCGCGGCGTAACGTGGCCACGATGCCATGCTGCTTCAGGGCCTTTTGAAATTGTTCGCAAACGTCGTCGCTCGGACGCACCCAAGGCAAATCCTCCACCTTGTTGTAAGGAATCAAATTCACCTTCGCATTCAAGCGCTTGGCAAGCGCGGCGAGTGGTTTCGTTTGTTCCAGACTATCGTTCACGCCGGCGATCAGGATGAATTCAAACGTGATCATGCGACCGCGCTTCGCCTGATAATACTCCAACGCGGCGGTGAGTTCCTTGAGCGGATACTTCTTGTTCACCGGCATGATTTTCTCGCGCACTTCATCCGTCGCGCCGTGCAACGAGATGGCGAGGGAGAATTGTTCCGGCTCATCGGCCAGCTTGCGAATCTGCGGGGCCAGTCCGCTGGTGGACACGGTAATCTTGCGCGCGCCGATGCGTCCGCCCCACGGCGAATTCAGCAAGCGCAGCGCCTTCAGCAAATTGTCGTAATTCGCCATCGGCTCGCCCATGCCCATGATGACGAGGTTGTCCACGACGCGTTCGTTGGGGAACGAATTGCCGACATTCTTGGGGCGCGGCGCGGCGGGGGTTGAAGGTTGCAGGTTGAAAGTTGCAGGTTTAGGCGATGGAGCGTTTTGCTCTAACGTGCCACCAGCAACCTCCAACTTAGAGTTCTCCGCCGCGCACCAGCGTTCCACGCCCAATACCTGTTCGATGATTTCGTGTGGTAATAAATTGCGTTTCCAGCCATCCAAGCCGCTCGCGCAGAATTTGCAACCATACGCGCAGCCGACTTGCGTGGAAACACAGAGCGTATGCCGATCGCTTGCTTCGCCATAGAGCGATGGGTTCGCCGGAATCAAAACGCTTTCGATCAGCGAGTGATCACCGAGTCGCCAGAGGAATTTCTGCGTGGTATCGCGGCTGCCCTGTTTGCGCACCAACTCCAACGTGTTCAGCGTGTAATCGTGCCGCAATTTGTCGCGCAGCACTTTGGGCAGATTGGTCATCGCGTCCCACGAAGCGACGCGATGCACGTAAAGCCAATCCATCAATTGCTTGACGCGATATACGGGCTGTTCCCACGCGGCGAACTGCACTTCCAGTTCTTCGCGCGTGAGCGATTTGATGTCCGTCGGCATTGTCTTCTTAATCTTCCTCTTGTCTTAATCTCGGCTCAGCACCGAGATTAAGAAAAAGATTACGATTAAGATTAAGAGCAGAACGTCACTTCGTCAGGTAATACTTGCGCGTGTAATCCTTGACCATGCGATCCGTGCCGTATTGCACCACGAGCGTAGCCATCGCCCGGCGAATCATCTCGATCCACTTCTTGGGAATGCCGTTGGCGTCGCGGTCGTAATAGGTCGGAATGACTTTCTCCGTCAGCATTTTGTAGAGATTCGCACTATCCACGCGATCCTGTTCCTCAACGTTCGGTGAATGCGAATCGTCACCGATGGCAAAGCCGTTCGTGCCGTCATAACCTTCGCGCCACCAGCCATCGAGAATGCTCAGGTTCAAGCAACCGTGACAACCCGCCTTCATGCCGCTCGTGCCGGAAGCTTCGAGCGGACGCCGCGGGTTGTTCAACCAGACGTCGCAACCCGAGATCATCATGCGCGCCACATGCACGTCATAATTTTCCAGGAACACGAGATGGCCCTTGAGATCGCTGTATTTGCTGAGGTGAATGATTTTTTGGATAAACGCCTTGCCCGCGTCATCGCGCGGATGCGCTTTGCCCGCGAAGATGAATTGCACCGGACGCTTCTCATCGCGGGTCAACTTCACGATGTTGTCGAATTGCTCGAAAATCAGCGGCGCGCGTTTGTAAGTCGCGAAGCGACGCGCAAAACCGATCGTGAGCGCATCCGGATTCAACAAGGAATCAAACGCGATGAAATCCTCGTGCGTGACGCGATGGGCCTGCAACAACAGTCGCCGGCGCGAAAACTCAATCAGTTCGCGGCGCAACCGGTAACGCAGGGACCAGAGTTCCTCGTCGCTGATGAAATTCGGCTCGAGCATCTTTTTCCAGAACTCCGGTGAGGTGATTTCCGCGGCCCAATCATGTCCGGCTTTGGTTTTCCAGAAGCGCGTCGTGTCGCCACCACCCGCCGACGGGTTCGTGAGCCGTTGGCGCCAGAATTTGCGCACCGTGCCTTTCATCCAGCCGGCGACGTGAATGCCGTTGGTGATGTGTCCAATCGGAACTTTCTCCACCGGCGTGCCGGGATAGAGGCATTGCCACATTTCGCGGCTGACCTCACCGTGCAGCTCGCTCACCGCGTTGGCCGCGCGAGAAACTTTCAGTGCCAGCACGGTCATGCAAAATGGCTCATGCTTGTCGTCGGGCTTGATGCGCCCCAAAGCCATGACCTGATCGTGCGACAACTTGAGTTGTTCGGAAAACTTGTGCGCGGCATAAGCGAACAATTCGCCGTTGAACCGATCATGCCCCGCTTCCACCGGCGTGTGCGTTGTAAAAATACATTCCTGCCTGGTCGCGGCCAGCGCGGCATCAAACTTCGCGCCGCCGTTCATCTTCTCGCGAATCAACTCCAGCGTCAGAAACGCCGCGTGCCCTTCGTTCATGTGGAACGTGGACGGGGCGACACCCAGCGCGCGCAACAATCGCACCCCGCCGACGCCCAGAATGATTTCCTGCATGATGCGCGTTGTGGAATCGCCGCCATACACGCGCCGTGTCAGATCGCGGAAATGCGGTTCATTGTCCGGATGATTCGCGTCCAGCAAATAAACCGGCACACGCCCGACGTTCACGCGCCAAGCCAGTAGCTTCACATCCGACATCGCAATGCGCACTTTCACCACGACCGGCTGGCCCTTGGCATCCACCACGGCTTCCAACGGAATATTGTCCGGGTCCAGCCGCGAATAGTATTCCGTCTGCCAGTTGTTGTTATCGATGGATTGCTGAAAATAGCCTTCGCGATAAAACAGACTGATTCCGACGAAGCCAATGTCGAGATCGCTGGCGGATTTCGTATGATCGCCGGCGAGAATCCCGAGCCCCCCGGCGGCGATGGGCAGTGTTTCGTGAAAACCGAACTCCGCGGAGAAGTAGGCGATGGGATTTTTGTGCAACGCCGGCGCGTTCTTGCGTCCCCAGGTGTTGGTTTCGCTCATGTAACCGTCGAAGTCGCGCAACACATTGCGCACATGCGACGCGAAATCATGCTCCTGCAAACGCACCCGCAATTCATACTCGGAAACTTCATGGAGAATCGCGACGGCGTTGTGGTAGAGATTTCGCCAACTGCGCGGCGAGAGTTCCGCGAATAATTCCTGGGCTTCCTGGTCCCAGGTCCACCAGAGATTCCGGGCCATTTTCTGGAGGCCGGCGACAAGTTCATTGATTTCAGACTGCGGGATTGGTTTCGTTGCCATAAATTGAACAGATTCAGAATGGATTCAGATTCCTGACTCACTCGAACCGGCTGAAAGTTAGTAGCCGGATGCATGCCGCGTAAATAAAAATCCCCGGCTCGCGCTAACCAATCACAAGTAAAAGCCCCGGCCTGTCGCTTTTTTTCCTCCCACTGTAAATCTCGCCACCAGCCCGGGCACCGCATCAACCGCGATACACAGCCCGCGCCGTGCAGGTTTCAGCGACGACGACTTCCGTCAACAACGGCAATTTTGGTTTCAGTCGTTTCCAAATCCACACCGCGATTTCTTCGCTCGTCGGATTTTCCAAGCCCGACACTTCGTTGAGATAACGATGATCCAGTTTTTCCCACAGCGGTTTGAACGCGGCCTTGATATCGGCGTAATCCATCAGCCAACCGAGTTTCGGATCGCACTCGCCCGCCACTGCGATCTCCACCTTAAAACTGTGACCGTGCAGGCGGCGGCATTTGTGTGTTTTCGGCAAGTGCGGCAACAGATGCGCGGCTTCAAATTGAAACGATTTTCTTAGTTCCATCTTCATGATTCAAAATCCGTCCAGGTGATTAAATCGGCCAACGCGGGGCGACCATCATGTCGCCACAGCAGCGGCGGGTTTTGCATTTGGCCGACCGGACAAATCCGCGTCGCACCCCAACGTGCCAGCCGCACGGCAACTTCACCGATGCGATGCTCCGGCACAGCCAGGCCGATGGTGGACACGTACTCGCGCACGTTATCCGCGTTCTGCAACGCTTCGTCCAAATCCGCCACGGGCCGCACGTAAATAAAACGGTGCAAACACGAGATCGGAAACTGTGGGTCCGCCTCGCACACCACTGTCCACGCCGTGGACTCCGCGCTTTGCCAGACGCGTGTGTCCGGCGCATGCGCCGCGCGCATCGTGTAAATTGCGCGCCGCGACGCGATGGTCGCGGCGACTTCGGCGGAGATGATGCCACGCGGCTGAGAGATTTCGCGCCGCACGAGTTCTGCCGCGAGTTGTTCGGCAAATTGATCCGGCGACACCGCCCCGCCACTCTGCACGTAAAAAACATGCGGCGACAAACAGCCCAGTTGATCCCACGCCACCACATCGTTCGCGGCACGCGCGATTGCCTTCTTCGCGTTAAATGAAGTCAAAACATCTCCCGCAACAAATCCGAAACTTACGCGATGGCCATAACCGAGAAACCTCGCCCGTGCCGGCAGCCGCTGCTGAATCGCGCGTAACGTTTCATCGCTCCCAGTCGCCGTCACGCAATCGGCTTCCGCGAACAAAACACTTTCCAAGTGTTCATCGCCGCCGCGCCAGTCTGCGATCTCCAAACACGCTGCTAGTTTGGGTTCAACTTCGTAAATCGAATGCGCAAACAAACGCGGCAACAATGTTGTGCCCCGCGCGCATTTCACAAACTGCGCGGATCGCGTCAGCAATCCGGTCACGATGCTCATCAGCGCGGGATTTGGAATATTGCCCGCCGCGATGTGCACGAGGAATTCCGGTCCCGTCGCGATGGACGCCCGTCCGCTAGCGGATTCCGCTTCGCTCGCTACCAACTCATCCAAACGCCGTTCATCGCCCAACTCTTGTTGCAGCCAGGCGCGAAAATTGTCCCGGGTAAACTGCTTGAAAAAGTCATCCAATCCGCGCGTCAGCGTGGCCGCACTAAAACCCAACGCGTTCGGCCCGTGTTCCAACGCGAGCCGCCGAAATTTATTCTCCGGCTGCAACCAGCTTTCGCCCACCTCCACCAACACGCGGACGATTTGCTCGGTTGACCGCAGCAGCAAATACGTTTCACGATTGCGCTTCAGCGTCGCGCACGCCTCAGTCAGCAAGCACGGCGTCAGCGTCGCTTCCGGCGGCAGATCCGCGAGAAAGTAATTGGGCAGATTCATAATTCTCCCTCCCGCACCTCTCGCTTCCGCAAAGCGTTCAATCCAATTAAGCCCAGCAGCGAGGTCACCACGAACGCCGCGAGCGCGTAATAAAGCGGAAAATAACCTTCAATCGTCGTCGCGCGTTGACCGAGGCGTTTTACGGCATCGCCAGCGAGCCAATGCGAAAGATTTCCCAACAACCCGCCGATCGTGATGAACAGTCCGAACACGCGCCCGCGCACCTCATCCGGCACGGATTCCATCAACATCGCTTCCACCATCGGATAACTCGCCATGAAGAAGAATCCGTAAGTCAGCAGCACGGGGATCGCCCACTCTTTTGGCACATGCGGAAACAGCGCGATCAACGCCGCCGCAATCAGCAGCACCGCTGTCGTCCACCGTTTACGACCGCGATCACTGAAATGTCCAAAGAGCGGATTGCTGATCGCGCTCGGCAGAAAAATAAAACTCAAAATCACACCAGTCAGACCGATGCCGTAGCCGTGCGCCTTTTGCAAAAACAGCGAACCCAAACTACCCATGCTCGCACCGGCAAAATCCCGCAAACAAAAAGCGAACGCGCTCGCGATAAAGCATGCCCACATCGCGCCCGTGGGAAACAATTTCTGCGGCGGTTCATTCTTCGAGCGCAAAGTTTCATTCACCTTTTCTTCGTCCGCCAGCCACGCGAACAAACCGGCCATTGCGATGCCCAACAGACCAAATTCCAAAATCGGTTGGCGCCACGCCGCTGCGCCCAGCGACGCTTCGAGTGCTCCCGCGCGCCAACCGGAATAGAGTGGCCCGATAAAAAACCCCACACTCGCACCCATGCCAATGAAGCCCAACGCCCGCCCCGCTTGTTTGGGAAACAGGCGCACAATCATCGCCGTCGCTGCCGGATGGAAAAAACTTCCGCCGATGCCCGCCACAATTACCGCGATCAATGCCCACACATAGTTTGGCGCGAGCGCGAGCCCGATGAATCCTGCGGCATTGATAAACAAGCCCCAGCCCAACAATTTCTTGCGACTCATCCGATCCGCCAACACCCCGAGAAAATAACTGGGCAGGAAATACGCCACCATCATCGCCGTCACGAGCGCCGTCGCCTGTCCCACGCTCGTGAAGCCAAAATCCCGCTGCATCAACAAATACAACGGCAACAGCGCCACGTGGTAAATATGCGTGAACGCATGCAACGCGCCGACGAGCCAGAGGGCGCGAGTTTTTTGTTGGCGTTCAGAACTCATGTTTCAAAACCACGAAATTGACAACTTACGCGAATGAATAATTGGTGTGGCTGGCAGGGCGCGTCCGTCCGCTGCGTGCCGCCGGTGACAGCCAGACGACGGCGCGCACGGAGTGACGCGCCTTACCGTCAACGGTCATTAGCTTACACTCTCTCGATTGCAACTCCCGCTTGTTCTGATTCGTGTTCATTGGGGTTGATTCGTGGCTATTCAATTGCCAGGCATCAGTGAACACCCACGCGCTTCAGCAGCGGAAGCCCGACCGATTAATTCAAATCCATCGCCGCGGCGAATTGCCAGATCTTCCGTCTGGATCGCCTGCACTGAAAACACATTCGCCAGATCGAATACTTGCAACAGTCCGGTTTCGCCGTCGCCGACTTCACGACCATTCTCCGGCGACACCACCCGCGCCCGCGCCCACGGCGGAAACCGAAAGTGACGCGCGAATGGAGCGCCAGTCTCCGACCCGGCGCGCTTCATTTGGACACCAGTACATTCAGCAACCCGACCTAAAACCGCCGCGTCATCGAGCCGGACCAGAGGCCGGCGCTTCCATCCAACTTCATACGCTTGCGAACTCAACTCGCTCATGCCGTATTCGCAAATGATGTTCTCCGCCGGCACGCCAAGTCGCTCGGCGATGAGGCGATGCAACTCAGCTTTCGGCATCGAGCGCGACCGACCTTTGTAACCACCGGTCTCCAACACGCGCGAATTTGCGGCAACCTGCAAGCGAATGTTTTGCTTCGCCATTTCATCCAAGAGATGCACAAACGAGAAAGCCGTTCCGACCACAAGCAGCGGTTTACCAGCAGAATCACCGCGCAAAGCTTTAAGCGCCGCGTCGAAGTCCAAGTTCCACGAACCATCAACGGCCACGCGACCCACAAAAGCATCCTCTCCCGCGCCCATGTTTCGCCGCGCGAAATCAAACATGTGAACCAGCGAGGAATGCGGCACTTGTTCCGATGTCGGCGTGAGACTGAACAGTCGGCAATCGGCAATCGGCAATCCTAAATTCTCCCGCAGCCACGGCCACAATGACGCTTCGTAAAGCGCCAGCGAATCCGCGTTGTGATAGTGCCGGCTCGGTCGGTGCTCGGTTGTGCCGCTGGAATGAAAGACGCGCGTGCGATCCTCCGGATGCAGACTGGTTAACTCGAGTTCCTTGAATGCAGCGGTCGGCACGCACGAAATCTGCGTCCAGTGATGCACTAAGTTGGGCTTTATCCCGCGCGCGTCGCACAACCGTTGATACGCGACGTTGAATTTGTATTGCAGCGTGAACAGCATCACCGCGAGGCCGCTGAACTCGATATCCGCGTGTTCGCGATACGCCGGGTCGTTGGTGGCGTCGCCAAGAGAGATTTCGTCGCTCCAAAAGCCGATGTGATCGCGCACGCGCGCGGCAAACACGGAAAGTTCAGTCGTCATTGCGGTTTTTATTTACAGGCTGGTTTTCCGCCACAGCCTGAACGCGTAGTTTAGGCAAAGCCGCCGGCGCAGCAATGAAGTTTTTCCCGTGATCAATCCTGTTGTCGCCCGGTTGGCAGGCGACTCCGCTGCTGTTCTGCCCACTCGCCCCATAAACCGGCATTTGTTCCGAATTTCAAACCTGTGAAATGCTCCAAAGCGTTTGCCACTAAACGGACACTTTCGCCACGCTGCCGCTCCAATGCCTCCTCCACCTTCTGCGGTCCGCGATAGCCGCCGCCCGGAACGTAATAGGAACTCATGTAACCAATCATTTCCGCGGCATGAATGGCCGATGTCATATCGGTTATGTTGGTAGTTTCTGTCGCCCACCGCGCCAACGATCGCGTCACGTTTTTCTGGTGAAGACCAACGACCCATTCTTCTGATCGCGATAAGGCGAACCAAATCGTAAGTCCTCCCAGGATCACAACCAGAACAACTGCAATCAAAAGATTTCGTTTCAGCGCAGAAAGTCGCATTGCCGTTCGGTGAAGTCTTCGCTTCTTACTTGGCGATCTTGCCAATCGCCTCCTGCATTTCGCTCAGATGCGTGTCCGCACTAGGCGAATCGGTGACGTGCAACACCTTGCCATCTTTGCCGATGAGAAAACTCACGCGCCGGGCGCGAGCGCGATCCGGCATGCGCACGCCAAACGCGTCGGCAATTTTTCCCTCGGTGTCAGCGAGCAGATTGAAGTTCAGATTATGTTTCGCGATGAAGGCGCGATGACTCTCCGCGTCGTCAAAACTCACGCCCACCACTTCCACGTCAGCCTTTTGCAAGTCGCTCATGCGATCACGCAATCCACATGCTTCCTTGGTGCAACCGGGCGTATCGTCTTTCGGATAAAAGTAGAGCAACACGTTTTTCTTTCCGCGCGCATCGCCGAGTTTCCATTCCTTGCCATTTTGATCCAGACCGGAAATCGCGGGCGCGGCGTCGCCTACTTTGACTTTAACCGACGAATTCTGCGCCGTGGCGACCGAGGCAAAAAACAGTGCCGCGCAAAACATCATTCCCACGAGTGGCTGAACGGCGAAGCGATGGGTTCTCATGCGCGCAACTTTAGAGCGGCGCTTTTCACGCGACAAGAGTTCGTTTGTTCAGCTTACGCGATTCAAGACTTGCCCTCATTTTGCCAATCCGGCTTGCTCTCCGGATGACCGATGCACCGCAATCGTCGCCGTCCCGTTTGCAACGCTGGCTCAACATGGTGGAACGCGCGGGGAACGCCCTGCCCCATCCGGCCACGCTGTTCGCCGGACTCGCCCTGCTCGTTGTGGTCATTTCGTGGATCGCACACGCCGCCGGGGTCTCGGTGAAACATCCCGCCAGCGGCGACACGATCAACGTCGTGAATCTCCTCTCCGTGTCCGGCATGCAACGCATGTTGCAGGAAGTAGTTCGCAACTTCCTCGCGTTTCCGCCGCTGGGCATTTCATTGGTCGCGTTGCTGGGCATCGGCATCGCGGAAGTCTCGGGTTTGATGGGCGCGATGTTGCGGCTCGTGGTGTTGGCAACTCCGGCAAAACTCGTCACGCCGATCGTGGTTTTCGCCGGTGTGATGTCGAACGCCGGAAGCGAGGTCGGTTACGTCCTGCTCACGCCACTCGCTGCCGCGCTATATCACGCGCTGGGGCGACATCCCATCCTGGGACTGGCCGCGGCGTTCGCCGGCGTTTCGGGCGGTTACAGCGCGAATCTGTTGATCGGTTCGGTGGACGTTTTACTCGCCGGTTTGTCTCAAGCCTCCGCGCAGTTGGTTGATCCCAACTATCACGTCAACGCGATGGCCAACTGGTATTTCATGGCCGCGTCCACGGCAATTGTCACGTTCGCGGGTTGGTGGGTGACAGAACGCATCGTGGCCCCGCGACTCGGCGAATATCGCGGCGCCACGCCACGCGAGCAGTTGAATCCCCTCACGCCCAGCGAGCGACGCGGCTTGTGGGCGGCGGCGGGAACGATGGCGGTGTTGGCAGTGTTCGTCTTGGCTGGAGTGTTACCGGAGAACGGTTATTTGCTGAATCCCGCCAATCCCACGTTCGCCAAGTCGGTGTTCATGGAAGGACTGGTGACGTTTCTGTTCCTGTTCGGACTGCTGCCCGGGGTGGCGTACGGATTTGTCGCGGGCACACTGAAAAATGATCACGACGTGATGGGCGGCATGACCAAAACGATGCAAACGATGGCGTCATTCATCGTGCTTGCGTTTTTCGCGGCGCAATTCATCGCGTATTTCAACTGGACCAATCTCGGCATCATCGGCGCGGTGCGCGGCGCGGAATTCATTCAACATCTCGGCCTGCAAAATCAACCAGTCCTGCTGATGCTCGCGCTGGTGGTCTTTGCCTCGTTCGTGAACATCCTGATTTCCAGCGCTTCGGCGAAGTGGGCGCTGCTCGCGCCGATTTTTGTGCCGATGTTTATGTTGCTGGGTTACACGCCGGAACTGGTGCAAGGCGCATTTCGCGTCGGCGACAGCGTCACGAACATCATCACGCCGCTGATGAGTTACTTTCCGTTGATTCTGACCTTCGTGCAGAAATACGAGCCGCGCGCCGGCATCGGCACGGTGGTGTCCGCGATGCTCCCCTACTCTGCGGTTTTCATGATCGCCTGGATGGTGCTTTTGGTGGTGTGGCTGATGGTGGGATTCCCGATGGGCCCGGGCGCGCCGTTGTTTCTGAAGCAATAAACACCAAAAACATTTACGCCGACGTAGTTCAGGCGGAATTCAACGCAAAGACGCTAAGGCGCAAAGGCGCAAGTGAGGCAAACCCTATCGCGTTGAATTCAACCCTCACCCAAGTTTGTTCACACACCTTCCAACGAACCGTCTTTCATCCCCTTTGCGTCTTGGCGGCTTTACGCCTTGGCGTTAAGGCCGCTCAACTTGGATATGGTTAAGCAGTTCAACAGTCCGTCACCGACTCGCCGCAGCTTTGCCGTAAGCGGATTGCACGCGCGTAAACTCCGCTTCCGACAGCGCGATCACTGAGCCGTGCCGAA
>CAZKMR010000060.1:0-6432 GCA_964553795.1 uncultured Bifidobacterium sp. | reverse complement strand
GATTGCACGCGCGTAAACTCCGCTTCCGACAGCGCGATCACTGAGCCGTGCCGAAAGCGGAACGGAAACGTAAAGTTCGTGCCCGCCACAAATTCACCGCTGCTAAGATTCGTCGTCACGAACGGCTGATAGCCCGCGCCTTTGCTGTAATGATCGAGAATCAAACACCACGTCGCGGGTTCGCCCGCCGAGGCTGGTTTCAACTGAAAACATTCCGGTCCTTCGTAGCCGCGCATTTTGGCCAGCGAGAATGTCGGCACTTCTTTCCAATCACCGGTGACTTTATCAGCCACCTCCATGAGCGTCGCCTTGGTCGTTTCGTCCTTGGAGAAGCGATAATACTTGTCGTTTTCGCGCACGATCGTCGTGTCAATCACCGCGCGCTCGCGTTCGAGATAGATGAACGGTTTCTCAAACGTCACGAAATCCTTCGTGCGTGCGGCCCAGATGCGATGCTTGTTGAAATCATCGCGCGCGGTCGTGGATGCCCAGAACGCCAGGTAGGTTTTATTCTCCTCGTCGTAAATGGCCTCTGGTGCCCACGTGCAACCGGCGTCCTCGGGAGCGACGGCTACCAATCGAGGCTCAGACCATTTGACCAGGTCATCCGATTCCCAAATCACCAGCGATTTGCTGCCCGCTCGAACGGCGCGCCGCCAATCCCGGTTCAAATTGATCGAGAGATCCGTAGCGAGCAGGAAAAACTTTTTCCCGTCGTGCGACCGCAACAAATAAGGATCGCGCACGCCCTTCTCGCCGAACGTCGAAACCAGAACCGGTTCTCCGCCATTGAGCGCGTCCCATTGCCGACCGTCCCGGCTCAAGGCGAAATAAACCTGTTCCGACATCGGAGTTTGTTCACCTTTGAAGGTGGCGAACAAATAACCGCCCCCAGAATCACCGTGGACCGCAGCAGCCGTGGCCAGTGCCACTGCCAGGAGTATTTTTTTGAAGTTCATCATAACGCGAGTTTGATGCGTGCTGGCTTGAGCTTTTGACGAACGCATCGAAAACGCAACTCAGGCCAGTCATTAGCGGTAAGATTGCCGCATTTCTGCGCGCCGCACTCCGAATCGCGACGTGATTTGCGCCCAGACCGACTTGGTTGAGCTTGGTCGCCCGGATTCCACCGCCCCGGAAAATTGGATTTACATCCGGATGGGCAAATTTATACTTGTGCGCGGTAGCCGATGTGGCGGAATTGGCAGACGCGCTAGACTCAAAATCTGGTACTCTTACGAGTGTGTGGGTTCGACCCCCTCCGTCGGCACCATCTTCAAAGTGAGCCCAACGTGGTCAAGCGGTCCAAATCTTCATGTCCTGGTTTGAAACGATTTTTGGGTTTCTGCTTACTCCGGTCTTGATTGGCGCGGCGGGTTGGGCGATTCAACAACTCACCCCGGAATCGCAACAAGCAACTGCGGTGCGCGCGATCTGGCCGTGGTTCGCCAAAGGTTTTGTGACGCCGGCCGTACTTTGGATGCTGTTGAACTTCGGCTTCTCCTTTCAGTTCCATGCGCTCATGCCCGCGGTGCAACGCGCGCAAAATACCGGCGGCAACTGGTTTCCAATTTATCTGCACGTGATCGCGGGCGGCTGGGTCGTGGCGGCCTCGGCCTGGGCGGCGGTAACGGTGGCGTGGCGTTTGTGGGAATCCTATCAACGCATCATTCCGGAAGTGCGGCTGGAATTTCACGCGGTTTGCTTCACCAGTTTCGCCATCATGATTCTGCCGGCGGGCGCTTTGCTCTACGGCGGCGGTTGGTTGAGCGTGGGATTCGCGGCGCTGCTGCTGACGTTGCCCATCATCGGCTATGGCGCGCCGCTGCTCAATCGTCCTAAAGCGAAACCGATGTATTCCCGGGCGCTGGCCCGCATGAAACGCGGCAATTATTCCGACGCCGAAAAGGAAATTCTGCAACAGCTCGAAAAGGCGGAAAACGATTTCGACGGCTGGCTGATGTTGGCGGAACTGCATGCCACGCGATTCAACGAATTGGCCGAAGCGGAAAAAATCATTCTTGATACCTGTCTCGACGCGAATGCCACGCCGTCGCAGATTTCGGTGGCGCTGCACAAGCTCGCCGATTGGCAGCTCCAACTCGCGGCCGATCCGGAAGCCGCGGCGCGCACATTGAAATTGATTGGTGATCGCTTGCCGGGCACGCATCTCGCCCACATGGCCGAGTTGCGCCGCGCGCAATTGCCGAGCAACGCCGAATACAAGCAGCAACGCGAAGCGCGGCCCATTCCCGTTCCCGCGATGCCCAGTGTGATTCCCGATCCTGCCGCACCGCCTAGTGCGCCGCCGGCGGTGGACGTCGCCCCCGCTCCAGTTTCTCCTGCCCCGGAACCGCTCGATCCGCTGGAACAAATCAATCGCCTTAGCGAAGCGCTGACGCGCAACCCGAACAGTATTTCCGATCGCGAACAACTCGCGCGATTGCTCGCCGAGCCGGTGGGAAAAGCGGATTTGGCGATTGAACAAATTGAATTGTTACTCGGCATGAACGCGCAACCCGACGTCAAACGCGTCGAGTGGCTGACGCTGATTGCAGGTTGGCAACTTCAGTTGTTGCAGGACGAGAATGCGGCGGCGGTAACGCTGGGACGAATTGTTTCGGGGTTTCCCGGAACACCCCAAGCTTTCGCGGCGCAACGGCGGTTGAACCTGATCAAGATGGGCAATCCGGGGAACGCGTGAGTCAGCGCGGCAGGTTCGCTTGCGCTTTGGCTTCGGGAATCCAGTTCTGCAACTGTTTCACGCGGGTTTCATCCAGCGGGTGCGTGCGCAAAAACCACGGCGTCGCGTCGCCTTGTTGCTTGTTGAATTCGCCGAACCGCTGCCAGAACTCCACCGCCGCCTCGGGCGGATAACCGGCGCGCGCCATGTAGATCAAACCGATGCGATCGGCTTCCGATTCCTGCGCCCGACTGTGCGGCAGTTCCGCGCCGAGTTTCGTGCCGACGCCGTAGGCCAGCGACGCAGCCGCCTGCCAACGCGGATCGGTGTTTTGCAGGCCCAAGCCTAACAGACTGCCGCCGGTTTCGATGACCATTGCCTGACTGATGCGTTCGCCGCCGTGCCGCGCCACGGCATGCGCCACCTCGTGTCCAATTACCGTCGCCAGCCCCGCTTCGTCTTTGGTGATTGGCAAAATGCCGGTGTAAATCCCGACCTTGCCGCCCGGCAAACAGAACGCGTTCACCTGTTCGCTCTCGAACACGACAAATTCCCATTGCGCGTTGGGCAGATCATTCGCCGCCACCGCCGCGATGCGTTGGCCGACGCGTTGCACCAGCGCATTGGCCGCGGCGTCTTTGCTGATGGGCACTTCCTTTTTCAACTCGGCGAAACTTGCCAGGCCCAGTTCCATTTCCTGCGCGGGCGACATCAGGGTCAATTGCGACCGTCCGGTTACCGGCACGGTACTGCACCCGACCAACCCAGCGGCCAAGCAGATTAATAACGCCACTGCCGTCAGTCGTTTGAACCCAGGATAATTCATGTCGCACTTCATGGCTCACAACCAAACAAATATTCGGAAAAACTCAATCTGAAAGCGGGGTCAGAGTTTTCCGGTCATCCGCGAAACCGGATTAAAAAGGCCAATTGATTCCGACCGAGACGAAAACCGCGCCGGACATATCCAATTGCGCCTCGCGTCCCGCCCCACTAAACGTCGCATCGCTCATCGGCATATATTGCACGCCGAGATAAAAATCGCCGTGCTCGACCGCGTGAAACATCAACGCCGCGGAAACGTAACCGCCGTAGATGAGTTCGGTCGAACCATGACTTCCCACATTCACCGCGCGCGCTCCATTGATGAGCACGGATTCGTTGAACTCCAAGTCACCGGAAACGACGCCCAGCGCCGCGCCGCCACTCAACGCCACCGCGAGGCGGGGCGCGACTTCCCAATGCAACGTCGGGCCCAGCCGAAAATTGTAAAGCGTCACATCCAACGTCCGCGTCCCCGTCAGGCTCAGGTTGTTGAAATTCTCACTGGCTTGCCCCTGCGCTTGATCGCTAATCAACGGTCCAGGTCCGGTTGCCGTGCCGGTGTAGGGTGCATTCGGCATGACGACGCCGGATATGTCGAAGGCGTGAACGGTTCGCGTCGCCGAGACGCCGGTGATGGTTCGATTGTCTTCGATGTTGATTGGCAAGAAACCGAAACCAAATTCCCAGCCGACCAAAGTGCTGCCGGCGCGGGCCAGGTGTCCGCCGTAGGCCAGTTCAAAACCGACCTGCGCATCGGCGTCTTCTTCGCTCCTGCCGCTCGCGGTGTACGTGTCAGCAGCATGAAACACCAGCGAGTTGCCAACGATCTGGTTGGTATTCTGATAACCCCAATTCCATGTTTGGTCTCCATAGTTGCCACTGGCATCCACGCGCACATAACCGTCGTCATAAGTTCGATCAATCCCGCCGCTGCCTGCTGGGCCGGGATTGTTTTGCGAGAACTTGAACGTGCCGTTCATCGAGAACTGCGCCTTGAAATTCAAGCCCACCAAAGCACCAAGCCGGAAATGGCGCGTACCGACGTCTGGTTCGAATTCATTGTTGCCGAGATATTGCGAGAAATCCGAGCCCCACACCTGCCCCAACCCGACAGACCCAAAATTCACGACCCCGATTGCGACGGCGAATACCGATGCTGAAAGAGATTTGCGTTTCATCGGTTATTGCCCCTCCTGCACGCGGTAGTAACGCGACGGCACGCTCGTCGGGTGACTGATGGTTTTCGGCGGCCCGTTATCAATCCATTGCACGCGATTGGCCGGCGCAACGATGGCGGGTTGCGCCGCCATGGCGTTGCTGAACGTCGTATCTGGACTGTAATAAATGGTGTACGTCTTGCCGATGGTGGCCGGGAACTCAATCATGAATCCACCCGCGACCATGACGTAGTTGGTGATGGTGGGGCCGGCGGTCACCGGCGGCGTGACGCTGACGGCAGGCACGGCCAACGGTGTGAGGGTGTAATTGGTGAGCGGCGCACGCACCAGACGGTAAAACTCCAGCAACAGATTCACCGTGGAATTGCCGGCCAACGCGGCATTGTGC
This sequence comes from uncultured Bifidobacterium sp., assembly GCA_964553795.1. GTDB lineage: Bacteria > Verrucomicrobiota > Verrucomicrobiia > Limisphaerales > JADLHS01 > JADLHS01. The sequence continues at coordinate 1,358 of CAZKMR010000060.1, read as the reverse complement.
AACACATACGAATTGCCCGCGTTAGTGCCAGATGCGTTGTAAAGATAGGTGTTCACCGGCAATCCCGACGCATCCACGCGCACCGCCGGAACATTGGTCGCCGCATTGTTTCGCACCTGCACCAGCATTTCAATCAACCCGGTCTGCCGATTCAATTGCTGCGTCACAACCGTCAACGTCAAATCCGACTCCAGCACCCCGAGCACGTTCATGAGATTTGTGACCGCATTGTTCGCCGCGTTCGTGTCATTGACACTTCCGGTGACGTTGGCCGCAAGCGAAAATGTGCCGCCATTGGTAGGCCGGACGCTGACAAACACTTGGGTCACCACCCCGCTGGCGAGCGTTCCAATATTCCAAACATGATTACTGGGCGAAGTCGTGTAGCTCGCCGTCGCCGGACTGACGCTGAGAAACGTAAAACTAGCGGGCAAATAATTGGTCACAACGACGTCGGTAGCCGTGCCGGGCCCGCGATTCGTCACCGACAAACCAATCGTGGTGCTGTCGTTGGTAAACACGCCGGTGGCGGCATTGGTCATTCCCATCGCGAGATCCGCGTTCACCAAGGTGACCTGCGTGACCAGATTGGTTGTGACACTGATCGCGCCAAACGCCGCGACGGTGATTTGATTCGTAAAGGCGCCGGCGTTTTGCGGGGCCAGATGCAACGTGATCTGCGCCACTTGCGAGTTAAGCATCGAGTCGATCTGAAACAACACGCCGGAAACGGGATTGGTGATAATGGCGATGGAGCCCGGCAAGGTATTGGTGGCGCCATCGAACGCCGCCACGCCAGAAATGGCGTTCGTAACAAAAACGTCCGATTGCGGCAGCCCTGAGGTGTTCGTGACGAAAAGTGTGTAGGTAATCGCGTTGTCAACCACCACCGGATTGGGCGTGGCGCTGACCGCCAACCCGAAGTCCTGAGCCCGCAACATCACGCCCGGTGCAAATAGCAAAACCAACGCGATGGCGTTGGCTGAGAATCGTCTTAGAAAGTTCATGCTAAATCCCATCCGGCCCGGGCCGGCGACCAGTGCGAAGTTTCAGCAACGGGTTTCGATTTGGCAATCTGTTTGTTATTGAGCCAGAAAACACCAATTCGCCCCAAAAGTTTTGCGCAAAGCGCGGGTTGCCAGGCGCTGGCCGGGCGGCTAATTTTCAACCATGAGAAAAATCCAGCGCCGCAAATTTCTCGCTCAAACCGCCCTTGGCGTCGGCGGCACGTTGCTTGCCCCTCGATTGCTGGCCGAAGTGCCCGTCCCGACCAGGCCTTTCGATCCGTTCGAACCTGTTCCCATCGGGAAAACCAAATTGAAGTTCTCCCGCATCGTGCTGGGCACGGGCATGCGCGG
>CAZKMR010000059.1:0-27976 GCA_964553795.1 uncultured Bifidobacterium sp. | reverse complement strand
TTACCGAAAAGAATTCTTTCGCCTACCGTTAGGCCGGATCAAAGACTTCGTCGCTGCCAAAGGACTCAAAGCCTCCTTTACAATGCTCGCAGATGCGCACGAGTATCGAGAAACGCAAGCGCTGGAAAAAATGACACCAGAAGAACGAGAGAAGTATCATCTTCGTCATTTAGACGGTGAAGGCCATCTTCTCTAATTGGAACTTTCTTCCGCCCCTTCAGGGCTTGGAATCTTTTTGACGATGAACCCAGGGCGTTGCCCTGGGCTATCATCTGTCGGGCTTTCAGCCCTTTGAATCCGTGTCCATCGGTGCTCATCCGTGGTTAAAACCCTTTTGCCCACCGACCGTTTTTGTTACGAATGTCCGCGTGGAACTGAAAGACCAAGCCGCCACACCGACGCTCGCCCAAAAACTGGGCGACACGGCGCACGTCTCCGGCTTGGCGATTCGGCTGGCGCGCGTGAGCGGCACGGGCGAGCGATTGCCCGAGTGGTTGCTCAAGGTGGCGGTCGAACGCGGCGCGAAGCATTACCAGCGGGATTTTGATCCCAGCCTGCCGCCCGACAATCCAAGCATTAGCGACGAAGAAATCGGCGTGGCACTTTGTCTGGGACAGAATCCCTACAGTCTGGATGCGTTGCGTGTGGCGGCGCAGTTGTTGAGTTCGCCGCGCACGGATGCCGCGCGGTTGGGTCAGTTGGCAGTTCAAGAGCGGTGCGAGCCAGTGTTGTTACACATCGCCGAAATCGCGAAGCAATACGCACCGCAACAAGAGCCGTGGGCCACACTGAGGCAGTGCTTGCGCCCGCGCTCCGTTCCGCGAACAGACGTGTTGCCGCACTGGACGCGCGTGGTGAGCTACAGCGGCCTCACGCGGGACGGTTCGTCGAGAATTGACTGGCTTTGTCGGCATGAATAATCCGCTGCGCATTCTGCAAACGCTGGATTCACACTTGTCCGCGCCAAGCGAGATCACAATCTTTGGACGTGCGGCGCTGGCCCTGGGTTTTTCGAACAGTCCCGCCGCGTTCGCTCTGACTCATGATGTGGACGCCATCCTTCCGTTGCGGTGGTTGGAGTCGCCGGATGACAATGTTGATTTCTGGCTGGCGCAACAGAAGACAAACTCCGAATTGGAGAAAGAGGATTTGTATCTGACCCATCTGTTTCGCGAGGAGCAAATCATTCTCACGCCGGATTGGATGGGAAAGCGTGTTGGCATCCGGCTCGAACTCCGTAGCCTCACTGTCTTTCGCCCGTCCACGCTCGACCTGATCCTGACGAAGATGATGCGGGGCGACGAGAATGATCTGGCGGACATCAGGTTTTTGCTTGGGCAGGAGACCATCACCGAGCCGCAACTTCAGGCTGCCTTCGCGCACGCTCACGTACCGGAGGTGCCGGAGATTCGGGAACTATTTCAAGCCGCGCAGCCGAAAGTACTGGAGTTAGCGGGAAAATCCTAGCTAAGGCTGCTCTGCTTTCGGCAAAAGCCGGTCGCGGTCGTAAGGCGGCTTTTCCTTGGGCGGCATGGGAAAGTCAGGAAAGTCCTTTATCCACTGGGCGCGTTCCTCGTCGTCGGAGTAGTAACGCATGGACAAAACAATGTCCTCCTCGCTACAACCACCAAGCACGTCGAGGTGGCAATTGCCAAAGGGCAGACCGAAACCCATCATTTCCTCAAGCAAGGCGTCGGTCACGAGCCAAGTGTAAAGTTCGCGATCGCTCAAGTGGTCGGTGCTGTGCAGGAACAAACGGCGGCGGGCCAGTTCGTGGATGAGTTGCCACAGTTTCGCCGTGAGCGTGGCGTCATCCAACTGCTCGGGAGCTGGCAGGTCGAATCCGTCCTTGACCACTGCGTCCAACGGACTGGCGAAGCCGTGAGATTCCAGCGCGAGCACGTTTTCCAGAAACGCCTCCTCAATCTTCGGATCACAGTCCGTCAATTTGCCGCTGATCATTTCGCCGCCAGCCACCTCATCAATTTCACGGCGGAGTTTCTCGATGCGGATTTCGCGGTCCACGCCTTCGAGTCCGAGCGGATCGTCTGCGGGTGGTTCGGGTGAACTGGGCATGACGCAACCATACTGAAGCAACTTGGAACGGCGAGGTTTTTATCCATATCCTTCCGGGTGCAACCGTGGTAGAAACTCCGCATGGCCTTCCGAATCCATGACAGCGTGGTGCGCGGCGAGATTGACAATCGCGTGAAAGGAATTGTACGCGGCAAAATCTGGGTCGTGGGTCGGAAGCAACCCGTGGTGCTGGAACTCAAAGGTAACGCGTGGCCGGACTTGGCGGGCTGCCTGTTGAAATTTACGAATCCCCTCAAGCGTGTGGCTCACCAACATCTGGATTCGTTGCAGCCCAAGCAGACCGGCGTCATCGGCGACATCACTGCATCGCGAAAGGTGCGGGTGATGGAAATCCCGATGCCGGTAGCTTACTTGATGAAGAAGCGGGGCGAGCACGTGCCCGAGCACATGGCTAATTCACTTTACCTCGAATGGTTCAGCGAGCAGAACGGGCGCGTGGTGATCGAGAGCACGGATTACGAGCTGGAGATTTCCGCGCCGGAATGGCGGTTGACTTCCGAGGAGGAAACCCAGCGGGCGAAGGATGCCGCCGGTGGCATGAATTGGTTCATGCAACGGCTCACCGAAGCCATCGAACAGCAACAGCGCGGACAGAAGGACCCGGAGGCGGAGTGGGACGAGCACGATTACGAGAAGTTCCTGAAAGAGTCCGACGCACGCACGGACAAATACAGCGAGTTGCTCGACAAGTATGGTCACTGGGACGAGGCGCACGAGAAGATTGCCGAGGAAATGGGCTGGAACAAACCACTGTCTCCCGAAGAAGAACGGAAGCGGGCGGAATGGATTGAGGAAATGAATGCCGCGGCGGCGGAAGCGTTGAATGAGCCGGAGCCCGAACCGGACCCGACGCGCGAAGGCATCGATTGGATTCGTGACAAGCACGGGCATGTCCATCATCCGCTGCAACATCGTTGCTCGGAAAGCGCGCTGAAGTTCTGGAAGAAAACCGACAAGCTCGGCTTGAAGAATTCCAACGACCAAGACCTCGGCGATTTCATCGGGGAATGGCTGACAACGGGCGCAAAGCTAGCGGGAGCGCTGGATGGACTTGCGCAGGACCGCCATGTGCCCGACGCGGCATTTACCGTGGCCTATCTCAAACGCGCCCTGAATCACTTGCACAAGTCCCAGACTGGACTGGAAGCGCTGGCGAAGCGGAAGAAAAAGTTGTTGCCGGACAAACTGGTGGTCGCGTCACGCCAGGAGTTGTTTGAGATTCGCGAAGGCATCTTGAAGTTGATGGATGAATTCCGTGGCCGCCCATAAAGTAGAGGCATGACGATGAAAGTTGCGCTGCAAACAACTTTGCTACCACTGATGCTTTTGATGGCTGGCGCGACATCCTTGCCAGCCCAGACGAACGCGCCGGAAGGATTAAAAGTCCGCCAAGGCTTGAAGCTGTCGGATTTCCGCGTGCATGATCCTTACATCCTCGCGCATCAACCGACGAAGACTTATTACCTCTACACGGCCAGCGGGCCGCGCCAGGGATTGGGTCGCTCCGGCGTGGTGACTTACAAGAGCAAGGACCTGCGCGAGTGGGAAGGGCCGTTCGTGGTGTTCACCGTGCCGGACGGCATCTGGGCGAATCCGCGGCACGGCGTCTGGGCGCCGGAGGTGCATGAATACAAAGGCAAGTTTTATCTCTTCGCCACGTTGCACAACAACGACGCCATCCTGTCCCCGCCGCCCGAAGTTTGGCGCACGAATCATCTGCGCGGCTCGATCGTGGCGGAAAGCGCGGCGCCGGACGGACCGTTTGAGGTGTTGAAGAAAACCGGGCCGCATCCGCCGACGAATTTCATGACGTTGGACGGGACGCTTTACGTTGATCCGGCGGGGCAGCCGTGGATGGTTTATGCGCACGAATGGATTCAGGTGATTGACGGCACGATGGAAGCCATCCGCTTGAAGGACGATTTGTCGGACTCCGTGGGTGAGCCGATCCATCTGTTCAAAGCTTCCGATGCGCCGTGGATCAACGCGGAGCGCAAGCCGAGCGTGCGCCAGAACCAGTACGTTACGGACGGACCGCAGTTGTATCGTACCAAGACTGGTAAGCTGGTCATGTTGTGGGCGAGTTACAATCGCGACGGTTACGTGGAGACCATCGCACGGTCGCGGACGGGCACATTGCAAGGGCCGTGGGAACAACTTGAACCGCTCGTTGACGGCGACAGCGGACACGGGATGATGTTCCAGACTTTCGAGGGGCAATGGATGCTGGTGCTGCATCATCCCTTCGGCAAACCGACGACGCGGGCGCATCTGTATGAGATGGAAGACACGGGAGATACGTTCCGCGTGGTGCGGCCGCGCGTGGATTTGGATGGGAGAAAGTCGGGCGAGTGACGGAAACTGGTAGGGCGCGTCAGTCCTCTGCGCGCCGCCCATCGTCAGCCAGACGACGGCGCGCACGGAGTGACGCGCCCTATCTTTCAAGGCTGCTTGGCCACACGCTCGAAGACATACAACCGCGCATTCTCCGCCAAACCAAACTTCGGCCCAACAAACCCGCGCCGCAGGAGTTCCTTTCGCAGGAAGATCATTACACCGGCGTGAGAGACGACGAGCGTGTCCACGGGTTCAGCCTCCAACAAATCGGCCAGCTCCCGAATGCGGCGCTGCAAATCATCGCGGGCCGGGCGTTGCGATTTGTGCCCCGACAGCCAGGCCAAACGAAACACCCAGCGCCAGCCCCAGAGCGGCAGTCGCAATCTGGCCGGGGCGCAAGGCAACGTCTCGACTTCGCGCAGCTGCGGCGTCGGCATGATTGTTCCCGCGTAAGCCGCTTGCGCGGTGACATAGGCACGCTTTAAGTCGCTGCTGAAACAGCGTTGCCACTTCACGGCGCTGACATCAATCGGGCCGATGATCGGCTCGGCGGCATCGTAACGGATGCGCCAGCGTTGCAATTCCTCCGAGGTCACCCAACCGCGCGGCCACGGTTCGGTCACAGGGAAATGTCGGACGAGGCCGACGCGCATCACTGCACCTCCGACGATAGCTTATGTGGCAAGAGGCAGCTCATGCGTTTGACTCGACGTCCGCACTCGGCGCGTGTTGCGGGTCAGGCTTCACGCCGCGACCGTGATACGCCATGAGGAAATAGCCCAGCACGACGGCGACCGCGATGGTCAGCGCGCCCCAGAATAACGGCCATTGCGTTGCGCCCGGGCCACCGCAGTGGCGATACCACCAACCGCAGCCGAGATAGCCGATGAAATAACCCACGCCACTGTTCATCAGCGTGAGCAAGGCCTGGCCACGCGTGCGCCAGGCGGTTTCAACGCGGTCGTTCACGTAAATCTGCGCGGTGGTGAAGAACAACGAATAGACGCAGCCGTGCAGAATGATCCCCGTGAGCATCCAGGTCTTGGTGTTCAACGTGAACAAACCGTAGCGCAACAACGCAAAGCCGAGGCCGCATAGGAGAATCCATTTCAAGCGCCAGCGCGTCAGCAGCGCGCCGAGCGAAAACATGGTGATGATCTCGGTGATTTGCGCGAGCGACATCCACGCAGCCGGGCGCGCGAAGCCAAGGTCGAGTAAGTGCGGCGGCGTGTAGGGGTAAAAGGCCGCAAGCGGGATATTGAGCAGACACGCGCTGAGGAAGATGACGCGGTGATCGCGGTTCTTGAGCAATGTGAGCGCGTCGAGGCCGAGGCGTTCGTGCCATGTGAGTTTCTCCGTGGTGACCGGAGGCGGAACGGTAGGCAGCAACCAGGCATATCCGGCCAGTGCCAGCCAGATGCCCGCGCTGCAAAACCCGGCCACTGTCGTGGTGTCCGCTCCGAGCAAGCTGACCAGCAGACAACCGGCGACCCAGCCGATTGTTCCCAACGCTCGCACCGGCCCGAACTGGCGTTTCGGCGCGGTCATGCGCGACAGGGCAATGGTCGCCGAGAGGCTCGTGGTCGGGGTGGAGCAAAAACTGTAGAGTTGGATGAAAACCAGCACGACGGCGGGCGACCAATGAAGTTTGATGGCAGTGCTGGCCAGCGCCAACGCCGTCGCCGCGCCAACCGATAACCAACCCAACACGCGATTCGGCGCCATGTGCCGGTCCGCCATCGCGCCGAAGAACAACGGCGACACCACGGCGGCCAGGGCGCCCGTGGCAAAGGCGTAAGGTTGGATGACTTGGTACCCGTGCGCGTTGAGCACGAGTGTTAATGGCACCATCCAGACCGCCAGTCCCATCCATTGGATGAAGAATAGCGTCGCCAACTTGAAATAATCGGACTGGGAATTCGCCCTCAACCCCTCCATTGCGCCCATACTCGCGGCGACTTGGCAAGCTTGCGGGCGGCGGTGGCTGGCCGGTCGGGCGAGTTCCGATTGCGAATACACTTGTCAGCCGAAGCGCGGTTTTTAGGATACGTCCCGGCGCGTGGTATTCAGTTCACCCATTTTCTTGTTTCTCTTTCTGCCGGTCGTTTTGACCGGCTATTTCGTATTGCGAACCCTGCGGGCGCGAAATCTGTGGCTGCTGGGAGCGAGTCTGTTCTTTTATGCGTGGGGCGAACCGCTGTTTCTCCTGCTGCTGTTCGCTTCCACGTGGATGAATTATCGCCTCGGCATCTGGGTGGACGTGGCGGAAGAGCGCCACAAACGCAAACTGGCCGTGACGCTGGCCATTGCGTTGAACATCGGGCTGCTTGCATTTTTCAAATACGCCAACTTCGTCGTTTACTCGACGAATTCCGTGTTGAGTTGGTTTCACGTTTCGCCGCTGCCGTTTCCGCATATCGCGTTGCCGATTGGGATCTCGTTTTTCACGTTTCATGCGTTGTCGTACGTGATTGATATTTACCGGCGGAAAGTTCCGGCCGCGCGCCGGTTGAGCGACACGGGGCTGTACATCTTTCTGTTTCCGCAACTCATCGCTGGTCCGATTCTGCGCTGGAACGCCATGGCGCCGCAATTCGCCGCACGAACCGTGACGCGCGATGGTTTTGCCGAGGGCGTGCGCCGCTTCATCACGGGACTGGCGAAGAAAATGATTGTCGCCAACACGGTCGCACTGCCGGCGGACCAGATTTTTGCACTGCCTGAATCCGAGTTGACCACGTCGCTCGCCTGGCTCGGTATCGTTTGCTATACGTTGCAAATTTATTTCGATTTCTCCGCGTATTCAGACATGGCGGTGGGGCTGGGAAAAATGTTCGGCTTCAAATTTCTGGAGAACTTCGACTACCCGTACATCGCGACTTCGATTCGCGAGTTCTGGCGGCGCTGGCACATCTCGTTGTCGAGTTGGTTTCGCGATTATCTCTACATCCCGCTGGGCGGCAATCGGGTCTCCGAATTGCGAAATTACCTGAATCTCATCATCGTGTTCGGTCTGTGCGGCCTGTGGCATGGCGCGAGTTGGGCGTTTGTGATTTGGGGGTTTTATCACGGACTGTTCCTCGTCTTTGAACGCACGCGCTGGGGCAACTTCGTGAATCAACTCCCGCGCCCGGCGGGTCATGTTTACGCCATTCTCGTGGTGATGTTCGGTTGGGTGCTGTTTCGGTCGGAAACTTTTTCGCAGGCGATTTTGTTTTTCAAAGCGATGTTCGGACTCGGTGTGGCGGAGGCCACCGGTCAACCCATCGGGCGTTATTTGAGTCGGCAAGTGCTGTGGGCCTTGGCGTTGGGCGTGATTTTCTCCGCGCCCACGTGGCCGCGACTCAAAGCGCTGCTCGCCAAATGGACCGACGCAACTCCCGGGTCGATTCGTCCGGTGCTGCGCACCACGGGTCAACTGGCCGAAGCGATCATTCTGGTCATGCTCCTGCTGGTTTCAGCGGCGTGGCTGGCGGGAGGAACTTACAATCCCTTTATCTATTACCGGTTTTAACTTGTGAACGCGTCGTCCCATCCTCCCAACCGCATGATCAATGGGTTGTTGATCGTCATGTTCTTTGGGCTGCTGTGGACGCCGCTGGCGGATTCGGTGTTTCGATTCGATCCGTCGCCCGCGCCGAATGAAAAACGCGCGCCGGCGCCGTTTCCCAAGCTGAGTATGAACCCGAGTGCTTTTCGCGAATACCTCATCGGCTTGGAGCAGTATTTCAACGATCACTTCGGGTTCCGCAAAACGCTGTTGCGGTGGGAGCATAAATGGAAGCGAAGTTGGTTTCGCGAATCCTCAGTCAGCGAAGTCATGTTCGGTCAGGACGGCTGGTTGTATCTGGCGCGCGGCGGCATGGTGGACCACATGCTCGGGAATATTTCCTATTCGGAAAAGCGGTTGCAGGATTGGCGGCAGGTGTTTCAAACCCGGCGCGATTGGTGTGCGGCCCGCGGCATTGCGTATCAACTCGTCATCGTGCCGGAGAAACATTCGGTATATCCCGAGCATCTGCCGGAGTGGATTCCGACGACGCGCCAGAGCGATCCGATTGCGCAACTGGTGGCTTATTTGCAGACCAACTCCACCGTGCCCGTATTGAATTTGCGCGAGCCGCTGCGGCACGCCAAAACCAACGCACAGACCTACGATGTGACGGATACGCATTGGAACGATTACGGCGCGTTTGTGGGCTACGAGCAGTTGCTGCTGGCGTTGGCGCGACAGAAACCCGAGTTGCAACCGTTGCCGCTCGATGCGTTTGAACAACGGCGGTCGCAACAACCCGGCGGCGATTTGGCGGTGATGTTGGGCCAGGAACAAACGTTGATGGAGCCGGAACGCATTGAATTCATTCCCAGGACGCCGCTGGAACGGATTGCGGCGCGCGCGGACGCGACCTTGCGCCTGGCTGGCAGCAAATCCGCCGGTCCGTCGATTCTCGTTTCCGAGAATCCCGCCGCCACCGGCAAAGCCGTTTTGTTTCACGATTCGTTTGCGCTGGGGCTCCAGCCATTCCTCGCCCAGCACTTCCAGCGCGTCGTTTACGTCTGGCAACATGATTGGGACGCAACTTTTATCGAAGCCCAAAAGCCGGATGTGGTGATTGACGAGATTGCGGAGCGTTCGTTTTACCGCGATGATCCGAATACGTGGAAAAATGAATAACGCTCCGTCGCACGCAGCGAACCTCCAGATTGTGCCGGCGACCGAAGCCCATCTCCCCGCCCTGGCGGAATTGGCGGCGGCGATCTGGCGGCAACATTACCCCGGCATCATTTCGCGTGCGCAGATCGAATACATGCTGGCACGCATGTATTCGCTGGAGACGTTGCGCGCGGAACTGCACGAGCAACGGATTCAATTCTGGCGACTTCTGATGGGAGAACAGCTCGTGGGCTTTGCCTCCTTCGGACCGATGCCGGAAGCCGGAGTGATGAAACTGCACAAACTCTATCTGTTGCCGGAATTGCACGGGCACGGCTACGGTAGTCGGTTGTTGCAGCATTGTGAGCAGGAGGTCCAAAAGCTCGGCGCCCATCGCCTCATCCTGGCTGTGAACAAAAAGAACCCCAAAGCCGTCGCCGCCTACGAGCGCAACGGCTTCAGTGTTGTCACCGCGGTGGTCGCCGATATTGGCGGTGGTTTTGTCATGGACGATTACATCATGGCCAAGGATCTGGCGAAGCCTTCGATTGAAGCCGGTGAATCCCAGTAATTCCTTTTCAAGCTGCCTCGCGATAGGAACACTTTCCGACCCTTATGAGCAAGTTGACGAATGCGGAATTAGCCGCCAAAACCGATGTCGCCTTCTGGAAGCCCGTGGCCATGGCGCGCGAATTCGCCGCGCTCTGCGCCTCCGTGCGGGATCGCGGCGCACGGGCGCTCTGCGTCAATGGTTCGCGCGTGATGCTGGCCGCCGCCGGCCTGGAAGATAGTCCGGTGCAGTTGGTCGCGCTGGTCGGATTTCCGCTCGGCACCAGTGACAGCGACGTGAAACGTTATGAAGCCGAAGTGGCGATCGATTTTGGCGCGCAGGAAATCGAACTCATCCTGAATCTCGATCATCTCAAGAACGGCAATGTCAAAGCGATGCTGCGCGAAATCAACGACGTCGTCGAAGCGGCGGACGAACGGCCGGTGAGTGCGGTGTTGGAAACCCGGGCGTTGACCCGCGCGGAACTCGTTACGTTCAGCAGTCAACTTTCCGATTCCGGTCTCAAAACAGTTTCCACCGGCACGGATTTCTGGCCCGACGCGCGGGTCGAGGCGGATGAAATCAAAGCCCTTCGCGATTCCCTCGACGCCAAGATTGCGATCAAAGCCGTGGGCAACATTCGCGATGCGGAAGCCGCGCGGGCGTTGCTGGCCGCGGGAGCGACGCGCATCGGCACAACGCAACTCGGCGTTCTGGGCAAAAGTTGACCGGCGGATTGCCTCCAGCTTTGACTTGTTAATCTTCCCGCCTCACTCTGCCCGCCGATGAATCGCGTTCGTTTGTTGCCCGAACAGGTCGCCAATCAAATCGCCGCCGGCGAGGTGATTGAACGGCCCGCGAGCATCGTCAAGGAACTGGTCGAAAACTCGCTCGATGCCGGCGCCACGCGAATTCAGGTCGAGATTCAAGCCGGGGGACGCAGTCTGGTGCGTGTGACGGATGATGGCGTCGGCATGAACCGCGATGACGCGTTGCTGTGTCTGGAACGGCACGCGACCAGCAAGATTGTCAAAGCCGAAGACCTTGCGGCGATTGCCACGATGGGATTTCGCGGCGAAGCGCTGCCGAGCATCGCCAGCGTGAGCCGGTTCACATTGACCACCCGCGAGCGCGACAGCGATTCGCCCGAAGGCACGCAGGTCGTCGTCAACGGCGGTAAGATTGTCGAAGTCAAAGCGGCGGGGGCCGCGCCGGGAACGAGCGTCGAGGTGCGGCAACTTTTTTTCAATCTGCCGGCACGGCGAAAATTCTTACGCACGGAAGAAACCGAAGCCGCGCATGTGCAACACTACCTGACACTCGCGGCGCTGGCGTATCCCGAGGTGGCGTTCACATTTCTTAAAGACGCGCGCACGGTCTGGCAATTGCCGGCCCAGCGCAGCGGCGCGGACGCGGCGGCGAAGCTCGCGGCGACGCGGGAACGATTGCGCGCCTTGTTGGGCGACGTGAAGTTAATCGAGGTGAATTTCGTGGCGCAACACGCCGAGAGTGCTGATGAACCTGACGAAACTGAGTCTTTCGAAACTGCTTCGCCCGTGCGTCCGGCTGCATCCGCGAGGGAAACCAAATCGGAATTTCGCGTTTGGGGTTTGATTGGCGCGCCCGGAGTTTCGCGCGCCACGCGGGCGGATCAACACGTGTTTGTGAACCGTCGCCCGGTGGAAAATCGCGGCATCAACTTCGCGCTCCTGGAGGGTTATCACACCGCGTTGATGAAAGGGCGTTACCCGGTGTGTTGTCTGTTCTTGGAAATCAATCCCGCGGCGGTGGATGTGAACATTCATCCCGCGAAACGCGAGGTGAAGTTTCATCGCGAGAACGACGTGCGCCGCAGCGTTGCGGAAGCGGTGCGGGAAGCGTTGCTCACGTATCACGCGAGTCAGGCGCCGCTTCCCGGACCGAAAGCGAAGCCCGGAGAAGTTCCTAGTGCGCGGCAGGCGACCGAAATTGGAACGGACGCTGAGATTGTGCCGGTGAACAGCACGCCTACGTTGCCGCAATTTCCGGCGAGCGCCGCTTTGCCCCCGCGCCCATCCGAGCAGCCGGCGCTGAAGATGGGCTTCGCGCCCGCGCGTCCGCCCGCGCCCGCTCCGGCAAGTACGGCACAAGCGACGCCCGCTTCAGTTGCGCCGAGTTCGTCGCCGATTTCACCAGTAGCGCCAAGCCAGGCGACGCCGTTGTTGGCCGTGCCGTTGCGGTTGGTGGGAGTGATTGGCCGGCTGTACGTCGTGCTGGAATCAGATCGCGGGCTGGTGTTGCTGGACCAACATGCGGCGCACGAGCGGATTCTGTTCGAGCAAATGCTGGAACGATTGGAACGCAAGGAACAAGCGCCGTCGCAGAAATTGCTGCTGCCTGAAACCATCGAGTTATCGCCGCGCGACGCGAATTTTTTACGCGGCCAACTGGCCGAATTGACGCGGCTCGGCGTGGGCCTGAGTGAGTTTGGCGAGCGCACCTTTCTGCTCGATGCGCTGCCGCCGTTCGTGAAAGTGGGAGACGCGCGACGGTTCACGCTTGATTTGGTGGACGAACTGAAAGCCGCCGGACAGGACGTCAATGCGGCCCGGCTCGGCGAGCATGTCGTGGCAAAAACGGTTTGTCGGCACGCGGTCAAGGCGAACGATCCCCTGGCCGGGCGCGAACTGGAAAACCTGGTGGAAGATTTGCGTCGCTGCACGATGCCTTACACCTGTCCGCATGGCCGCCCCACGTTGATCGAAATGAACTATCGCGAGTTGGAACGAAAATTCGGGAGAACGCAATGAAGGCGCCAGAAATTCTCTTTATCACCGGCACGGACACCGGTGTCGGCAAAACAGTCTTCGCCGCGCTGGCGACCATTTATTTGCGCCAGAACGGACTGCGCGTCGCGGCGCTCAAACCGCTTTGTTCCGGGGGGCGGCAGGACGCACGGTTGTTGCACGCGGCGGCGGGCAAAGTGTTGTCGCTGGACGAAGTCAATCCGTGGCATTTTCGCGTGGCGCTTGCGCCGACACTGGCCGCACGCCGGGCGGGGCGGAAAGTGCGCTTGCGCGAAGTGGTGCGGCACATCCAGCGCGTGAGCAAATCCTTTGAGGTCGTCATTGTCGAAGGCGCGGGCGGATTGCTGAGCCCGATGGGGGAAGGATTCGATTCGCGGGATTTGATCGCGGCCTTGCGGGCGACGCCGGTGATTGTGTGCCCGAATCGTCTCGGGGCGGTGAACCAAGTGCGGCTGGTGTTGGAGGCGTTGCCGCGCGGGGCGCAAAGTCGGGCGCGCGTGGTGTTGGTGAATCCGGAGAAACCGGATCTGGCGAGCCGTACCAATTTGGAGTTGTTTCACGAGTTCGTGGAGCGGAGTCGGTTGCGCGTTGTTCCCTGGGTAAAGGTTTAGGTCGCCTGACCGCCGCCGGCTGCCGGAATGGAATCGGTAAGCCTACGGCGAATTCTCGAAAACGTCACTGGACGGCGCAGCATGGGCGGGGCAGAATCGGCCCGTTCCAACTGCTGCGACACCGAGCCGAAAGTGAGCTATGAAACGGGGATTCTTGCTGGCGCTGGTCGTTGGGGGACTGCTGCTCGTCGTGCTCATGATGCGCCGCCCGCCCCCCGAACGTTTTGACACAAATCGCCTTCTCACTGCCGCCCCGCCTCCGCTTAGCCAGCCAACCGTTCCTTTCACCCATCTCACGAATCAATCGCAACCGGGCCATTTCACGCCGGCAGGAGGCGCAACCGGCCCGGTTGGGTTCGTCACAAACAAAGTCTCCGCGTTCACAGTGTTTGCGGATTGGGTGGAACGTCATTTGACCGGCGATCCCGTGGCCGATGCCATTCGCGGCGAAGCGCTGGCGTGGCAGCGGCGGGAAGCGTTGCTCGAATTGATGGAAACCGACCCCGAACGCGCGGTGCAACTGGCGGCGCCATTTTCCTGGCGGCAGAGCTTGCCGGACAACGTGACGCGGCATTTCGAGCAGTGGCTCGATGCGCGCGGGGATTTCGAGGTGGCGCTGGCTGAGGGCGCCACGGAGCATCACGAGACCGTTTATCGCTGGGCGGTTTTCGGCGCACAACGGTATCGCGCTTTTGTTTATGGGAAGCGGGAACGGCAGCTTTCCCAGGCGCACGTTCCGCTGCACGGGATTGTGCTCGCCGATAAAATTGCGCTGACGCCGGAGGCGATTCGATTTTTGGACAAGGCCGAAGCGCAGGTGCTCGACAACGCGCGCGGGGTTGAACCCGTACACACCTGCGTGATTTGCGGGGAGGCGATTGGCGCCGAGGAATGGATTGGCGAGATCGGCGGTGAAACGCGGCGCTTTTGCAGTCAGGAACATGCCGAGTTGGCGAACGCCAGTTTGATGGCGGCGACGGCGAGCGGAATGACGGGCAATTCGAATTTGGCCGCCGGTGGCAGTTCAGCCTGGACGCAAGGGCGCAAGGACGTTTTGTATGTGCGCGTCAATTTTCCCGATGATTTGACCGAGCCCAATTCCGAGACCGCTGCGTATAGCGTGATGGATGGCGTGAACGCGTTTTACGTCGAGAATTCCTTCAACCAGACCTGGCTTAATACGACCGTGACGCCGTTGTTGACGTTGCCGCGGGTCAAGGCGTGGTATGCGACGGCGGGTCCGGGCGCGTTGTTGAGCGACGCGCGCGCGGTGGCACGCAAGGCGGGATTCGATACGGTGAATTATGATCGCGACATCGTGAGCCATACGTCCGTGCCGGGATTCGATTGGGGCGGGTTGGGCGTGGTGGGCGGCAAGGGAACGTGGTTGCAAGGTTACGGGGTTGGAGTCACGGCCCATGAATTGGGACATAATGCCGGGCTCGGCCACGCGAATTTTTGGGACACGTACTCGCCTTACACCGGGATTTACGGTGCCGGAACGAACATCGAATACGGCAACATCTTTGATCGAAT
Organism: uncultured Bifidobacterium sp.; assembly: GCA_964553795.1. Classification (GTDB taxonomy): domain Bacteria; phylum Verrucomicrobiota; class Verrucomicrobiia; order Limisphaerales; family JADLHS01; genus JADLHS01. Next base: position 13,405 of record CAZKMR010000059.1, on the reverse strand, counting down.
GGGCAGCGGCGGCAGTCACTTTGGCGCTCTGTTCAAGCGGCAACTGGATTGGATTCCGGAAACGGCGGTGCACACGGTCACGACCAGCGGCGTTTATCGGATTTACCCCATGGACGCCGCGCGCCGGGGCAGTGGCCGATTCTACACCGCGAATGTGCGCAAGGATTTTGAACGCGATTACTGGTTGGAGTTTCGCCATCGCTTTCCGGGCAATGTCGCGTTGCAGAACGGCATCTTGTTGACGTGGTCGCCCTGGAGCGGCGGCGGCGGCGCGGGGATGTTGGATGCGCATCCGGCGACGACTTCGCTTGCCGATGCGCCGGTCGTGATTGGGCAAACCTTCAGCGACCGGATTGCGGGAGTTCACGTCACGCCACTGGCGCGCGGAGTGACGGATCATGAGCCGTGGATTGATGTGCGGATCAGTCTGGATGACGGCGTGCGCAACATTCCCTGTTGTTTGAAAGTCGAGGTCGAGCCGGCGCAAGCCGCGCCGGGACAATTAGTGCGCTTGCACGCCACGGTGGCGGATCGCGATGACAATTCCTTCGCGTACGCATGGTCGTTTGACGACGGGACATTTTCCACCAACAACAGCGCGTGGACTTACAAGAGTTGGACGCAACCCGGCGAACACGTCGTGCGGTGTGAAGTCAGTGACATGCGCGGCGGACGTGCCAGCGCCAACGTCCTCGTAACCATTGGAGCGCCGGTGAACTTTCGCGTGACGGGTGTCGTGTTGGACGAGCAGGGGAATCCGCTGGAGGACGTGCTCTTGAATGCCGATTCACTGAGTGGCGGGAGCGCGGTCGCGGGTTTCACCGACAGCTATGGCGTTTATGTGCTGCCGGGCGTGGATGGATTGCTTAATTTCAATCTCGCCAAATACGGTTACACCTTCGAGCCGGTTGGTTGGCAGAATCCGTTTTTCGTGACCTCGAACACGGCGAACTTGAATTTCATCGCCCGCGCGATGACCAATGTCACGTTGACCCTGAGCACGAATTCGCTCGTCGAAAATGTCGCCACCACCGGACAACTCACGCTGACCCGCAGCGGCAGTGTGAGCAACGATTTGACCGTGTTGGTTTTTCTTTCGGGCTCGGCCGGCGTTCCCGGTGACCTCAGTTTCACGCCGCCTTTGGTGCTGGGAAGCAACAATGTCGTTATCCCGGAAGGCACGAATCGCGTGGTGTTTAATTATTCTCCAGTGAACAACGGCACGGTGGAGCCGACGGAAGTATTGAACATCTCCGTGCGCGAAACCGATGATTACGTGCTCACGACCCTTGCGGAGCGGCGCATCACCATCATTGATGATGACCAAACCGCGACGCCCACCGTTTCCATCGCCGCGCTGCCCGGGCCGGTATTGGAGCATGGCATGAACGCGGCCGGGTTCGTCGTGTCCCGCACCGGCAGTACGGCTGCCGATTTGCCGGTGATGTATTCGGTCGGCGGCACAACGACGGCCGGGGTGGATTATGCCGCCTTGTTGGGCACGGTCATTATCCCGGCGGGCCGCGCCAGCACTGTGATTGAGTTGCGCGTGCTCGACGACAAGTTGGTGGAGCCCAACGAGACCGTTGCGCTGAATCTCACTGCCAGTCCGACCTACACGATCGGCACGGGCGCGGCGCTGGCAACGATTCTGGACGATGATTTGCTGATCGTGACCGTGACGCCGACCGGCAGTGGATTGGCCGAACCGAGTAGCGGTGGCCGTTTTACCATTCAACGCGATGGCGATATCACGACGGCGCTGACGGTGCATTTCACTTTCGCGGGCAGCGCCAGTTTGGGCAACGATTTTAGCGCCGCGACCAATTCCGCGGTCATTCCCGCCGGCGAAACTTCGACCGACGTATTTATCACGGCCCTGGACGACGCGTTGGTGGAAGGGGATGAAACGGTGACGCTCGTGGTGCTGACCAATGCCGCTTACGACATCGGCACGCCCGGTCACGCCACGTTGACTCTGCAGGATGACGAACGCGTGACCGTGACGGTAACGGCGACTGATGGATTTGCTTCCGAGCCAGGCAGTGATTTTGGCGTGATCACCGTGTCGCGCGATGGCAGCACGAGCGGCGATCTGGTCGTGCCGGTGATCATCAACGGCACTGCGCTGGGTGGCGTTGATTATGTGCCGCTGGAGAATCCGGTGGTCATTCCGGCTGGCAGTGATTCGGTCAACCTCACGGTGATTCCCTTTGAGGATTTGTTTTGGGAGCAAGAGTTCGAGACCGTTATTGTGACGTTGGTGGCGAGCACCAATTACAACCTGGGCAATCCGCGCCAGGCCACAGTGACCATTCAGGACAATGACAACTTCGGCACGCCGGCGGTTGGATTTGCCTTTGCCACCTTCAGTGCGCCGGAAAATGAATCCCCCGGATTGCCGGTCATTCTCAGTCAGACGTCCAGCGCTCCGATTTCGGTGCAATATCAGGTTCTCGGCGGCACGGCCTCTTCCGGTGCGGATTATAGTTTGCCGGCGGGCACGCTGAATTTTGCGCCCGGCGAATGGGGCAAATCCATCCCGCTGCCCATCATGAATGACACGTTGGTGGAAGCGGACGAAACAATTCGCGTGACGCTGTTCAATCCCACAGCGGCGGCGCATGACGGCCATCAAATCCTGACCTACACCATTCGCGATGACGATCTTTCGGCGGTGAGCGTGACGGCGACACTCGCGACTGCTTCAGAAATCGGACCGAGCGCGGGAAATTTCCGCATCACGCGCGCGGGCGATACCAACGCCAGCTTGCTCGTCCATTTCCAGATAACCGGAACGGCCAGCTTGCCGAGCGACGCCCCGATGCTGGCGTCGCCCGCGACGATTCCCGCGGGCCAGGCATTTGTGGATTTGCCGGTGCTTCCCGTGGATGACGGCACGGTGGAATTGGATGAAGATTTAACCCTGACGTTAATCAGTGCGCCGGCGGCAAAAATCGTTTCGCCCGGCGCGGCCACGATCACGATTCTCGACGCCAACGTGGATAATCTCCCAACCATCACGTTGACGTCCACCAACCAGCCCAATGCCGTGGAAGGCGGCGGCAACGGTGGTTTTGTGCTGACGCGAACCGGCGCGACGACCAACGCGCTGACCGTGTTTCTCAGCACTGGCGGATCGGCGGCGAGCGGTACTGATTTCGTGGCGCTGCCGGATTCGGTCACGTTCGCCATCGGCCAAAGTTCAGTGTCGATTCCTGTGGCCGCGATGGACGACGCGACGATTGAGGGCGAAGAAACAGTCATTGTGTCACTGACGGCGCGCGAGACGTACCGCGTGGCATTTCCGGGCACGGCGACGGTGACGATGCAAGACAACGACCAGGAGGTCTGGGTGCATGCGAGTGATTTCGAGGCGGCTGAGCCGGGCAGCGACGCGGGCGAGTTCACGGTCACGCGCTTCGGCACGACGAATACGCCCCTGCAAGTCTTCCTCAACTTCAGTGGCGCGGCGGGCAATGGCGTGGATTTCGCCGCACTCCCCAATTCCGTGACGATTCCGGCGGGCAGTTTGACGGCGCAAGTGCCGGTGTTGCCGTTGGACGATGTATTGGTGGAAGGCAGCGAGACGGTCACGTTGACTTTGCAGCCGAACGCCGCCTACACGCTGGCCACGCCAACCTCCGCCAGCGTGACGATTCGCGATGACGAACCCGGGCTCAGTCTGACCGCCAATGTTTCCGAAATCAGCGAAGGCAGTGCCGCGCCGGCCATCTTGACCGTGCGGCGTGCTGGCGATCCGAACCGCGAAGTTACCGCGCGTCTGGCGGTCGGCGGGACGGCCAGTTACGGCGTGGATTATCCGGCGTTTGAAACCAATGTGTTCCTTGGTTGCGGCATTGTGGCGGTGGATCTGCTGGTGTTTCCCACGAATGAAGTCGTGGCCGAGACGGAGCAACTCACGGTGAACTTGCTCGCCTCGCCGGCTTATTCTCTGGCCGGACAAAGCAATGTCTCGCTGACGTTCGTTGATGCTGGCGCGAATCACGAACCTGTCGTGACGATCACCAGTCCGACAACCAACGTGGTTTACCTGCTGCAAACAAACGCCAACATGATTCTCGAAGCGTTGGTCACCGACGGCGACGGCGATCCCTTGACCGTGACGTGGACGAATCTGAGCGGGTTGGAGGCGCTCGCGTTTGGCGATGTTACCCAAACGAACACCACCGTCAGTTTCACCAACACCGGCGTGTATGTGTTGCGGCTGACGGCGTCGGACGGATTCTTGAGCCGTTATGATGAGGTGACGGTGGTAGTTGGAGCGTTCGAGCGATTGACCAACAATGTCGCGGGCGAAGAGCTACTGCATTGGGCCTTTGACGACGGGAGCGGTCCAATTGTCAGTGATACCTCGGGACACAGTCGGAATGGGCTGATTCAAGGATCGCTCGGTTGGACGACCAACGGAATCAGCGGCGGGGCGCTGGCGTTGACGGGCGCGAACAACTTTGTGCAAGCGACTCATGACAGTGGATTCCTCGAAGGTCTGACGCGCTTTACGATTTCCGGTTGGATTCATCCGACGCTGGTTCCTACCACGAGCGGATTGCTGACCGCCAACGACAGCGGCGTCCCTACGTTGACGCTGGCGACGCGAACCAGTGCCACGTGCGGGCCGGCGACCAATGTGTTTCAGGGAACGTTGGCCACCTCGTGCGGTGAGGCGGCGCAGATTTCCGCGGCGAACGCCTTGACCAACGGCTGGCAACACATTGCGTTGACCTGGAGCAACGGACTGGCCCCCGCATTTTATGTGAATGGACAACTGGACCAGCCGCAGCGCCACAAAGTGCCATTGCTGGGCGAGTTGGTGAATTGTCCGAAGTTTCTGGTCGGCAAAGGACCCAACGACATTGCCGCCACCTGGGCCGGGATGGTGGACGAAATCCGCGTGTTTTCGTGGCAAATGGACGCTGCGGAAATCGGTGCCTTTGTCGCCGCGAACTTCGGGCCGATCGTGGAGGTGGCGACAAATGTCACTGTGCCGGTGGTGACGCCGGTGGAGATCACCGGAATTGTGACGGATGACGCGCGTCCCGTTCCGCCTGGCGCGATTACTTTGAGCTGGAGCCAGGTTTCCGGGCCGCTGCCAGTCACGCTTACCGACACCAACGCGCTGACCAACACCGTGACCTTCACTCAAGCCGGGGATTACGTGTTTCGCCTGATTGCCGATGACGGTGAAGTGAAAATTTATGCCGACCTGCCCGTCACCGTCGTCGAGCCCACGCAAATTCTTGCTTATGCCTCCGATCCGTTCGCGGCTGAACTCGGACCGGACCCTGGTGAATTCACGTTCAATCGCATTGGCGATCTGGGCTTCGAACTTACCGTTTTTATCACGTTGAGCGGGACGGCCAGCAACGGAGCGGACTACGTGCAAATTACGCAGACCAACAGCATCACGTTTCCCGTGGATGTGGACTTGGTGACCATTCCGATCACGCCATTCCTGGATCATCGCACCGAAGGGGAGGAAACCGTCACCATCACCGTGGTTAGCAATGTGATTTACACGATTCTCTCGGGCGTGGCGGTGGTGACGATTCAAGATTCGCCGTACGGGCAATGGAACATCGCCCATTTCACCTTGGAAGAATTGACTGATCCGTCGTTGAGCGGCGAGACGGCGGATTTCGACGATGACGGTTTGATTAACTTTGTGGAATACGCGGCTAATCGCGATCCGAAATCACCGGAGACGAATTCGCCGCTCCAGACCACCATTGAACTCGACCCGGGCGACGGATTGAATCATGTGACGTTCACTTACCAGCGGCGCCTGCCGCCCATTGATGTGGCGTACGCCGCGGCGTTTTCCACGGACTTGCAAACGTGGCAAACCAATGTCACGGCGGTGCAGGAAATCTCCGCGACGCCGGACGCCAACGGCTTCACCGAAACGGTCAAGGCTCGCGTCGTGCCGCCGTGGCCGGCAACCACGCCGCACTTTGTGACCGTGCGCGTGTGGTTGATGAGCACTGGACCTTGATTCGTCGCGGGCGCATGGAGTTCACGGCAGGAGACTTTGCGCGTAAGTCGCCTCGCGGGCGCGGCGCAAATCCCGGTCACCAGCTTTGCTCGGGTAAAACCAGCCGCGCGCGTTGCGTGTCTCGGGTTCGATCCACTTCCACGGTTCCACGTGGCCATCGGCAAACGAAAACATGCCGGCATTGCCATGGCGGCTGCCCGGCGAATTTTGCCAGGTGTTTCCGGTGAGCGTGATGGCGAAGTAGCCGTCGTCCACGCTGGTTTGCGAGGTGGCCGTGCTGGCGGTGGCTTGTTCGTCCACGAAAAACATCGCCGTGGCCGGGCCGGGATCGCGGACCTGAGTGAATTTGAAACGTTCCAGCACCGTGCCATGCACCAGACTGCGAACGAGCGGTTCGTTTTCGCCCATCATACCGTTCAGGGAATAATGCCGGACTCGTGGCGTCGACGTGCCTTGCACCGACTGACGATCGGCGGGACAGCGATAAATCTGGATTGTTTGGCTGTAGGGAAAAAGCAGAGCGTTCTTGATCAGGAGGGCATCGGTGGCATCCGGCAAATTCTGGGTTTTTCCGCCCACCCAGCCCAATGCCACGGTGTCGCGATTGGGTGGAATCCGATCATCAAAATCGTCGCTGTACACGTGTGCCGCCAAGGTGAGTTGTTTGAGGTTATTGATGCATTGAATGCGCCAGGCTTTATCCTTCGCTTTCGACAAGGCCGGCAACAGGAGCGCGGCGAGAATGGCAATAATGGCAATGACAACGAGAAGTTCGATCAGCGTGAAGCCGCGAGCCGATAAGCGACTTGAACCCAAAGTTTGCATGAGAGCCGGGCGCTGGCGTGGTTGCCGCCATAACGCCAGGCACACGGGAACGCATTTTGGGATTTGAGTCAACCAACTTCCTTGCGCTACAAACGCTACCAATGAAACTGCGCCTCAAGATTTGTTGCATTAGCACGGTCGCGGAAGCGGCCCTCGCCATCCGCTGCGGCGCCCATGCAGTGGGACTGGTTTCGGCCATGCCCAGTGGGCCGGGGGTGATTGCCGAAGAAACCATCGCCGCCATCGCGGCCACGGTGCCGCCCGGCGTGGCGTCGTTTCTGTTGACCAGCCAGCGCGCTGCCGATGCGATTCTCGCGCAACAGCGACGTTGCTGCACTAACACCATTCAATTGTGTGACACGGTCGAGCCGGATTGCCATCAGCGTTTGCGGGAAGAATTGCCGGGTGTCGGTTTGGTGCAAGTCATTCACGTCACCGGCCCGGAGTCGGTGGCAGAGGCGGTGGCCGTCGCGCCACACGTGGACGCGCTGCTGCTGGATTCCGGCAATCAAAAACTCGCCGTGAAGGAACTCGGCGGCACCGGTCGCAGGCATGATTGGCGCATCAGTCGGGAGATCGTCTCTGCAGCGCGCGTACCGGTTTATCTCGCCGGCGGGTTGAACGCGGACAATGTCGCGGCGGCGGTGGAAACGGTGCGACCGTTTGGCTTGGATATATGCAGCGGAGTGCGAAGTGACGGGAAACTGCAGCAACAAAAGTTGATGGCGTTCATCGCCAACGCGCACGCCGCGGCGCAGCAATGGCCCGACTGACTTGCCTCACTGACTCGCGTAATACGCGTCCACTTTGGCAGCGACATCTTTGTAGCTGATGTCCATTTCGTAGATTTGCTTGAACTGCTCGATGGCGTCCTCTTTTTTGCTCATCGTCTCGAAGACGCAGCCGAGTTGATAAATCAGTTCCTTCTTCTCTTCGTCGAACGTCAGCTTTTCCTTGATGGCATCTTGCAGCGTTTTGGCCGCGAGATCGTTCATCTTGCGTTTGGTAAAACACTGCGCCAGTCCGCTCATGGCCGCGATACGTTTGTTTGGATGGCCCTTGGCCTTCTGAAACTCCGCGATGGCCTCGCCAATTTTGCCGGCGCGCAAGTAAAGCGTGCCCAATTCGAAGCGGAAGCCCAGGTCGGTGGGATATTTTTCGACGCGTTCCAGGCACTCGGCCAGTTGAAAGTTGAGTCGCTCCTGTTGCAACCGTTCGCTTTGTTCGGCGAAATCCGGGGCGGTGGGATCCAGTTGCTGCGCTTCCGCGTCGAGCTGGCGTAGTTTCAATTGCGCGATGGCCTGGTCAATCGAGGCGTCGCTGCCACTGCTGGCGGCTTTGAGTTTCTCGTACCAACTCAAGGCCTGGTCGAACTGCTTCTGTTGCGTATAAAGTTCGGCGACCGAGCGCATGAGCTTGGGTTGGTTGGGATCGGCTTTCAGGCGCGCGACGTATTCTTCGAGCAAGCGTTCCGAGACGTCCTCGGTTTTGTGAACACGTTGCTCCTGCTCGAGTTCTTTCGCCTGACCTTCATTCCGGAGAATCTGCCGGTAGGAACTGCCTTCCTGTTCGGCTTTGTGATATCCGCCCTCGTCCAACGTGCGCTTCGCGGAACTGTCCTTCAACGCTTGATGCACGTCCGCATCGGTCGGGTGCGCCGCGCGCAGATCGATCAAAATACGCTCGGCCAGTTTGATTTCGCCGACTTTGCCAAGCACTTCGGCGAATTGAATCGTGATGTCTTTGTCTTTGGGATTATTGCGCCACAAAATTTCCAACGACATTTTCGCGACCTGGGGCATTTCGAGCGCTTCGGCAGCTTGGACGATAATTTTGTGGGCCGGACCGTTGTTGGCGTCGGAGTTCAAGGCTTGTTCCGCCAGCGCCATCGCTTCAGCGGGATCTTTGCTCAAAGCCAATTGCGCTTTGGCAAGTTGGGGCGCGGAGCCGGCGCTACTGAACACTTTCTTGAAGAAACCGCCGCCCTTTGCTGCCGCTTTGCCTTGTTGCGCTTTGCGCAAGGCGCGCCGCACGTCCACCACCTCGGGAGCGCGGCTCAACACCTGCATCAGCAAATCGATTGCGTAATCGAAATTTTCCCGGGACAACGCGTCGTTGGCCTTGGTGAACAGCGGCCGAACTTCCCGTGGAATGTCGCCTAAACCTTTTTCTGACATGGCGCAGCAATCTAAACCGGGCCGGTTGCAAAAAGCCAATTCAATCTCCCGAGTTTGACTGACGCGGTGGTCCGCCTACGCTTCCGGCGTGACATTGGAGCTTCAATTCACGCGCGCGGGAATTCATCTGCCGCAACTCGGTTTGTGGCTGGATGCGCGCAAACGCATTCGCGGCAATGAGCGCGTGTTCATCAGCCACGCGCACGCGGACCACATCGGCGCGCATGATGATGTGTTATTGACGGAAGCAACCTCCCTTTTCATGCGCACGCGCCTGCCCGGTCAACGGCGCGAGTGCCTTTTGAAGTTCGGCGTGCGGACGGAGTGTCACTTCGAGCGGGAGACGTTTCATCTCACCGCGCTGCCAGCGGGACACATTTTGGGCAGCGCGATGGCATTCCTCGAATGGCGCGAGGAAACGTTGCTCTACACGGGTGACTTCAAATTGCGCCCCAGTCTCGCGGCGGAAAGCGCGGAAGTCCGGCGCGCCGACTGGTTGATCATGGAAACCACGTTTGGCTTGCCACATTACCAGTTTCCGCCCGAGCAAAAAGCGCGCGAGGAAATTGCTGCCTTTTGTCGTTGCGCGCAGGCCGATGGGGTCACGCCGATTTTGTTTGGTTACTCGCTGGGAAAGAGTCAGGAAATCCTGCGCGGACTCCCCGGGCAGGAACTGCCGATGATGTTGCAACGAGACGTACGTAAGATGACCCGGCTTTACGAAAAACTGGGGATGACGTTTCCGCCGCATGAGACTTTCGATCCCGAGCAGGCGCGCGGGCGAATCCTGATTGCGCCACCGAATTCGCTAAAAACATTGCAACTCGCCGCCCTCGGCCCGGTGCGCACCGCGGCGGTGACGGGCTGGGCGATGGATTCGAGTTGCCGGTATCGGTCCGGCACGGACGCCGCTTTCGCCCTGAGCGACCACGCAGACTTTGCGGGGTTGCTGGAGTTGGTGCAACGCGTGCAACCGAAACGAGTCTTCACGGTGCACGGCTTTGCGCGCGAGTTTGCGCAAACGTTGCGGGGGCGGGGGATTGATGCCATTGCGCCCGGCTGGCACGAGCAATTGGCGCTATTTTGACGCCGCCGGACGTGGGGGGCGTTGCAGTGATTTCACGGCGCTGTCACACATTCGTAACACGCGTATGATTCATTACGGGTGTGACGACATGCCGCCACTATCGGTATCAAGTGCCACGTGAGGATGCAGACGAATTTCGCGACGGCGACGCCTCCCCGTGCCCGGTGTGCGATCCCAATCGCGCCCGCTTCCAAACGATCATCTGGACCGGCCAGGTGAACCCCAAGCCGCGACGCGCGGTGTTCCGACAGATCGTCCAACGCTGCTTGAGCGTTCTGACGTGGGAAATTCCGCACACCGGTCCGACGCGATCCGCGCCCGCCCCGCGCGTCTGTTAACCCGCGAGGGCTAAATCGCGAAGTCGGTGTATTCCGGTTTCACCGCTTCCATTGGCGGCAACAACATGCCGGCGGCGACCGTTGCGTTCGTCCCTTGTTCAATCAGGATGAACGAACCGGTCAATCGATTCGTCGTGTAACCGTCATAAACGATCGGTTTCGCGGTTTTCACCCGCACAATTCCGATGTCGTTCATTTTCAATTCGCCGGGAGTTTCTTCGCGATCAAACGTGTTCATGTTGATGCGCGCTTCAACAGTGGTCACGACGGCTTGCACCGTTTGTGGTCCGTGCTTGAGGAAAAACTTCCGGCCCGGCTGCAACGCTTTGGGATGCATCCAGCAAACGCGCGCCTGAAGTTCCGTGCCCATGCCCGGCGGATTTTCCAGGCCGATGATGGTGTCGCCGCGACTGATGTCCACGTCGTGTTCGAGGCAGAGCGTGACGGCTTGCGGACAAAACGCTTCAACCAGCGAGCCGTCGTAGGTCCAGATGTCTTTGACGGTTGTCTTGATGCCGCCGGGCAAGACGACGACCTGCTGGCCTTTGCGCACAATGCCGCCCGCGACCTGACCGCTCAAACCGCGAAAGTCATGCAGCGATTTGTCCGTGGGATTGTTGGGGCGATTCACCCATTGCACCGGCAAGCGAAACGCACTCAGATTCCAGTCGCTGGCGATATGGACGGTTTCCAGATGCGCCAGCAATGTCGGCCCGGGATACCACGGCGTGTGCGGGGAAGATTCAACGACGTTGTCGCCGTTGAGCGCGCTGATGGGAATGAATTTTACGTCGCGGAAGATGTCGAGCTTGGGCAGGAAACCTTCGATCTCATCGCGAATTTCCAGATACCGTTCTTCTTTCCAATCCACCAGATCCATCTTGTTAATCGCAATGACGAGATGCGGAATGCCGAGCATCGCAGCAATAAACGTGTGGCGGCGGGTTTGCTCAATGACGCCCTGGCGCGCGTCCACCAGGACGACGGAGAGATTGGCCGTGCTCGCGCCGGTCACCATGTTGCGCGTGTATTGCACGTGACCGGGCGTGTCGGCGACGATGAATTTGCGCTTCGGCGTCGCGAAATAGCGATACGCGACATCAATCGTGATGCCTTGCTCGCGCTCGGCCCGGAGACCATCGGTGAGATTGGCGAGATTGATCTGGCCGCCGCCCGTGATGTCGGCGGAACGTTCGAGCGCTTCCACCTGATCTTCCATCAACGACTTTGAGTCGTAGAGCAACCGGCCGATGAGCGTGGATTTGCCGTCGTCCACCGAACCGCAGGTGTTGAAGCGGAGAATTTCAATCGAGTGAGAGTGTGACATGGGAAAAAGGAGTTGGCAGATGGCTCAGAAATATCCTGCCTTCTTGCGATCTTCCATTGCGGCTTCGCTGGCTTTGTCGTCAGCCCGCGTGCCGCGTTCGGTGACGCGCGCGGCAGCGACTTCGGCGATGATGTCGTCCACGCTGTCGGCCGGGGATTCAATCATGCCGGTGCTGATCATGTCGGCAATGGTGCGTACGCGAACGACCATTTTCTTGCTCGGCTCATTCGCCTTCGGGCGCGCGCCGTCATAAGGATCAGGTTTGCCGTTGCCGGTGTGCGCTGGGGGAACTGGAAGCCACTGGCCACCGCGGCGGAAACAGTCGCGTTCGTGGCTGAAATAAATGCTGGGCACTTCGAGTTGCTCGCGCTTGATGTATTGCCACACGTCCATTTCGGTCCAATTCGATAATGGAAACACGCGCATGTTCTCACCGGGATTCACACGAGCATTGTAGAGATTCCAAATCTCGGGTCGTTGCGCTTTCGGATCCCACTGGCCGAAGCCGTCGCGAAAGCTGAAAAAGCGCTCCTTGGCGCGGGCTTTTTCTTCGTCGCGCCGCGCGCCACCAATGGCGCAATCAAAACGAAACTCTTCAATCGCCGCGAGCAGGACGGGAATCTGAAGTTTATTGCGACTGATCTCGCCGGGCGCAGGCGTGGCGAAACCTTTGGCAATGGCTTCATCCACCGTACGCACGATGAGTTTGGCGCCGAGTTGTTTGGCGCGGCGGTCGCGAAACTCAATCAACTCGGGAAATTCGTGCCCGGTTTCCACGTTGAGAAACGGCATCGGAATTTCCGCCGGACGAAATGCCTTCTCAGCGAGCCGCAACAGACAGATGGAATCTTTGCCGCCGGAGAAGAGCAGGGCGGGGCGCTCGAACTCACCGGCGACTTCACGCATAACGTGAATCGCCTCCGTCTCCAAATACTGCAAATGGTCTAAGTGATATGAACTCATTTCAAAAAATATTAACCACGGATGGACACTGATTCACACGGATGGGGAACGGCTTGAAGTGTATGCCACGAATTCGCGCTAATTGGCGGAATTCGCATAAAAGATTTTTCTGAATCCGTGTTCATCCGTGGTTGAAATTCAGGCTGCCGCCGCCGCTTTACCGCCCCACGCCGCGTGCAAACCACACTCGCGTTTCTCGTCTGCCTTGGCCGGATCAAAGTAATCCCACTCGTTTGGCAAGTTGTGTTGCTTCAAATAATTCTCCATGTCCGCGTCGCTCCAATAAAACACCGGGCTGACTTTGATCGTGTTGAAATTGGAATCGGCGACAACGATGTCGAGGCCGGCACGATTGGGATTCTGCACCTTGCGCAATGCCGTGAGCCAGATCGTGGGTGCGAGTTCTTTCATGCCGCGCATGAAGGGCTCGAGCTTCATCACCGCGCTGAAGTCTTTGATGCGTTGTTCGTTCTCGGGCGTCGGTTCGGGCGCGCCGCCGTGGATCGCGTCGTAATGCGCCGCCGTCATCTTCGGCACGAATGCCTTCACGTTGAGCTTGAGTTGCTGCTTCAACGCTTCGGCGTGTTTGTAGGTAGCGGGGCGATTGTAACCGTGATCAGCCCAGAGCACGGGAATGTCGGCTTGCGCCTGCGTCGCAAGATGCAGAATCAC
>CAZKMR010000058.1:21291-29593 GCA_964553795.1 uncultured Bifidobacterium sp. | reverse complement strand
AGCGCCACGCCGCTTTCGTGCGCACGGCATTCTCCCGAGTGTTTGAAAGTGTTTGGTGCGTGCAAAAGCGGTGTCGCCGCTGCGCTCTGCCACCGCAGTCCAAGACACGCTGGGTTGAATGAGATTCGTGTCCATTCGTGTCCATTCGTGGTTTCCCAAGTCTGACCATGTACATCATCCAAATCGCATCCGAATGCGCGCCGGTCGCCAAGGTAGGCGGGCTGGGCGATGTCGTCTATGGATTGAGTCGCGAATTGGAAATTCGCGGCAATTCCGTCGAGATCATCCTCCCGAAATACGATTGCCTGCGCTACGACCGCATCTTCAATTTACAGCCCATTTTCAACGATCTCTGGGTGCCGTGGTATAACGGGGCGATTCATTGCACGGTGTTTTTCGGTTTCGTGCATGGGCGCAAATGCTTCTTCATTGATGCGCACGGTGACCACAATTTTTTCAACCGGCGCACGTTTTACGGCCAAACCGACGACGATCAGCGCTTCGCGTTTTTCTGTCGCGCGGCGTTGGAGTTCATGCTGAAGAGCGGCAAGCATCCGGACGTGATTCACTGTCACGATTGGCAGACGGGGCTCGTGCCAGTGATGCTTTTTGAGATGTATAAGCATCTCGGCATGACGCATTCGCGGGTTTGCTACACCTTGCACAACGTCCAGCATCAGGGTCTCACACGCGAGCACATCCTGCGGGCTACCGGACTGAACCGGCACGGCTACTTCTTTCATCAGGACCGGCTGCAGGACAATTTCAATCACAGTGCGCTCAACTTGATGAAGGGCGGCATCGTTTACTCAAATTTTATCACCACCGTATCGCCGCGGTATCGGGGCGAGATTCTGTATTCGTCGCAAAGCTATGGTCTCGGGCACACGCTCAACGTGCATCAAGGCAAGCTGGGCGGCATTCTCAACGGTCTCGATTACGACGTGTGGAATCCCGAAACGGACACCCACATTCCCCGGCAATACGGCGTGGATACGCTCGACGACAAGTTCGCGAACAAAGCCGCGCTGCGGAATCGTTTCTGGCTGCGCGATGTGTTGCGCCCCATCGTCTGCTACGTCGGGCGGCTCGATCAGCAGAAAGGGCTGCCGCTCGTCACGCATGCGATTCACTACTGTTTGCACAACGGCTGTCAGTTCGTGTTGCTCGGCACCGCCGCCGATGCGCGGATCACGCATCAGTTTCACGAACTGAAGCGGCATTACAACGACAACCCGGATTGTCACATCGAGATCGGATTCAACGAGGATTTATCGCGGCTCATCTACGCTGGTTCAGAAATGATCATCGTGCCAAGCCTGTTCGAGCCCTGTGGCCTGACGCAGATGATCGGGTTGAAGTACGGTACCGTGCCCATCGTGCGTGCCACGGGCGGTTTGGCGGACACGGTTTTCGATGCCGATCATGCGCCGGTGCCGTACGAAGAGCGCAATGGTTACACGTTCAATGACTTCAATAACGCCGGCATCGAGTCCGCGCTGCATCGCGCCATCGGCATGTGGTATTCGTATCCGAAACACTTCCGTGAACTGATGCAAAACGGGATGCGCTGCGATTACTCGTGGAATCATCCCGGGGAGCATTACCTGAATGTGTATGAGCACATCCGCGACAAATAGCCGCCGCATTCGGTTTTAGCGCGGGCATGAATCTCCCCCAGAGCTTTCGCCTGATTTTAGTCGGGCAGGTCTTCCTTCTCGTAATTCTCGGATGGATTTTCCGACACGCATTGAATCCTGATGCGGTGGCGTATCTGCGGATTGCTTTCTATTGCACCGAAGGAAATTTCGAACTCGCGATATCGGGCTATTGGGGGCCGCTGTTGAGTTGGCTGCTTGCGGTTGGTTACAAATGTGGTTTAGAGCCGCTGTTGTCCGCGCGGATTGCAATGGCGCTCTCGGCGCTGGTTTTTGTGTGGGGCGCAAAACAACTCTATGAAGCGTTGCGTCTGCCCGAACGATGGATCGCCGGAGGTTCGCTGCTGGCGGCGGTAGCGAGCGCTTGGTGGTCGGTGCAATTCATCACGCCGGATCTGTTGCTTTCAGGAGTATTGTTGGCGGCGTTGGCGCCAATTATCTCGGGCGCATGGTTGAAGACAAAATCTCGCGCCGCGATGACGGGTGCTTGCTGGGGCGTCGCGTATCTGATCAAAGCAATAGCGCTGCCGTTGGGCGTTTTGGTGATGGTGGTGTTTGGCTGGCGCGCATTTCGACGGGGAGCGGTGATGGGTCCGCGCGTTGTCCGCTCAACGGCATTGAGTTTCATGGTGCTCGGATTGTTGGCGCTGCCTTGGATTACGGTTCTATCAGCCAAATACGGACGACTGGCGTTTTCCACCACTCCGGCAATCACCCATACGCTGACCGGGCCATCGGATGTTGAGCGTTATCATCCATTCGCGCGACATTTTCACGCGCCGGCTGCGGGGCGCGTTACGAGTTGGGAAGAACCGTCGCAAATGTCGTATCAAACGTGGTCGCCGTGGGAGAATTGGGATTACACTCGTCATCAGATCGCGGTGCTCGTAAAAAACAGTCTCACGCTTTTATTCCTGTGGACGAGCATCAATCTAGCCGCAGTCGCGCTGTTGGTGCGTTGGCTGGCGGTCTGGCGACAGCGCGCCGGGCGTTCAGCGTGGAGCGATTTGTTGGTGCCACCGCTGTGTTTGGCCGCGATCTATCTGCCGTGTTATTTCACATTCGCCGAGCAGCGTTTTTTCTACGTGACGCTGCCGTTCTTCTTTGCGGGGACGGTTCGGTGGGCGGTTGACGCGGACTCAGTCTCGCCGGCGCGTCGTCGCGTGTGCTTCGTAGCTATTTGGCTGGCGGCAGTTCTTCCGTTGTTTGCACAGGCGGTGCTACTGCGAGATCGGGCGGCAACTGCGGGGAATTACGCCGTGAATCTGGCGGATAAAATGCGCGCGGCGGAAGTGCTTGGTTCGCTCGCTGGCAGTGCGAATTTACCGGGGGGACGCACCGGACTATATGTTGCGTTTCATCTCAATCAGCCGTGGCATGGGGACGAGTTGCATCCAACGCCGGAAACCATCTCGGCTTCAGGAGCGAAATACTTTCTCGTTCGGCGCGGCTCGCTGCTGGCGGTCAGTCTGGCGACACGACCAGAATTTCAGAATCTGGACGCGCGCCTATTTCGGAATGCCGCGGCGGCGGAATCATTTCCGGTGCAAGTATTCGCCATTGCCCCCGCACTACCTTAAAGCAATTCGGTTTGCCGGAGGCGTAGCGGAGCGAAGCTGCGACGATGAATCGCACATGGCCCAAGTTGTTCGATGGCGGCGAGATGTTGAGGCACGCCGTAGCCTTTGTGGATCGCAAAACCATAGCCGGGAAACTGCGTGTCGAATTCAAACATCATCCGGTCCCGCGTGACTTTGGCTAGCACACTGGCGGCGGCGATCGAATAACTGCGCGAATCGCCTTTCACCAGCGCGGTTTGCGGCAGCGTCATGCTTTTCACCGGTCGACCGTCCACGAGCACATGTTGTGGCTGCGGCAGGAGTTTGGCCAGCGCTTCGATCATCGCGCGATGCGTGGCTTGCAGGATGTTGATGCAATCAATCGTCATCGCATCCACGATGGCCATGGCGAACCGGATTTCGGGATGCGTGGTGATGATCTGGAAGAAATTTTCGCGTTGCGCCTCGGTGAGTTGCTTGGAGTCGTTCAATTCAACCAAGCGCGCGTCAAAGCCGCCATTCGCCCAAGTTGCCGGCAGAATGACCGCCGCCGCCACGACCGGCCCGGCCAACGGCCCGCGCCCGGCTTCATCCACGCCCGCGACGAGCGTGAATTCGCGGGACCACAGGTCGCGCTCGAATTCGAGGCGAGATAGTGAAACGCCTTTCATCAAAATTGTTTTCCCTTATTCGTAATCATCTGGATTGCTGACGATCATGGTAAGTTGAGAGCACGTTTCAAATACATCAGGCTTGGTTTCGACTCTGAACTCAACGGAGTATTTACCACGATCAAAGCGGCCATAAAACGCATATCGCATGGGAGGTTCGTCATCATCTTCATCGTCAGAATCACCCTCGTCTTCAAGTTTTGGCTTGGTCGTGATCTTCATTGTTCCGCAGGTTTATTTCAGACGTAACCCAAGCGCCGGAGGCGCGACATGTTTATAGAATCATGTTAACTAAAAACCAAGCTCCGTCAGGAGCGACACACGCCGACGTGCCGCTCCTGACGGAGCTTGGGGGCTAATTGCGGATTTCTATAAATATGTCGCGCCTATGGCGCTGGGCTTGGCGGCGCGGTGTTGGCCGTTACAGCTTTACCGGCTTCCCTGTGGCGGCTGACTTGTCCGCAGCGAACATGATCTCATGGGTGCGGGCGGCCTCGGTGAAGCTGGTCAGCGGCATTTCCTTGCCGGCAGCCAGCGCGGTGAAGAAGGCGGCGAATTGCGTGGTGTAGGGGTGGTCCGCCACGTCACCGGAATCCAGCATGTTCATCGCGAGTTCGCCCCACTTGTTCTTGTTCGTCTTGAGTTTTTGCGAGTGGAATTTGTTGTCGAGCAAGCTGCCTTCGCTGCCGACGAGGTGGGTGTGGAAATAATACGGTTGGAGACAATCCACGATGGCCGCGCATTTGCCGATGCTGCCGTTCTTGAACTTCAGAATCGTTACACTGCTCGTGGTGTATTCGTAGGGCGCGAAAATTTTGCTCTTGGACTTGGTGTCGTAGCTGGTGACTTCGGCGACGTCGTTGCCCATGCAGAGGAGCAGGGCGTCGAGGGCGTGGCAACCGGCCGTGAGCAGCGCACTTCCACCGGCGTCTTTACGGGTGTTCCAGCGGAATTGCCCATACCACGGACCGATGCCGTGATAATAATCCACTTCGCCGTAGTGCAACGTGCCGAGCAGGCCTTGATCAATCGCGGCTTTGGTGGCGAGAAATTGGCTCGAGTAGCGGCACTCGAAGCAGACGCAGGTTTTGACTTTGGCTTTCTTGAGCGCGGCTTCCATTTCGCGCAGGTCTTTCAGCGAGAGACAGAGTGGTTTCTCGATGATGATGTGTTTGCCCGCGCGCGCGGCTTTAATGAATTGTTCTTTGTGCTGGTTTGGATAGCTGCAAATGGAAACCACGTGAATGTTCGGGTCGGCGAGCATCTTGTCGAGGTCATCGTAAGCGGTGACGCGGCCGCCGTGTTTGGCGCTGAGTTCGGCGGAATCCAGCGGGCGCGATGAATAAATCGCGGTCACTTGCGCGAGCGGCGAAGCGTTGATGGCGGGAATGTGGGCGGTGGCGACCCAACCGTATCCGATGATGCCGACGTTGTATTTTTTCATGGCTGAGATTTGATTTGCTCGTGTTATGCCACAAGGACCGGCGCGGCTTGTCAAAACAAAAGGCAGCCGTTACATGAACATGCCGCGCTTCCGCACCTACTCCGATCGCAAAAACTTCAGCGCATCCTCCATGTCGGCGGGAATGGGCGCCGTGAAACTGACTTTCTTTCCCGACCGTGGATGAGTAAAGGCGAGCTTGTGCGCGTGCAGGAGAACCCGCGGAGCTTCGTAACGGGTTTGCTCGGCGAGTTTGCGCGTTTGGCGTTGGCCGTAAGTGGCGTCGCCCGCGACGGGAAATCCCAGGTGCTGAAAGTGAACGCGAATCTGATGCGTGCGCCCGGTATGCAACTCCGCTTCGACCAAGGTCGCGCCGTTCAATCGTTCGATGACTCGGTATCCGGTGTGGGCCGGACGCCCATCCTCGTCATCGCATACGGTCATGCGTTTGCGATGGGTGGGATGCCGGGCGATGGCGGCGCGGATATTTCCCTCATCGCGGGGAATCACCCCGCAGACAATGGCAACGTAAATTTTTTCCACCGAACGCCCGGCGAATTGGGTAGAGAGCGCGACGTGCGTTTCGTCATTCTTGGCCACCACCAGACAGCCGCTGGTTTCTTTGTCGAGCCGATGTACGATGCCGGGTCGCGCGATCCCGCCAATGCCACTGAGTTCGCCTTCGCAATGATGAAGCAGCGCATTAACGAGCGTGTGTTCTTCATTGCCGGCGGCGGGATGCACAACGATGCCGGCAGGTTTATTTAGCACCAACAACGACTCGTCCTCATAAATAATGTCGAGCGGAATGTCCTCGGGCTGTGCTTCGGCGGGTTTCGCTTCGGGGAATTCTATCCGGACGATTTCGCCCGCGCGCGGAGTGTGCGTGGCTTTGGTGGGTTTGGCGTTGACGGTGATGTGGCCCTGTTCGATGAGCCGTTGCACTGCGCCTCGCGACAAGGCGGGGAAATGCCGTCGCAGGAAAGCGTCCAGACGCTCGTTCGGATACGAACGATCAATGGTCAACGTTTCGGTGCGTGGGACGGACATGGCGGCCAAGGTTAATCAGCCTTGGAACTCGAGGAGGACGGCGACGCTGAACTGGCGGGGTGTTCGGCGCGCCACATCACCCAGAAGAACAACGCCACCCCCACGCAAATGCCGCTGTCCGCGACATTGAACGCCGGAAAGCCGACTTCGCCGCGCTCGGTGTTCACATAGAAGTAGAGAAAATCAATGACGTGCCGCCGACTCGGCAACAAACGGTCGGTGAGATTGCCGGCAATGCCGCCCAGAATCATGCCGAAGGCGAGTTGGCCGAGCAGGGTGCGGGTGTCAAAATGTTTGCGGGCGAGAAACATTCCAACCAGCGCGACGGCCGCGACGATGGCGAGAATCGTGTTGTTGCCACGAAACAGACTCCACGCTGCGCCGGTATTGCCCCAATGCACGAAGCGGAAAAAGCCGTCAATAATCACGCGTTCCTGGCCGTGGCCAAGGAATTGCAGCACAAGATATTTTGTCAGCTGATCAAACCCGTAAACGACGCCGGCAATCAGCAGCAGGCGGCCGGTCGGCGGGCGGAATGATGGATTCTCGGTGTTCGTCACGGATACAATGCCAATTCAGACGCGCAGCTTGCCGAATTTTACCAACCAAAATCCAGCGGAAAGAGCAGTTGACTTCAACGCTTCATTTGATAACGTCTGCATCCCTTTGACGGGAACTGAATGAAAACGTATTTGCCGAAAGTCAATGTTGATGAGCGCAAGTGGCATGTGATTGATGCCGAAGGCGCCGTGTTGGGCCGGTTGGCCGTCCAGATTGCCGACATCCTGCGCGGCAAAAACAAGCCCACTTATACGGCGCATCTTGACGCGGGCGATTTCGTGGTCGTCGTCAACGCCGAAAAAGTGAAGGTCACCGGCAAAAAGGAAACCGCCAAGGAATACATGACGTATTCCGGTTGGAAGGGTGGCGAAAAACATTTCACTGTCGAACAACTCCGCGCCAAGCAGCCCGAGCAACTTATCACCCGCGCCGTGAAAGGCATGATTCCCAAGAATCGCCTCGGTCGCGTTCTGCTCACCAAGCTGAAAGTGTTCAAGGGACCGAATCATACCCACGCCGCGCAGAAGCCGGCGACGCTCAAGGCCGCGAATTAATCTCTCATCTCTCAACCATCCACTCGCAATAAATTAGATGGCTACCAAGACTCCTGAATTTCTCGGCACGGGCCGCCGCAAAACCTCCGTCGCGCGCGTCCGCATCGCAACCGGCAGCGGCAAAATCACCGTGAATGGCCGCGCCTTCGATAATTATTTCCCGGTGGAAACCCTGCGGGCCACGGCATCGCAGCCGTTGTCTGTCACCGGCACGACCGATAAAGTGGACGTGAAAATCAACGTGTATGGCGGTGGCCCGAACGGTCAGGCCGGTGCGGTCAGCCACGGCATCGCTCGCGCCTTGCTCGAGTTCGACGCCAACTTGCGCCCCTCGCTCAAGAGCGAAGGTTTGCTCACGCGCGATTCGCGCATGAAAGAGCGCAAGAAGTACGGCCAGCCCGGTGCGCGCAAGCGTTACCAGTTCAGCAAGCGTTAATCGCACTGGAAAATTTCAAACCCCGCTGGCAATGCTGGCGGGGTTTTTTGCTTATGCACACTGAATGGAAACAGAACGGGTTCGCCATCTCGACAGATCCCGCCAAACTCGATGTCGCCGCCATTCACGCATTTCTGGCGCGCGCTTATTGGTCCGAACAGATTCCTCGCGCCGTCGTTGAACGCGCGGTGCGAAATTCGTTGTGCTTCGGTTTGTTTGAGGGCGACGCTCAAATCGGCCTGGCACGGGTGGTCACGGATTGCGCGACGTTTGCTTATCTCTGCGACGTGTATGTGCTGGAAGGTCATCGCGGGCGTGGGTTGGGAAAATGGTTGATCGAATGTGTGATGGCGCATCCGCAGTTGCAGGGCT
>CAZKMR010000058.1:0-21191 GCA_964553795.1 uncultured Bifidobacterium sp. | reverse complement strand
GGGTTGGGAAAATGGTTGATCGAATGTGTGATGGCGCATCCGCAGTTGCAGGGCTTGCGGCGGTTCAATCTAGTGACAAAAGATGCGCATGGGCTGTACGCGCCGCATGGGTTCACCCAGCTGGCCAAGCCGGAAAATCACATGGAGCGCCACAAACCTGATATTTACAAAACCGGCGGGACTAAGGGACAATCCGCCGCGTAGAGGATCGCAAAATGACATCAAAGAAAGTTGCCATCGTAGGCGCGTCCGGATACTCGGGCGAAGAACTCGTCAAACTGTTGCTGAACCATCCCAATGCCGAGTTGGTTGCCGTGACTTCGCGCCAAAGTGCCGGGCAAACGCTCGCGCAAGTGTTCCCAAAATTTGCGAGTCATCCCAAATCCAAAACGCTGCGCTTCGTTGAGCCGAATGCCGAGCTGCTCGCCAAGCAGGCGGATGTGGTTTTTCTGGCGTTGCCGCACGGGGTCGCCGCGGAATACGCCGTGCCATTGATGAACGCTGGTAGCATCGTAATCGATCTGAGTGCCGACTTCCGCCTCAAGAGTGCGGCGGTTTACAAAGAGTTTTATGCGCACGACCATCCCGCGCCCGAGTTGCTCGCCAAATCGGTTTACGGGTTGCCGGAATTTTATCGCGAGGAAATCAAAAAGGCATCGTTGATCGCATCGCCCGGTTGTTATCCGACGAGCATCTTATTGCCGACGCTGCCATTGCTCAAAGCGGGGCTCATCAAACCACATGGCATTATCGCGGATTCGCACAGTGGGGTGAGCGGCGCGGGGCGGAAGGCGGAGTTGGATTACCTGTTTTGTGAGTGCAACGAAAGTGTGCGGCCTTACGGTGTGCCGAAGCACCGGCATTTGTCGGAGATCGAAGAGCAGATGTCGCTGGTAGCGGGCGAGAAAGTGGTGATCCAATTCACGCCGCATTTGATGCCGGTGAATCGTGGCATTTTGACGACACTTTATCTCGCGCCATCGGAACATTTCTCCGACGCTGCAGGGGCGGCGAAAGTCGGCGAGCAAATTGCCGCCTGTTACGCCAAAGCGTATGCCAACGAACCGTTCGTGCGCGTGCTGGAAGGCAAAGCGTTGCCCGACACGAAGAATGTCGTCGGCACGAATGTTTGTGAAATTGCGTGGCGACTCGATCCGCGCACGGGGCGGCTGGTCGTGATGAGTGCCGAGGATAATCTGGTGAAGGGCGCGAGCGGTCAGGCGGTGCAAAGCATGAATATCTTGTGCGGCTTTCCGGAAACGGCGGGGTTGGTTTGAAACTGCCCTACTACGAGGTCTCGGCATTCGCGACGAATCCGTTCGGCGGAAATCCAGCCGGCGTGTGTCCGCTCGACGCGTGGTTGCCGGACGCGACATTGCAAGGTATCGCGGCAAACAACAATTTGGCTGAAACCGCGTTCACCGTCTCGCGCGGGAGCGACTTTGAACTGCGCTGGTTCACTCCCACGATCGAGATGGATTTGTGCGGTCACGCGACGTTGGCAGCAGCCGCCATTTTATTCAACGAACGCGGCCTGCGGGGCGATGAAGTTCATTTTCACACACGCAGTGGCTTGCTCTCCGTCAAACGTGCGAAGGATTTGCTGACGCTCGATTTTCCATCACGTCCCGCCACAAGCGTCGCGATTCCGGAAGCTCTGGTGCGCGGCCTTGGCGCGGCACCGCAGAGCGTTTTCAAGGCCCGCGATCTTCTCGCCGTCTTTGCGACTGAAGCGGAAGTGCGCGCGTTGAAACCGGATTTCGCGCTGCTGAAGAAGCTCGATTGTCTGGGCATTATCGGGACCGCGCCGGGAGACGATTGCGATTTCGTCTCGCGCTTTTTTGCCCCAAGCGCGGGCGTGGATGAAGACCCGGTGACGGGCTCGGCACATTGCACATTGATTCCGTTTTGGGCGGAGCGATTGCAAAAGGAGAAGCTGTTCGCGCGCCAGATTTCGCAACGCGGCGGCGAGTTGGCTTGTGAACTGGTTGGAGAGCGCGTGAGAATCGGTGGCCGCGCGGTCACTTATCTTCGCGGGGAAATTGGCGTGCCGGACTGACGCCGCGCCTCGCGGATAAGAGAATCGCAAAAAACGCGAAGGTTGCGCGGGATGAGTTGTTTATCATTTCTGCGGCTCGTTTGAGCCGAATTGACTATGGAATGGATAACGAAAATGGCGGAAGTGAATCCGGTGGCCTGGGCGGTGTTGGTGCTGTCATTGGTGGGAGCGCTCGGTCTGTTAATGGCGAGTGTAAAGGTGCGCGGAGTGGGGCTGGGAATAGCCGGGGTTTTGTTCGCGGGAATCCTGCTCGGCCACTTTGGATTTCACATTGAAAAGGAAATCCTCGAATTCGTGCGCGAGTTCGGGCTGATCTTGTTCGTCTTCACGATCGGGCTACAACTCGGACCAGGCTTCTTTGCATCGCTGCGACGGCAGGGACTCAAATTAAATCTGTTGGCGCTAAGCGTTGTGTTGCTTGGGGTCGTAACCACGTTGGTGTTCGTGAACAAAGTCATGGGCGTGGATTTGGTCGCTTCGCTTGGCTTGTTCTCTGGCGCAACGACGAATACGCCGTCGTTGGGCGCAACGCAACAAACGCTCAAATCATTAGGCGAAGCATTTGCGGACAAGGCGACGTTGCCGGCATTGGCGTATGCGGTCGCTTATCCGGGCGGCGTGTTTGGAATCATCTTCGTGCTGCTGTTGTTGCGATTCGGTTACCGCATCAATCCCGAGCAGGAGGCGGAAGCATATCGCAACGAACAACGTCGCGGTATTGATCCCGTCGAGCGCATGAACATTCTCGTGCGCAACTCCAATCTCGAAGGTCTCGCCATCGGGGACATTCCGGGGCGTAATGAAATCAGCGTCGTCGTTTCGCGCATCAAGCGGGCGGGCGAGCCTGAAGTGCACACGGCGACGGATCAAACGGTGTTGCATCAGGGCGACACCATCCTGGCCGTCGGCTCAAAAAAGAATCTGGAGAAGTTCCGTGTCATCGTCGGCGTGGAAACGGATGTGAACCTCTACAAAGCTGCCGGGCGGGTCACCACTCGCAAGGTGGCGGTCACCCGCAAAGCGGTGTTGGGTAAAACGATTGATCAACTGGGTTTGGACGATCGTTTCGGCGTTACGGTCACGCGGGTGTCGCGCACGGAAATCGAGATGACAGCGATGCCGGGATTGGCGCTGCAGTTTGGCGACGTGTTGCAACTGGTCGGCGAAGACGAGGGCATTGCCAAGGCAACGGCGGAATTGGGCAACTCCGTTCACGCGCTGAACGAAACCAACTTTGTGCCGATTTTCGTCGGTATCGCGCTGGGAGTTTTGTTCGGAATGATTCCTTTCCAATTCTCCGGCATTCCCGTGCCGGTGAAACTCGGCATCGCAGGCGGACCGCTGGTGATTGCGATTATTCTAAGTCGCCTCGGTCGCATCGGGCCGTTGGTGTGGTATATGCCGGCGAACGCGAATCTGGCGTTTCGGGAATTAGGCATCGTGCTGTTCCTAGCCTGCGTCGGCATCAAGGCGGGCGAGCACTTTTTTGAAAAAGTCTTCACGCACGAAGGCTTGCTGTGGCTGGGTGGTGGTTTCGCCATCACGGTAATTCCGTTGCTGATCGTTGGTTTGCTTGCGCGCGGCGTGATGAAGCTGAACTTCACCGCGATCAGCGGCTTGCTGGCGGGCAGCATGACCGATCCGCCGGCGCTGGCGTTTGCGAACGCAGTTTCCAAGTCGGACGCGCCGTCGGTGGCGTATGCGACGGTGTATCCGTTGACCATGCTGCTGCGCATCGTGTCGGTGCAGATTCTAGTGCTGGTGTTTTGTCGGTAGCGATTGGTAGCCGCCGACGTGAGGAGGCGGGGAGTGAGGTTTCGCGCAATCCGCCTCGTTACCTCGGCGGCTACCAAGAGAATTTGCATTGCAGCCGCGCCGCGCGTTGGCAATCTCTTGCCGATTTAATGAAGCAGAAATTCAAAGTCATCGAAGGTTCAATCGTCGCGCCGCAAGGTTTCCTCGCCAGTGGTGTGTTTTGCGACATCAAACGGCTTGGCACGGGCAAGGGTTCGCAGAAAGGCAAGAAACGCGACCTCGCGTTGATCGTGTCCGAAGTGCCGGCGACGGTCGCAGGGATGTTCACGACGAACCAGGTTTGTGCTGCGCCGGTGAAGGTCTGCGTCGAACGAGTCAAGAAAGGTGTCGCCCAGGCCATCGTGGTGAATTCTGGCAACGCGAACGCTTGCACCGGCAAGCAAGGCATGAAGGACGCGCGCGAAATGACGACAGTGCTGGCGCAGCAACTAAACCTGCCGGATGAACAGATTTTGGTCGGCAGCACCGGACGCATTGGTGTGACGATGCCAATGGCGAATGTGAAGTCCGGCATTTTGCATGCGCTGCAAATTCTCGGTAATGAGCCGGCGCACGCGGCGGAAGCAGCGGAAGCGATCATGACGAGTGACACGAAGCCGAAGCAGATCGCGGTGGAGTTTTCGTTGGGTGGCAAGAAGGTGCGCATCGGCGGGATCTGCAAAGGTGCGGGAATGATTCAGCCCGGCATGTCGGCGACGGGCGCGCGTCCGGCAGCTTTGCCGCACGGTGGTTTGCACGCCACGATGTTGTGCTTCATTACGACGGATGTGGCGATTGAGGCGAAAGTTTTGCAGGCGGCGTTGCAGGAAGCGGTGGCGCAGAGTTTCAATCGCATCACGGTGGACGGCGACATGAGCACGAACGATACGGTGCTGGTGTTGGCGAATGGGTTGGCGGGGAACGAGAGGCTGGTGGGGCGAGCGTCCTCGCGAGCCGGCGCGTCAGGAGCCTCGCCCCACCAAACTTTTCAAGCCGCTCTAAATTACGTCTGCCTCGAATTGGCCAAGATGATTGTGCGCGATGGCGAGGGCGTGCATCGCGTCGTAACCGTTCGCGTGAATGGCGCAAAGACGATTCAAGACGCGGACGCGGCAGCGCGGGCAGTGGCGAACAGCGCGCTGGTGAAGACCAGTTGGCATGGGGGCGATCCGAATTGGGGCCGCATCATTGACGCGATTGGTTATTCGGCGGCGAAGGTGGTGGAAGAGAAAGTGGATATCGGCTATAGCGCGCCAGATTCCAAAAAGGTTTTGTGGAGCCTCAAGCGCGGTCAGCCGACCAAGGCGACGTTCAAAGCGCTTTGCGCCGCCGCCGCGCCGAAGGAATTTGAACTGCACATCAACCTAAATCTCGGCAAAGCGAGCGCCGTGATGTATGCGGCCGACTTGACGGAACACTACGTGGATTTCAACAAGGGCGATGTGACCGATCCGACGACGCTGGGCGGTTAATCTAGAAAGTACTCCATGCCCACCGACGCGCGCAAAGCCACCGGATTTGTCCAGCAATTGCTGGCGGCGAAAGACATGGAGTCTTTGGCGGCGCGGCTGCGTTCCAAACAAGATCCGCCGGCGGAAAAAGTTCCCGGCGGTGCGCGGCTGACGCCAGAGGCGCTGGAGAAACGCTGGCAGCTGCTGCGCGATCAAGCTGCGGCACGGGCGCAATTGGCAGACCCGGGGACGGTCGCGCAATTGGAGGCGTATCAACACAACATCGAGAATTTCATCGGCACGGTGAAAGTGCCGGTGGGGCTGGCCGGTCCGTTGCGAGTCAATGGACTGTTCGCGCAGGGTGATTATTACGTGCCGTTGGCCACGACCGAAGCGGCGCTGGTCGCCTCGTATAGTCGCGGTGCGCAAGTTATCAGCGCGGCGGGCGGTTGCGCGGTGATGCTGGTCAATCAAGGCGTGAGTCGCGCGCCGGGATTTGTGTTCCGTAACGTGGAGGAAGCCGGACGATTCGTGGTGTGGGTCTTGTCGCAGCAAGACAAGTTGCGCCAGACGGCGGAAGCCACGACCCAGCATGGCCGACTGGCGGATTTGCGCTTCGCTATCGAAGGCAACCACGTTTATCTCATCTTCGAGTTCACCACGGGCGATGCTTCGGGGCAAAACATGGTCACCATCGCCACACAGGCCGTGTGCGATTACATCCAACAACACACGCCGGTGCAGCCGCGTTACTTTTTTGTCGAAGCGAATTTGTCCGGCGACAAAAAGGCGTCGGCGTTGTCGTTTCTGAGTGTGCGCGGCAAAAAAGTGGTGGCGGAAATAACCGTGCCGGCGGAACTGGTAAAACGCTCGCTGCATAGCACACCGGAAATGATGGTGAACTACTGGCGCATGTCGGCGGTGGGCGGCGTGATGAGCGGCACAATCGGGGTGCAGGGGCATTACGCGAATGGACTTGCGGCGCTGTTCATCGCTTGCGGACAGGACGCAGCCTGCGTGGCGGAATCCGCCGTGGGCGTGACCCGATTTGAAATTGCGGAGAACGGCGGCCTGTACGCCGCGGTGACTTTGCCGAATATTATTGTGGGCACGGTTGGCGGTGGGACGGGTTTGCCGAGCCAACGCGCCTGTCTGGAAATTCTCGGTCTCGCCGGAACAGACCATGCCGCGGCGTTGGCGGAAGTATGCGGGGCGCTGGCGTTGGCGGGTGAACTTTCAATCATTGCGGCGTTGAGTTCGCATGAATTTACCCGGGCGCATCGACGCTTGGCGCGCGGGCGGAAAAAGGAATCTGCAGCGGATCATCCTGCTTTGTGACTCAGCCACCGGCAACAGCCCGCGGGATGGCTCGCTGGTGGATTTATCAGCGAGAACGCTTCCCCATCTTCGCGCACGGACCGTTGGTTCTGGCGTTCAGTTCTTCCGCCGTCTGTTTCTCCGCAATGCTGCGCGGGAGCGAACGTTTGCCGGCGTGGCCCAGTTTCGCCGTGGCCTTTGCCACGTGTTTGTTGTTCTTCCTGCAATTGCGCCTGGCGGATGAGTTCAAAGATTTTGAGGAAGATTCGCGCTATCGCCCTTATCGGCCCGTGCCGCGCGGTTTGATTCAATTGCGCGAACTAGGCTGGCTCTGGGTCGCCACCGGCGTGATTCAACTCTTGCTGGCGCTCTGGCTCGCGCCTTGGCTGGTGCTGGTGTTGCTCGTGGGCTGGGCATACCTGGCATTGATGAGCGTGGAATTCTTCGCGCGCGACTGGCTCAAAGCCCGCCCCATCACCTATCTCTGGACGCACATGCTCATCATGCCGCTGGTGGATTTGTACGCGACCGCATGCGATTGGGTGCCGGCGGGAATGAAAGTGCCGCCGGATGGATTGCTCTGGTTTCTCGCAGCGAGCTTTTTCAACGGCATCGTCATCGAGTTCGGGCGAAAGATTCGCGCACCGGCGGACGAAGAAACCGGCGTGCAAACCTACTCGGTGCTCTGGGGGCGACGCGGGGCGACTTGCGCGTGGTTGGGGATGATGGGCGCGACGGCGTTTTGTGCGTGGCAGGCGGCGAAGCGGATTGATTTCTTCTGGCCGGTTTGGATTGCGACCGTGACGATTCTGGTTTGGGCCGGAGCGGCGGCGCTGCGTTTTCTGCGCCGGCCAATCCCGGGCGGCGGCAAGCGGTTCGAATTGTTCGCCGGCTTGTGGACGCTGGTTCTGTATTTGAGTCTGGGCCTCGTGCCGTTACTCTGGCGCGTCATGCAGAATCGTTAGCCATGCGCTGGATTCTTCTTCCCGCCGATGTCGCTCGCGCCGCCGAAATGGGCGGCAAAGCCCGCGCGCTTGCGGCGTTGCATCGCGCGGCGTTGCCGATTCCCGAATGGTTCGTGGTGACTGGCGGGGCGTTGCACGAAAGCCTGGGTGAAGCTGCTCAACCCAAACTTGCCGCGGCCAAAACCGCCCCGGAAATCCTCGCGCTTCTGGACGGCGTTCGGCCCGGCGCGGAGGTGTTGAGCGAAATCAATGCAGCACTTGACCGATTGCTGCCGACCAGCGGCTCTGTGGCGGTGCGTTCTTCCGCGAGCGATGAAGACGGCGCGGAACATTCTTTCGCGGGACAGTTGGAGAGTCACTTATTTGTGCCGCGCGAGCGGGTTGCGGAGAAAATTGCCGCCGTGTGGCGTTCGGGTTTCAGCGAACACATCATTGCCTATCGCCAACAGCATGGGCTTTCACTGACACCACGGGCACCAGCAGTGCTGGTGCAGCGCATGGTGAATGCTGACGCCGCAGGCGTGGCGTTCAGTGCCGATCCCGTGAGCGGGCGGCGTGGTGTGGTGGTGGTTTCGGCGGTATTCGGGTTGAGCTCAGCGCTGGTTTCTGGCGAGGCGAACGCCGACAACTGGTTCGTGGACCGTGCGGGAAAAATTCTGGAAACGCGACTGGGCGAAAAGACTCTCGCGCATCGCGCCGCGCCGGATGCGGCAGAAGGCGTGCGGGTGGAAACGCTGCCGCCGGAACGGGCGCGACAACCGGCGTTGACCGAGGAACAGGTTCGCGCGGTGGCGGAACTGGCGCGGCGTTGCGCGGCGCACTTTGGCCGGCCGCAAGACATTGAATGGGCCATCGAAGGCGGCCAGTTGTTTCTGCTGCAATCGCGTCCGATTACGTCGCTCGCGGCGCTGCCCGATCCGGACGGGAGTTTGAATTTGTGGGACAACAGCAACATCGCTGAGAGTTATGGCGGAGTGACGACGCCGTTGACCTACACCTTTGCCCGGCGCGCGTATGAGGAGGTGTACCGGCAGTTCTGCCGGTTGATGGCGGTGCCGGCGGACCGCATTGCGGCCAGTGCCAATGTCTTTCGTTGCATGATCGGGTTGGTGCGCGGGCGCGTGTATTACAACCTGCTGAACTGGTATCGCGTGCTGGCCTTGCTGCCCGGTTACACGGTGAACCGCCGCTTCATGGAACAGATGATGGGCGTGAAGGAAGGTTTGCCCGAAGAACTCACGCGGGAGTTGCAACCCGCCTCGACCGCAGATCGCGTCAAAGATTCGTTTCACCTGGCGGTGACGGTGGCCGGGTTGATTGGAAATCATTTCACGCTGCAGAGTCGCATCAAAAAATTCTACGCGCGTCTGAACGAGGCATTGCGTCCGCCGGCACCGCCGCTGGCGCAAATGCGGCCCGATGAATTGGTCGCGCATTATCAGGATCTCGAACGGCAGTTGCTCACGCGTTGGGACGCACCGCTGGTGAACGATTTCTTCGCGATGATCTTTTACGGTGTGTTGCGCAAGCTGGTGGGCAAGTGGTGTGGTGACACTGACAGTACGTTGCAGAACAATTTGCTCTGCGGCGAAGGCGGCATCATCAGCGCCGAACCGGCCCGGCGGGTGAAGGAGTTGGCGCAACTGGCGGCAAAGCATCCGGAACTGGTGGAGAAATTGACCGCCGCGCCGTTGGAAGAAATTTTAAGTGAACTCGACCGCACGCCGGAATTTGCCACGAGTTATCGCGCGTATCTGGACAAGTTCGGCGATCGTTGCCTGGATGAGTTGAAACTGGAAAGCGCGACGCTGCACGACGACCCGACGTCGTTGCTGCGGTCGGCGGGGCATCTGGCGAAGCGGCTGCAGAGTGAAGCCGGCAACGTCGCCGGGAGCGGCGAACTCCGATCTGGCGCGAATCTGCCAGCATCCACCAACGCGCCGGGTCAGGAGACCGGCGCTCCGAACACTTACACGGGTGGTGATTCCGGAATTGAAATGCAACTGCGCCGCCAAGCGGAGACGCGGGTGATGGAGGCGTTGCGCGGGCATCCGCTGCGCCGCGTGGTATTCGATTGGGTGTTGCGCCAGACCCGGCAGCGCGTGCGCGACCGCGAGAATTTGCGCTTCGAACGAACTCGCCTGTTTGGGCGGGTGCGCCGCGTTTTTGTCGCGTTGGGCCGGGAATTTCACGCCCGCGATTTGCTCGCGTCGCTCGGCGACATTTTTTATCTCGAACTTGAGGAGGTTTTGGGTTTCTGCGATGGCACGACCACGACGGCGCATCTCAAAGAACTCGTCGCTTTGCGGCGCGCGGAGTTTGCGCGCTATGCGGAGATGCCGCCGCCAGCGGATCGGTTCGAGACGCGCGGTCCGGTGCATCACGGCAATTTGTATCAGCGCGCCGCGTCCGCGAAGCCAACCACAACCGACGGTGATCTCAAGGGCATTGGTTGTTGCCCGGGCGTGGTGCGCGGTCGCGTGCGCGTGGTGACGGATCCGCGCAACGCCGTGTTAAAGCTGGGGGAAATTCTCGTGGCGGAACGCACCGACCCCGGTTGGATCATGTTGTTTGCGTCAGCGGCGGGATTGCTGGTCGAGCGGGGCAGTCTGCTGTCGCACTCGGCGATTGTGTCCCGCGAAATGGGAATTCCCTCCATCGTGGCCATTGCCGGCGTCACGCGCCAACTTGCGGACGGCGACGAAGTGGAAATGAACGGCAGCACCGGTGTGGTAAAGAAAATCAATCATGACTGAAGCCGCTTCCCGCGCCGATTTTTCCGCGATTCGCTACGCCCAATGTTGGGAGGATGCGGACGTGCTCGTCGCGGCGCTTGACCCGCAACCGGGGCAGGTCTGTTTATCCATTGCCTCCGCCGGGGACAATGCCCTCGCACTGCTGAGTCGCGGTGCGGCGCGAGTCATTGCGGTGGACTTGAATCCGGCACAACTCGCGTGTCTCGAATTGCGGGTGGCGGCGTATCGCGAGTTGGAACATGGCGAATTGCTGGAACTCGTCGGTTCGCGCTCCAGCGCCCGGCGTGCGGCGCTCTATCAACGGTGCCGGTCACAACTATCAACGGAGGCGCGGCAGTTCTGGGACGGTCACGCGACTGAGATTGAACAAGGTATTGGCAGTGCGGGGAAATTTGAGCGTTACTTCGCTACGTTTCGGACGCGGGTGCTACCGTTGGTGCATTCGCGCCGACGCGTGGAACAGTTGCTGGCCGGTGGTGAGTTGGCGCAACGCGAGGCGTTCTACGCGCGCGAATGGAACACGTGGCGCTGGCGGTGGCTGTTTAAGATTTTCTTTTCGCGGTTCGTGATGGGGCGGCTTGGGCGCGATCCGGCTTTTTTCCGATATGTGGAAGGCAGTGTGGCGGATCGGATTTTGGCGCGCACGCGTTACGCGCTCACGGCGCTTGATCCGGCGGCCAATCCGTATTTGCAATGGATTCTCACCGGTACGCACACCACGGCGTTGCCCTTGGCGTTGCGCCCAGAAAATTTTGACGCCATCCGCCGCAATCTGGACCGACTTGAATGGCGGCGCGGCAGCATCGAGGAATACCTCGACGCGCATTCGGACGTGCGGATTGATCGGTTCAATTTGAGCGACATCTTCGAATACATGTCGCCGGAAAACTATCAGCGTTTGCTCGAACGATTGATCGCCGCGAGCCAGCCCGGAGCGCGGCTGGCGTATTGGAACATGCTCGCGCCGCGCAGTCGTCCGGAGGCGTTGGCGGGGCGATTGCGTCCGTTGGAGGAATTGGCCAAACGGTTGTTCGCGCAAGACAAGGCGTGGTTTTACAGCCGGTTTGTGGTGGAGGAAGTCATCGCATGATTCCTCCTGTTGCGGCCATCAGCCTCGTTATCGTGGCGCTGGGCGGCTTGATGCTGGCGGTGCGCTACGCCCAACGGCGCTTTACCCTTCATCCCGAATTATCCCGTAAGATCGTTCACGTCGTTATGGGGCTGGTGTGCCTGACTTTTCCGTGGCTGTTCCAGGAGACTTGGCCGGTGTGGACGTTGGCGGGAATCGCAGTGATTGGGCTGGGCGCGATTCGATTGCTGCCGCTGATCAAATCGCAACTCGGTCAAGTGCTCGGTGGCGTCGAGCGGGAATCGTGGGGCGAAATTTTGTTTCCGCTGGCGGTCGCTTTTGTGTTCACGCTGGCACGCGGCGAGGTGCTGTTGTTTTGTGTTCCAGTGGCGATCCTGACACTGGCGGATGCGACGGCGGCTTTGGTGGGGCGCAAATACGGCTACGACAAATATGAAACGGACGACGGCTGGAAAAGTGTGGAAGGCTCGGCGGCGTTTTTTGCGGTGGCATTTTTTACGACCGCGATTGCCTTGCGGTGGGGCGCGAAGGTTGAAGGCCTCGAACTGGTGCTCATGGCCGTGGTGATGGGTTTGATCCTGATGCTGATGGAAGCCATCGCGTGGCGGGGATTGGACAATCTATTCGTGCCGTTGGTGAGCTATGTCTGTTTGGCGCGAATGATGGCCTTGTCCGTCGGAGAATTGACGGTGCGTCTGATCGTGCTCGTGGTGGTGCTTGTTGCACTCAATTTCTGGCGTCGCTCCACACGGTTGACGCAGAGCGCGGTGATTGGCGCGGGGCTGGTGCTTTACGTCACCTGGGCCGCTGGAAGCTGGCGTTGGTTGATTGCGCCGGTGGCGACTGGAGTGACTTATACATTGCTGTGTCTGAAGCCGGCGCGAACGCCCCAGCGTCACACCGTTCACGCCATCGCCTGCGTCGGGGGAGTCGGCTTGTGCTGGTTGTGCCTGGCGCAAATCATCGGCACGGTGAACACGATTTACGCGTACGGCGTGGGCTACGGGGGCAATCTCGCGATGATTGCCCTGGCGGCGTTTGCCGAACGATGTCCGCGCCGCCGCCTCGCGTTGGCCACGTTGAAAGCGGTCGCGTTGGGTTTTGTCACGCTGGCGATTCCGTATCTGATCGTTTGGCGGCAAAACGGCAACGCGCTGCCGCTGGCGGTTTGGGGGCTGACGTTGGTCATGCTGGCCGCGATACTTTTTATCGGCTGGCAACCGAAGTTGCACGCGTGCCCGACGGATGCACCCCGATGGACGCGGCAAGGGTTGATTTCCGCGTTCGCTTCCGCCATTGCTTTTGCCGTTATCACCCGCCTTGAACCATGGTCAAAATCTTTCGAGTAACCGAACTGAAAGAGAATCGCTTCGCGTCGCATGAATCGTTGCCGCCGTTTGACGCGGCAAAGCAATGCGCCGCGCAACGCGCGGATGCTCACATTGTGGTATTGCGCGGGGAAATGATGGTCGCTCGTGGTTCGCTTTGGTGGAGTGTCGTGCCGCCCCTGACCAACGAAACACCGGGAGTGCTCGGACATTTTGCGGCGGTGGATGAGACCGCAACACGGGAGTTGCTGGAAGCGGCGGTTGACCAGTTGCGAGGCAATGGCTGCACACGAGCCATCGGGCCGATGGATGGAAATACGTGGCGCCGCTATCGCTTGCTGACGGAGCGCGGCAGTGAACCGACATTTTTTCTCGAACCCGACAATCCCGACTCGTGGCCGCGTTGGTTTGCGGCGGCAGGTTTCACCACGTTGGCGACGTACTTCTCGGCGCTGAATGATGATTTATCCGTGACCGATCCGCGGCTGCCACGAACGTGGGCGCGGCTGGAGGCGGTGGGTGTGCGCTTGCGATCGCTGAATCCGGCGGACTTCACGGCCGAGTTACAGCGCATCTATGCCGTGTCGGCCGTCAGTTTTCGCGAGAATTATCTCTACACACCCATCAGTGAGGCGGAGTTCGTGTCACAGAACGAAGCGATTCGGCCCCACGTGCGACCGGAATTGGTCTTGTTGGCAGAACGCGAAGGCGAACCGGTGGGTTTTGTCTTCGGCATTCCCGATCTCGCGCAAGCACAACGCGGGCAGGCCGTGGATACGATGGTATTGAAAACGGTGGCAGTGCTGCCGGGACGCGCGCAAGCGGGTTTGGGCAATGTGCTGGTGGCTCGCTGCCAGGAAGCGGCACGGGCGCTGGGTTTCCGACGGGTCATCCATGCGTTGATGCATGAGACGAACAATTCCCTGAATCTCAGTGGGCATTACGCGAAGCCGTTCCGGCGTTATGCCCTGTTTACCCGCGATCTGAAGGTCAGCGCATGAATCTGGTCGAAGTTCTCGCGAAGCAAGTTCAGCAACGGCCCGACGCGCCGGCCATCGTTGCGACGCGGCGCGGCGCGGATCGCGTGACGACGTTCGCGGAACTGGACCAACGTTCGCGGCGGGTGGCGGCGTTGTTGCGGGAAACCGGACTGGGCGCGGGCGATCCGGTGCTGATCTTCCATCCGATGTCGGCGGAATTGTACGTGGTGTTGCTGGGCGTGTTCCGATTGGGAGCGGTCGCGATGTTTCTTGATCCAGCAGCGGGGCGCGAACACATCGAGCGATGCTGCGAGTTGCAAACACCGCGTGCGTTGATCGCGAGTCCGAAGGCGCATTTGCTACGGTTGACGATCAGGGCGGTGCGGCGGATTCCGCGGAAGTTCGTCATCGGGCCATGGCTGCCGGGAGCCAGGTCACTCCAAAGCGCGGGACACCTGGCACCGCTGGAGGGTTGCGAACCATGTGAAGCGGAGTCGCCGGCTCTGCTCACCTTTACGAGTGGCAGCACGGGTCAACCGAAGGCGGCGGTGCGCACGCATGGATTTCTGCTCACGCAACATCGGGTGTTGGAGCGGCACCTCAAACTCGATCCGGGCGAAGTGGACCTCACGACGCTGCCCATTTTTCTGCTCGCGAATCTGGCATCCGGGCTGACGAGTGTGATTCCCGACGCGGATTTGCGGCGACCAGGATTCATTGAGGCAGCGCCGGTTTTGGAACAGATGCAGCGATTGAAGGTGACGCGTTCGGCCGGTTCGCCGGCGTTCTTCGAGCGACTTCTGGTTGCGCCGAATGCAGGCGAAGGGTTCGGGCGGTTGCGAAAAATCTACACGGGTGGTGCGCCGGTGTTTCCAAAGCTGCTCCGGCAGTTGCGAGCCGCTGCGCCAGAAGCAGAAGTCGAGGCGGTCTATGGCTCGACCGAAGCCGAGCCGATTGCGCATGTGAGTGCGACGCAAATTTCGTCTGAGGATCAGGCCGCAATGCTCGCGGGGCAGGGGCTGCTCGCAGGCGAGCCGATTTCGGAAATTCAAATCGTAGTCATCCGGGATCAATGGGGCCAGCCGCTGGGCCACTTGAGCGAAACAGAGTTCAAAGAAATGCAGGCAATGACCGGTGGTGCGGGCGAAATCGTCGTCGCTGGCGACCACGTGTTGAAAGGTTATCTCCTGGGACGCGGTGACGAAGAAACAAAATTTCGCGTCGGTGATACGGTCTGGCATCGGACGGGAGACGCCGGACGATTTGACGCGCGCGGACGGCTGTGGTTGTTGGGACGGTGTACGGCAAAAGTTCAGGATGCGCGCGGCGTGTTGTATCCGTTCGCGGTTGAGTGTGTGGCGCAGGAATTGCCCGGAATCCGGCGCGCGGCGTTTGTGGCTCAGGGGGAGAAGCGTTTGTTGGCAATTGAGCCACGAACAGAGTTAGCGCTGCCGGATCTGGAAGCGGTGCAACGGCAATTGAACTGGGCGCAACTGGATGAAGTGCGAAGTTTCGCCGCGCTGCCGGTGGACGCACGGCACAACGCGAAGATTGATTATCCGGCCTTGAAAAGATTCTTGGCCGAGTCGGGTCACTAGTCCGCCGCGTCAGTTTTCCAATCGTCCGGCGGCCCACAGCGTGCCGCGGGAAACGAGGCGGAGGAAATTCTCATCGCGCCACATGTCGTCGGAGTGGCCGTAGGTGGTGCCGAAGACGCGCGCCTGGCCGTATTGGTTGGTCCAAATGACGGGATACGCTTTGCCGTCGCGTTCGCTGACGGAGGTGGCGAGTGTTTTGGTGTGCGGCCAGACTTTGTCGATGATGTAAAGTTCGTCCATCGGCGTCACCCAATCGGTGGCGATGCCTTTCAAAATGGGATGCGCGGGTTCGGTCAGCTTCACTGGATATTTACTTTGATGATCGTGATGCTTGCTGGTGACGCCGAGAAATTCCCGCCAATCGTCAATCTCCGCGGCGCGATAGGTATGCATGGCGCAATGAATCACCGTGGCGGGCACACCGGCTTTGTGCGCGCTTGTGATCTTGCGAATGTATTCGGGGTTCGTCGTGTCGGCGAAACATTCGTTATGAACGACGACGTCGAATTCCTTGGCCCAATCCGGATTGTCGTAAAGGGAGATTTCGGCGCGCGTGCCTTTGCCGCCGTCCATGACGATCGTCCAAGTCACGGGAGCTAGTTTGGCGAGGGCATTGGTGAGTTGTTGAGTTTGGAAGGAATAATTGTGACAGCATCCGCCGGTGACGAGCAGTGCGCGCAGCGGTTTGGTTTCGGCGGCGACGTGAGTGAGCGGATGGGTCAGCAGCATCAGGCTGACAACGGGTAACATTAGACGCGGAAACATGACGGGACGCTAGCCGGGCGAAGGCCGGGGGTCAATAGCCCGCAGCACGGCGCGGTTAGAAGTAGGCAAAAGCGGCATTGCGATTTGGCGGGTTTGGTTCAACAATTCGGGCGCCATGATCAAACTGACTTTTCCGTTTACCGAGGACAAAATCCGCGCGCTCAAAGTGGGCGATGAGGTGTTGATTTCCGGGGTGGTTTTTACGGGACGCGATGCAGTGCACAAGTATCTGCACGAGGGCGGGAAATTGCCGCCCGGGGTCAGTTTCAAGGACGGGATCATTTACCATTGCGGGCCGGTGATGATGCAGCAGCCGGATGGTTCGTGGCAATGCACAGCGGCCGGACCGACGACATCAATTCGGGAAGAGCCGTATCAATGGCAGGTGATCCGGGATTTCGGGTTACGTGGGGTCATTGGCAAGGGGGGCATGGGTGACAAGACTCTCGCGGCGTGCCAGGAGTATGGTTGCGTGTATTTGCATGGTGTTGGCGGCGCGGCGCAGGTGTTGGCCCAAGCGGTCCAGCGGGTGCGCAATGTTTATTTCAAGGATGAGTTCGGGGCGCCAGAGGCGATTTGGGAGTTGGAGATCGTGGATTTTCCGGCGGTGGTGACGATTGATGCGCATGGCAACTCGCTACACAAAGATGTCTTCGAACAAAGTCGCGCGGCGTTGGCATCGCGCATGTGACGGGATTGACCCGAGGAGTTGCAACGGGATCGGTCCCGGGGAGAACGGATAGTTTGCTCGGCAAATAAGCGCTTATCCCTGAGCTGGAAAGCGTGTCTTTCGGGCAGGTCGAAGCCGTTGCAAGGCAGCGCATCAAGTTGTTCACAGGTTATTCTTGCGACTCGGTGAACACCTTCGCCTAAGAATTGATTGACCGGCAACGGAACGTGTGTCTTTCTAAGCGCGGTGAATCTTTCAGGCGCAGTTTTTTGTCAGTTGCGCGTTGGTCGCGCGACTGCCAAGGGCCGGATGAACAGGTTGTTTTCTCGTGGCCCGCTCGATTTCGTCGCTGGAAGTTGCACCGCAATCAGAAGGAAGTCTTAATCCCGTGATGAAAACCATTCTAGTCCTGTCGTCGCACCCGGAAATGGCAGAGACCATTCGCGCCGGGTTGAGCCCGGAGCAATACCGGATCATCCATCGCAGCGGCGAGGCCGAGGCGGATCCCATGATTGCACACGGTCTGGCTCATTGCGTGGTGGTGGACGTGGAATTCAACGGCGTGCAAAACATGTGGCTGGTCGAACGGTTGCGCCGGCGCGATTCCCGGTGCCCCATCATCATCTACACCGGCGCGAAGCAATCCGAATGGGAGGAAGAAGCCTATTTGCGCGGCGTGACGCACGTGCTGTCCAAACCGGTGCGCCCGCGCGCCTTGGCCACTTTGCTGGACCGAATCTTTGCGCCCGCCAGCGGCGGGCAATCCACCGTTCCGGCGCGAGTGGAAACCGTGGTGGCGAGTCCGATTACCGCAGGTTTCGCGGCGCCCACTCAACCACTCACATTTCTACGCAATTTCTCATCCATCCTGACCCATTCGCTCAACGCTGACGGGATGCTGCGCCAGTTTTTGATTCAGTTGCGCGACATCGTAAGTCTGAACCGCGCGGTGATTTTCTTGCGGCCCAATTATTCCGCGTTTGGCGCAGCGGTCGCGCCCGAGGCGTCGCACCGATTGCGGGCGGCCAGCGCGATTGGGTTATCGCCGGGGTTGCTGGAGCATTTTGAATTGTCGCTGGATTCCGGACTCGGCGGACATCTGTTCCGATTGGGGCGGATTCTGCGCCGGAGCAGCGACGAAGTGCGATTGGATCTGGAGGCGCAGAAGGAGTTTGAATTACTCGGTGGTCAGGTGGCCGTGCCGATCTTCGACCGGGATTCGCTCCTCGGGATTGCCGTTTTTGACGGTCGCATCACGGGCGAACCGCTGACCAATAGTGAATTGGAATTGATTTTCCATTTGCTCGAACAAGTGGGCCTGGCTGTGCGCAACATCTGGTTGCACGATCAATTGGCCGGCAACCACGACATGATGACCAACGTCCTGCGCGAATTGAACAGCGCGTGCGTGGTCGTCAGCCGCGATTTGAAGGTGCTGCACGCGAACAAAATGGCGCGCAAGTTCTTCAATCAGGTCTCGCGCCCAACCGGCGAAATGGAATTCAACGACCTGCCGCAGTTGTTGGGCGCCAAAGTCTATCAAGTGCTTCGATCCGGCTCAGCCGTCGGCCCATTCAAATACGAACCCGAAGGCGCACCCGGCACCATTTACAACGTCACGGTGGTGCCGTTTCACAAACCGGGTTCGAACCTGCCCGCTTCCGCCTTGTTGGTCGTGGACGATCAAACGCAGAGTGAACAACTGCGCCGCCTCGAAATCGAAGCGTCCAATCTTCGCATGATTAAAACCATGGCGGATCGTTTGGCGCACGAAGTCGGGAACGCCATGGTGCCGCTCTCGACCCATCAACAATTGCTGGCGGAAAAATATCGCGACGCCGAATTTCGCGCGTCGTTGGACACAGCCTTGGCCGAAGGCGTCAAGCGCGTCAACCGACTCATCAACCAGATGCGCTTCCTGGCGCGCGATTCGGTGGCGACCACGGAATCCATCCCGTTGACCTCCTTGATCGAAGAAGCATATCAAGAGGCGCGCAAGTATCAGCCCGCGAAAGCCGCGCAGTTGAAGTACGACAACAACAAGCCCGTATTTATCCAGGGCGATCGCGCGGCGCTCAAGCACGCGTTGACCGAAGTGTTGATCAATGCGCTGCAGGCGAACCCAACGGATCCGAAAGTGGGCGTGCGGTTGGACGCCGGTCCGAACGGCGGCGGGACGGCGGGCTTGCACATCGAAGTGCAGGACAACGGCGCGGGCTTCACTACGGAAGCCTTGCAGAAAGCCGTGGCGCCGTTTTACACGACCCGCAACGTCGGTCTGGGGTTGGGATTGACCGTGACCAACAAGATTATTCAGACCCACCACGGCAAACTTGAAATTGTGCCGGCGGACGGCACGCATCCCGGTGTGGTGCGCATCTCGTTGCCGTTGGACAAAGTTCCGGCCGAAGCTTAATCGGTGCGCGAGCCGAAAAGCGCACTTGGGGCTCGAGCGAAATAGGCGTCAATGTAAAACAGTTGCACACGTGACGGAATTGGCAGACGCGCCAGACTTCGGTTTTATCCAATGGTTTGATGATGGGTTGGAATTACTTGGACTCAAGAGAACTTGCGCTTTGGCTCTGAAGGTCAACTTGGACTCGCTTGGGCAGTTTCGGCCTCTTTTTTCTGCACGGGATCCAAAGTATTTATCTTAAGAACGCGCGTATTGACCTTAATGATCTGAAGTTGAAAACCGCCCCTTGCTTTGCCATTGACCTCCATTTGTCTGAAATCCTCGGGTTCCAAGACCGGATCTTTGAGCACAGCTGTCGTGACTCATCGAGAATTATCTTGTGCAACCTTGGACCACTCGGAGTCATTTAGCAACCAGCCGCCGCCCAAAGCCTGGTAAAGTTGCACCACGGCCAGCCGCCGGCCTGCCTCGATTTGCGAAAGCATTCTTTCCGCCGGGAAGAGTTGCTGCTGCGCTTCGAGCACTTCGTAGTAGCTCGCTTTGCCTTCCCGGTAACGGTCCAGTGCGACCGCCACCGCCTCGCGACCCGCGCCGACGGCTTCGGATTGTTCGATCTGCTCTTCATCAAAACGGCGACAGGAAATGAGGGCGTCGGACACTTCGCGGAAAGCGGTCAGCGCCGTTTGCTGGTAATGCAGCCGCGCTTCTTCGCACGCGGCTTTGGCCTGCCGATAACGCCCCGTCAACCGACCGCCCGTGAACAACGGCCCGGCTGCGCTCGCCGCCAGCGACCAGGTGTTCGCGCCGGAAGTCAACAAGTCGTTCAGTTCGGAACTCGCGCCGCCGTAGAAACTGGTCAAGCCGAAGCGCGGGAAGAAATCGCCGACGGCCACGCCGACGGCGGCATGGGCGGCGTGGAGTTGTTGTTCCGCCATTCGCACGTCGGGCCGTCGCTCCAACAAGGTGGACGGAAGCCCGACGGGAATTTCCACCGGCAGATCCTGCGCGAGGAGCGTCGCGGTGCGCGGCACGGGACCGGGATGGCGCCCGAGCAGCAGGTTGATTTCATTTTCCTTGAGGGCGATTTGCCGCTCGATTTCGGGAATGTTTGCGGCAACGGATTTCAACGCGAGTTTCGCGCGGGCCAGTTCCAACGTCGAAGCCAGACCGGCGCTGCGCTGGTCGTCAAAAAGTTTGAATGTGCGCTGGTAGGAATCGCGCGTCCGCCGGGCGATGGCGAGTTGTTCGTCCAGCTCCAGCAACTCGAAGTAGGTCCGCGCCACGCCGCTGACGAGCGACGTCATGACGTGGCGACGACCCTCTTGCGAGGCCATGAAGTTGGCGCGGGCGGCTTCATTCATCCGGCGGACGCGGCCCCACAGATCAATTTCCCAGAGCGCTTGAAATCCGGCGAGGTAACTGTCGCCGGTTCGACCTCCGTTTGGCGTCGGCGTGCCGAGGAATTCGTTGCGGCCCCGGTTGGCTTCCGCGCCATAGCCGACTTGGGGCAGAAACTGCGAACGCGCCTGGGTCTGAAGCGCGCGGGCCTGATCCACGCGGGCGAGGGTGATGCGCAGATCGTAGTTGTTCGTGAGCGCGTCGCGAACCAGCGCTTGCAATGCCGGGTCTTTGAAGACGCTCCACCACGGCAGATCGGCGAAGGAGTTGGTGGCGCTGGAATGCGTGGCGTCGCGGAAGTTGGCGGGCGAGTTGACGACCGGGCGTTGGTAGTTGGGCCCAACCGCGCACCCGGCGAGCAACAACGCCGCGCCGCACGAAGCAGTAGTAAATAATGGGGAGCGCACGCGCCTCGCGTGCGTCCGGCTGCGCCTCGCAGCCGGGACGACGCGCGCCACCGCGCGTTGGAAACTCGCGCGGAGGCGCGCTCGGGTGCGGTTGACGAGGGCGTCAACCGCCGCACGCGAGGGCGCGTGCGCTCCCCGTGCGACTGCGGTGTTCAACCTGAGAATTTGAAATGATGCAGGCATATAGGTTACTTGAT
>CAZKMR010000057.1:20497-29618 GCA_964553795.1 uncultured Bifidobacterium sp. | reverse complement strand
AGTCCAAGACGCTGCGGCCGTAATGCCGTGCGTCGCTGACCGTCAGCGCATCACT
Organism: uncultured Bifidobacterium sp.; assembly: GCA_964553795.1. Classification (GTDB taxonomy): domain Bacteria; phylum Verrucomicrobiota; class Verrucomicrobiia; order Limisphaerales; family JADLHS01; genus JADLHS01. The sequence continues at coordinate 29,563 of CAZKMR010000057.1, read as the reverse complement.
CCAACTTGATCCCCACCGAATCAATCGTTCCTTGAAACGTATTCTCGCCCGTGTAAGCGCCGACGGTGCCGCGGGTGTCTGCGCCGACGTCCAGGCCATCGACAGGCATTGAGTTGATCAGCTTGCCGACTTTGCCGGTCGCCGCGTTTTTGCCGTCCACTTTCAGCACAACAGTTCCGTCGGCGGCGAGGCTCACGATGGCTTCGTCAGCGCGGGTCACGGTTTGGGGCGTGGTGATAGTAGTGATTTCCTGACCAGATTGCCGATACGCAAAGGTCAACTTGCCGTCGCTTAAGTAGAGCGCGTAACCGCGCCCCGCGCCGCCGTGCGCGACAATGACGCCGTTGGGCGATTCGGACCGAAACTTCGTATTGATCGTGAAGCCGCGATTCGCAATGGCGGGCGATTCATTCCGATCCAAGCGGTCGCCCGACTTGAGTTGAAACTCGATTTCTTTGCTGAACGACCCTTGATTGGCGCGGCGACCGGTTTGTTGCTGTTGCCGTTTCCAACCGCCGAGCGGCAACACATTGGCGCGTGCGGCGTAAGCGTCCCACGCAGCGGCCAAGGCCTTCGCGCGTTCTGGTTGCGCGGCGGCGAGATTGTTTTGCTCGGTGCGGTCCGCGATTACGTCGTAGAGTCGCCACGGTTGATTTTCGAGCGCCACGAGTTTCCAGCGTCCGTCGAGCACGGCGCGATTGCCTTCGTGTTCCCAGAAGATGGGATTCTTGCGATTCACAGATTCGCCCGCGAACGCCGGACGTAAGGTAACGCCTTCGAGCGGCGTGAGTTTGTTTCCGTTGTGTTCGCGCGGATACGTTGCGCCGGCGACGTCCAGACAAGTGGTCATGATGTCCACGAGATGACCGGGCTGCGCTTCGAATTTGCCGTTACGCGATTGGGCGATGCCGCTGGGCCAGTGCGCGATCAACGGCGTCGCGATGCCGCCTTCATCGGTGTAATGTTTGTAGCGGACGAACGGCGTGTTGTTGAGCGTGGCCCAGCATTCTCCGACGAACACGGTGGATTGCGCGTCGCCGGGATTGTCGCCTTCGAGGCGACCGGGCACGCCGGCTTCGGCGTTGCCGCCGTTGTCGCTCATGAAGAGTACGAGCGTGTTGTCCAAAACGCCGCGCGCTTTCAAACCGTCCATCAATGTGCCGACCGCGCGGTCCATGCGTTCCACGACGGCAGCGTAAATGGCCATGATGTGGTCGTAACGATCCTGTTGTTCGGGCGAGAGCGAATCCCACGCGGGCACGTTGTCGGGACGCGGCGAGAGCGGCCAACTTTTATCAATCAATCCCATCTGAATCTGTCGGTCGTAACGCGCCTGCCGCAATTTGTCCCAGCCCGCTTTGAATTTGCCGCGCCAACGCGCGATGTCTTCCGGCGGCGCTTGCAACGGAAAATGCGGAGCGTTGTGCGCGACGTAGAGGAAGAACGGTTGTTTGGCCGCGAGCGCTTCGTCCACAAATTTCAATCCAAAGTCCGTCCATAGGTCCGTGGAATACCATTGGCTTGGTAGCGGCGCGTTGGTCCGCCCGACGTGTTTGCCGTTGTAGAACAAATCGGTGCGTGGTGAATCAGGAAAAAAGAATCCCCCCGCGGCCGCGGTTAACGTGCGATCAAATCCACGTTGCCAGGGAGTGACGCCGTGGTTCTGGCCCACGTGCCATTTGCCCGTCATCGCGGTGAAATAGCCAGCGGGCTTGAGCGCTTCGGCGATGGTGAGACAGCGATCGTTGAGTCGCCCCGAATAACCGGGTAACGGTTCGCCGTCGGCGCTGGTGCGCGCTTCGGTCATGTGGCCAACACCGGCTTGATGCGGATATAAACCAGTGAGCAACGCCGCGCGCGTGGGACAGCAACGGGCGGTGTTGTAAAAGCGCGTGAACCGCACGCCGTTGGCCGCGAGCTTATCGAGATTGGGCGTGCTGATTTCGCCGCCGTAACAACCGATGTCCGAATAGCCCATGTCGTCCACGAGAATGACGACGATGTTGGGTTTGGTGGTGGCGGCGAAAGTCGTCACCACCGAGAGCAGAACGGCGGCGAGATTGAGGCAGATTTTTTTCATGCGATGGAAGTGAGTGGTCAGCGTAATGGGATCGGATTGATGACACCATAGTCCAAACCGATGACACGCCAGAACCCGCATGTTCGGGCGGGGTCGTTGCGCCCGCGCCCGGGTGAGGCTTTGGAGTCTGTTCGGATGAATCGCGGAGGCGGGTTGATCAAACCCGTTACAATACGCTACGGCAACATGCGCAGACGGAAGAAACGATGTGGCGTTTCGTCCAGCACGTTGGTGAAGGTCATGGTGGCGCCGGTGCCGATGAGTTCGCCGGTAATGGGAGTCCACTCGGGCGCGTTCAAATCGTCTTTCATTTCCACCCGGAGTTTCTGACCGGCAAAGGTTGGCCACTGCATGCGGAATTCATTACCCGCAGTGAGGCTGCCAGCGACGGCGGGTACGGGCGCGGTGACGACGGTGAAGTTCTGCGTCACGCTGAGGTTCGGCGTGCCGTTGTCGGTGACAACGACGCTGATGGTGTTCGTAGCGGGCGCAACGGTTGGCGTCCAGGTCAACACGCCGTTACCTGATCCGATGTTCATTCCAAACGGGGCGCCGATGAGCGAGTAACTCAGCGTTTGCGCGGGCACGTCAATGTCGCTGCCGACGGCGGTGAGATTCAACGTAAGCCCGACGGTGATGACGCGATTGGAAATGGTCGCGAGCGTCGGCGGTGTGTTGGGCACGATGTTGGCCGCGCGCGGCGTGGGCGTGGGCATGGTGAAAATGTTAGCCGCGCCATTGGGGAAGCGGCCTTCGGTGACGTCGGTGGTTTGCGCGCCGAACGTGACGGAATCAATCACGGTGCCGTCCGCCGCGAACAATCCAAGTGCTTCGCCGGATTTGCTCAAAGCGAAATCCACGTGCAGATCGGCGCGATTGGTGGCGTTTTGATTCGATTCGTTGTCCGCCCAGACGAGCAGGTAACCATTGGCGGGCACGAGGTAATGTCCGTTGTTCGGAATCTGGAATTTGAACGGATCGCTGAGGTCGTCGGTGAGGTAGTAACCGCCGACGTCCACGGCGTTCGTGCCGGGATTGTAGAGCTCGAACCAGTCTTCAAATTGTCCGTCGGCCGGATCGGCGAGCGTGGCGGCGTTGTCGGCAAGCCATTCGTTGATGTAAATCTCGATGGGCGCGGAAGCGCCGCTGTTTGTCGCGCGGGGCGTGGCGAAGAACATCTTCTGGCGATAGAACGGTTGCGCATCGGGCACGTCGCCATAACTCCAGTTGGCGGGAAGATTCTGGTAGTTCAAATAATCCACGACCTGCGTCGCGCCATTGATGATGCGCGTGAGGGCAAGGCTGCCCGAGCCGGGGGCGAGGACGAAATTCGCATGCGGCGCGGCGGCGGTGCTTTGCGCGGTTTGATTGTCGCACCAGACGAGCGTGAATCCGTTGGACGCAACCGAGCTGCCGGGGAACGGCCATTTGGTCAGGTTCGCGTAGGTGTCGGTGAGATAATAATTGGTGAGACTGATATTCGTGCCGCCGGTGTTAAACAACTCAGCCCACGGATCGCGTTGACCGAAATTGTCGAGCGGCCCGGTGACGTTGTTCGCTTGAAGTTCGTTGAGCCAGAGCGGCGGGAACGGCGGCAGATTGGTGGCGACGTTGTTCACGCGACCGGGCGTCGCGGATTCAGTAATGTTCGTCGTGCCCGCTGGTTGGCGCGGATCGAAGGAGGTGTAAACGCCGGCACTCGCGCTGGAGTTGCTGAGTCGCGCGATGAAGGGCGCGCCGTTGGAATTCTGGAGATACCAAAAACTCAACGTATATGTGCTGCCGGAGGTCAAGGTGGGCGAGAGCGATTGACTGATGGAATTGCCCGCGCCCGTGCCGGCGGCAGTAGCGACGAGGCGCAAACTGAAATTGCCGCTGCGCTTCACGGCGGAATTGAGCGCCGAGCCCGAGAAGTTCGCGGAAAGATTCCACGGACCGGTGAGCGTGGTTTCGAAGTCACCGTTCGCGAGCCGATTCACACCGCTTTCCGGGACCGTCCCTGCGACGAGCTTGATGTCGTCGAGATAGATTTCGCCGGGCGCGCCGAGATAAAGATAAAAGGTGCTGGCATTCGCGAGGAGCGTGCCGGTCTTCGTCACGTAAACCCATTGCGGCAGACTGGTGACGATGTTGGTGACGGGCGGTTGCGCGCGCCAGTTCGCGACGCGCGCGTTATCCTGCGTCGCATCCATGAGTTGTAGCGAAACGCCGTCCGTCGCTGCGGGCCACGGCGTGGTGATGTCATAGCGTACGCGATCCACGACGATGACATTCGTACCCGCGCCGGGGCGGAACAGCGTGAGCGTTTCGCCGTCGGGATCAAGCGTGCCGTCGTAGGTGGCGAAGGCGACGTTCGTCAGGCCGTAGAGTTGGCTATAAACAAACGGATTCTCCGCCAGCACGAGATAACTGCGCGGGGCCAGCGTTGTGCCGACGGGGAACGTGTAGCCGAGGCCATTGAGCGTCCAGCCGGAGAGATCGAACGTGAAGTTTGTGTGCATGTTGAACAATTCCACAAACGCGCCGCCAGGTTCGGTCGGGTTGAACATGATTTCGTTGAACCCGACGTGACCTTCGGGAGTTACCGTGTTGCCGGTGTAATTGGCCGTGACGTTGCCGGTGGCGTTGGTGAGCGGGTTGCCGTCGCGGTCGGTGGCCGTGATGTCGAGCACGTTCGTTCCGCCGCCGAGCGGAACGGACATGCGCCAGGCGATGACACTGGTCCAGGTCACCGGATAGCTGATGCCGTTGACGAGAATTTTATCCACGGTGATTGGTCCGGTGCCGGTGAGCGTCAACACATTGCTGCCGTTCACCACTTGATAGGCGGGATTGTTAACGTTGAACGCCACATTCGGCATGACGGCGAGCAAATAGCCGCGCCGGCTGGCGATGTAAGATTTAATAAACTGCGGTGAAATCAGCGGAATATTGTGCTGCTGAAACGCGAGGTAACGTTCATCCAGCGCTTGATCCGCCGCGCCGGGTGCCAAGGCGGTATCGGCGGCCAGCTTGAAGCCGCGCAGGTATTCGCGATGAATCTCCGGTACGCTGTTGATCAGGTTCAGCAAGGTTTGATCGAACATGTTGTAAATGCTGTCGGTCGCACTGTTGCCGCCGGCGCCGAGCGCAATTTCGATGTCCCACATCAACAAACGCCAGCCGGCGTTATCGGGCTTGTACGCGAACATGTTCTTGCCGCGTTGATACGCGTAACTGTCCCAACTGCCGCAGACATGGTGGGCAATGACGGGACCGAGGAAGTTGGGCACATCCATCCACGTGCGCACGAGGTCCGCGTAATTGGGCGCCGCGGTTGCGTTGACGGCCGCCACGAGATTGGTGAACGGCGCCCAGTCGTCAGGATTCGAGGTCGCGCGCGGGCGCCAATTCCAGCGATAACGCTTGGGATCAATCTGGCCGTTGCTCTGGTTGATGCGCGTGAGCGTGGCGTAAACGCTGCCATGATTTTGACCGTCGTTGGCAAACTCAAACCAGCTCTCGATCTTGCGCAACTGACCGCTCACATCGTCGGGAAAATATTGATCCAGCATCTCGCTGTTGGGCTGTTGCGTGTCGTCGTAAATCGTCCCGCGATAGATGCCGTTCACCAGCACGCGAACGTGGCGGCGATGGTTGTATTGCTGGCCGAGTTTGCGCGCGATCCAGTTGCCGGTGAGGTCCACTTGCGCGGAATCGTCATTGAAGAAAAAGTTGCCGTCGGCGACGTCATACGCTGTCAGTACGAAGGGTTCAGAGCCGAGCAAGCGTTCGTCCGGCGGGAAGTTCACTTCGTAATCGCACGCAATGGCACTCGTCGGACCGTTGTAGGCCGGCGTATGAAACGGACTGCCGCTGTACATCGTATCCACATTGTAAACGGCGCGTTGATTGCCATACACAAACGTGGCGTCAATGGTGTCGTTGGCGTTGCGTTCCCGGCTCGCCCAGAAGGAAATGTTGGCGGCCGTGAGCCACAGGCGATACGTGCCGATGCTGCCGCCGTAAACGGATTCGCCCCAGCGGATGTGACATTCGCGCGTGGGCGCAGCGGCGGGGAATTGGGTGCTCGCCGCAAGCGGGTCCGTGGCGGCAATAGTGAAGGCCACCATGGTTCCCGTGTTCTGACCGGGAATCGTAGCGGAGTAAACGCCGTTGTCGTTGGTCATGGTGACGGTCGTAATGGTCGCGTTCGGATCGACGCGATACTTGAGTTGCACGAGACTGATGCCATCCGGATCGCTGACGCGTGCGCGCACCGCGACCGCTTGATTCGCTGCGGGCAACACCGGGCTGTGCGAAACATCTGTGATGGCCGGTCCGGCATTGGCCACCCGCCGGGAATTAACCAAGCCGGGCGTGCCGAGGTTGTTCGGAATATTGAGCCGGCGGGAAACTTCCATCCAGTTGCCGCGCATGCGCAGGAGAATGTAAGGATTGCCTTTCAGCCAGCGCGCTTGCGCGCGCATCGTGCCGGTATTTGCGCCGCCGGTCGCCGCCGTGGGTGAGAACGTGCGATAAATTTTGTTCGGGCCGGTGTCGCCGCGCCCGACGGAGACCAGATGCAATGCCGTGCTGTTGCCGATGCCAACGCCACTTTCGGAAAAGGAATTTCGCAACACACCGCCCAGCACCCAGCCACTCGTGCCACTGGCAAAATCGCCGTTGCCGAGCAGATTCGCGCCGCCGTTGCTAAGGAATTGTACGTTGTCGAGCAACGCTTCGCCCGGGCCTTGCAGGAACAACTCGAACCGATTCGCCGTGCCTTGCGAAGTGCTGCCCTCGTTGACGATGCCGGTCTGGCCGTTTTCCATGAAGTCAGTGACGTCGATAGAGGTCCAGGTCGCTTTCGCGCTTTCGTCACTGTCGGCCCAACTGGGCGCGAGCCAGGTGTCCGCATCGGGGTCAATTAATTCCAGCGAACTGCCGCCGCCATCGCTCCATTGCCCCCAACGTCCGCCGTCCGAATAGGTGACTTCATTGACGGTGATGTGAAAAATATTCGTCGTCACAATCGCGCCGTTGGTGGAAATCAAATCGTCGGGCATCGCCAGCGCGATGCGCTCGCCACCATTGGCGAGGCGTCCGCTGAAGTTTCCAAAAGTGTTCGCCGAGTTGAGCTGCGGATACTTCGCGATCAAGTTGGTGACATTCGCCGCCACCACCACATAACCGCCCGCGGCGATGATGGTGTTCGACGGAAACGTAAAGCTGATGCCATCCTGCAAGCGCCAGCCGCCGAGATTCACGAGAGCGCCGCTGCGATTATGCAATTCGACATATTCGTCATCGTCGTTCTCGGAAATCGGGTGATACATGATTTCGTTGATGACGACGGGAGAAAGGCGCGGCGCGGTATTGGCCGTGCCGGGAGTGACGGTGGCAAGACGTTGGAAGCCGGGCGCGCCGTTGGGATAACGCCCCATGCTGACGCCATTTTCCTGGCCAGAGAATTCCACGGCATCCAGCACGCGCGTTTGATTGGAGTTTACCAGGAAAATGGATTCGCCATCCGCCGCGAGCGCGAAGCCAAGCTGTGATTGGGTAAATGAAACGAGGCCGCGTGGAGGGATGATTGTTCCGTTCGGAAGCTGATACTTGTTCGTGCCTGCCGTATCGCTCAGCCACGCGCCGGAGAGATTCACCGGTTGCGGACGCGGGTTGTATAGCTCGATGTAGTCCACCTGGGGCGCGTCGGTGTGCGCGAGGAATTCATTGATGACCACGCCGCGAGCGGGTTCATGGCCGTAGGATTCGAAGCGTCCCGGCGAACCGCCCATGACATCGCTGGCGGCCCACGCGCGCGGATCGTTTTCGCCGTAGCTCGGGCGATTTAACACAAGCGAGTGGCCCGTGCCGTTCGGCGCTACCGGCCAAGGCGCGTGATTGAGATATTCGATGGTGAGCAGGCGCCCGCCGAGCTCGTTGAGCAGATGCAACGTGCCGCCGCCGTTATTCAATCGTTGGGAATACGGTCCGAGACACGCCACGCCATAAAAACTTTGTGCGGCGGCAGGATTTTTGGCGACGACAAGAAATTGTCCGGGCGCAATTTTAGTCCCGGCGGGAAACGGGTAACTGATTTCGCCGCTCAACTTATGGCCCGTGAGGTCTTCGGTGATGAGGCCGGAATTCCAGATTTCCACGAACTCCAGATCGTCGCCGCCAGGCCAGGTGGCGGGCGGATTGTACATGATCTCGGAAATCACCAAGGCGGTGCGGCGGCTGCTCGGGCCGAGGGGCTCGAAGGGCAGGGCCGCATTCGTGGTGATGATGCCCGAGGCATCGGCAAAATCCCGGAATTGTGCGGAGGTGTCGCCGGTGGCGGCGCCGGCGGCGAGCGCGAAACCAACTTGCACGACATTGGCCATCGCAATCGTACTCGAGCCGAGAAAATGCCAGGTCGTTCCGTCGAGACTCGCGAAGCCGTCAAAAACATTTCCCGTGCGGCGCAAACGCAACCACGTGTCTGGATAATTCACGGGGAACGAGCCGCTCATGCTGACGGTACCGCCAACGATGAATCGCGTGCCGAAATAACAGCCCAGCGGGCCGGGCGTCGCGAAGGCCGCGGCGAACGGCGCGTTCGTGGTCAGGCCGTCGCGAGCCATCAGCGCCGCGCGCGTCCACGCATTGGCAAATGTGAGCGCGTTGACGCGTACGCGCACATCAAAGTTGTTCGTGTAAGGTTGGAAGCCGAAGGTGAATTGATCGCTCGTCCCGCTGATGCCGCTGCCCCCGCTGCTGACATTGAAGCCGCCCGCCACCGGTGCAAATGAACTGTTCGTCAGCGCGGCGCCAACGGTGACGCCAAGAAATTGCGTGGCGACGAAATCGGTCTGGCTGTTGGCAGCGATGAGATTGGCCGCGGCTGAGCGGTCGCGAACGTTGTTCACCGTGAGCGTGTAATTTGTGCCGAACGTTTGCTCAGTGGTGGTGAGAATGATTTCGGCGGTCGAACTGCCAAAGCGTGCGCCAAGCACCGG
>CAZKMR010000057.1:0-20397 GCA_964553795.1 uncultured Bifidobacterium sp. | reverse complement strand
TTGCGGCGCCATTGAAGGCCGACCGGCGGCGTGCCGGAAAATGTGGTGCTGAAAGTGATCGGTTGTAATTCCGGCGCTGCTTGACTGACCGGTTGCGTGATGAACTGCACCGGACCGTGGAGCACGGCAACGTCCGGCCCGCTTTCAAAGCTCGCGGCGACTTCGCCCGGCGTGAGCGCGCCGTCGTAAATCCGAAATTCCGTGATGCTGCCGTTGAAGTAGGCATCCCCGCTCCATTGGGAGCGGCCGAGCCAATTGTTGAGTGTGTTGCCGAGGTCGGAAGGCCGCAGCGACATGGCGAGGTTTTCCCCGACCAACGCGCCATTCAAATAAAGTCGGCCGATTTGGGTGGCGCCGTCCGATGTCCAGACGACGTGTTGCAGCGATCCGATGGGCAGGCGTGTGCCGGCGTATTGGAGCGATTGTTCGTTTCCATTGCCGCTGGTGGTGATGGAGCCGCGCAACGTGCCCGCGCCATCCTGGGGCGAGAGAAACAAATACTGGGTGCCGCTGCCGGGAACGTCTTCCCCGTTACTGCTGTTCCCGAAATCAAAAATGCGCGCCCACGTGCCGCTGCCATGGTCGGTGACCCATGCCTCGATGGTGATACTGTCGCGCGCGGCGACGAGGCCATTAGGCAAATCCACGTACGCGCCGCTGCCATTGAATTGCACCGCGCCGGAAACAAGGTTCGCCCCGCCGAGCAAGGCACCGTGGGCGCTGCCGACTGAATCGTTGGCATTGCTCGTAAAGCTGTAGCGGTTGATCAGCGTGGCGGCGGAAACCGCGGGAAGTAATGGGCCAAGTAAAACCGCACTGGTGAGAACCCCGGAAACAAAACCTCGAAACGTCATGATTTAATTCAACTCGGTCGCCGGCGCTGGAACGCCGCCATGGTGGATGTGTGGTCGTATTCTTCCCCGGAACAAAGGCAAGTCAAGCGAGGCGTGCGGGTTTGCCAGGGAAAACGTCCGCATCCGGTCGCGGGTCAATAAATCTGCCGCAAAATGGAGAAGTTTTGCGTTAAGTTTGGCGAAACGGTGACTGATTCGCTCAAACTTCCCGGGGAGAAAACTCGGGAAAGTGCCGGTTGGGTTTTGAACGGCGCGACAGAGCTATGCGGGGCGGCGCATTCAGGCACGCGAGCAGTGACTCAACTTCAGAATTATTTGTTCGAGCGAAAGCGGTGTTGCGCTTCGCTTGCCACCGCAGTCCAAAACTTCGCGACATTTGTCGCACGTCGAATGCGCGGTGTGGACGTCCGGCGGGCGGGCGGACAGCTCAGTTCGCCGCCGCATTCATCGGCGTGATCTGCGCTGCCGACCCGATGCCGAAGCGTTCGAGAATGCGGGTGGTGGCGGTGCGCTCGGCTTCGCCGGCGGCGAGCACAATGCGTTGTAGTGATTCGTTGGGACTAAAATCAATGACGTGAAATTCGCCGAGCGGATGTTTCAACGCTTCACTCAGGTCGCTCAAGGTATGGATGGTGCGGTTGTTGACTTTGGCGACGACGTAACCGCGATATTCCTGATAACCGATGTTGAAACGGTCAGGCAGCACTTGGGAGAGAATCACGAGCGCAGGCTTTTCTTGGGTGGCTTCGTCATTGCGGTAGTAATTGAAACGAAACGGCGCGTTGCGTTGCCAATCGTTGCCCCAGCGTTGCAGGTAAGGAACGGTCAAAGGCTGAAACACCAGTCCGCCCACGATGAGGTAATCCGGCGGTTGATCGTAAACACCAAGGGGCACGAGCGAATGCGCGTAGTCGTATTTCGGCAGGCGATAGGTCACGTCCATGGATTTGCCGTCGCGCCAGATTTTGATTTTCACCTCGTCGCCGGCCCAATGGCCGCGCGTGGACAGATTCTCCAACAGCAGCGGGCCGTAATCGGGATCGAGATAATCGCCCTCGGTATCAATGTCGAAGCCGTCAATTTGCAGGATGATGTCGCGCGGTTGAAACACCGGGGCGCCGCCGTCGAGTCGCTCGGGTACGTCGATCACCAGCACGCCGCGGGGCGCACCGGGGAGTTTGAGATGTTCGTGCGTGGCGGGATTCTCGGAGGGTTGCCAGTAGAAATGGAAAAAGCCGAGACCGCGCTGATTGTCGGAACGGCGCGCATCGAGAATCATCGTCAGGAAAGACACAGGAATCACGCGGCAGGTGCGGCCTTGCTGGGTGGCGACGAGGCCCATGACGGTGTTGCCCGCGACGATCGGTTCCGCGAATCCGGCGGCTTGAATTTCCGATCCCACTTCCATCTGCACGTGGCTCAGGTCGCTGAACTGGCTTTTGCGCACGGCGAACTGGGTGAATTCCGCCTGCCGAATTTCGAGTTTGCCTTCGCGCCAACGAATGATTTGCAGCGGCGTGCCTTCGCTTGCGGGTTTTTCTGCGAGTCTGGCGGGCCGGAGATCCGCGCGAAACTCCGCGTCGTCAATCGTCAGCACGGCGAGGTTGGCGTAGTAATCCACCCAGGCGACCTTGGCGATGGCCCACGGGCCACGTCCGCCTTTTTGCACGCGCACGAGCGTGCGGTCGGATAAATCCTGGGACGTGGTGAGAATCTCGTTGGCCCCGACGACGAGGCCGGTCTTGAGCGCTTGATCGTTGCGGCGACTCCACGGTTGGTAATAGTCGTAGGCCTTGCGGCTGACTTCGACGCGGACGATGGATTTCTCCCACAACGCCGTGGTGCCGGCGGGCGCGGGTTGCGCCAGTGCGGCACCGAGGACGAGAAGAACGAGGCTGAAGCCGAGAAAGACTTTTTTCATAAACGCCGGTCGCTGGGAACGCCGTAATTTTCAAGAATGCTGGGATTGGCGCGGACGGCGGCCGCATGTTCGAGGGTTTCAAACACGCCGCGTTTGCCGAACACGATGGTGTCAAAAGCGTTGGTGCTGGTTTCAAACGCGCGGATGACGTCTTCGAGTTTTTCGATGCGAAGGCCGTTCACTTGATCCACGAACATGTGTCCGCGGGCGGCGAAGTTGGCGTTGACGGCGTCGCCCAATACGGTGCTCAGCACGATCGGTTCTTTACGGGCGGTTTCCGGTTCTTCGCGCGGGCGATAAAATAATTCGTACGCCAGGTCCGCGGCATCGCCTTCCGAGTGATCGCGTCCGGCGTCGCGCAGGTAATCGCGGGACAACGGCGTGAAGACCAGGCCGCCAAACACATAATAGCGCGGGCGCACATCGTACTGATTGCCTTCGGCGCGATCTTCGGTCTCCGCTTCGACGCGCACTTTCAAATCCATCGCTTTGCCGTCGCGCCAGATTTTAACTGGCACTTCCGCGCCGCTTTGGCCGAGTTGAAAGGCCAGCGCGCAGAACACCCGATTGCCCTGATAAAGAATCGTCGCGTCGCTGGCCACCGGGAATTCGCCGATGCGCAGCAGCACGTCATCGGGTTGCAGCACTTCCGTGGCGCTGGATTTCGGACGGATGCGGTCCACGCGCGCGCCGAGATTGTCGTCGGGCAATTTGAGTTTGGCGCGATAGGCGGGATTTTGCAGCGAGACAACATTGATGCCGGCCAGCGGCACGCCATGATAACGGCCGTCCTCGGTGTCTTTGAGGAAACGTTGCACGACCTGCGGCGGAATGAAGAAGCCGGTATTCTCCAGACCTTGAATGCCTTGAAAGGCCACGCCGACCACGCGGTCATCTTGCAACACCGGGCCGCCGCTATTGCCGGGATTGATGGCGGCGTCGGTTTGTACGCTCAGTAACCGGCGGTTGCCGATGTGCGAGTAGGGGCTCATTTCGATGCGCGAGACCACCCCGCGCGTGTAGGAAATTTCTTCCCCGCCGGCGGGATAACCGTAGGTGACGACCGCGGAGCGTACCGGCGGCAGATCACCAAATTCCAACGGCGGCAAATCATCGAAGAAGCTTTCGTCCTCAACCTTGAGAATGGCGAGGTCGCAATCGTGCCCGACGTATTCGACCTGCGCGAGGTAGGGGCGGGCGTCCTGATATTTGCGCACGATGATTTGCCGGCACCAACTGACGACGTGCGCATTGGTCATGATGCGTTTGCCGCGGATGACGAACCCCGACCCGCCGGCGCGTTGCACGGCATCCGAGCGCCACGGCGCGGTCCAATCCGGCTCCTGGCGAAAGGTGAGAATCTGGATGACGGATCGCTCCGGCTCAATCGCCAACGTCAGGTGCGTTACGCCAAACAGGCAAAGGATGGTGAAAATATTTCGGAACACGCGCGCAAAGTGGGTGTTGAACGGTGAATGGTCAAGATTGAATCCGGGTGGTGACACGAGTTGGATTCGTCGTCTCGAGACCGCTTGGAATTGCGTCCAAGAGTCTGCCATGGGGAAGTCGGTCAACGGGCCTGCACGCTGCTCAATCCGCCATCGACGCCGAGCATCTGCCCCGTCACCCACGATTGGGCGGGATCGAGAAACCAACGAATCGCGTTGGCAACTTCATCCGGTTCCCCAATCCGCCCCAGTGGATGCAAGGCGGTGGACACTTTGGCGCTGGCTTCGTTCCGCAGCAATCCGGCGGTCAAGGGTGTGCGCGTCAAACCCGGCGCGACACAGTTCACACGAATCTGGTAGCGCGCATAAGTGGCGGCGGCGGATTGGGCGAGGCCGGCCACGCCTGATTTCACGGCGGCGATGGCTTCATGATTGATCAGGCCGCGGCGGGCGACTGCGGACGCGACAAAGACCAGCGCGCCGCCGCCGGATTTCATCATCGTCCCCGCCACGGAACGTAACACATGGAATGACGACGTCAGGTTGGCCGCGATGACGGCGGCCCATTCCTCATCCGTGGTCAGGTGCGCCGGTTTTAAGAGCAGCGAGCCAACACAATTCACCGCGCCGTCGATGCCGCCCAATTCTTCGCGGGCGGACGCCACGCATTGTTCGACGGCGCCGCCGTCAGTGGCATCACAAACGCGCGTTTCGGCGTTGAGTTCCGCTGCCAGTGCGGTCAAGCGGTCCGGGTCGCGTGCGATAAGACACAGCCGCGCGCCGCGACTTTTCAGTTGGCGTGCCAATGCCGCGCCAATGCCGCCCGTGCCGCCAAAGATGAGAATGCGTTGGTTTTCAAATGAGGAATTCATGCGATACCCGTTTGGGGAAGGATGTCCCCGCATCCAGGTTTGTCAAAAAGCCGGCGGCACTTTTGCAGGAATCATGCGCCGGCGGGTTTTGGCTTGCATGCAGCGGCGGGTTAACGCGTCATCTTCGCCAGTCTCAACTTGAATCAGGAGCGACATGCGATTTTTTTCCGTAGTGGATCGGGAAATGCGCGCGGCGGCGCGGCGGCGGGCGACGTATTACGTCCGGTGGCTGACGGCGCTGGGCTTTTTTATTTTGTTCCTGTGGCTGATGTGGGTGATGGATGGACTGACCAATCGCCGCGCGGCCACGGAGATTTTGCAGGTCTTCTCGGGGTTCACCTTTTTCTACTGTCTGGTGATCGGCGCGGTGCGGACGGCGGATTGCATCAGTGCGGAACGACGCGATGGCACGTTGGGTTTGTTGTATCTGACCAATCTGAACAGCGCGGAAATCGTCGTCGGTAAACTTTGCTCGCACGCCTGCGCCAGCGCTTATGGGTTGCTGGCCATCTTTCCGATACTGGCGTTGCCGCTGTTGCTGGGCGGGATCACCGGCGGCGAGTTTACACAAACGTTGCTGGCGTTGCTGACGGCCATTCTGGCGTCGCTGGTGGCGGGACTGGTGGCTTCGGTGTTGTTTGCGCGACAATTTACCGCCGTGGCCGCTGCGATGGGATTGGTGACGATCTGGAGCGGTGGGATGTTGGGAGTGGCGGCGATTGTTCACGAATACAAAGGCCCTCCTTTGATTGTGGAATGGTGCGCCACCGCCAGCCCGCTCTACGCGCTGCTGACGGCCAGTGGCACGCGATTCTTCGGGGCCAATCTCTTCTGGCAATCGTTCACGACGGTAACAGTGCTCTCATTACTCGGAGTCCTGTGGGTCACGTGGCGGTTGGCGCGCAGTTGGCGTGACCAACCGGTCGTAGCAGCACGGCGGGGCGGCTGGAAATTCTGGCAACGCCGCCCCGGTCAACCCAGTGCGAGCGCGGTTCAGTTGCGCCAGCGACTGTTGGACGTGCATCCGTTTTATTGGCTGGCCGGGCGTCGCTTGGTCAGTGCGCCGTTTTTCATGATTCTGACCCTGGTGCTGGTGACGGTGACAGTTTATGTGACCGTTCCCGTGTTCCAGAATCTCATGCGCCGCGAGGAATATGCGGCCATGCTCGGAAGTTTATTGGGTTGGGTGTGGACGGTGTTGGGGTTGCACGTCGTGGTGCTCTATTACGCGGCGATGGTCGGGTCGCAACGTCTGGCGGAGGACAAGCAAACTGGAGCACTGGAAATGATTCTCTGCACGCCCACGACGGAGCGTTCCATCGCGCGCGGATTGTGGCGGGCGTTTTTCCGGCGGATGGCGTTTCCGGTCGGCGCGGTGGTGTTGTTGCACGGATTGTTTATCTGGCAATGCCTGTTGATGTGCGAACTCGAGCCGCCCGGCGACGAGTCTTTGCGGGGCACCACGGCTACCGAATACTTCCGGGCCATCCTGTGGAATGAACCGATCCGCGGGCGGCTGTTGGATTGGGAGTTCACGCTGATGATGCGCATTGTGATCTTTCTATTGCCCGGGGCGTTGTGGATCTGGATTACGCTCGGATGCGTGGGCCGCTGGTTGGGTTTGAAAATGAAACACCCGGGATTTGCGCCGTTGGTCGCATTGGCGCTGACCTTTGTGCCCGCGATTTTGATCTTCAGCATCGCTTGCTACATCGCCGAGGAATCGAATTTGCTCAAAATGCCGGACCGCCAATTGGTGCCACTGGTCGCGTTATGCGCATTTGCGTGGGGCTTTGTTTATTGCGCCTCGTTGTGCTGGTGGGCGACCGGAAACTTGCGCTCCCAATTCCGGCACACCGTGACCAGCCACTTTCAACCGCCGTCGGACCGGCGCTGGTGGTGGTCGGTGGGGCGGACGTTGTGGCGATTCAGCTTGCGCACCGCTGCGGCCGGGGCGGTCATCGCGCTATTGCTGTGGGGCTATCTGTCTTATCAGAAATGGAGCGCGCAACACAGTTGGACCAGATTTCAGGCGGAACTGCGGCAACGCGGCGAAGCCACCACGTTCCCGTTGCCGCAACCGGCGCCCGTGGCCGACGCGGAGAACTTCGCGCGCATACCGGCCTTCGAGCGAGCTGTGCGGGCGAGGCCGCGCGGCACCTCACCGTTTGCCCAGATGATCGCGCTGGACAATTCGTATC
Source organism: uncultured Bifidobacterium sp. (assembly GCA_964553795.1). Classification (GTDB taxonomy): domain Bacteria; phylum Verrucomicrobiota; class Verrucomicrobiia; order Limisphaerales; family JADLHS01; genus JADLHS01. The sequence goes on along the minus strand of CAZKMR010000057.1, from coordinate 13,101 downwards.
AACGCTGGACGGCTGACGCAACGTTTCCGTGGTCGGCCCAAAAACCATTTACACTCGACCAGTTTATTCGCTGGTTTGATGCCGGGAAAAAGGCCGGCGCAACGAATCGTGCCGCGATAGCCGGGGTCTATTTGCAAATTCTGACAACGTATCAGCATTTGCTGCGCGATCTCGCCGCGGGCGCCGGCCGACCGTTCTATCAGCCGGTCACGAATTGCAATGTTGAAACGGTCATTCGCGCGGATACGCCGGAGGGGTATGTGTTGGAACGGGCGCATTTCCTGTTGGCGACTCGCGCCAGCGCGTTGCTGACTGTGGGCGATCCGGCGGCCGCCGCGCAGGATGTGCGGACCGGACTGCAGCTCGCGCGGCTCGCGCGGCAATCGCTTGATGCCCGCGCGGCCATGCGGCAACAGGCTTTGCTCCTGCGGACCTTGCAGCCGATTTGGGAAGGTTTGCACGCGCATCAATGGACAGCGGAGGATTTGCTGGCCTTCGAGGCGCAACTCGGGCAATTCACATTGCTGGCGGACCATACCAATGATGTGCGCCGGGTCGTGCAGGCGTATTTGCAATTGTGGAGTCGCTTTCCCGACTTGAAGGTTTCCGCGCGCACGACGCCTATCTCGGCCGAGAACGGTTACCGTTCCCACGCGCAATGGCGGCACGAACCGGACGGTTGGTGGTACAACCGTTGTCGTCAGCTTTATGCCGCGGGCGAAAACGCCATCGCGCGCGTGAACGTGGCGGAAGGCTGGGTTCAGTTCGACAATCATTGGAGCGATTTGGAGGACGTGCCGCTGAACGATGACGCAGACGCCTTGGTGGAACAATATCACTGGGGAAATCCGCATCCGACTTTCGTGGCTTTCGCGCAGGCGGCTTTGCAACAGGCTCGCCTGGCCTGCGCGCTTGAGCGTCACTGGCTCGCCAACCACCAATATCCCGAGAAGTTGACGCTGCTCGTGCCGGAGTATCTGCCGCGCCTGCTCGATGACCCGACTACACGTCGTCCTATGGCCTATGAGGTGACTACCAACGGCTATTACACCTTGCGAAGTTTCGGCTCTGACGGAAACGATGATCGCAAAACGGGCGGCTCCGGCGATTGGCTCTGGTCGTATCCAACCAACCAGCCTGCGGCCAGTTCCGGTAAGTGACTCAACGCGAGCAGTTCCCCGATTCGCGCGTCCCCTTTTCCGGCGATGGTGAGCCGCTGCCGGACCTGCTAACTTGCGCCATCCCTCGCGAACGGTTCGTGCTTTCGTGGCGCGGCAGTGGTCGTTTGAGGAATCACCACGTTGCAACGTCATGAACCGATTCGTAATCGCCGCACTGCTCGCCAGTTTGCTTGGCACTTCTCAACTTGCGGCGCAAATGCAGATGGAACGGCTCGGGCGCGGCGTGGTCGTAGTGCGCACCGGCACGAGCACGGCGTATGTCGGCTGGCGCTTGTTGGGAACCGACCCCGAGAACATCGGCTTCAATGTGTATCGCTCGGCCAATGGCGGCGCGCTCGTCCAGCGCAACGGCGCGTTGATCACGGACAGTTGTAACTTCGTGGATACGTCCGTGAACTTCGCACAATCGAATGCTTATTTTCTCCAACCGGTGGTGGCCGGGGTGACGCAAGCGTTGAGCGCGCCGTTTGGTTTGGCGGTCAACGTCCCCACCCAGCAGTATCTCAACATTCCCTTGCAACCGCCGACTGGCGGCACCACGGCGGACGGCGTGCCATACACGTATAGCGCGAACGATTGCAGCGCGGCGGACCTCGACGGCGACGGCGAATACGAAATCGTGTTGAAATGGGATCCGACAAACGCGAAGGACAACTCGCAAAGCGGTTTCACCGGGAACGTTTTTCTCGACGCCTACAAACTGAACGGCACGCGACTGTGGCGCATCGATCTCGGCCAGAACATTCGCGCCGGCGCGCATTACACGCAGTTCATGGTTTACGATCTGGATGGCGACGGTCGCGCCGAACTCGCGTGCAAGACCGCACCCGGAACGCGCGATGGTCTCGGCGCCTACGTGGATGGCAACGCCAGTTTCACCGTCTATACCAACTCCGGCGGTTACATTCTCAGCGGCCCGGAATACTTCACGATCTTTGACGGACTCACCGGTGCGAAATTGTGGAACACGAATTACATCGTGCCGCGCGGCAATGTGTCCGATTGGGGCGACAGCTACGGCAATCGCGTGGATCGTTTTCTGGCGGCGGTCGCGTATCTTGATGGCGTGCGCCCGAGCGTGGTGATGTGTCGCGGTTACTATACGCGCTCGGTGGTGGCGGCGTGGGATTGGCGCGAAGGCGTGCTCACGCAGCGTTGGGTGTTTGACACCGGTCATTCTGGCGGACCGTATTCCGGTTACAAAGGGCAGGGCGCCCACAGTCTCACCGTGGGCGACGTGGACGCGGACGGCAAAGATGAAATCATTTATGGCGCGTGCACAATTGATGACAATGGCACGGGCCTCTACAACACCGGGCTCGGTCATGGCGACGCGTTGCATCTGTCCGACATGGATCCAGATCGCCCCGGACTCGAAGTCTGGATGATTCATGAATCGCCGTCGCAATACGGCCCGTATGGATTGGAAATGCACGACGCCGCGACCGGCGAAATCATTTTTGGTGTGGATGGTCAGAACGCCGATATCGGGCGCGGCGTGGCGATTGATATCAATCCGAATTTTCGCGGTTACGAAATGTGGGGTTCGCGCGGTGGTTTGATGAGTGCCAGTGGCGTGCAGATTTCTTCGAGTCGCCCGGGGCAAATGAACTTCGCGTGTTATTGGGATGCAGATTTGTTGCGCGAAATCCTCGATGGCACGACGATTTCGAAATGGAATCACACGTCGAGCAGCACGAGTTCGTTGCTGTCGCCCAGTGGCTTGAGTTCCAACAACGGCACGAAATCCACGCCCGCGTTGTCCGTGGATTTGTTCGGGGATTGGCGCGAGGAAGTCATCTGGCGCACGGCGAACAATTCTAATCTTTGCATCTACACCACCACCACAATGGCGACGAATCGCCTGGTGACGTTGATGCACGATCCGCAGTATCGCGTGGCGATTGCCTGGCAGAACGTCGCTTACAATCAACCGCCGCATCTCGGTTATTACGTCGGGCCGGGCATGTATCGCGCGCCCGTCGCGCCCATCTCAGATGCCGACCTCGTCTGGCGCGGCGGTGGCGCGAATGTCTGGGACGCGAACGTCACGGCGAACTGGCGCACGAACGGCGTTTGGAAAGGGGCGAATCCCGCCGTGCCGTTTCTCGCGGGCCGTTCGGTGCTTTTCAATTTAACCGGCTCGAATCACACGAGCGTCGCACTGAGTGGATCACTGCAACCTGCACAAGTGACGGTTCACGCCGCAAAGAATTATGTTTTCGCCGGGAATGGTTCGCTCGACGGTGCGATGACGTTGCGCAAAGCCGGGCCAGGCAAGTTGACGGTGAACACTACGAACAGCTATAGCGGCGCGACGATCGTGAGCGGCGGCGCGTTGTTTGTGAATGGAGCATTGAACAGCAGCGCGGTGACGGTAGAACGACGTGGCACGCCCGAAGGCCCATCTCAATTCGGCGGCAGCGGCCAACTCGGCAATGGCTTACTCGTGGAGCGGGGTTGTGTGCTGACGATTGGGCCGGGAACAAACGTCGCGGGAACGCTCGCTGTCACGAGTGGCGTGTCGCTGCTCGGCGCGTTGTGCCAGTTTGATCTGTCCAACGATCCCACCGGCGTGACCAAGTCAAACGACCGCATGACAGTTCAGGGCAATCTCACGTTGAGCGGCACGAACACGATTGAGATTCGGACGCTCGACGGCTATCTCGAGCCCGGTGTTTATCCGCTGATTACCTACACCGGTTCGCTGAGCGGCGGATTGGCGAATCTCGCGCTGAGCGGAAATTTTATTCAGGAAGTCACGCTGACAAATGCGCCGGGCATGATCGCGTTGGTGGCAATGATTCCGCCCGCGCCACCGGTTGCTCCGAGCAATCTCGCCGCCGCTGCCGTGGGCGCGTTTCAGATCAACCTCTCATGGCAGGACAATGCGACGAACGAAAACGCGTATCTGATTGAGCGTTCGTTGAACAACATTTCCTTCAGTCAGACCGGGACGACGGCGGCGGATGAAATCACTTTTGTGGACAACGGCTTGGCGGCGAACACGACGTATTACTATCGCGTGCGCGGCACGAACCTGACCGGCGTTTCCGCTTATTCCGCTACGGCGCAAGCGACCACCACGCCGTTGCCGAGCAGTCTCACCTGGCGCGGCGGCGATGCGGCGAATGCCTGGGACATCGGCGGCGCGTTGAATTGGTCCGACGGCGCGAACATCGTGGTTTACAACGACAGCGCGAACGTGCTGTTCGATAAATCGGGTTCGAACAATACGCCGGTCTTGCTGAACGCCGTGGTGCAGCCCGGTTCGCTGACGGTGAACGCCAGCAAGAATTACACATTCAATACGAGCGTGAACGGTTCATTGGGCGGCGCGATGGGATTGATGAAGCAAGGAAGCGGCACGGTGTTTATGAATGTTTCGAACTCGTTCAATGGCGGCGTGGATCTCAACGCGGGAACATTGTCGCTGGGAAATATTTTCGGCGCGGGCAGCGGCCCGATTCGTTTTAACGGCGGCACGTTGACAATGGCCGTGAGCAGCCAGCAGTTTTATGCGAATCCGCTCGTGGTGAATTCCACCAGCACGCTGCTATCGCAAGGTGGCAACAACAACGTTGTGACTGGCACATGGAGCGGCAGCGCGGCGGCAATCTTAAACATTTCTGCATCGGGAAGTCCGGGTGTTTTTTCCGTGAACGGGAGCATGAACAATTTCCCAGGCACGGTGAGTCTGGGCAACAGCAGCGGGACGTTTCGCATCAACAGCGGAAACGCCAACGTCACGTTCGGCAGCGCGAACACCACGTTTGACATCGGCACAGGGACGGGATGGCTCGTCAATCGTAACGGCGGAATCACGGTGGCGCTCGGCGCGTTGGCTGGCGGACCAAACACCACGCTATCCGGTCGCTCTTCTGGAATGGGTGGTTCGGGGAGCATTTACGACATCGGCGGGAAGAATATTTCCACCACGTTCAACGGTCGCATCGTCAACGGCAACGATGTCACGAGCATTATTAAATCAGGCACGGGCACATTGCGATTGACCGGCACGAACACTTACACCGGCACGACCACCGTCAGCGGGGGTACGTTGTTGGTGAACGGCGATCAATCTTTGGCGACGGGCGCGGTGAACGTCGGGGTCAATGGGCGGCTCGGCGGCACGGGCGTCATCGGTGGTGTCGCAACGGTGTCCGGACGTTTGCTCCCCGGTGATGGACTGGGCACGCTGACGTTCACGCAATCGCTCACACTCAATGCCAGCGCCATCGCGCAGTTGGAAATCAGCAAGAATCCGTTCGGCAACGACCAAGCCATCGTCGCGGGCGCAGTCACGTATGGCGGCACGCTGGATGTGTTGAATGCAAGCGTGGAGTTGTTGGAAGCGGGTGATAATTTCCAATTGTTCAAGGCGGGAAATTATTCCGGCGCGTTCGCACAGATTGATCTGCCGACGCTGGAATCCGGATTGGATTGGAACACTTCGCAACTTGCGACGAATGGACGGATTTGGGTCGTCAGCGCCGAGCCGCCGGTGGTGAGCAGTTACGGTTTGAGTGGTGGGAGTTTCAATTTCTCCGGCAGCGGCGGCACGCCAAATTGGACTTACGACGTCGTGACGTCCACGAACGTCGCCTTGCCTGTGGCCGAATGGACGGTGGTCCAAACTGGCCAGTTTGGCGCGACCGGAAATTTCAGCGTGACGATTCCAACTGCCGCTCAGGAAGCGCAGCGATTTTACGGCGTGCGTAGTCGGTGAGTCGGGCGAAGTGATTTTGGGATGAGGCAAATGGTTCGAATCGGTATAGCCATAGGTTAGTTGCGAAGCAGCGGCAGAGAGTAGCCCACGGCGTGAGCCGTGGGTTGTCAGGGAACAAGGAGAAGCCCCGGAGGGGCGGAAGAGTTTCTCGGAAAGGCAATTTCTTTCGCCCCTCCGGGGCTCGCGATGTAACCATTTTTCCCACGGCTCACGCCGTGGGCTACTCTCTTGCGCACCTCCGGTGCTGTATTTGATCAAATATCCTTCGTCACTTCACCGCACAGGCGCACGAATTCCGACTCGGCCAGCGAGAGATTTCGGCCGCGCAGATAGAGAAATCCCCAGTCGCGGCGCAGCTTCCGGCGACCCAGCGGCATGGCGACGAGCGAGCCTTCCTTCAATTCGGCGCGCGCGATCCATGTCGCCAACACGCTGACGCCAAGATTGAGTTTCACGAGTTGTTTGATGGTCTCGATGCTGCCGAGTTCCATCGTGGCGTTGAGCGTGATGCCTTCTTCGCGAAAGAAACTTTCGACAGTGCGAAACGTCTGACTCGCGCGGCTGTAGAGAATAAAATTTTGGCGCGTGATTTCGGGTCGCGCCACGCCGCCGGCCTCGACCCACGGATGTTGCGGCGCGACGATGAACATGAGTTCGTCCTCGAACAACGGCTGAAACTCGAGCGCGGGCTCGCGTTGAGGACGAAGAGCCAGTGCGATGTCAATGCGCTGTTCGCGCACGGCTTCGGCGAGGGCGGGGGAATCGCCGGGTTCGAGCGTGACGCGACACTTGGGATGCGTTTGTTTGAAATCGCGCAGCACGTTGGGCAAAAGATGTTGGCACGCGGAGACGCTGGCGCCGATGCGCAGGCGCGTTTCGCCCCATTTGCCAAGTTTGTCGAGCGACGCGCGGGCGCTGACCATGTCCGCGATGATTTTTTCCGCGTGGCGCAGGAGTTGTTCGCCTTCGAGCGTGAGCGTGGTGCGTTTGCCGACGCGATTGAGGAGGCGGCAACCGAGTTCGGTTTCCAACGCGCGCATCGAATGACTGACGGCGGATTGAGTAATGAAAACCTCCTTGGCGGTGGCGGTAAAGCTGCCGGTGCGGGCGAGCGAAACAAACGTCCGCAATTGTTTGCTATCCAGTAAATCGTGCATGAACGAAATTGGGTTTTCCGGCGCGGGAGATTGCGCTCCCGTTGAACCGGTGGCAGGGCAGGAGCAATTCAGACACCAACTTGCTCGTTTTGATGAAAAGCATTCACTGATGGCAGCACCGTAGGTGCGGTAGAGAGTAGCCCATGGCGTGAGCCATGGGATAAGCATGGAATCCTGCCATGCCCCGGAGGGGCGACAGAATTCTGCTGCGACAAAACCGTCTTTCGCCCCTTCGGGGTTTGATTCAATTCTTCGAAAGACCCACGGCTCACGCCGTGGGTCTTTCTCTCTTTTCGCTGCTCCGCAGCTCACTAATCACGGAATCACGTTGAATATTACACCGATCAACCCTTCTCAGTTTTCATAGTGAAGGAATTGCAGGCGGATTTGCATAGCCCGATAAACGTTTCCTCCGCCAACGTCAGCCGCTTGCCGCGCCATTGGAGGATGCCCCAATGGCGTTGCAGTTTGCGGCGACCCAACGGCAGCGCCACGAGTGAGCCGTCCTCGATTTCCTTCCGCGCGATCCAGGGCGCGAGAATGCTCACGCCGAGCCCGAGCTTCACAAGTTCCTTCGTCGCTTCCATGCTGCCGAGTTCGATCACGGTGTTGAGAACCATTTGTTCCTGGCGAAAATATTCCTGCACGAGCCGGAAGGTGACGCTGGTTTTGCTGTAAAGAATGTAGTTCATGCGCGGAATTTCGCTGCGTTCCACGCGTCCGGCCTGCGCCCACGGATGCATCGCGCCGACGATGAATTGCAGTTCGTCCGTAAATAGTTCGTGCGTTTCCAATTGCGGATCGTTGCCCGGATCGAGGCACATCGCGAGGTCCACGCGATGATTCAACAGCGCATTAACGAGTTCGGGCGTGTCGCCGGGTTCAATACTGATGCTGTGATCGGGAAAACTCTCTTTGAACTCGCGCAATACCGTCGGCAACAAGTGTTGGCAAGCTGTAGTGCTCACGCCGAGGCGCAAGCGGCCTTGGCCCCATTTGCCGAGTTGACCAAGCGAAGCGCGCGCGCTTTCCATCTCATGTAAAATTTTCGTGGCATGTTGGAGAAACTGTTCGCCCGCCTGCGTGAGCACGACTTTTTTGCCCAACCTGTCCAAAAGCCGACAGCCAATATCGCTCTCCAACGCTTTGATGGAGTGGCTGACGCCCGATTGCGTGAGATGAAGCTCACGCGCGGTTTGCGTAAAACTTCCCGTGCGCGCCAACACGCAAAACGCGCGAACCTGCCGACTGTCTAGTGGTGTGTTCATAAATGAGCAGCAGTCATGGCTGCCATTGGTGCAACTCGGAGCATTCATTACGCCAGCCGCTACTGATTGGCATCGCCATCGCTTAAGGACAGCGCCGAGGGCCAAACCCGCCGTCACTGAAAAAAGAACAACACCCGATGACTATAGCGAGAGCCAATCGAATTATGCGCTTAGGATTCGTGCCGCTGACCGATTGCGCGCCCCTCGTCATGGCGCAGGAACTCGGACTCTTCAAGAAATACGGTTTGCAAGTGGCACTGAGCCGTGAACTCGGTTGGGCCACGATTCGCGATAAAGTCATTCATGGCGAACTCGATGCCGCACACGCCGTGGCCGGAATGCCGGTGGCCGCGACGCTCGGTTTGAATTCCATTACGTGCGAATGTCTCACGGCGTTGGTGCTCAATCTTCACGGCAACGCGATCACGCTTTCGATGGACTTGTGGAATCGCGGCGTGCGCGATGGCAAAACGTTGCGCGGAGAAATCCATCGGACGCGCGGTCAAAAAGTTTTTACGTTTGGCGTCGTTTACTCGTTTTCATCGCACAATTACCTCCTGCGCAACTGGCTCACTGCGGCGGGCATTCAGCCGGATGTGGATGTGCGCATCGTCGTCGTTCCGCCCGCGCAGATGGTGACGAATTTGAAAGCCGGTCATCTCGATGGTTTTTGCGTGGGCGAACCGTGGAACTCGTTGGCCGTGCGCGCGAGCGAAGGTTGCGTTGCCGCTGTCAGCGCGGAGCTTGATCCGTTGCATCCGGAAAAAGTTTTGATGGTGCGTCGCGATTTTGCTGAAAAGCGCGCACAGGAACATCTCGCTTTGATCGCCGCCTTGCTCGAGGCCTGCGCGTATTGCGATCAACCGGCGAATCACGCGGAGATCATTTCCATTCTGGCGCGACCGGAATACGTCAACGTCTCTGAAGATGTATTGCGTTACGGACTGACCGGGCCGTTTGCGGTGACAAAGAAAGACGCACGCAGCATTTCCGATTTTTGCATTTTCCATCGGCACGACGCCAACGAACCCTCCGCCGACAAAGCGGGTTGGGTTATGCGCAATCTGCGCACCAGCGGACTCGTTAAAGACCCAACGCAACTCAGCGCCGCGTTGGGGCGTCGCATTTTTCGGCCGGACATTTTTACGCAAGCCAACACGCTCCGACTTGCAAACCTCAACCCCTCGGGAAACGAAACTGCCAATGAAACCAAAGTCATCTCCTGTTAACCCCATGAACCGTTCACTCTTCGTCCGCCTCTTCGTGATGGCCTTTTGCGCCGCCGCGTTGTTGCTTTCCATTTTGTCCGCGCCCGCCGCCCCGAAACTGGAAAAGACCGACCTCAAATTCGGCTTCATCAAACTCACGGACTGCGCCCCGATCGTCATCGCGAAGGAGTTGAATTACTTCGAGGACGAAGGGCTCTACGTGACGGTGGAAGCGCAATCGAATTGGAAAATTCTGCTCGACCGTGTGATCAGCGGTGAACTCGACGGCGCGCACATGCTCGCCGGTCAACCGATTGCCGCAACCATTGGCTTCGGTACGAAAGCGCACGTGGTCACGGCGTTCAGCATGGACCTCAACGGCAACGGCATCACGTTGGGCAACGCCATCTGGGAGGAAATGAAAGCCATGAATCCGTCGTTGCAGAAAGAACCGATCACGCGCCCGCTCAAAGCGGATTTGCTCAAACCGGTGGTGCAGAAAATGAAAGCGGCCGGCACGCCGATGAAAATGGGCATGGTGTTCCCGGTTTCCACGCACAACTACGAATTGCGTTACTGGCTCGCCGCCGGTGGTATTGCGCCCGGTTATTACACCGCCACCGACACGACCGGGACGAAGGATGCCGACGTGTTGATCTCGGTCACGCCGCCGCCGCAAATGCCGGCCACGCTCGCGCAGGGAACGATCCAAGGTTACTGCGTCGGTGAACCCTGGAATCAGCAGGCGGTGATCAAAGGCATCGGTGTCGCGGCGATCACCGACTACGAAATCTGGAAAGATAACCCGGAGAAAGTTTTTGGCGTGACTGCCGATTGGGCTGCCAAAAATCCCAACACGCATCTTGCGGTCGTCAAGGCGTTGATCCGCGCGGGCAAATGGCTTGATGCCAGTCCGGAAAACCGGGTGAAAGCCTGCGAGATTCTTTCCAAACCCGAGTACGTCGGGGCCGATAAACAGATCATCGCGAACAGCATGACCGGCACGTGGGAATATTACAAAGGCGACAAACGCCCGATGCCCGATTTCAATGTGTTCTTCCGCTATTTCGCAACCTATCCGTATTACAGCGACTGCATCTGGTATCTCACACAGATGCGGCGCTGGGGACAAATCACCGAGGCGAAATCCGACGATTGGTATCTCGCCACGGCCAAGGAAGTGTATAAGCCGGAGATTTATCTCAAGGCCGCCGAAGCGCTGATCAAGGAAGGCAAAATCAAAGCCGACGAAGTGCCGAAGACCGACGGTTTCAAACCGGCGACAGCGGAGTTCATTGACGGCATCGAATACGACGGCAAAAAGCCGAATGATTATCTCAAGAAATTCCCGATTGGGTTGAAGGATTAAGTTTCGACCGCCAACGTAATGAGCACACTAATTAAAACCTGCGAAAACGTCGGCCTGAACTGGTTCGTCCCGTTCCTGCGCCTGGCCAAACGCGAGAATCCCAATGAACAGTTCCGCCAAATCCTCTTGAATATCGGCGTGCCCATCCTGGCTGTGCTGGTGTTTCTCGGCGCCTGGTCATACGTGGCCAAGAACGTCAAAGTCAACTTCGGTGATATTCCGGGTCCGATGGCGGTCTGGGCGGCGGGCAAGAATTTGTGGGAGAGCCATCGCGCGGAGCGCACCAAGGAAACGGAGTTTTACAAGCGTCAGGCGGAGCGCAAGAAAGCGTTCCTCGCGGAGAATCCCGCCGGCGATTGGAAAGAGCGCAAATATTCCGGTCCCCCGACGTATCTCGACCAGATTCTGACGAGCCTCAAGACCGTGTTCGCCGGCTTTCTGATCGCCGCGCTCATCGCGGTGCCGGTGGGAATTCTTTGTGGCCTCAGCAAGATATTCAACACCGCGATCAATCCGTTTATCCAGATCTTCAAGCCGGTGTCGCCGCTGGCCTGGTTGCCGATTGTCATGATTATGGTCGGCGCGCTTTACAATCCCTCCGAGCCGCTCTTTGAAAAATCCTTCATCAGCTCGGCTTTCACCGTGGCGCTTTGTTCGTTGTGGCCGGCGCTGATCAACACCGCGTTGGGCGTGGCTTCGATTGATAACGATTATCTGAACGTCGCGCGGGTGTTGAAGCTCGGTTGGTGGAAAAAAGTCTGGAAGATCGTATTGCCCTCTTCGTTGCCGTTGATTTTCACCGGGCTGCGCCTCTCGCTCGGCGTCGGCTGGATGGTGTTGATCGCCGCCGAGATGCTCGCGCAGAATCCCGGGCTCGGCAAATTCGTCTGGGACTGGTTTCAGAACGGCAGCAGCCAATCGCTCGCGATGATCATGGTGGCCGTGTTCACCATCGGGTTCATCGGCTTCATCCTCGATCGCTCGATGATGGTGCTGCAAAAGGCGGTGAGTTTCGATGGTTCAGTCATCCGCTAACATCATGGCATTCCTCGAATTAACCAGTGTCTCGAAAGGTTACGGCTTTGGCGCGAAGCGGGCCGAAGTATTGCACGACATCAACCTCAGCATTGCCGAGGGCGAATTCGTAGCCATCGTCGGCTACTCCGGCGCGGGCAAAACCACGCTCATGTCGCTCATCGCCGGATTGCAACGGCCCGACGTCGGTTCGGTAACCTTGCGGGGCGAAACCGTGACCGAACCTTCGCCGGATCGCGCGATTGTTTTCCAAAATTACTCGCTGCTGCCGTGGTTGAGTGTTTACGAGAACATCGCGCTCGCAGTCGATGAAGTGTTCTCCAACTGGCCAGCGGAGAAGCGTCGCGAGCACGTGGAGAAATACATCGCGATGGTGAATCTCACGCCGGCGCGTGACAAGAAACCCAAGGAACTTTCCGGCGGCATGAGACAACGCGTTAGCGTGGCACGCGCCCTAGCAATGGACCCAAAGATTCTCCTGCTGGATGAACCGTTGTCTGCGCTTGATGCGCTGACCCGCGCCGTGTTGCAGGATGAAATTGCGCGCATTTGGGCGGAATCCAAAAAGACGGTGGTGCTCATCACCAACGATGTGGACGAAGGCATCATCGTCGCGGACCGCATTATTCCGTTGAGCGCCGGTCCACGCGCCACGCTTGGGCCGTCGGTGCAAGTGGACATTGAACGTCCGCGCGACCGTAAAGCGCTCAATCACGACCCGCGTTTCAAAGCGATTCGCAAAGAGGTCATCAGTTATCTCCTGAATTCCGGCGCGCGCGCCAAAGCGGCCGTCAGCCGCAAGCTCGTGCTGCCCGATGTTGAGCCTGAAGACCTGAATGTGCCCCGCGTGATTTTTGGCGGCCGGCGCCCGCGCCGGAAGAGCGAAGAGAAACAGGAGACCGTTGAAATCTCATGAGCCACTACGTTGAACTTTCCAACCTGACGAAGATTTATCCGACGCCGAAAGGTCCGGCGGTCATCGTCAAAGATTTCAATCTCAAGATTGCCAAGGGCGAGTTTGTCACGCTCATCGGCCACTCCGGTTGCGGCAAATCCACCGTGCTTTCGATGCTCGCCGGGCTGAACGACATCACCGACGGCGGCATCATTCTCGCCGGCAAGGAACTCAGCGGGCCCGGACCGGATCGCGGCAT
>CAZKMR010000056.1:28291-29944 GCA_964553795.1 uncultured Bifidobacterium sp. | reverse complement strand
ATGAACTACCGCATCTCGCAACGCGCCGCCTCGCTGTCGCCATCGCTCACGCTCGCCATTGATTCCAAAGCCAAGCAGATGAAAGCCGAAGGCCAGGACGTCGTCGGCTTCGGCGCCGGCGAACCCGACTTCGATACGCCGCAACACATCAAAGACGCTTGCGCTAAAGCACTCGCGGATGGCTTCACCAAATACACACCGGCGGCCGGCATTCCCGAACTGCGCCAGGCCATCGCGGACAAACATAAACGCGAGAACGGCCTCACCTACAAGCCGAGCCAGATTATCGTTTCGTGTGGCGGCAAACATTCCTGTTACAACGTCATTCTGGCAACGTGTCAGGAGGGCGACGAAGTGGTCATCCCTGCGCCGTATTGGTTGAGTTATCCGGAAATGGCAAAGCTCGCGGGCGCAAAACCGGTGATCATCGAGACGTCAGACAAAACGGAGTTCAAAGTCACACCGGAGCAACTACGCGCCGCGATCACGCCGAAGACGCGATTGTTCGTGCTCAATTCGCCCAGCAATCCAACGGGCTCAGTTTATACGCCCGACGAAATCAAAGCGCTCGGCGATATCTGCGTTGAGAAGGGCGTGCTCATCATGAGCGACGAAATTTACGAGCACTTGCTGTACGATGGTGCGACGGTAAAAAGCGTCGCCAACTTCTCGCAGGCGCACTATGACCACACGATCATCGTGCATGGTTTTGCGAAGGCCTGGAGCATGACCGGCTGGCGACTCGGCTGGTGCGCCGCGCCCGAGCCGATTGCCAAAGCGATTGATGCGGTGCAAAGCCACAGCACGAGCAACCCGACGTCTTTCGCGCAGAAAGGCGCGGTGGCCGCGTTAAGCGGCTCGCAAGATCACTTGCCGAAGTGGCTGGCAGAGTTCGCCAAACGCCGCACTTACGCGTGGCAAAAGTTGAATTCCATTCCCGGTATCACCTGCGTGAATGCGAAAGGCGCGTTCTATCTGTTTCCAAACATTTCGCAGACGGGACTCAAATCCGCCGACTTTTGCGCGCGATTGCTGGAGCAGGAAAAAGTCGCTGCCGTGCCCGGCATTGCCTTCGGCGCAGACGATTACATTCGCCTCAGTTACGCCACCAGCATGGCGAACATCGAAAAAGGCTTGGCTCGCATCGAGAATTTCTGCAAGGGATTGAAAAAGTAATCTACCAACCAAAGATTTCCGACAGCCGCGTCATCAGACGCGGCTGTTTTATTTCAGAAAATCCCGCTCCAGCGACTCGACCAATTTGGAAACCGCCATCATCAGTTCGCCGCGGCGCTCGATCTCTGTTTCGTCAGCAGACATGTCAATCGGCTGCGCGATGACGTCTGCGTAGCGTTGATTCAGCGGCGCGGTTTCGTCGTTGTTGCCGAGCTGGCGAACGAGCCGCAACACTTCCTCCGCGCGGCGCTTCGCTTCGGCGATTCGTTTCAACGCCACTGGCGCGGTTAGCTTCCCGGCCTGCACGCGTTTTAACAGGCCGCAATCAAACGTGGCGCAGCGCTGCGGGCGATCCGCATAAATGCGGCACAGGCCATTCACCAGACAGGAACACGGCTGGGCAAAAGCGGTTTTGCGCCCTTTGCGAAACAGCTTCACGTCGAGTTGTCGCAAGCGCTCCGCATGATCGCCGCGTTG
>CAZKMR010000056.1:0-28191 GCA_964553795.1 uncultured Bifidobacterium sp. | reverse complement strand
ATGATCGGGCCGGCGGGATACGGCAGCCCCATGAGTTTGCCCGCCTTGTCGAAACATTCGCCTGCCGCATCGTCGATCGTGCCGCCGAGCACGCGATGTTTCAGCTCCGATTCCACGTGAACCAACATCGTGTGACCGCCGCTGACGATGAGCGAAACATTGGGCTCGAATTGCTCGAACTCTGCCCGCGGCGGGTTGCCAGAAATCCACGGCGAATAAAGATGCGCCTCATGATGATGAATACCAATGAACGGCTTGCGCAACGCGTAGGCGATGGCTTGGCCGGCTTTGAAGCCGACGATCAGCGCGGTGGGCAATCCCGGACCTTGCGTCGCGGCAACAGCATCCAGTTGCGCCGTCGTGACGCCAGCTTCGTGCAACGCCGCTGCGGTTACGGGGAGAAAATTCCGCAGATGTTCGCGCGCGGCCAATTCCGGCACGACGCCACCGTATTCGGCGTGAAGCTGAATTTGCGAGGAAACCACCGATGCGCGGACGCACCCATCCGCGATCACCGCCGCACTGGTTTCGTCACAGGAAGTTTCAAGCGCTAATAGCAACACTCGCTCAGGGTATGAGGCGCAGAGGCGGAATCAATTCCGTTCCACCCGCGACGCAATCTTTCCGGTTTTGACTTTGGCCGGCGCCGGGGCGCGTTCCGTGAAGACCATGATGCCCTTGAGCACGTCGAGCGCGCGCTCCAATTGCGGGTCACGCGCGACGCGGACAAGTTCCCGTTCGGATTCGGGCACAGACTCGACGCCGCCGGGCGTGATTCGCAGCCGCGCCAGACGTTCTTCTTCGTCCGTCATGGGCACGATGATGTCCGGCGTAATGCCGTGTTCATGAATTACTTTGTGACTGGGCGTGTAATACTTGGAAGTGGTCAACCGCAACGCCGCGCCACCTTCCAGCGGAATGATCTCCTGCACGCTACCTTTGCCGAAGGTGGTTTCACCGATGATGACGGCTTTGCATTTGCCGAGCGCCGCGCAATCCTGCAACGCGCCGGACACGATTTCCGAGGCACTGGCACTGCCGTAATTGACCAACACCACAAGCGGCAAATCGCGAAACTCACCGCTGCGACTGGTGATCTTGCGATCCCGGCGTTCGTTGCGCCCTTCAGTAGTGACCACCAGTTGGCCGCGCGGCAGGAAGCGTTCACACACTTCGACCGCCTGATCGAGCAACCCGCCGGGATTGCTGCGCAAATCCAGAATGAGCGCCTGCATCCCCTGCGCTTTCATTTTCTTGAGGGCGGCATCCAATTCCGCACTGGTGCGTTCGCCAAACTGAGTCAACCGCACATAACCGATCTTGTTGTCCAGCAGCGGAAATTCCTTTCGCCCGTTGACATCTTTGGCCATGTCCACCCGGATGACCGCCCGGGTCAGGCGGTATTCTTTGATTTCGCCGGAGGATGGGCGCTGCATCGTCAAACTGACTTCCGTATCCGGCGCGCCCCGCAGTTGCTTAACCGCTTCCTCCACGGAAAACTGCTCCGCGTTCTGGCCGTCAATTTTCAACAACCGATCTCCCGCCAAAATCCCGGCGCGAAATCCGGGCGTGTCTTCGATGGGCGTCACAACTGTCACGTAGCCGTCGCGCATCTGAATCACGATGCCCAACCCGCCGAACTGTCCTTGAGTATCGCTCTGGAGGGCCTGGAACTTTTCCGGTCCGAGAAATTCGCTGTGCGGATCGAGTGAATCCACCATGCCGCGCAGCGCATTGTGCACGAGCTGTTGGTAAGTCAGGTTCGTGCCATCCACGTAATCGCGTCGCACCTTCTCCATGACGTAGGAGAACAGTTCGAGATTGGGATAGGGCGAATCCTTTTCCGCCGCCGCCGCGCTGGAAAAATACACCTGCGCGCCGAGCACGAGATTAAAGGCCAGCACTGCACTGACCGCGCCATAAATCAGTCGTTGTTTCATAATCAGGCCCAAAAACCGAAGTGAGCCGTTGCACGATAGAGTTGCCTCGCCTGATTGGCAAGGTGTGCGGCCTGGTAATTTCCCACGCCAGCAGCCCAGGCGGCCAACCGCGCCACCCTGCACTATTATCGGCAGAACCTCCCCTTAAGATAACCGTAAAATTGCGAGCTCAACCGTGGCTGCTCCCAGGCGCTTCGCGTATGCTTTCAATCGAAGCGCGTGCGGCGGGGCGACGCGCGCGAAAGCCCGCGATTGCCCAAGAGATCAGAAACAGTATTCCCGCCGTCACCGCCATCATCGCCGCGGAACTCGTGGCGCCTAGATCGGGTTGCCCGACCCACCGACCCACTAATTGTGGCAAGGTAATCGCCCCGACATGCCCTAGCACTGCGCTCAGTCCGGCGAAGACCAACGCCAGTATCAGCAACCAATGCAGGCGATGCGTCAACAACGAGGCCGCTGCCGCCGGCACCACCAGCATCGCAATCACCAGAATGCTGCCCACGCTTTCAAAAGCGAGCACCGTCGTCACTGAGGCGACGACGGTTAATCCCAGCCGAATCGCGTCGGCATTGAATCCCAGCGTCGTCGCGAGCGCCGGATCAAACGCCGCCAGTCGCAGTTCTTTGTAGAATAGCAGCGTCAACAGCGCGTTCACCACCAGCAACCCGCCGCTGATCAACGCCACGCGCGGCACGCGACCCACATCCACCACGGCGGTTTCAATCGAACCGTAGAGCACGCAGTCCGCGTCCAAATCCACTTTGTCCGAAGCGACCCGAATCAAAATCAATCCCAGTGCGAACAACGCGCAAAAGACAACGCCGAGTGCCGCACCGCTTTCCACCTGCCCGAATCGCTGCACCACCTGCGTCAGCACCGCTGTCAACACACCCGCCGTGACGGCGCCGATCACCATTGGCAAGATTTCGCGGGAATTCGTCAGCAGAAACGCCATCGCCAGTCCCGGCAACACCGCATGACTGATCCCGTCGCCCAGCATGCTTTGGCGATTCAACATCAGGAACGCGCCCGGCAACGCGCACGCGGCACAAATCAAAACGCCGGTAATCACGATCCAGGTATCGAGTTCGCTCCAGTTCATGACGTGGCTCCTCCCAGTGGCACGATGCGCGGTTTTTCCGGGTCCGCCGGCACCAACGCCGCGCCTTCCCGCCCGGCTAAAAGTTCTTCCAATTCGTTCACGATGTTCGGTTCCACGACGTGTTCAATCTGGTCCGCGTTGTGGTGAATGTGTTGGGGGGCCACATCGGCGTAGTGCAGCAGGTAGGTTTCCCAAAGCCGATGATTTCGGGTCACGCGGCGCGCTTCGAGTTTGCCTTCCGCCGTCAATTGCACGGCATCGCGCCCGTCATTCCACGTCACTAAACGCTCGGCGCGTCCCAGTTTCAACAAATGCCGCAAGCGCGCCTCGCTCCAGTCATTGGAACGACACAACTCTGCCAACGGCACCGGGCCATCGAGCAAGCTCATCAGGTCGCGCACCGGAGGTTGGGGACGCGTCTCGCACCATTCGTAAATCGCGCGGAGCAGGTGCTGCCGCGCCACCCGGTGAGCGACGCGACGCTGTTCCAACCAGCGTTTGCACAGGCCGCGTTCCGTCCCCACCACAAAGCTCACCGCGAAACAAAACACGGCGGCGAGCACGATGACGGCCCCGGCGGGCAGTTTCGGGAACAACGCACTCAGCACCACTCCGACCAATCCGCTGGCCGCTCCCACCACGGTGGCCAGAAAAACCGTCACGCCAAGGCGATGACTCCAGAACCGCGCGGCAGCGGCGGGAATAATCAGCATCGCCACCACCAACAACAACCCCACGGCTTGTAAACCAATAACTGTCACCGCCACCACCAGGCCCATCAACGCCAGATCCAATCCGAGCGTTGGCCAACCCTGCGTTCGCGCAAACGTCGCATCAAAACACAGGAGTTTGAATTCCTTGAATAAACCCGCGCAAACCGCAGCGACCCCCAGGCTCGCGAACATAATCAATTGCGCATCGCCCGCCGTCATGGCCGCCGCTTTGCCATAGATGAAATGGGACAGTCCGGCGGCATTGCCGGTCGGCAATTGCTGCACAATAACCATGAGCGCGATACCAAGGCCGAAAAATACGCTGAGCACGATAGCCAATGCCGCATCGTCTTTGACGCGACTGCGGGAACGAATTGCCACAACCATCCCCATCCCGAGCACCCCGGCAATCGCCGCTCCCAGCAGCAATAATGGCAACGAACGACCGGAGAGACCGGCTGCCTCCGCCAGCAAAAACGCCAGGGCGATGCCCGGCAAGGTGCAGTGGCTCACGGTGTCGCTCAGCAAAGAACGTTTGCGCAGTAACAGGAAAGTTCCAACCAAACCACTCGCCGCCCCAAGCGCCGTGACCCCGGCAAAAACGACTCGCGTGTTGTAATCCGCAAGCGAAACCGTGCGCCAGATTCGTTCGCGCGACGGCCATTCGATCGAAGTATTCGCGAGGGATTTGCCCGCGGTACCGTGCTCGTGTCCGACGGAATTCTCGCGGTCCCGCAGCAACCAAACCATTCCCCCCAGCAACACGGCGAGCAAACCGGCAATGACAGGTATCCGCGACTTGTTCATGCGCGATGTTGCGCGGTCACCCGGGCGCGTTCGACCGCCTGGGCCGCTTCCTCCAACAGCGTGAGGCGCGCCCCGTAGGTTTTGTGCAGATTTTCCGTGGTGAAAATCTCCGCCACCGGACCTTGCGCCACCACGCGCATGTTCAGCAAGGCAACGTGATCAAAATATTCCGGCACTGTGGGCAAATCATGATGCACGCAAACGACGGTCTTGCCGCGGGCACGCAGTTCCCGCAGCACTTCGACAATCGCGCGCTCAGTCGCGGCGTCCACACTGGCAAAAGGCTCGTCCATCAAATACAAATCCGCGTCCTGAGCAAGCGCGCGGGCCAGGAAGACGCGTTGCTGTTGCCCGCCGGAAAGTTGGCTGATTTGCCGTGCCGCATAGTCCGCCAAGCCCACTTTGGCCAGCGCCGCGCGGGCCTGCTCGCGCTGTTTGCGGCGCACCGGGAGACACCAGCCGAGTTTGCGATATAAACCCATGGCAACCACTTCCACCGCGCTCACGGGAAAATCCCAATCCACGCTCTCGCGTTGCGGCACGTAGGCGACACGATGACGCGCCTGGCGATACGGCAAGCCAAAAAACCGCACGCTCCCGGATGCGGCCGGCACCAAATCAAGCGCCGCCTTAAGCAAGGTGCTTTTCCCGGCTCCGTTCGGACCAACTATCGCCACGAGCTTTCCCGCGGGCGCATCAAAGTCCGCGTCCCACACCACCACCTTGGTTTGGTACGCTACATTCAAATCGCGCACGGCCAACGGCAGCGGTTCCATTGAACGATCACTCATCGCAAAATCCTCTCGGCAATCTTTTGTTGCATAGGCAACAAAAGTTTGCAGCTGTTAAAAAATCATGTTCAAGCAAGCGAGGCGTCACTCGGCCTCCTTCGGCACGGCGAGTTTTCCGTTCAGCCCGCGTTCCGGCACCTGCCCGCCCAATGCGCGGGTGATCGTCGTCACATTGTGATCAATCATGCCGATGTACGTGCCTTGGTAGGTGCCCGGCCGGCCCATCGCATCGGAAAAAAGCTGGCCGCCGATGCGGACATCGTGGCCGCGCGATTTGCTACCCTCCACGAGCGCCTTGATGTTTTTGTCCGACACGCTTGATTCGACGAAGATGGCCGGAATCTTCCGCGCCACAATCAAGTCCACCAGCTTGTTGATGTCGGCCACGCCCGCTTCGGACTCCGTGCTGATGCCTTGAATCCCGCGAACCTCGATACCATACGCCCGCCCAAAATAGTTGAAGGCATCATGCGCGGTGATAAGCACACGGCGGTCTTTGGGAATACTGGCCAGCGCCTGTTTGGCATATTCGTTCAATTTGGTGAGTTGCGCGATATACCGGCCGGAATTCTGTTGGTAGTAAGACGCATTGCCGGCATCCAGTTCACTGAGCGAACGCGCCACTACTTTCACGGCTGCCATCCAGCCGGCCACGTCCATCCACACATGCGGATCGGTGTGTCCCTGAAATTCCTCCGGCTCAAGCAGAAACTTTTCGTCCAGCAATTCGGTTACGGCGAACACCGGCGTGCCCTTGCGCGACACTTTCAAGAAAGTGTCCGTCATGCGGCCTTCCAACATCAACCCGGAATAAAACACCACGTCCGCTTGCAGAATTTTCACGACGTCGTCCCGCGTTGGTTTGTAAAGATGCGGATCAACCCCCTCACCCATCAAGCCCACCACTTTTGCTTTGTCACCCGCGACCTCGCGAACGATGTCCGTCACCATGCCGCACGTCGTGACGATGGTGTAATTCGCCGGCAATTGTTTCGGCGCAGCGCTCAGCGTGACCGCCAGCGCCAGGCCCAGTCCAACAAAGCAATAGTGTTTAATGAATCGTTTCATGGTCATGCGTGAGTGGTATTAAAATCAAAATCGCAACGTCAGTCCCAGGAACGGATTGTAGTCCGGCGCGACTCGCGTCACTCCGAAATTGCAGCCCAGATCCAATTGTGTGTTCTCACAAAAACCGTAAGTGAAACCGACGCCGAGTTGCCCCTGCCATTGCGCGTCGCTTTCCGGCGTAAACAAGGCCGCAAATTCAACATAGCCCCCCAGGTTGCCCACGATATCGTGCCCAAACGTGATGGTGTTGAAATATTCCGTGTCAAATGCGTTGCTGCCATCGCGAACAAAATCCACTTCCGTCATCAACCCCAGTCCCCACCCGGCTGGTAATTCCACCGCCAAAGGGAGAATAATGCCGCCTTCCGTTTTGCCGTTGCGCACGCTGGATTGCGACAAGGGCCACTTGATGAACGGCATCACCGCGAAGGCCGTCGCGCCGCCGTCATTACCCCAAACGTTGATTTTGAGCCGCGTCTGCACCTCGCCAAAACCGTCGTCATCAGCGGTCACCCCCGTCACGCGATCTTTGACCCGGGAGTGCACGTAGCCGTCCAGCACGAATTGAATGTCCACGTTATTCAGCAATCCCGCTTTCAGGTTCACACCGCCGAAACCCCAAACCTGCGACCGGACATCCCCGCTGTTCGATTGATCGCGATCCAGCACTCCGTTGGCGAAGTCCATCTCGATCTGAAAATGGCCCGCGTCCACGGTGTACGGACTTTCCGTTTGATCCGGCCGATCCGTGCTTAGTTCGCGCAGCAGCTCCGGCGGGGTGGGATGGAAGAGGTGATACTGAGACTTGTCCGGTGGCTCAGCCGCCTGCGCCGCAATTCCCACCCCCAGAGCAATCACCACGCCTAAAGCCGGGCCGCCTGACCGGAGCCACCATTGATGCCCGCTGTGTAATTTCATTCGCACGCCGCCACCATAACGGAGCGCTAGTTTGAGTCAAGAAATAGATTTAGTCACGTCTAACTATTGCAGAAATATCTAGTTTCGCGGCAATTGTGACTTGCCAGCAGACGCGGATTTCGTGTCTCGTGACGTATGCCTGAGTGGATTGAAGTTGTCATTCTGGGAATCATCGAAGGGATCACGGAATTCCTGCCCGTTTCGTCAACGGGACATTTGCAGTTGGCGCAACGCTGGTTGCACCATCCCCAAAGCGAGTTGTTTGACATCGTCGTGCAATGCGGCGCGGTCCTCGCCGTGTTGGCGGTGTTTCAGCGGCGCGTCGCCGGCTTCGCGCGCGACTGGCGTGCTCCGGCCACGCGGGATTACCTCGGCAAATTGTTCCTCGCCTTCCTGATCACCACCGTCGGCGTCTTGCTGGCTGAAAAAACCGGATTGAAAGTTTCGAAAGAAGACATTTCCGCCAACGCATATACGGTGCGCGTGGCGCTGGCGACCGTGATTGGCGGCGTATTGTTTCTGCTCGTGGAGGCGTGGCTGAAGAACCGACCGACGCGCGATGAAATCACCTGGGCGGTGGCGATTGCCGTAGGCGTGGCGCAAATCGTTGCAGCTACATTTTCGGGCAGTTCCCGCTCCGGCACCACAATACTCTTCGCCTTGATGCTTGGGGTAGCGCGGCCGGCGGCAACAGAATTCTCCTTCCTGCTGGGAGTGCCGACCTTATTGGCCGCCGGCGGCTACAAGTTCCTCAAGGAATGGAAACATGGCGCGCTGGGGAACGAAGACTGGGGTTTGGTGTTACTCGCCACAGTCGTCGCCGCCGTGATGGCGTTTCTGGCGGTGAAATGGCTGCTGCGCTTCGTGCAAACGCACACGTTCGTGGCGTTCGGCTGGTACCGAATTGCCGTGGGCGGCGCAATTCTCTGGCTGCTGCTTTAAGCCAGGCGTTATGGAACGGGAATGAGAATCTTCTGGCCCACTTGCATCCGACGCGGGTCGAGGCCGGGGTTGGCCTTCAAAATCAGGTCGGTTGTGATCTTTGAACCGGTATCCTTGCTGTAAGCCAGCGCGATGGCCAACAGCGTGTCGCCAGCGGCAATGGTGTGTTCGCGCGCTTCCTTGGGCAACCCCGGGGCCGGATCAGTGGTTGGAGGAGCGGGCCGGGAACTGCCAGCGCTAGCGCTGGCAATCTGTTTGAGACGTTTGAACTCCTGTTCCAGAAACGCGCGATCAGCCTCCCGATTCTTCTCGATGTCCTGAACCTTTCGGGCGAGTTCGCGCAAGTCTTCGGGGCTGGCGGAGGCGGTCACCGGTCGATTCTGGACCTGTTCACGCAAGGCGGAAAGCTCCCGCACCAACGTGTCAATTTGTCGTTTCTGGTTCGCGTTCTCTTCCTGCAAATCCTGGATATAGCCGGTCAATCGCTTCACCCGCTCTTCCAGCGCGGCTACATCCTGCGCCTGCAAAGGAAAGACCGCCGCCACTAGCAGCACTGCCAAAATCAAAGAAAATCGTTTCATGCGCCGACGATAAGAAGCCAAACGAAGCCGTGCAAGCCCGGCTTGTCCACAAAACACCAGGGTTCTCCTTGCTTAATAGGAAACGAGCGAGCGCACCGGAATGCCGCTGAGTTTTTCGCGCCCGTTGAGAAACTTGAGTTCGATGAGAAACGCGGCTTCCACAATCTGGCCCCCGAGCTTTTGCACTAAAGCCACGGCGGCGGCTGAAGTTCCGCCTGTCGCCAACAAATCATCAACCAGCAGCACGCGACTGCCCGGTTTGAGCGCGTCCGTGTGCATCGCGACGGTAGCCTGGCCATATTCGAGCGCGTAGGCCTGTTCGATAGTTTGATACGGCAATTTGCCCTTCTTGCGCACCGGAACGAATCCCGCGTGCAAGCGCACCGCGGCAGCAGCAGCAAAGATAAAACCGCGCGCATCGATTCCCACCACCGCATCCACGCTCCCGGGTTGAAACCTCTCGGTGAGCAACTCAATCGCGCCGGCAAACAACCTCGCGTCGGCCAACACCGGCGTGATGTCTTTGAATTGAATGCCCGGTTGCGGAAAGTCCGGCACGTTGCGAATGGCCCGCTCAATGTCCGCCGGCGTCAGTCGGGAAGAACTCATAATGAAATAATCCGGAAAGGAGAACTAGCGCTGCGCCCGCTCGAACTTCTCGATCATTTTCCGCATTTTGCGCAGGGCGATATTTTGAATCTGCCGGACGCGTTCGCGGGTGACGTTGAATTTCTCGCCCACTTCTTCAAGCGTCTTCTCCGTGCCCCCATCAAGGCCAAACCGATACCGCAGAATTGTCGCTTCGCGCATGTCCAACTTTTTCACCATGTCTTCGAGCATGCCCGTAACGGTTTTGTCCTCAAGCTGCTCGTACGGATCCACCGCGTTCTCGTCCTGAACAATCTCGGAAAAGCTGTTCGAATCTTCGTCGCCAATCGGCGCATCCAACGAGGTCGGGCGAATGGAGGCCAACCGCATTTGGGCCACGCGCGCCGCGGTGGTTTGCAATTCCTCCGCCAATTCCTCGTCGGTGGGTTCGCGCCCAAATTCCTCCTGCAACTTCATGGCCGTGCGCCGCATCTTGGAAATCTTGTCCACCAGATGCACCGGCAAACGAATGGTCTTGGATTGATTCGCCAACGCGCGCTTGATGGATTGCTTGATCCACCAGGACGCGTAGGTGGACAGTTTTCCGCCCTTGGCCGGATCAAAACGTTCGACGGCTTTCATCAAGCCGATGTTGCCTTCGTTGATCAAATCCAACAGCGGCAGCCCAATGCCCTCGTAATCGCGCGCAATTTTGACCACCAGCCGCAAATTGGCCTTGATCATGTGTTCGCGCGCCCGTTTGTCGCCTTTCTTGATTCGCGCCGCCAAGGCGATTTCCTCGGCCGGGGTGAGGAGCTTCACCTGACCAATCTCGCGCAAGTAAAGTTTGATGGCCGTATCCCCATCGTAACTTCCCCGCTCCGTCTCGGTCGCTGACTGGGGCGCTTCGGCCTTCTTGAAGAACGCCGTGTCGATCGTGATTTTGGAAGCCGCTTCCAGGTCGCGCTTGAATTGTTCGGGATCTACCCCGCCCATTTCTTTGCGCATGATGGCCGTATCGAACTCGGACTCCAAAGAATTGTCCGGCGCATTGGCTTTCGCGCCGCGCTTGCGGAAAGTCGTTTTGCTTTCGGTCTCGCTCTTACGCAGGAAGGCGGTTGGCGAGGATTTCTTGACCGGCTTCGAGCGCGAAGCGGGCTTGGCGGATAACTTCTTTTTCTTCTTGGCCGGCATGTTAGAGAATTTTACGAACTGCATCACGCTTGCGACAAGCCGCAAATTGGGAATCCAGGAACTGACCACCCGAATCTCTCCCCTTAAACAGACCGCCCAACGGCTCGCGAGTTCAAACGCCGAACAACCGATCGCCCGCGTCCCCAAGTCCCGGCAAAATGAAACCGCGGTCGTTCAATCCCGCGTCAATCGCGGCCGTGAAAATATGCAAAGCCGAAAAATGCTTGCGCACATGGCGGATTCCTTCGGGCGACGCGACCAGATTCACCAGCCGCACGCGTTGCGCGCCGTGCTCTGCCAACAGCTTCACGGCGGCGACCGTGCTGCCGCCCGTGGCGAGCATTGGATCGATCAAGATGACTTCATGCCGACTTAAATCCCGGGGCAAACTCTTGTGATAAAACTGCGCGGCCAGCGTTTCCTCCTGACGTTTCAAACCGATAAAACCCACCCGCGCCTTGGGAATGAGTTGCAGAATTGAATCCAGCATGCCCAGGCCCGCGCGCAATACCGGCACCAACACCACTTCCCGTCGCAAGCGTTGCCCCTTGGTCTTCGCCAACGGCGTGCGCACGGACACCGTTTCCGTGGCAAAGGTGCGCGTTGCCTCGTAAATCATCAATGCCGCGACTTCGCTCAATACCCGGCGGAATTCGTGCGACGGCGTGGCTTCATCCCGCAATCGGGTGAGATTGTGCTGCACCAACGGGTGCTTGATGACGGTTACCCCTTTCACGTCAGTGCAAGTAAGTCGGGGCGATGAAATAAGCCCGGCCCGCTTCGAGTTGCGGCGTCTCAATGCCCAAATCCACTTTCACCGTGCGCGATTCGCTTTGGCCCCAGAGACCAAAAATATCCGCCAGATCCACTCGCTGGCGGTATTCCACCACCGTCGCACTGCCCATCACTCCGCCCAATTTTTCCGCCTGTGCCACGGCGTCTTCAAAGTCTCCGAGTTGATCAACCAGACCAATCTCCAGCGCTTCCTTCCCGGAAAGTATCCGACCGTCCGCGTAGTCGGACCAATCGGCCACCAGCGGCTTGACGTTGGGATTGTCGTCTCGCGCGTCGTTGCGACCGTCGAGCACGACCTGCTTGAACTTCGCGTACGTTTCGTCAATGAACCGCTGCACCATGGCGCGCTCCTCGGGAGAAATCTGTTCTTCTTCGCGATCGCCACTGAGCATGTCTTTGAATTTTCCGCTCTTATAGACCACAGGTTTCAGCCCCACTTTGTTCATCAATCCACGATAATTCCAACCATGCATGATCACACCAATGCTGCCGGTGATGGTGAGTTCGTTGGCGACAATCCAATCGCACGGAGCAGAAACATAATATCCGCCGGAAGCCGCCAGGCTGCCCATGCAGACGACGACGGGTTTGCCGGATTCGTCCTGAAATTTGCTGATGTAACGGGCGATTTCATCCGAAGCCAACACTTCACCACCGGGCGAATCCACGCGCAAAATGACCGCCTTAACGTCGTCGCTCTCCGCCGCCCGATCCATTTGCGCCTTGATTACTTCCACCATCGTGTACCCACCGCGATCCGCACGACCGCCATAAATAATGCCTTCAACGGGCACCACCGCGACCTTCTCCCGTCCTCGGTGCTCAGACACAACGACCTCATCCAATCGCGGTCCCGCATACCGGTGATGGCGCGAGCTCATACCGGCCATGCCACTAAAGAAGCTGCCCACGTTCATCAACACACTAATCCCCAACAACACAAACAAAACGATTGAAATGATGATCCATCCCCAGCGCCGCGGCGACCGTGTCCCGGGAGGCGGCGTGATGATCGGGGGCGGCGATTGGAACGGCGGCGGAGGCGGCGGGCCGAAAGACGAAGGCGTGGTGCTATCCATAACGGTCGCAACCTAGCCAAAGTGCTCGAACCGGGCAAGTGGTAAGCAGTTTCCCCGACAACTCCACCCTTTTCAAACCTTCGCCTTTTGCTACTCTGCGCGTCCCTTTGGGACTCCGTTGACCCTTAAATCGGCACGCAGTTCCCGGACTTTTATGGCATTGATCGTTCAGAAGTATGGCGGCACTTCGGTAGCCAATACCGACCGCATCAAAAACGTCGCCCGCCGGGTGGCCGAATCCCGCAAACGCGGCGATCAGGTCGTCGTCGTCGTTTCCGCCATGAGCGGCGTGACCGACGGTCTCATCAAACTTGCCAAAGACATCGTGCCCCTGCCCAGCGAACGCGAGATGGACATGTTGCTCGCCACCGGTGAACAGCAGACCATTGCATTGACCGCCATCGCGCTGCACGCTCTCGACATTCCCGCCGTTTCCATGACCGGGGCCCAAGCCGGCATCGTCACGGATGGCGTTCATACAAAAGCCAAGATTCACAACATCACCCCCAAGCAGGTTCATGAAGCGCTCGACGCCGGCAACGTCGTCATCGTCGCCGGTTTTCAAGGCGAGACCAAAGACGGCCAAATCACCACGCTGGGCCGCGGCGGTTCGGATTTGACGGCCATTGCGCTGGCGGCTGCGCTCAAGGCGGAACTTTGCCAGATTTACACGGATGTAGATGGAGTATACACCGCCGACCCGCGGCTCGTCCCGAATGCGCAAAAGCTTCAGGAAATCTCGTATGACGAAATGCTCGAACTCGCGAGTCTCGGCGCCAAAGTCATGCAATCGCGCTCGGTTGAATTCGCCAAAAAATTCGGCGTAGTTTTTGAAGTCCGCTCCAGCCTGAACGACAATCCCGGAACCATCGTGAAAGAAGAAACCAAAAGTATGGAAGGCGTCGTCGTGCGCGGCGTCTCGCTCGACAAGAATCAAGCCAAGATCACCCTTGTAGCCGTGCCTGATAAGCCGGGGGTCGCCGCCCGCATCTTCAAGGCCATCGGCGACGCCAACGTCAACGTGGACATGATCGTGCAAAACATCAGCCACGGCAGCGGCGCGCCCGCCACGGACCTGTCTTTCACCACGGACAAACCCGATTTGCTCAAGGCGCAAAAAGTCATCGATGGCCTCAAGCAGGAAATCGGTTTCAAAGAAGTGTTGACGGACGAAAAAATCGGCAAGCTTTCCATCGTCGGCGTCGGGATGAAATCCCACACCGGCGTCGCCGGCAAAATGTTCGAAACGCTGGCCAACGAAGGCGTCAACATCGGCATGATCTCGACCAGCGAAATCAAGATCTCCGTGACCATTGACCTGGCCAAGGGTGAATCCGCCATCCGCGCCGTGCACAAAGCCTTCATCGGCTAAAGCGCATCGGCCATCCGCGCGGTGAGACGAGTCTCGCCTTAGCGACCTGCGGCCACCGGTTCGTCGTTCAAATTCCGCTCAATCGTTTCAATGACGCCGCTGATGTTGAGTGGCTTGGCGATGTAGGGGAATCCGCCGATCACGCCGTTGCGGGCGTCCAGTTCTTCCTGTTTCACCGCCGCGGTGAGGAAAACAATCGGCGTGCTGCGAAACGCGCGCGTGCCGCGAATCTTTTCCGCCAGCGTGCCGCCGTCCATCTCTGGCATCATCACGTCCAGCAAGATCAAGTCGGGCTTGAATTCCTGCACGGCAGCGAGCACAGCGTCGGCCTGGTTCTCGGCGCGCACGGTATAGCGCCCGGATTTTTCGAGGTTCAGACGAAGCAACTGCGTGATGCTGGGCTCGTCGTCCACAATGAGGATGCGTTTCTTGGTCATAAACTGATTTTCGGTTAGATGCTAAAGGAAAGGGAAATTCGATTTCCGGAACGGAGCGACCGCCGTTCAAATTTTCCCCCGTATAGTTCGATGATTTTTCGCGCCACAATCACCCCAAAGTCTTCACTGCCCGCCGGCCGTTCGGCTTCCGTCCGACTGGCGTGCGCGGTGTCCGAGTTGCCGAAGCGGAACTCCATCTCCGCCACCACGGTGGATTTGCCATGCGGCCCGGCGGCCGGAGCGCGCAAAAAAGTGCGCACGTACAGTTCCCCACCGGAACGCGCATGCTTGATCTCGGTCACCAGCAGATTTATCAGCACATGCCGCAAGGCCCGCGGATCCAGCCGCAGCCGCGGCAACTCGGCGGCGTAATCCGTGCGCAACTGAAGATTCCGCGCGGACAAATCCGGCTCCAACGCCAGGAATGTCTGCTCCAACAATTGCTTCAAATCCTGATCCGATACCGCGCCTTTGCGATACGACGAAAACTCCACGAGCCCGCGAATGATTGCGTCCGCCCGTTTCACCGCTTCCCCCATTTGTTGCAACAGATCCGTCGCCGTTGGATCATTCTTCACCACATAGTCGCGCAAATAATCAATCCCCAGCACCACGGTTTGAAGCGGATTGCGCACCTCATGCGCCACGCCGGCGGCGAACGTGCTGACAGCTTCGAGTTTTTCCGATTGCACCAGTTTGCGTTGCGCCGCCTGCAATTGCTCGTGCGACCGTTTGACTTCCGCCAACGCCCGGCGCACTTCGCGTTCGGCTTCCAATCGCTCGGTCACATCGCGGGACACCACCACGACTTTGCGCGGTCCGCCGCCCTCGTCCCGAATGACGCTGCTTTGTGATTCCACGTGGCGCACTTCCCCGTCGCGCCGAATGAAGCGATATTCCGCCCGGCGTCCCCGGCCCGTGGTCACCACTTCGCGCAATACGCCTTGAATTGTTTCTCGATCTTCGGGATGGATTTCCTCGAACGAATTTGTCCCCGTCAAATCATCCGACTGTCCCAGCACGGTCTGATAGGACGGGCTGCTATAAAGTCGGCGGCCGGTTTCGTCCACCACCGAGATCAAATCCGTGACGTTTTCCGAGATGAGCCGGAAGAATTCATCGCGCTCGCGCAAGCGTGCTTCCACGGCTTGCCGCTCCAGCGCGTACCGAATTGCGCGCGTCAACAACCGGCCGTCAAATTCGTTCTTCAACAAATAATCCTGCGCGCCGGCCCGCAAGGCTTGTAACGCCATCCCTTCGTCTATCAAGCCCGACAAAACTATGACCGGCACGCGCGGGGCGCACTCCCGCAGGCGCTCATAGGTTTTCAGGCCGCGACAATCGGGTAGCGTTAAATCCAGCAGCACCAGATCGCAGGCGGTTGTCCCGAGATGCGCCAAGGCTTTGGCGAGCGAATCCGCGACCGCAACGGCATACGTGCCGCGACTTTCTTCGGTGACGATTTCACGGACCAAACCGGCAAACGACTCCTCGTCTTCCACGACCAGAATGTGAGTTCGCGCCGAGCTCATGCAGAAATGGCAACCTCCGGGGCAGTCGCCGGATCCGCCGCGCCTTTCATAGCCAGATGCACGGTCTCCAACAGTCGCCGCATATCGTAGGGCTTGTGCAGAAATCGAGCTTGCCCGGTGCTTGTGTCGCGCCGGGCGTCGTCGTCCAGTTCAAACCCACTGGTGTAAATCACTTTCAATTCGGGCTTGGTGGCGATCAACTGTTGCGCCAGACCGCGTCCTGTCAAACCGTCCGGCATCACCATGTCGGTTAACAACAAGTTGACCCGCTCCTTGCATTCCTCCCAGACCGCCAACGCCTGCACACCCGTATCGGCTTCGATGACGCGGTAGCTGGCGCGCTCCAGGACGTTCTTTACCATGCGCCGCATCGCCACCTCGTCATCTACCAGCAAAATCGTTTCCGCCTGCCACTCGGGCGGATTCTTGGTCGTTGCCAGCGCCACCGGAAAATACAAATGAATCACAGTTCCCCCGCTGGTCTGGCTATGCGCTTCCACCCAACCACCCCGCCGGCGCACAATCCCGATAATCAACGGCAAAGACAACGCGGTGCCCGAAGAAACCACACCCGCCGGCGGCAACTCCTCCAACAACCGCATCAGCCGCTCCGTGTGCAGGCCCAGACCATTGTCCGCCACGGTTAGACGCACGAACCGACCGCGCCGCGCGCCGGGTTGAATCCGCGCGTGGATTTCATCCACATCAATATGTTCCACCAGAATGGAAACCGCCCCGCCCCCGGGTAACGATCGCCGCGCATTCTCCGCGAGGCCCGTCAAAATCTGGGCAATCGCCGTCTCATCAGCATGCACGTTGGCCGCTCGTTCCGCCGGTTGGATTTTCAACGCAATAGCCTCGCCGAGCGCGCGCTGGAGCGCTTTTTCCTGCGTGACGACGACTTGATTCAGGTCAATTTCTTTGCGGTTCATGGCATGCCTCGCGTGACGTAGGCAAATTCATTGCCAAGGCAATTTGGGCGTTCGCAACTCCCTCGCCCGCCCCGCTCCTGAATCGGCAGAATCCGAATGTGACTTAAATCTTCGCTGGAGAAATAACCCGCCTCCTGATGCGTAAATCCGCGCGACCAAGGGCCGCCACGCAGGCAATAAAAAACCGCCCCGCGTCGCACGGGGCGGTGTTGGTTCGGCCTGATCGCGAACGGTCAGGTCTGAAAGGACTTGCCGCACCCGCAACTTTGGCGGGCGTTGGGATTGGAAATTTTGAAGCCGCCGCCGGTCAAGTCGTCACTGAAGTCCACCTGACAACCCCGCAAATACTGCGCGCTGAAGGCATCCACGAGAATTTGCACCTCATCCTGATCGCCCTGGAGATCGCCCTCGCGCTGCTCATCAAAGACCATGCCGTATTGCATCCCGGAACAACCGCCCTGCTCCACGTAAACCCGGAAATGTTTTCCCGCGTTGTCCGGCTGCGCCAACAAACTCTTGATTTCGCCGACGGCACTCGGCGTCAGGTTGATCAGATTTTCGGTTGTGGTGCGGTCACTCATTTGAATCTTACTCCCGACACTAACTCGCTGGCGCCGCCTGTCAAATCTTTGCTCGCTCCTCGCCCGCGTTCCAATTCAACTGTTTTTGGGCATTCTCGATTTTGAGTTCGGCCTGCTCGCGCGGCAAAAAATTCTGCCGCTGCATATCACGATACAACTCAATGGCCTGCGGCCACTCCTTCAACAGCTCCGACAACCGCGCCGCTTCCAACCCCGCTTTCTTGCGCCAAAATACATCCGGCGGTTCGGCCAGCTCGGGCAACTTACCCCAATAAACATCCAAATTGTGATCGCGCGCCAGTTTCAACAATCGGCTCTGTTCCTCCGCACTCACTGCCGCGGCCTGCTTCTCCAACACGGTTGCCAGCCCGACCTTGGCCCGGTAGCGCACGCCGGCGCTGGCCCCGGGGAAACTGATCGCTTGCTGATAAGCGTTGGAGGCCGACGCATAATCCGCCAATTGCAGGGCGCAATTCCCGATCTCGCCGAAAACCGCCGCCGTAAGGTCGTTCGTCGGATACCGCTCGACCGCCCGTTTGAACACGATCAGCGCGCTCTCGGTATTGGTGCGTCCCGGTAATTTCATCAACGCGCCGCCATAACCGGACATCGCTTGGATCCACAATCGCGGCGGACAATTGGTATCACTCGTGAGGCTTTTGAAGTGTTCAATCGCATCGGTGTAACCAGATTTTCCCATTGCGGCGCGTGCCGCCATCATGCGCGCCTCGTATGCCAGATCGGATGCGGGCCAGGTCTGGAACAGTTGTTTGTAGTTTAATTCTGCCGAGGCGTACTCTTCGCGTCCAAAGTAAAGGTCCGCCACCCACCATTGCGCCTGCGGCGCCAACCCGTGATTGGGATGTTGAGAAATGAAATTCGTCATGCGCTGCAAGGCGTTCGTTTCCGCCCCCAAGCCGGCGGCCGCCAACGCCCGCTGAAATTCCACCTGCGCCCGCAAGCGATTCGTCGGATAGCGCGCCAGCCAATCGTCATACGCTGCCGCCGCTTGCGCCCACTGCGCTTGCTCCTGCCGCAGTTGCGCCGCCAACAATTCCACTTCGGGACGCAGTTCGGATTCGGGAAATATCTGAATGAATTCATCGAACCAGCGCTGCGCTTGCGCCGGCTGTTGCGCATCCACATACGCCTGCGCCACCAACAAAATACTCGTCACCGCTTCCTGACTGACCACGTCCTCCGTCAAAATCGCCCGCACCGCTTCTTCCGCCGCGGCGGCATTCGTCAGCGCGAGACTCGCACGCAACATTTGATAATTTGCCAGCGTCCGCAGCCCGCGATCCACCGCCGGCCAGTTGGTCATTTGCTGCAGCACCTCGCGA
This sequence comes from uncultured Bifidobacterium sp., assembly GCA_964553795.1. Taxonomy (GTDB): domain Bacteria; phylum Verrucomicrobiota; class Verrucomicrobiia; order Limisphaerales; family JADLHS01; genus JADLHS01. Next base: position 9,473 of record CAZKMR010000056.1, on the reverse strand, counting down.
TAGTTCGCCAACGCGTCGGCAAACTTGTTCTGAACGAATTGCGCATCAGCCAGTTTGAACTGCGCCACTGCCCGATCCGCCGACGCCGGCAACCGTTTCACCGCTGCCGCAAACGCAGCTTCACTATCCGCCTGCCGATCTTCCACCCAGTAACACCACCCCAGATTCAACTGTGCCTTACCCAGATGAACGCTGCCGGGGAAATTTTTCAGCAGGCGCTGCAAGCAATTGGTGGCGGCGGCGAGACGATTGGTTGTCGCCCCGGACAGATTAGTTGTCGTCCCCCCTTTCACGTGTTGCTTCAGGTGCAACTCGCCCAACGTCAGCCACGCGACGTCGGCGGCGGGTGAGTTTGTGAATGCTTCGAGATACTGTTCAAGCATCTGCGTCGCTTCGGCCAGATGCTCATGTTGAATCGCCAGCGCCGTCGCTTTGGTCAACGCCTGCCGCTGCCGGGCCACGGGCGCGTTGGTGAAGTTCATTTCCCACGCGGCCATCGCTTCACGCCACCGCCCCAATTGCTCCAGCAACTCCGCGCGAAATACGACGCTGTCCGACACCAACTCCCAGGATTTCGCGCCCCGCGCCGCCTGGACGAGGGCCTCGCTCTCCCGCACCGCCTCCTCCAATTGACCGCTCTCGACCAAGGTGCGACACAACAAATAGCGCCGTTGCCAGGTCAACTCTGCCGGCAAATCATCGCCGATGCGATTCAACGAAACTTGCGCTCCCGGCAAGTCGCCCAGTTTTAATTGCGCCTCAGCCAACCACAAATAGCCGCGCGAAACCAATTCGCCTCCCTGCGCCTGCACTGCCGCCAATCGAAACGGACCGTCGCTGCGTTTGAGCAACGTCACCACGTTCGTCCATTGCCCGAGTTTGGCCACGGCCGCTGCCTCGTTCACGGCTGCTTCCAAGCGATGCGGCGAAGTCGGAAACGTCTGCGCCAGTTTGCCAAAGGTTGCCGCCGCCGCGGCGTAATCTCCTGCCGCAAACTCCGCTTGCGCCATCCAATACAAAAATTGGTCCTGACTGTTGCCCGCCGTGTCGAGATAGGGCTCAAGCCGCATCACCACTTCCGCGTATTTCTGTTGTTGATACAACGCCTGTGCTTGTAACAACAAAGCCTCCGTGAGTCGTTCCGATTTGGGATATTCTGCGATGAATTCGCCGAACTCTTTCTCCGCTCGTTCCCACAGCTTGGTCGAAAAGGAGCGGCTGGCGTCTTCAAACGCCTTTCGTTCCGACCCAAACAAAGCCGCGGAAGCCGCCCCGGCGGTCAACGCCAGGCCGAGGCAAATCATCACGATGCGCAACTTTGTCATCGCCGCGATGTTAGTCAGCGCCAAGCACAGCCAAAAGAATGAAATCGCAACCCTCAAGCGCTCAATACCGATTTGAGATACCGCCCCGTATGGCTCGCCGCGCACGCCACCACCTGCTCGGGCGTGCCCTGCACCACAATTTGCCCGCCGCCATCACCGCCTTCCGGCCCGAGATCAATAATCCAGTCCGCCGTCTTGATCACATCTAGATTGTGTTCAATCACAAGCAGCGTGTTCCCCGACGCGCGCAACTTGAACAACACTTCCAGCAATTTCGCCACGTCGTGAAAATGCAATCCCGTCGTCGGTTCATCCAAAATGTAAAGCGTGCGCCCGGTTTGTTTGCGACTTAACTCCGCCGCCAGTTTGATGCGTTGCGCTTCGCCGCCGCTCAACGTCGTGCCGCTCTGCCCAAGCCGTATGTAACCCAACCCCACTTCCGCCAGCGTCAAACACGGATCGTAAATCTGCGGCACCGCGCGGAAGAAATTCACCGCCTCATCCACCGTCAGATTTAATACATCCGAAATGTTCAGCCCCTTGTAAGCGATTTCCAACGTCTCGCGATTGTACCGTTTGCCATTGCAGTTCTCGCACGTAACATAAACCGGCGGCAGGAAGTTCATCTCAATTTTGATGAGCCCGTCACCCTGACACTTCTCGCAGCGCCCGCCCTTCACGTTGAAACTGAAGCGACCCGATTCGTACCCGCGCACTTTCGCCGCCGGCAACTTTGCGAACAAATCGCGAATCGCATTGAACATCCCCGTGTACGTCGCCGGATTACTACGCGGCGTGCGCCCGATCGGCGTTTGATCAATCACCACGATTTTCTCCAATCCTTCGTAATTCTTGATCTCGATGTGCGCACCCGGCTTCTCCTTCGACCCGTAAAACTTCCGCATCAGCGCGCGGCGCAACGTGTCATCCACCAACGTGCTCTTACCCGAACCGCTCACGCCGGTCACACACGTAAACAAGCCAATCGGAATCCGCGCGTTGACGTGCTTCAAATTGTTCTCGCTCGCGCCAATGATTTCGATTGAGCCGCGGTCTTTCGATGGTTGCTTGCGCTCTTTCGGAACGGGAATGTTCAACTCGCCCGTGAGATAGCGCGCGGTCAGCGACTTTTTATTCGCTTTGATTTGCTCCAGTGAACCCGCCGCAACGACTTCGCCGCCATGCACGCCCGCGCCCGGACCAAGATCGAGGATGTAATCCGCCGCCTGGATCGTGTCGGCGTCGTGCTCCACGACGAGCACGGAATTTCCGAGGCTACGCAGCCCTTTCAGCGTTTCGAGCAAGCGATCATTATCGCGTTGATGCAAACCGATGCTCGGCTCGTCGAGAATGTAAAGCACGCCGACCAGTCCCGCGCCGATTTGCGTTGCGAGCCGAATGCGTTGCGCCTCGCCACCAGAGAGCGAGCCACTTTCGCGATTCAACGTGAGATAACCGAGCCCGACATTTTTGAGAAAACCCAGCCGCGCGCGAATCTCTTTGATCACTTCACCCGCAATCTTGAGTTGAAACTCCGTGAGCTTAAGTTGCGCAAAAAACGCATCCGCCTTATCCACCGACAGCAGGCAAACATCCATGATCGAGAGGCCCGGGATGCGGGGTGGCACAGGCCTCCGACCTGTGGTTTCCGGCGTCGCGCCGGAAACCTCCCCGCGCGCCGAAACGCTCCCGCTTTCCTTCGCATTGACGCCAACATTCCCCGCCGCGACGCCTGTTCCACCAAGCGTCACCGCCAGGATCTCCGGTCGCAGCCGCTTGCCCTCGCACGCATCACAAAACTGCGGACTCATGAACGCCTTGAGCCGATTGCGCGTGAATTCACTTTCGCTCTCCGCGTAAAGCCGTTCCAGATTTGGCAATACGCCTTCGAACGGGCGCTTCACCGTGCTCACCTTCCCCGCGCGCGCAAAATAGAAAGTGATTTCCGTGTTGCCCGAGCCGCGCATCAACACGCGTTTGAAATCATCCGGCAAATTTTTGTACGGCGCTTCCAAGTCTTGCCCGTAATGCGTCGCCACCGCCTTCAGCATCGCCTTGTAATAAACGATCATTCGCTTCCCGCCGCGTCGCCACGGCAGCACCGCACCCTGCTCCAGCGATTTGTCGGTGTCGGGCACAACTAGACCCTCGTCGAAAACCATCTTCTGCCCCAGCCCATGACAGACGGGGCACGCGCCGTTCGGCGAATTGAACGAAAAATGTTTTGGCGTCGGCTTCTCGTAACTCTTCCCCGTGCCCGGCGAATACATGCGATTCGAATGCAGCGTCTCGATCCATTCTTCATTGGTAGGGCGCGTCACTCCGTGCGCGCCGTCGCTGCCTTTGCCACGGGCGGCGGGCAGAGGACTGCCCGCCCTACCTTCCGCGACCTGATGCAGCGTCACGATCACGCCCTGTCCCCACCGCAATGCCGTTTCCACCGAATCCTGCAACCGCACGCGCACCTTGTCCTCCATCACCAACCGATCCACCACTGCTTCAATCGTGTGTGTTTGCTTCGCATCCAGTTTCACACGCACATTCGGATCAGTGAGTTCCACCAATTCGCCATCTACTCGCGCCCGCACAAAACCTTCCCGCTGCAATCGCTCAATCACATCGCGGAATTCCCCCTTTTGCTTGCTCACCACCGGCGCGAGCAACATCACCCTTGTCCGCTCCGGCAACGCCAGGATGCGATCCACTATATCGCTCGTGGTTTGCGCCACAATCGGTTCGCCCGTGTCCGGACAATGCGCCTGCCCGACATGCGCGTAGAGCAGTCGCAGGTAATCGTAAATCTCCGTCGTGGTCGCGACCGTCGAGCGCGGATTCATGCCGCTCGTGCGCTGTTCAATCGCAATCGCCGGCGACAACCCTTCGATGTAATCCACCTCCGGCTTCTGCATCTGATCCAGAAACTGGCGCGCGTACGCAGACAAGCTTTCCACGTATTTGCGCTGGCCCTCGGCGTAAATCGTGTCAAATGCGAGCGACGACTTGCCACTCCCGCTCAAGCCGGTGATGACCACCAGCTTGTCGCGCGGAATTTCGAGCGTGAGATTCTTCAGATTATGCTCCCGCGCCCCGCCAATCCGGATGAATTCTTTACTCATGACAGCAAATTTCTGGGCTCAAATAATCGAGCAGCGTAGGGCAGCGGCCAGAGGGAGGAAAGAATTAAGACGCGAACTGGGAAAGTTGGTTTGTTTTCCTGCTGGAAAAGCCTTGAACCGAAAACCCGGCACCAGCGCCCTGGCGACGGGCAAAACCCGGCAACCTTTCGCCAAAATCGGACTACTTCTTCGCTCGGTGCATGCCGATATTCCCCATACGGTTGGTTGGGAGAACGATCGTCAATACCGGGAGTGAGTTCAGTCCCGTTCTTCCCAACCAGCCGATACGCTTTCATCCAAGCGGTTGATTATGAGCAAACGCGACGACGCCAGCGCCAAACTCGCGGCCATGAAATTGGCGCCCGACGCGGCACATTTCCTCGCCAGCCTCAAGAGCACCAAAGTTGAGGTCGCTCAATTGTTTCTCGACGCCGGGGTCAGTCCCAACTGCCAGGATGCGCAAGGCACCAGCGCCATTCTTTACGCAGCCCGGCATCATCGCATGGACATCGCAAAACTTCTGCTCCAGACCGGCGTTAATCCGAACTCGAAGGATGACCAGGGACGCACACTGTTAATGTTGGCCGCTGACAAGGGGTTGGCGGATTTTGCCGAAATACTTTTGGAGAAAGGAGCGACGCTCAATTCAAAAGAACCGGACCTCGGTTACACCGCGCTCTCGTTTGCCGCCGCCAGCGGGCGGTTGGAAGTGGTGAAACTGCTGCTCGCCAAAGGCGCGGAAGTGGATGTGGAAGCCACGGGGCAAACGCCGCTGATGCTCGCCTCGGTGGACGGTCACACGGACATCGTACGCTATCTGCTGGAGAAAGGCGCCGATCCCAACGCACAGGACAACATGGATAACACGGCGTTGATGATGGCGTCGTTTAACGGGAATCAGGAATTGGTGGAGCTGCTCAAAAAGGCCGGGGCCAGCGATCTCATGCTCGCGGCGCACGAAGGCGAATTGGATCGCGTCAATGCCCTGCTCCACGCCGGCGCCAACGTGAATCTCAAGACCAGTCGCGGCAATACGCCACTGATGATGGCAGCCACCCGTGGTCACGTAAACGTGGCGAAATCGCTGCTCAAACACGGCGCGGACATCAACGTCATCAACAAACAAGGCAAGACCGCACTGACGCTTGCGATGGAGCGGCATTGCGGTGCCGTCGTCAAATTGCTGCTGGAGAAGGGCGCGGATTTGCGGCTTCGCGACAATCTCGATAACAAAACGTTGTTGATGGAAGCCGCCGAGAAAGGTTTCGCAGACATCGTGAAGCTTTTGTTGGAGAAAGGTGACAATCCCAACGCGCAAGAAGTCATTAACGGTCGCAGCGCGCTGATGTTTGCCGCCGCCAGCGGGTCGAAAGAAACAATGCAGGTGCTGCTGGAGAAAGGCGCCGATCCCACGCTGGTCGCTACGGATGGCAGAACGGCGCTCGACTTTGCGGCTGCGGAACATCAAGCCTTCCTGACCAAACTGATTGAATGCCTGACGCAACCGGCATCGCCTCAACCTGCCTGAGGCAAAAAGCAAACGGGCGCTCCTGCCCGAGGAACGCCCGTTTCTGATAGTATTTCGCCGCTTACGCCGTGAGCGGATTGATTTCCGCCAGCGGTTCTTCCGCCGGGGCGGGTTCATCTTCAATCACTTCGACCAGCGGCTTGATCTCGACCTTGCGGTGATGATCGAAACCGGAGCCAGCCGGGATGATGTGCCCCATGATGACGTTTTCCTTGAAGCCGCGCAGGGCGTCGATCTTCGAGCGCGTGGCCGCTTCCGTGAGCACGCGAGTCGTGTCCTGGAAGCTCGCCGCGCTGAGGAAGGATTCCGTTTCGAGCGACGCTTTCGTAATACCGAGCAACACCGGCGTCGCTTCGGCGGGCTTGCCGCCCATCTTCTCGACGCGTTCGTTTTCGCCTTCGAATTCCAGTTTGTCCACCTGCTCGCCCCAAAGGAACGTGGTGTCACCGGGTTCAGTGATGCGCACTTTGCGCAACATCTGACGCACGATGATTTCAATGTGCTTGTCGTTAATCGTCACACCCTGGAGGCGATAAACTTCCTGCACTTCGTTCACGAGATGTTCCTGCAATTCCTGCGGACCGCAGACGTCGAGGATTTCGTGCGGGTCCATCGGACCTTCGGTCAACTGCTGACCCTTCTTCACGAAGTCGCCCTTGAACACGATAACGTGCTTGCCGATGGCGATGAGATGTTCCTCTTCGAGACCGGTCTGTTGATCCTTGATCAAGACGCAACGTTTGCCACGCACGCTCGGACCGAAGTCCACCACGCCGTCAATCTTCGAGATTTCGGACGCATCTTTCGGACGACGCGCTTCGAACAACTCAGCGACACGCGGCAGACCGCCGGTGATGTCCTTTGTCTTCGATTGCTTCCGCGGCGTTTTCGCCATGAAACTACCGGCCACAATCTTGTCGTCTTCGTTGACGAGAATGTGCGCGTCAGACGGAATCGCATAGCTGGCGATTGCCTCGCCCTTGTCGTCGAGAATGAGGATTTGCGGATGCAAATCTTCCTTGTGCTCGATGATAACCATCGCTTCCTGACCGGTTGCTTCGTCCACCACTTGTTTCATGGTGACGCCTTCGATGATGTCGTGGAACTTCACCTTGCCGGCCTTTTCCGAGAGAATCGGCACGCTGTGCGGATCCCACTGCACGAGCGTGTCGCCCTTGCCAATCTCGCCGCCGTCCGCCACCGAGATGACGGAGCCAATGACAATGTTGTGGTTTTCCAACTCGCGTCCGTCCCCGCTCAGAATCGACACCGAACCGTTCTTGTTCAGAACGATGTTGTTGCCGTCTTCCAACGTCACGTAACGCAGGTCGTTGTACTTCACCGTGCCTTCAAACTTGGCCTTGATAATCGGCTGTTTGAATGTACCGGCGGCCACACCCCCGATGTGGAACGTCCGCATCGTGAGCTGCGTGCCGGGTTCGCCGATGGATTGCGCGGCAATGATGCCAACCGCTTCCCCGAGCTTGACCTTCGCACCGGTCGCAAGATTACGACCGTAACACGCGGCACATACTCCCTGCTTACTTTCGCAAGTGAGCACGGAACGAATCTTGACCTTCTCGATACCGGAAGAATCCACCGCCTTGGCTTTGATTTCGTCGAACTCTTCGTTCGCGCGAATGATGAATTCCTTCGGATTCGTCGGGTTCGCGATGTCTTCGCAGGAACAACGGCCGTTGATGCGGTCGCTGACTTTCACGACTTCGTCTTCGCCTTCGTAAATGGCCTGCACCCAGATGCCGTTGCTCGTGCCGCAATCTTCCTCGCGGATGATCACGTCCTGCGCCACGTCCACCAGCTTGCGGGTCATGTAACCCGAGTCAGCGGTCTTGAGCGCCGTGTCGGCGAGACCTTTACGCGCACCGTGCGTTGAAATGAAGTATTCCAACACGGTCAGACCTTCGCGGAAGTTCGCCAAAATCGGCTTTTCAATGATGTCACCGCTCGGCTTCGCCATCAAACCACGGACGCCCGCGAGCTGACGCACCTGTTGCCGGTTACCGCGCGCGCCAGAATCCACCATCAGGTAAACCGGATTGAACTCCTTCTTACCCTGGTTTTGTTCCAGCGTCTTGAACATGACGTTCGCGATCTGATCGGTCGCGTGCGTCCAGATGTCCACGATCTTGTTGTAACGTTCACCCGAGGTGATGATACCTTTGCGGTGCTGCTTCTCGACTTCCTTGATCTGCTCGAAGGCGCTGGCAATTTCCTGATCCTTCTCTTTCGGAATGATCATGTCGTCAATGCCGATGGAGCAACCGGACTTGGTCGCTTCGCGGAAGCCCAATTCCTTGAGCTTGTCGAGCATCGTCACGGTCTTTTCGTGACCGCACGTTTTGTAACAGCGCCAGATGAGATCACCGAGTTGGCTCTTGCCCGCGGCTTTGTTGAACAAGCCGAGTTCCGCCGGCCAGATTTCGCTGAACATCACCCGGCCCACGGTCGTAACGACAACTTTGTTCTTCTCGTCGCCGTAAACCGTCTTCTTGCCGAGGTCAGGATTCGCGATGCGAATCCGATCGTGCGTTTTCACCGCCCCGTCGTCGAACGCGAAGATCACTTCATCGCGGGAGCCGAACAACGGCAGGTCGCTGAGATTAGCCGGAACTGGTTTGCGCGGCTCGGCCGTGAGATAATAACAACCGAGCGTAATATCCTGCGTCGGCGTGATGATCGGCTTGCCGGACGAGGGCGAGAAGATGTTGTTCGTCGCCATCATCAACATGCGCGCTTCCATCTGCGCTTCGACCGACAACGGCACGTGCACGGCCATCTGGTCACCGTCGAAGTCCGCGTTGTAAGCGGTACAAACGAGCGGATGAATGCGAATCGCTTCGCCTTCGATGAGTTGCGGCTCGAATGCCTGCACCGACAAACGGTGCAACGTCGGGGCGCGGTTCAACAGCACCGGATGACCCTTCGTCACTTCTTCGAGAATGTCCCAAACCTCCGTGGTCTGGCGTTCGATCATCTTCTTCGCACTGCGAACAGTGTGAACGTAACCGAGTTCTTTCAGTCGGCGGATGATGAACGGCTCGAACAACACGAGCGCCATCTTCTTCGGCAGACCGCATTGGTTGAGCTTGAGTTCCGGACCGATGACGATGACGGAACGGCCCGAGTAATCCACGCGCTTGCCGAGCAGGTTCTGACGGAAGCGACCAGACTTACCCTTGAGCATGTCGCTCAAAGATTTCAACGCGCGATTGCCGGCACCAGTGACGGCGCGACCATGACGACCATTGTCGAACAACGCGTCCACCGCTTCCTGCAACATGCGCTTTTCGTTCCGGATAATGACTTCCGGCGTCTTGAGCTGGAGCAGGTTCTTGAGACGATTGTTGCGGTTGATGACGCGACGATAGAGGTCGTTCAAGTCCGAGGTCGCAAAGCGACCGCCTTCGAGCGGCACGAGCGGACGCAAGTCCGGCGGAATCACCGGCAGCACCGTGAGAATCATCCACTCCGGACGACTCTTCG
>CAZKMR010000055.1:0-31022 GCA_964553795.1 uncultured Bifidobacterium sp. | reverse complement strand
GCTAACCAGAGCGCTGCAGCGAACGGCCTCTCCGCCGTCCGTTCGAGCGTCGCGGGAATTCGTGAGCGCGCCGTGCGCTCCACCGCCGCCCCTGAGGCCGTCGCTGAGCTTGGTCGTTAGGCATCTACGCACCACCATGAAAATCATCTCGCTATTCCTCGTTCTGAGCGTCGCCCTTTTTGTGTCTGGTTGCGGAGGGATGTTCAAAGGCAAGAAGGCCGCAGAGCAGAGCGTTGCTGACTTCCACAAGCTCTACAACGACGGGAAGCTTTCAGACATCTATTCAGCCGGTCACTCCAAGTTCAAGGGCGCGACGACCGAGAAGCAGTTTCTGGAGTTTGTAGGTGCAGTGCAGCGCAAGCTCGGAAAGGTCATGCAGACTACGGAGGCTGGCTTCAATGTTCGGACCTTCAATCTCACGACGACCGTTGTGTTGACTCAGACCACGACCTTCGAGCAGGGCACAGGCACGGAGGTTTTCACCTTCCAGATGGAGGGCGACAAGGCGGTCTTGGTCGGTTACAACATCAACTCGAAAGATTTGATTTTGAAATGACGATGCCTAACCAGGGCGCTGCAGCGAACGGCCTCTCCGCCGTCCGTTCGAGCGTCGCGGGAGTTCGTGAGCGCACCGTGCGCTCCACCGCCGCCGCCGAGGCCGTCGCTGAGCTTGGTCGTTAGGCATCATGAACTCGATACTTTCCAACACACTCGCCCCACGCAGACCATTGCGGAGCGCGACATGGCGGTATGGGCTGCTTGCAGTGGCGTTGGCCTTGTTCGTCATTTCCATCTGGAGAGTCACACACTCATCTGCCGCATCATTCCATCGCGAGTGTTCCACGTTGATCGCTTGCACGTTTCCGCTTTTGTTGCACCTCATATTCAATTTTCGATGCCCGCGACGGATAGAGACCTCCCTGAAGCTGGCACTTTACATTTTGATTGCGATGGGTGGTGCTTACAGTTTGTTTGTTCTAATTGCTCCGCAATGATGCGTAGGCGGCGTGGTCGTCATGAATAGTGTCGCTCACCCTCCGCAGAAGTGCTACGGAGGACGGGCGCTCCACTGCCTCAGCCACCAAGGACGTTTAACTGCGGCGATAACACGCTTGTCTTCCGAGGCGTGGTCCGGGACTCTGCCCGTGATTCCAAATGAGAAAAATTATCATGAAAAAATTCTTCCCCGGCACCGCGCGTGGGTTCGGAGGGTTGCTGGCGGCCTTGGGCCTGATGTTGAATACGGGTTGCGCGAGCTGGCGCGCGGAGCCGCCCGCGGTTTCGTATCGCAATCCGGTCTATGCGGGTTCGCTGCCGGACCCGTCGGTGTTTCGCCATCCGAACGGCTGGTATTACGCGGTGGGCACAACGGGTAACCATCGCACGGCGGACGGCCGGGTGTTCACGCTGTTGCGCTCGAAGAATCTCGTGGCGTGGGAGAATTTGGGCGGCGCACTCGAACCGGCGGAGGCGGGACGGGGATTGCATTATTGGGCGCCGGAAGGTGTGGTGGGCGATGATGGCCGCAGTTACTTGTATTATTCGGTCGGGCGGCCGGCCCAGGAGAAGTTTGAATTGCGCGTCGCGGTCAGCGAGCAACCGGAGGGACCGTATCGCGATGTCGGCAAGCCGTTGCTGGATTGCGAGACGAATCGGTTCACGATTGATCCGTATCCGTTCCGCGATGACGATGGCCAATGGTATTTGTTTTACGCGTGTAATTTTCCATTCCAATCGCCGGGCAAACATCCGGGCACAGGCATCAAAGCGGCGCGCCTGCGAAACATGACTGAGCTCGAGGGCGACTGCCGGGAAATCGTGCGCCCCGCGTTTGCCTGGACGCTGTACGAGGCGAATCGGCACATGCCGGTGTATGGGGAGACGTTTGATTGGCACACGATTGAAGGGCCGTGCGTGGTGAAGCGCGGCGGGAAGTATTATTGCTTTTACAGCGGCGCGAACTGGCAGACGCCGCGTTACGGCGTGGATTATGTGGTGGCGGATCATCCACTTGGACCGTATTCAGGTCAGGGCGAAAGCGCACGGGTGTTGAGCGGCATTCCGGGCGAGGTGCGCGGGCCGGGGCATCATTCGCTGGTGCGCAGCCCGGACGGTCAATTCGATGTGATGGCGTATCACGCGTGGGACACAGCGATGAAAGCACGCCAGTTGCACATCGATCCCCTGCTCTGGACTCGTGACGGGCCGCGCTGCGACGGACCTTCGTTCACCGAACGGCAATTGCGGCCGAGTCAATAGTCGCCGCCACCACCGCGCGGCACCGCGCTAGAGTTGCTGGAGTTCGCGGCGCGTCAATTCGACCAAGGGACGGATGGTCGCCGCGTCGAATTGAAACTTGCAACCGGCGGCCGCAAACAAATCCGGTAACGGTCGTGAACCCCCGAGCGCGAGGGCGGTTTTGTAATCGCGCAGGGCCTTGGCTTTGTCGCGTTTCGAATTGGCCCACACTTGCAAGGCACCCAACTGGGCGATGCCGTATTCGATGTAGTAGAAGGGATACAGGAAAATGTGGAGTTGGCGATGCCACAGGTGCGCGCGCACTGCCTCGAAGCCGGTCCAGTCCACATCGCCCGCGAATCGGTCCATGAGTTGATTCCACGCCGCGGCGCGCTCGGCACGGGTGTGACCGGGATGCGTGTAAATCCAGTGTTGAAACGCGTCCACCGTGGCAATCCATCCCAACACCCCGATGATGCCTTCGAGATGCGTGCGTCGGGCGCGATTGCCATCGGCAGGCGAATAAAATTCCTCGATGAATTCGTTGCCGAGCAATTCCATGCTCATGGAGGCGACTTCGCAAAACTCAATCGGCGCATGCCGATACGCCAGCAAGTCCTCGTCGCGGGTGGCCAGCGCGTGAAAGGCGTGACCCGCTTCGTGCAAAATGGTTTCCACGTCGCGCTGTTGCCCGACGGCGTTCATGAAGATGAACGGCAGTCGCGCTTCGTTGAGCGTGGATTGATAACCGCCCGGCGCTTTGCCTTTGCGATTCGCGAGGTCGAGCAATTTCAAATCCTGCATGCGCTGAAACCCGCCAGCCAGTTCGCCGTCGAGTTGATCGAAAATCTTCTGCGTGCGCGTCACCATGTCCTCCACCTGCTCGAACGGCTTGAGCGCGGGACGATTCAGCGGATCAACGGCGGTGTCCCACGGACGTAACTGGTCGAGCCCGAGTTGTTGGCGGCGTTTGGTCTGCAATTCGCGCAGGACGGGAACAACTTCATTGGCGACGGCCTCGTGAAAATCAAAGCAGTGCTGCGGCGTGTAATCGAAGCGGCCTTTGGCGCGAAACGCGTAATCGCGGTAATTGGCAAAGCCGGCGTTGCGGGCGATCTGTTCGCGCAGTTTGACCAGTTGATCGAACTGGTCCTCAATTTTTTCGCATTCCTCCAGACGCCGTTTGGCGACGAGTTCCCACGCTTCCTGGCGCAGAGCGCGGTCGGGTTCTTCGAGAAACTTGCCCATCGCGACGAGCGTTTTTTCTTCACCACGAAACTGCACGGTGAGCGCGCCGATGAGTTTCTGGTATTGCTGGCCGATTTTGGCCTCCTCGGTTTCCAGCGCGACGTTTTCCTCGCGATACAACTCGACGTGATTCTGCACGTCGCGCAGGAAGACGTCATAACGCGGCGCGGGCAATTGTGATCGTTGCGGATGCGCGATGAATTGCTTCTCCAATTGGAACTGGCGCGGTTTGAGTTGCGGTTCGATGTGTTCGACGAAATGCAGATACGCTTTTTCCGCGTCGGCATTGTCCGTGTGACAGGACATGGCGATGTAACGACGCGAGTTTTCTTCGTCGAGCGCGGCGCCGAGTTCGCCCCAGGCAAGCAACCAGGCTTCAAGCGCGGCGACGGTTTGCGCGGCGGCGAGGCGCGTCTCCAATTGATCGAACAATGGCGCAAGTTGCGCCCAATCGCCCAGGTCGAGTTCGGCGGGCACGAACTGGCGCGGTTTGTAAGCGGGCAATGAACCGAACGGCAATAAACTCATACCCAAATACTAGGAGGCGCGGCGATTCGGCTCGAATTAATTCTGCATCCAGAGCCTGAATTCACTTCCCGACAATTATCAGCATTTTGCTCCTGCACAAACATGTCGCGCAAATCTGGCATAAACTTCGGGCTGTCGGTGGACAGTCGTCGCCACAACCTTTAGGCTTCAGCCGTCAAAGTTTGGCCACCGAATCATATTCATAATGTTTGCCACGTCGTTTCGTTTTTGCCGCGTCTATCCCAGCCTGATTGTTTGCTGGATTATCCTGTTCGCGGCAACGACTTTTCCCTCCGGAGCGGCGCCGAGTAAAGCCGATGCTATTCCGCCCTCGCAAACCGTGCGATTGCGTTTCGTGGATAGTCAGACGGGTTATGCGGTCAAACCGACTTCCGTGGAAGCGCTGCCGACCGCTGGCGCTCAAGCCCCGCGTCGCGTCCGGCGCAACGGGGTGACACGCGAAGGTCGCACCACGCTCACCTTGGATCACGGCGCGCACATCATTCGCGTGAACGCGCCGGGATATCAGCCGATGGCGGGCGACTTTGTCGTGCAGCCAGATAATCCCTACCAGCTCGTGTTCCAACTGGATCCCGTGACGCCGCCCGCGGAATTTGCGCCGGAAGCGATACAACAATTGCATCGCGTCAATGAAACCGTTTTCGTTGGGTTTGTCGTGGACGACGAATCCGGGCAGCCGCTGGCAGCCGCGCAGGTACGCACGGAGCCGAGCGGTCGCGAAACGCGCACCGACGCCCGAGGTTATTTCCAGATCTATGTGCCCGTCCAAACCCGCGAGGAAGCCGCGACCGCACCCGCAAAATTGGTTTTCGCCGCACCGGAATGTCGCACCGAAGAACGCGCCTACCTCGAACTCTGGTCGGAGGGCGATTGGATTTATCGCATTCGTCTGGAACGCGGGGACGGGATTAAAGTCGTGGACGAACGCACCCTGCGACGCCGCAGCCAATATCCGGTTGCCACGCCCGAGAAAGTTGCGCCAACCGCCACGGCTGAAACGCCGCCCACGGCAGAAGCAGCCGAGCCAATAGCAGCGGTGCAAAGCGCTGCCATGGCAGCGGCGATCGGCGGTCCAGGCATTATGCCAAGATCGGAAGCGGTCGTGCCCGTGCGTATCCCGACAAACATCCGGGTGCTGCGGCAGGATGAAGTGACGATTGATTACCTCTCACTGCAAACGTATTGCCAACGCTCGCTACCGTCGGAATGGATTGCTTCGTGGGGCAACACTGGACCGGGCAACAGTGGCACGAATTCGCTGCTGGCCGGTGCCGTGGCCATTCGCACCTATGCGATTGGATTCATCAATAATCCATCCACCAGTACCTACGACATTTGTGGCACGACGTCCTGTCAGGCGTACATTCATACCGCCAGTGACAGTCGCACGACGGCGGCCGTCAACTTCACAGCGAATTATGTGATGATTCAACCGGGCGCCTCGCGCATCGGATTCAAAATTACCGAGTATTCGGCGGAGAATAATTCACTCGGATTCTCGTGCGGGGACGGATTTACGCAACCCAACGGCGGCTGCATTGCCGACCCGGTTTGCACCGGGGAAAGTCGATTCGGTCACGGACGCGGCATGTGTCAGTGGGGCACGGCGCGCTGGGCCAGCGGCCGGCGCATGCAGAATCGGGTAACCAGCGATTCGGTCACGAACGGTTACCCCATTCAAAACTGGGTCTGGTTGCTGGAACATTATTATCCAAATCTGCAACTCGTTCAGGGCGCACCGTTAATCATCAACGATTACGTGCAGGTGCAGGGCGTTTCCAGTATCGCGGTGCGGCAATGTGCCGACGGAAGCATCAGCAGCGGTGTGAATTGCCCGCAAGTCGCCACCCAATCTTCCGGAGCGACCGGCCTCATCATCGGCGGTCCGGTGCGGGTGACCAGTGATGGCGTCGGTTATACGTGGTGGCGCGTGCAGTGGTTTGACGGCAACAACACGATCGCGTGGGCGCCGGAAAACTGGCTCGAGCGCATTGCGGAACCATTGAACGCGCCACCGGTGCTGGCCACGATTCCGAACTTCACCATTCCGGAAGGCACGTTGCTCACGTTCACCAACAGTGTGACCGCTTCGGCCAACGCCGAAGTGCTATTGACCGATTTTGAAGGTTATGCGGACGGAACGAGCAGCGGCACGGTGTTGTTCCGTACTCCGAGTCTTTCCGGTTCGACTGACGAATTCCTGGAAGCGACGCCGAATCTCACGTCCGTTACCAGCAGCTTCCCCGTTGGCAATGGCGGCGCGCGCGCGTTGCGAGCGAACTGGAGTTGGACCAATACCGCGAATGTGTGGCTGCGGTTAACCACTTCCGGCACGCTGAATCTGGGAAACCCCGTCGTGGCCCTGAATCGCAAACTCAAGTTCGATCTTCACACCGATCGCACCATCGGCGTCGCACTGGGGATTCGCGAAACCGGAAATCCGGAGGGAACGCCAATCGGCGCGAACGGCGGCACGACCGGCGCTATTGAATTCGTCGGCGTAACCAACCTGCTCAGCGGTCAACCCCAAGTCACCCGCACGGTCGGTTCCAATCAATGGATGACGTTGAGTTTCGATTTACCCAGCGAACCAGTTCGCAATTTCGTGAGCGGCAATGGCGTGTTGGCCACCGCGACCGGATTGGGAGTGCTGGAGCATATCGCGTTTGTTCCCGCCAACGGCCTCGGCGCCTACAACGTCTATCTCGACAACTTCATCGTCTCGGCACCGAAGATTCTAGCCTACAGCCTGAGCAATGCGCCCGCGGGAGCGACAATTCATCCCACCACCGGCGTGTTCAGTTGGATGCCAAATGAATCCCAAGGACCGGGCGTGTACCCAATCACCGTGCGCGTCACGGACAATAATCTGCCGCCCATGAGTGATGTGAAGTCGTTTCAAATCACGGTCACCGAATCCAACCGCGCGCCCGTGCTGGCGGTGATTGGCGACCGAATCGTTCACGTCGGAACGTTGGTGACTTTCACTAATACGACAACGGATCTCGACGTCCCGGCCAATGTGTTGAGTTACACACTCGATCCGGGCGCACCCGCAAACGCCGCGGTTGGGTTGAGCAGCGGGGTGTTCAGTTGGCAGACGGACGCGTTGTTCGCGGGCACGACCAACAGCATTACCGTGCGCGTGGCAGACAACGGCACGCCGCCGTTGAGCGATACAAAGTCCTTCAGCGTCGCCGTGCTGGAACGCCCGGCGATTCAAGCGGCGACGATTGCGAGCGGGAACTTTGTGCTGACGTGGAGCGCTATTCCCGGCCAGAAATATCGCGTGCAATACAAGGACGACCTGGCCGCGCCGAGTTGGACGGATCTCGTGCCCGATGTGACGGCGGCGGGAAATGCTGCCAACCTCATTGATCCGCTCAACGACACGCAACGATTCTATCGCATCCAAGTGCTGACGCCCTGAAGGCGAGTCAGACGCGGTTCAGAATTTGATGTTGTGGAGCGCCAGGACCAGAATGGTGGCGGCCAACATCAATCCGGCGGGCATGAATTTTCGCGTCTTGCCCAAGCGCACGCCAAACACCACCAACAAAACCGCCAGCAGCACATTGGCCAGCGTGGCTCGCAGTTGGTCATGGAAAAGATTGGGAATGGCGCACAACGACAGCGCGGCGGCGAAGCCACAGGACATGTAGAGCGACACTTTGCTCCGGGCTTTGAGAAAACCGATTAGCCCGCCCACCAGGAGCAGCACGATGTAAATCCAGAGAATGACGTTCGCGGACGGCATGGCGCGCAGCCTGCCTTAACCGGCCTGCACGTCCAAGCTCAGAATTTCTCCCGGTTCACATTCGGCCACCACTTCCATCGGGCGACAGCACACTTCGCAATCCGTGGTGAAGCGGTTCGTGCCCATGCTCGTGTCCACGACAATTTCAAAGCGCTGACCACAGAACGGGCATTGAATGGTCTCGGAAACTTCCACGCCCGTAGTTTATCACATCGCCGTCACGTTGGCAGTCCTTGATAATCGGCGGGAATCAGCCTGCCAGTTTTGCCGCAATGAACTGTTCCAATTTCAGCGCGTCGGCGTTGAACAACCGGATGCCTTCCGCCGTTTTCTCCGTGGCCATCTGATTCTCATTGAGCAACCAACGGAACTTCTTCTCGTCCAGCGTCAGGCGTTCGATGGGACTTTGTGCTGCCGTCTCCGGGCTCAGCTGGCGTGCGACGGGTGTCGTGTTTTTTTGAAGTTCCCCGAGCAGTTGGGGACTGATGGTCAACAAATCGCAGCCGGCAAGTTCGAGAATTTCACCGGCGTTACGAAAACTCGCGCCCATCACTTCAGTTTCGTGGCCGAACTTTTTGTAGTAGGCGTAAATCTCTTTCACCGACAAAACCCCCGGATCTTCGTCCGGCGCGAAATCCTTGCCGGAAGATTTCTTATACCAATCGAGAATGCGTCCGACAAAGGGCGAGATCAGTTTTGCTTTGGCTTCGGCACAGGCCACTGCTTGCGCGAGGGAAAACAACAACGTCAAATTGCAGTTGATACCGTCCTTTTGCAGTTGTTCGCACGCGCGAATGCCTTCCCACGTACTGGCAATCTTGATGAGAATCCGTTCCCGGGGAATGCCCTGCTTTTGATACAACTCAATGAAGTGTCGCCCTTGCGCCACCAAAGCCGCGGTATCAAATGACAGTTTCGCCTCCGTCTCCGTGGAAACCCGTCCGGGAACGATCTTGAGAATTTCCACGCCAAACGCGATGAGCAAATCTTCCAACACGCGGGCGACCAAGGCCGCACCGCTCGCGGCGGATTTTTGCGCGTCGGCGACAACCTTGTCCACCAGCCAGGCGTATTCCGGCATTTGTGCGGCTTTGAGAATGAGCGACGGATTGGTGGTGGCGTCGCGCGGCGCGTATTGTTTGAGGGTAGCAAAATCGCCCGTATCCGCGACCACGACGGTGAATTGTTTGAGTTGTTCGAGTTGGGTGGTGGCACTCATGCCGGAAAAATTAGTGAGCGGCCCATTTGAAGTCAGCAATGATTTCGCGATTCGCCATGAGCCGGATTGATTGGAGTGACAAGTCGTGCTGTGTGGTGACGCGACCAGATTCAGGCAATTCCAAGCCAATCGAAGGGAACTTCAGTTCGCAAAAATAATGAAAAATAGTCATTGCGGCGTTCCGGGGACTTTGCACTATTACTCCGACCCCAGTCAGGCTTGGCCACAATTAGTGGTGGCCGAGTGGCGTCCTGGCGGACAACGTGAACCCGTTAACGCCGCATGATGAAAGTTCTGCTTCAGCATAAAGAATCGGGACTGTACCTCAAGGAGGCTGGCATCACGACGCCCAACGCGTCAGACGCCATGGAGTTTCTCAGTTCCACGCAAGCCATTGAGTTTTGCAGCTCGCACAAAATTCCCGGCATGCAAATCGTCCTGCGATTCGACGAACAACATTACGACATCGTGCTGCCCATGTTGGGTAATCGGCGCATCCATCCACGTGCCGCATAAGCACGCACTGCCCACGATTCCAGGCCACTGCCGACCTTGGAACTCGTAAGAAACAAACTCGTTAAGTGGTTGGGTTGCAGATTATTTTCATACCGAAGGCGGCGGCGGTTTGTTGGAGGCGTTTGGCTTTGAGTTTTTCCGCGGCAGCCGCCCAGATTTTTGGGTCGTAAGCCTGTCGGTGTCTGACCAAGTGCCAGAGGATGCGCGCCAGATTATGGGCCATGGCGGTGATCGCCTTGGGGGGTTCCCAAACGTGCTTTCCAGCGGCGGAAGCATTGGCCCAAATGATCTTCGGCGCGCCAGAGGCTTTGGGCGGCCAGACGCAGGGCCATGGCCGGCCTAACCAGCTTAGATGAGAAGGCAGAGCGGCGGGCATGACACGCCGGTTAAACTCTGCCGATGAAAACAAAATCAATTCCCTCTACCATCGCGCCACCCAGTCAGCGCCCGACGGCGGTGGCTGAATCGGCGCGTTAAGTTTTTATTCGGCATGACCACCAACAAGCACCGCATTTTTACAATGAGTTTCGCGAAGGTTTATCCGCTCTATGTCGCTAAAGCGGAGAAGAAGGGACGGACAAAATCCGAGGTGGATGCGGTGATTTGCTGGCTGACAGGTTACACACAACGGGAGTTAGAGCGGCAATTACAGCAGCAGACTGACTTTGAAGCGTTCTTCCAGAAAGCGCCCCGATTAAATCCGGCTCGCACGCTAATCAAAGGCGTCGTGTGCGGGGTCCGGGTGGAAACGGTTCAAGAGCCGTTGATGCGGGAAATTCGTTACCTCGATAAATTGGTGGATGAACTGGCGAAGGGGAAGGCGCTGGAAAAGATTTTGCGCGCCAGTCCGGGCGCAACGCCAGCCGGCGGCGGCGCGAAGCAGTAAGTCGAAACTTCCGCTGCCGGGCGGTTGCGTCCGCTCGTTTCTCGACAAAGTCGGTCATTCTTCGCAGATTAGGGGCGATGTCGTTGCTCAACCAACCCCTCGTCATCGCAGGGAAAACGTTTTCGTCCCGCCTGATTCTCGGCACGGGCAAATTCGCCGCGCCGGAGGCGATGCGGGAGGCCTTGGCCGCCAGTGGCACGGAGATGGTCACTGTGGCGTTGCGGCGCGCGGATTTGTCCGGCAAGAAAGATCCGTTCGCCAACATTCTCGAGTTCATTGATCCGCAGAAGTATTTGCTCCTGCCCAACACGAGCGGCGCGATGAATGCCGCGGAAGCGGTGCGGCTCGCCAAACTCGCGGCGGCCGCCGGTTTGCCCAAATGGGTGAAGCTGGAGATTCATCCCGACCCGCGCTATTTACTGCCCGATCCGATTGAAACGTTCACCGCAGCGGAGCTCCTGGTGAAAGAGGGATTCACGGTGCTGCCATACATCAATGCCGATCCCGTACTCGCGAAACGCCTGCAAGAAGTCGGTTGCGCCACGGTGATGCCGTTGGGCGCGCCCATTGGCTCGAATCGCGGCATTCAAACGCGCGACCAAATCCGCATCATCATCGAGCAAGCGACCGTGCCGGTGGTGGTGGACGCGGGCTTGGGGGCGCCGAGTCATGCGGCGGAAGCGATGGAGATGGGCGCGGATGCGGTGTTGGTAAATACAGCCATCGCTGTGGCCGCCGACCCGAATCGCATGGCCGTTGCCTTCAAGACTGCCGTTGAAGCCGGACGCACGGCGTTTGAATCCGGTCTGGGCGCAACGTCCCAACTTGCCAGCGCGACGAGTCCGTTGACGGCGTTTCTCGATTAATCTAACCATGAACTCGAATCAACTGCCCCGGCCCCGCGTGCGTAAATTGCTCGCCGCCGCGCGTAAAACACGTGTGCTGGTGGTCGGCGACGTGATGCTCGACCAATTTTTGTGGGGCAGCGTGGCGCGCATTTCACCGGAAGCGCCCGTGCCGATCGTGGATTTTCAACGCGAGAGTTTCATGCCGGGCGGCGCGGCCAATGTGACGCGCAATCTCGCGGCGCTCGCCGTGCCGACGGAATTGTTTGGCGCGGTGGGAAATGACCTGGCGGCGGCGACGTTGCGCGATCTGTTGCGCGAACAAAAAATCGGCGGGCGCGGTCTCGTCACGAGCCTGACGCGCCAGACGAGTTTGAAAACGCGCATTGTGGCGCACACGCAACAAGTGGTACGGATTGATCGCGAGTCGCGGCACGATTTGTCGCCGCTCCTGACGAAGCGATTGATTGCCGCCATTGAGAAGCGACTGTCGCGCACGGATGCCGTGATCGTGGGGGATTATGGCAAGGGCGTGGTGACACAGACGTTGCTGAACGCGCTCAAGCCGCTGTGTCGCGAATACGGCGTCTGGCTCAGTCTCGATCCCAAGCCGGTGCACAATTTGAATCTGGCCGGCCTGTCGCTAATCACGCCGAATCGCAAGGAGACGTTTGAACTCGCGCGCATTGAAGACGACACGCGCGACGCCAATCCCTTGACGGATAATAATCTGATGCGGGCCACGGAGACGTTGTTGCGAGAACTGAATCCGGCGGTGCTGCTCATCACGCTCGGGGAACTGGGCATGTTGCTGTGTCAGCGCGGGCAGAAACCGTTTCACATTCCCACGGTCGCGCAGGAGGTTTTCGATGTCTCCGGCGCGGGCGACACGGTGATTGCCACGTTCACGCTGGCGGTTGCCGCCGGGGCGAGTCCGGTGGAAGCGGCGATTCTGGCCAATCACGCGGCGGGCATCGTCGTTGGCAAGGTGGGCACGGCGACGTGTGGGCCCGAGGAATTGTTGGCGAGTTTCGCGTCATGACACCGGCCAAGATAACGCCCGCAGAGATTCGCGCGATGAAAACGCGCGGCCAAAAGATTGCCGCGCTGACGGCCTACGATTATCCGACGGCCAGGTTGCTCGACGAATGCGGCGTGCCGTTGCTGCTGGTGGGCGATTCCCTCGGCATGGTCGTGCTGGGTTACCCGAATACGACGCACGTGACGATGGCGGAAATGGAGCATCATACCCGGGCGGCAACGCGCGCCAAACTGCGGGCCTTGATCGGTGCGGATTTACCATTTCACGCGTATGACACACCGGAACAAGCGTTGGCGAACGCAAAGCAACTGGTCGCCGCCGGCGCGGAATATGTGAAGGCCGAAGGCGGGCGGGAGATTCAACCGCAGATTCGCGCCATCGTGGCGGCGGGTATTCCATTTGTCGGCCACATCGGCATGTTGCCACAGCACGTGCTGGAAGAAGGCGGCAAGTATCGCATTAAAGGCCGCGACGACGCGGGACACGCGAAGTTGCTGGATGACGCCGCCGCCTTGGCCGAAGCGGGCGCATTCGCGGTAGTGCTGGAATTGGTGACGCCGTCCGTCGCGAAAGAGATTACGGAGAAATTTCCGTTCGCGACGATTGGCATCGGCTCGGGGCCGGATTGCGATGGGCAAATTCTTGTGACGCCGGATTTGATTGGCACGTTTCCGTGGTTCACGCCGAAGTTTGTGAAGCAGGAGTTGCAGGCGGCAGAACAGATTCGCGCCGCCGTCCAACGTTGGAAAGCCGCGCTTGATTCTCAATAAATCAGGCGAGGCAATGTTTGCATTGCCTCGCCGCAAGGGTTTCGGAGCCGGATTATACAGCCGTCATCCCCACTCCCGCCGGCAGCACCGGAGGCGCAGCGTGAGGCGGCAAAGTGCGGTTTGCAAGTCCGCGGCGGCGCATCTTGGTAAATACGTAAAGGTTGAAGAAGTGCATGGCCCCCAACACCAGCAGAACCAAACCGACCTTGGTGCTGAGCACTTCCAAACTCTCCTGAGCCGTCGCGGCCGTCACTCCGTATTTCAACGCCAACGTTACGTATCCGACGTTGATAAGGTAGAAGCCAACCACAAGCAAATGGTTGACCGAATCCGCCAGTTTCTCGTTGCCCGTGAAACTATCCACGAGAAAGATTCTCCCGTTCTTGTGCAAAGTTCGCGCAACCCAAACCGTCAGCGCGACACTGATCGCCAAATAAGCCAGATAGGTTGTAATGATCCAGTTCATATATTTCCTTTCAGTTTCCACTATTTCTGTCATGACAGAAATACCTGTAACACAGCAACCGCGCGGAAACAACTGAATTTTTGCAACTATTCGCCAGGCCTTGAATTAGACGCGTAAACAATTCCGGGCGAAGACAAAATCCGCGACCGGCTTACCGCCGATCAAATGCTCCTGAATGATGCGCTCCAGCACTTCCGGGGAACAGGAGTGATACCAGACACCCTCGGGATAAACGACGGCGATCGGACCGCGCTGACAAACGCGCAGGCAATTGGCTTTGGTGCGGAACACCAGCGGTTGCGGACCGACGAGGTCGAGTTCCTTGAGGCGACGTTTGAGAAATTCCCAGGCCACAATCCCCTGCTCTTTCGCGCAACACTTCGCTTCGGTCTGGTCAGCGCACAGGAAGATGTGGCGGCGGAATTTCTCGAGGCCGAGTTTCTCAACTTCAAGCTGAAGCAGATCGCTCATGCGGCACGGCGGTTCGACCGCTCACAATTCCTCGGGATGCATCATGAGATGCGTGACACGCGCCAGCAACCGCCCCGCCGCGCCGCCGTCCAACACGCGATGATCGAAACTCAACGTGAGATGCGCTTCGGTCACCGGCACAAACTCCTCTTTCTTTTCGTCCCAGCGCATTGATTTACGGCCCGCGCCCATGCCCATCAACAGCGTCTGTTCCGGCAGCGGGATGGGCGTGGCGATGGTTAAGCCAAACGTACCGTAGTTGGTGATGGTGACCACCGAGCCACCCGTGGCGTCGGCGGGTAATTTGCGGGCGCGCGCCAGTTCGACGAGTTCATTGTAGCGGTCCACTAATTCGCTGAGTTTCTTTTGGTCCGCCTTGCGAATGACCGGTACGAGCACGCCGTCTTCGGCTTCCACGGCGAAGCCGACGTCAATGGCGGAGGGATGCACGATCTTGTTGCCGACGAGTCGGCCGGCAGGCGCGCTGTTTTCGGCCAACGCCATCGCCAAAGCGCGTAGTCCGTATAAAGTCGGGCCGGGTTTCTTGGTTTGCTTTTTGCGGTGAGCCAGCAACGGATCAAGATTGACCGGCATGCCAACGGTCGCCAGTGGCCGCGTCCAACTGCGCCGCATGGCATCAGCAACGGCGACGCGCATCGAAGAAGCAGGCGTTTGTTTTTGTTTATCCAAGCTCGCGATGAAGCGTTCGAAATCTTCAACCGTCACCCGCCCCGCCGCGCCACTGCCGGCCACGCCGGACAAATCGGCGGCGTGTAATCCGAGTTCATTCATGCGCGCTTTGAGTCGCGGCGAAATGTAACCGGCACCGGCGGCATGCGCCGGGACGGGCAAGCCGCGCACGGTGGGTTGAACGCGGGCTTCGGCAGACTTGCCGTTCTCGGTGCTGGCGGCGGCACATTCCGCGCTGGCCTTGGAAAGTTGCACCGTATCCAAACCCAGTCGCGTGGCGGCTTCTTTGCTGACTTCAATTTGTCCGAGCACGGCGCCGACGGCGTAACTCGCCCCGATTTCGCATGTGAACTTTTCGATTTTTCCTGGCGCGGGCGAAACCACGTTCATGGTGGCTTTGTTGGTTTCCACTTCGATGACGTCCTGATCGGCTTCGACCGTGTCGCCGGGTTGCACCAGAAAATTTACGATTGTGGCCTCGGCGATGGATTCACCGAGCTGCGGCATGATGATGGGAACTTGCGGCATAATCGTTGGTTAACTTTGTAAAACTTTGCGCGCGGTATCGGCGATGGTGCGCGCGGTCGGGCGATGCGCCGACCAGAGGTTGGGATGATACGGTACGGGGGTGTCCTTGGCATTGAGCCGTTGCGGGGGGGCATCCAACAAACTGAAACCTTCACTGACAACGCGGGCAATAATTTCCGCGGTGACTCCACCCCACGGCCAGGCTTCGCCGACACAGAGCAAGCGACCAGTTCGTGCCACACTCGCCATCACGGTGTCCGTGTCCAGCGGCTTGACCGAACGCAAGTCCACGACTTCGACTTCCCAGCCTTCGCCGCGCAATTCTTCCGCCGCGGCGATTGATTCATGCACCATGGCACTGTAGGCGACGAGCGTCAGGTCGCGCCCCTCGCGAGCAATGCGCGCTTTGCCGACGGGCAATGCTTCGGTGGGCAGCGCGTCAGCCTTCAGGTGATAATAGAGAAATTTGTGTTCACAGAAGATCACCGGATCTTCAATGGCCACCGCTTCCAACAACATGCTGTAGGCGTCTTCCACTGTCGCGGGCGTTAAAACAACCAAGCCGGGATAGTGCGCATAAATCGCTTCCATCGTCTGGCTGTGAAATGGCCCGCTGCCCGCCGTGCCGCCGCACGGCAACCGCACAGTGATGGGACAGGTGACGTTGGTGCGCCAGAACATGGTCGCCGCGTGATTGACGATCTGGTTGAACGCGACGGTTGAAAAGTCGGCGAACTGCATTTCGACGATCGGGCGCAAGCCTTCGATCGCCGCGCCAATCGCCAGGCCGGTCATCGCGTCTTCGCTGATGGGCGAATCCAGCACGCGACCGGGAAATTGTTTCGCCAGTCCCTTGGTGGCTTTGAAGGCGCCGCCGAACTCGCCGATGTCCTGGCCGTAAATGAAGACGCGGGGATCGTCCGTCAACGCCTTTGCCTGTGCTTCCCGAATGGCCTCAAGATACGTAATGCTCATGGCGACTTATTCGTTCCCTTCCAGCAGGCCCGAGGTGGCCAGGGCCGACCAGTAATTCTTCGCAAACGGATCCGGCGCGGGTTCACGCTGGGCAGTGGCGACGGCTTCCTCGATGGTGCGCGTCGCTTCCGCGCGCCATTGGTTCAAGGCGGATTCATCGGCCCAACCCCGTTCGGTCAAAAACTCCTCTGCACGCTTGATGCAGTCGCGGCCCAAGTCCGACGATTTCAACGCCGCGTCGATATAGTTCGCGTCGTCGTGTTCGCCGTGACCGCAGAGGCGCAACAAATGACCGACGACCAATTGCGGTCCGCCGTTGTCGCGCGCGCGTTGAATGGCTCCACCCACAACTTTCAAGCAAGCGGATAAATCCGTGCCGTCCACTTCATAACCGGGAATCCCGTAACCCACGGCGCGATCCACGAGCGAGCGACAGGCGAACTGGCGTTCCGTCGGCGTCGAGTACGCGTATTGATTGTCGGCCACCACCATGACGAGCGGGAGTTTTTCCACGGCGGCCTGATTCAACGCTTCGTGAAATGCGCCAGTGGAAGTCGCGCCATCACCGCAACACGTCACGCCCACCGTGCCTTGAATGCCGCGCATGCGCCGGGCAAATAACCCGCCGTTCACCACGGAAATCATCGCGCCCAGATGACTGATCATGGCAAGTTGACCATCTTTCGGTCGGCCGCGATGGATGTTGCCGTCGCGGCCGCGCATCGGGCCCAACGACGAACCTAGAAATGTGCGCACGGCATCAATCACTGGTTCGTTGAAGGCGAGTCGCCCGGCCAGATCGCGAATCAACGGCGCAAAGAGATCGCCTTCGCGCAGTGAGACGCCGATGGCAACGCTTAACGCTTCCTGACCGCGCCCGAGAAAAACGCCCCCGAGAATTTTTCCCGCGCGATAGAGGCTGGCAAATTTGTCGTCCAGCACCCGCGCCAGCAGCATGAAGCGATACGCCTTGAGATGCTGCTCACGCGAAACCGAGATGTCACCGCTGGTTGTGGGTTCGGCCACAGGTTGAACCATGCGACAATTTTAGAATGTGCACCCGCGCCGGCGCAACGATTCTTTCCAGCAGGCGGCAGTCAATAGCTGCAATTCTTACTGCGGTAAGAACTCCAGTTTCAAACCAAGCAAGTACGCGCTTCAAATGGGTGCGACGTCAACCGGCTCACTTTGCCGCCGGGCAGATGTCAGGCACGCGTCCATCACGAGTTGCGTCTTGAGCGCAATCTCCGACCAATGTTCGTGACGCGTGCCCGCGGCGACCTGGGTGGCGAAGTTCCGGAACATTTGCGTGTCCTGGGCAGTGGCGTGGCCCGGCTCGTTGAGCGGACCGGCGTGAACGGGCACGACGACGCCCGCAGATGGCGCAACGCGATGTTCGACGGCATTGATGGTGTACGCCGGTTCGTAGCTGTTGCGCGGATGAACGAAATCGCCAACCCGCACCGTGCCCTTTTCTCCCATGATGCTGACCCACTGCTGCGATTCGGTGAGAAAGGAACAATAAAATCCCGCCGAAGCCCCATCGCGAAAGAATAGTTCGCCGGAAAATTCGGTGGGCGTGACGCCATCCGCCGCGCGCGCGAGAATCCGCCCGCTGGCGCGCTCGGGCAATTCCCACCGCATGGCAAACAGCGAGATGCGCAAGCAATACCAGCCCAAATCCCCGAGGCAACCGGCGGGTTCAAGATCGCGTTGCACCCGGATGTTGGCGGTAAAATTCTCTTCGTCGCCGAGAAAGCTGAACACTGACATGATGCGGCGGATTTTTCCGATACGCCCCTTGTCGTCGAGCACTGTGCGCATCACAGCGAGGCGCGGACTGTGCATGAACATGACGCCGTCCATGAATTGCACGTTGTTTTTCGCACAAGCAGCGAGCATTTCGCGCAAGTCGGTTGCGTTTATGGCGCAAGGCTTTTCACACAAAATGTGTTTGCCGGCTTGCGCCGCGCGAATGACCCATTCCTTCCGCAGTGCGGTGGGCAATGGGATATAGACCGCGTCCACTTCCGGCGAAGCGAGCAAGGTTTCGTAGCTTGCGAACGCCTGCGGCGCGGGAGTGAACGCAAACGCGCTTTGGCCCTCGCGAATGAACTGTTCCGCGCGTTTGAGATCGCGCGCGGCCACAGCAGCGACGCGCCCGTTGCCGGAGTGGAAAATGGCTTTCCAATTTTTGCGGGCGATATTTGCCGCACCAAGAATTCCCCAACGTAGTTTGTTCATGACTAAATTATTTGCGGGCGCGAATCGGCCCGGATTGTGACGATCAGCATGACGCGAGACGTCGTATCAGGCTATGAAAAAGCACCCGCCGCTTCGCGCACGCGTTCGAGGATGACATCGGCCAGGAGTGGTTCGCTGCCAATTGCTGGCGCGTACCAGGTCAGTTTGCCGTGGTATTCGGAGGGGTTGCGCCAGGTAGGTTGGCCGGCGGCGAGACGTTCTTTAATGCGTGGTGCCGGCTCGCCCAAGAGCACGGGAATGTCTTCGGTAGTGTGCAATCCGTCGCTGATGAAAAACGGCACGACGACGACATTCCGCGTCGCGGCGGTTTGCTGACAACCTTTGA
The DNA here is from genome assembly GCA_964553795.1 of uncultured Bifidobacterium sp. Lineage (GTDB taxonomy): Bacteria > Verrucomicrobiota > Verrucomicrobiia > Limisphaerales > JADLHS01 > JADLHS01. The sequence goes on along the minus strand of CAZKMR010000055.1, from coordinate 12,232 downwards.
TGCGCGGGTCTTCGTCCATGTAAACAGCCCGAACCTCCGCATAAAGATTTTGCGCCCGGATCAATTCCACCTGACGCTCGATGGCCTGGCGGGATTGCGCGCTGCGCTCCGTGCCATGTCCGGCGATGAACAGCGTGATGTCCTTCGGCTTTGGCGCACGCGGGAACGGAAATTTGGCGACAACTTCCTGCGCGCGCGCCAGCAACACCCTGGTCATGCTCGGATGCGTGCCGACCGGTTTGCAATACGTTAGTTTGAAATGAGGCGTTTCCAATCGCAGGTCCGCGTTTAGTCCCAACTCGCGCGGGATGACTTCGCCCGCGAAGTAGCCTTCACTGATCATCAGTGGCGCGATGAAAACACAGGGCGTGCGCAGTTCATTCAGCACGGTTTTGATTTGCGGCTCTTGTTTCCAGAACGCTTCCCGGACTGCGGCGAAAAGACCACGTTGCCGCAAGGCCGCTGCCTGTTGGAAAACAGGACGCTCCGACTCATCGTTCAAGGTCGTTCCATGACCAAGAATCACCAGAGTGGCATCCCGAAACGTCTCCGCGCACATGCTGAATGGTTAGCCAAGCTATTCACCGGTCGCAAGGCGGCATTATAGTCATCAACAAAGTTTTGAATGTTTTTGACACCACCAACGTCTTTCGCTCCAATTCGGGCGGTTTTTTCAAAATTATGAAACAGAATCCTATCACAGCATTCGGCAAAGTCGTGGGCGCGGCGGCCTTGGTTGTCGCGCTGCATTCAAACGTATGGGCGGACGCAAGTAAACTTCCGCCCGCAGCCACCAAGGCCAATGTCACCTACGCCACCGACATCAAGCCCATCTTCGAAGCCTCCTGCGTGAAATGTCACGGCGAAGAACGTCCCAAGGCCGGGCTGAAGTTGACCAGCCTCGAGAGTACCCTCAAAGGTACGCGTGAAGCCAAAGTCATTGAGCCCGGCAACAGCGCCAAAAGCAGTCTCGTTTTGAGCGTGGCCCAGATTGGCGAGGACGAGGACCTCTGGATGCCGCCGAAAAACAACAAGGCCAAGATCGAACCCCTGACCAAAGAACAGGTGAGTTTGATTCGCGCCTGGGTGGATCAAGGCGCCAAGTAATCGAAGCATTTCGCAGAACGCCGCGAGCTGAATTCAGTTCGCGGCGTTTTTCTTTCTCATGCGAGTGGCGCCAACGGCTGTCGTTTGAACTGCCGCCACTGCTGCAGTTGTTGCAACAGGGCGACGTTCTCGGCATCGGGAAGGCCCGGCTGGCTCAACCGCTGCGTCAGCGCGGCGATTTGCTGATCCACGAACTGATTGCGGACGCGCAACACCACATCGGCTAATTGTTGGTCCGGATTGGGAATTTCGCGGTCATCGGAAATCAATTCCGTGATCAGACTCCGCACGGCTCCGGAGTCGAATTCATCGAGGAACGAGCCGATGCTCCGCCAATTGCCCTCCCGGTGCGTCTTTAGCCGCCGAGTAGTGATGTCACGCACCTGCACGTGCTGAATCCAGGCCGAGTCGAGATGCGAGCAAAGCCAATCCATGGCCGGCTCATGTCGTAACACGAGCTTCAGCAACCACGATTCAAGCATCGACGGGCGCGGAATGGATGCCTCCGCACTTTCAGTTGCGGCGGAATCGAAATACTCGTCTTCGGCGGCGCTGGCGATCGGCGTGACATGCGCTTTGGTGAATTCCTTCCGCACGGCTTCCGGCGTGACGCCGAGACGCAACGCCGTTTTTTGCGCGTATTTGTCCACGAGCACAGTGTTCCCGGTTTTCCGCACCGCTTCCGCCATGTCGCGCAAAACGCTTAATCGTCCTTTGTCCGTCGCGATGTCGTTGGTCTGACAGAGGCGGCCCAGGTAGTAATCAAAGAATCCGTCCGCCTTGGCGACGAGTTGCTTAAACGCTTCGCCGCCGTTGGCCTTGATGAAACTATCCGGATCGTGCGGCGCGGGCACCACGGCGACACGCACCGCCAATCCGGAGGCGAGCAAACTATCCAGTGAACGCACGGCGGCATTTTGCCCGGCATTATCCGAATCAAAACACAGCACAACTTCATCCACATAGCGTTTGATGATGCGGGCGTGTTGATCCGTGAACGCCGTGCCTTGCGGGGCGACGATGTTTTGCACCCCGGCCATATAGCATGCGATGGAATCAAGTTGACCTTCACACACAATGGCAAAGCCGGCGTCGAGAATCGCGCGTTTGGATTTATCGAGCGCGAAGAACACTTTGCTTTTGGTGAAGATCGGCGTTTCCGGAGAATTCACATACTTCGCCGTTTTCTCATCGCCAGTCAAAATGCGTCCGCTGAATCCGATCACCCGGCCCTGCTCGTCGCAAATGGGAAACATGAGCCGCCCGCGAAACCGATCGTAATGGCGACCGGTTTCTTCCTTCTTCAAAATCAAGCCGGCTTTCTCCATCACCGCGAGATCATAACCTTTGCTCTTGGCCCAGTTCACCGTGTCGTCCCAGGCTTCTGGCGCCGCGCCGAGACGGAACAGTTTGATGGCGTCCGCGGAAACGCCGCGTTTGGCGAGGTAATCGCGCGCCAGTTGTCCGGCGGCTTCATTCGCCAGACAGTTTTGCCAGCGTTGCGTGATTTGCTCGTGGATTTGCAGGAGTTGATCCTTGATGTGCCGGGTTTCCTGCGCGGCGGGATTGTTATCCAGTTCCAATGGAATCTTCGCGCGATCCGCGAGGCGGCGCACGGCATCCACGAAACCGATGTTCTCATATTCCTTGACGAACGTGAAGACGTCGCCGCCTTTGTGGCAACCAAAGCAGTGAAAGATTTGCTTGTGCGGGTTGACGTTGAAGCTGGGCGATTTTTCCTTATGAAACGGACAGAGCGCCACGAAGTTGGCCCCGGCGCGTTTCAACGGCAAATAACCGCCAATGACATCCACAATGTCGTTGGCGGCACGAACGCGTTCGAGGGTATTGTCGGAAATCAACCCGGCCACGCGACCATGTTACCCGGCGCTTGGCTCAGGGCAAACTGAACTCTTTGCGGCGCGAGGTGGATGGCGCCACACCGCTTTTCGCAGTCGGCGTTGGCTCAATGAGCAGAAAACTGAGGTGGGTTTTTATTTGTTTGCCCGTAAACGAACGGAGAAAAACGTCATCCTGAATCGCAGCCAGGGTGGGGAAGAAATTGCTGCCGTAGTTGTCGTTCTGATACTTCTCCATGGCTTTGACTTCCGCCGTGCTGTAGTGACGCGCGTTCAACAGGGCCAGCAACGTGAGCGTGATGCAGGCAAAGCGCACCATGCCCGCCGGCATGGCCAGATAGAATTCACTTTTGCCGAAACTGTCGCTGCCCTTGAGTTTCTCGCCGACGCTTCGACTGAGCAGAATGAAAATGCCGGTGACGACCAGCGCGACCAGACAATAGGCGAGAATGAACCCGAACAGTTTGCCCACCTTCAACATGGGCGCGAGCCACTGGCCGAGTGGTTGGTAGGTCACGGCGCAAATACCGAGCAGACAAATCCAGTGGAGCAACGGCAGCGTCTCCTGGGACATGCCGTGCTTGCGGCCGCGCACGTAGCCGATAAACAGCATCAGCACGACGAAAACGTCAAACCAGTTGAGTGGCAATTTGCCGGTCCAGTTCATATTGAGTCGGGTTCATCCACCGGTATGGCGGGTTGAACCTGCCCAAAATCAAGCCAGACGCATGCCAGAATCAGCCTGGATTGGCCACCAGCCAGTAGCGAATGGCCTGGGCCTGCGGATTTCGCGGATCTAGTTGCAAAACCCGCAGATAATGCTTCCGGGCGCGGGGAATATCCCGTAATTGCTCGGCGTAGAGATTGCCTAAAGTCAGGTGTCCACGTGCCTCATCTGGATGCAGTGCGAGCAGTTTCTCCAGTTCGTCCGCGGCATCCAGAGGGTAGCCAGCCGCCCTCAAAGTCAGGGCGAAATTATACCGGGCATCCGCCGAATCCGGTCGCAGTGCGATGGCCATTTCCCACGCGCCCGCCGCGGTGACAAAACTGCGCATTTCGTACGCCACCAATCCGAGCAGGTAATACGCCTCGAAGTAACTTCCATCCAACTGCGTCGCCCGACGGTAAAACTGCAGCGCCTCGGCGGTGCGGCGCAGGCGCTGGGCCTCCTGCCCTTGCACCAACGCCTGGTGCGCCGCCGGACGATCGCCCGCTGCCGGAATGCTGGGGGCTTGATAGTCGTACCGCCCCGGCGCCACCTTGCCGCGGGTGGAGCGAGCCACCGGAGTTGGTCGCTCAACCACCGCAGCGGAAGATTCTTTTGATGTGCCGCTGGGACTTGCGGAGCCGGGGCTGCTGGTGCGCGGCGATTGCGCCTCGTTGTCCGCTCTTTTCAGAACCGGCTCGGGCGATAGCTTGACGGTTTCCGCAGGCGGCGGTGGATCGCTGGTCACAACAGAACGCTGCTGCGGGGTCGGAGTTGGTTGCACGACCGGATTAGCGGAGCGCGGAGTCGCTGCGACTTCGGGGGCGGATGCCGCCGGTCGTGCTGGCGGCGATTCCGTTCGAGTCGGCGGCGCGGACGGGCGCATCGAAATGGGTTCGGCGGAGCGCGGCACATTCACGGCGGCAACTGCCGTCGTGGCTTGAGTGCCGTGGGTGGCTGGACTGGAGGCAGCAGGCTCGAGCGATTGAACAATCGCTTGAACAGCCTCCCAATCGCTGCTGCGCGGTTGCAACGCGAGATATTGGCGGTAGTACTTCAGTGCCGACGTCCGATCGTTCAATTGTTGGTGGAAAACAGTGGCGAGATTCAATAAGGCGGGCCGGTAATCGGATTTCTTTTGCACTGCCGCGGCGAAAGCTTCTGCCGCATCGCGGGGACGATTCCGTTGGGCGAACGTCAATCCCAGACCGTTAATCGCTTCGACATTCTCGCCATCGGCTCGCAATGCTTCGCGAAAACTTTTTTCGGCGACGAGAAAATCGCGACTTCGGATTTGTGCCGTGCCGAGTTTAACCCAACCGCTGGCGTCGTTGGGGCGCCGCGACGTGTAACTGATCAGCTCGCTCTTGGCTTCGTCGAGGCGGTCTTGCTCCAGCCAGAGCGCGCCGAGATTGAACCGCGCCTCGAGCAATTCCCGGTTAAAGCGCAGCGCGCGCGAATAGGATTCCACCGCATTCGTCCATTCCCCGGCGCGATGATATGCCACGCCCAGATAATTCCACGCCGCCGCATTGGTTGGCATCAAGGTAATCGCCGTTTTGAGTTCCTCGATGGCGTCCGCCGTCTTTCCGGCTTCCAGCAAATCTTTTCCGCGCAGCAAGGCGCGCGGCCCGGGCGGCCCGCACGCGGTGAGCAGCAGGGCCACGGCCAACAGCGAGGAGGCCCACGTGGCAACCCGAATTTTTGTGACGCGCATCGCGGCTCGTGGTACCATCCGCGCCCTGACGTGTCAAGAAACGCACCGATGAAACGAGGCCATTTCCGAAGATTACGATGGATTTGTATGACGGCGTTGTTGCTGGGGCTGATCACAGCGGCCAGCGCCGTTACGACCAATCTTTGGTCAGCAGCGGGCGCGGCCAACGATGCCCGGGTCGTTATTGTCGAGGACGCGAAGGCAACCGAAGCCTTTCGCGCGCGGCCTGATTTCGTCGCCGCCATGGTGCAACGCGGCCTCACCCGACTCACGCAAGAGACGAACTCGACCGCGGCGTGGTTGAGTCTGGTGGCCACCCAAGATGTAATCGGGTTGAAAGTTTATTCCAAACCCGGGCCGAACAGCGGCACGCGTCCCGCCGTCGTGGCCGCCGTGGTCAAGGGCCTGATTGAAGCCGGCGTTCCGCCGCGCCAAATCATCATTTGGGATCGCGACGAAGCCGATTTGCGCGAGGCGGGATTTTTCCAACTGGCCGCGCAGCTAAACATTCGCGTCGCGGCAGCCGCGAAAGCCGGATGGAGCGCGACGAATTATTACGATTCGCCCATCCTCGGAAATCTCGTCTATGGCGACCGCGAATTTGAGCAGAAAGGCGAAGGGATCGGCCGCAAGTCATTTGTCTCGACAGTAGTCGCGCAAGAAATGACACGAATCATCAACATCACTCCCTTGTTGAATCACAACCAGGCCGGGGTGTGCGGCAATCTTTACAGCCTGGCGATGGGTTGCACGGATAACACGCTGCGGTTCGAAGGCGATCCCGGACGATTGGCGACGGCGGTGCCGGAAATTTACGCGCTGGAATCCGTTGGCGACAAAGTCGCGCTCAACATCACCGACGCGTTGATTTGTCAGTACGAAGGCGGCGAACGCGGCCTACTGCATTACTCCACCATGCTGAATCAGGTGCGCTTGAGTCGTGACCCCGTGGCGCTGGACGTCTTGTCGATTAAAGAACTCGACGCACAACGACGTCGCACCAAGGCGCCGAATCTTCGTCCCAATCTAGAGCTCTATCGTAACGCCGCGCTGCTGGAATTAGGCGTGGCGGATCTCGATCACATCAAGACCGAAACCATCCGCTGAGCAAGCGCCAGCCTGCGCGCCGTGCTTGGCGGGACGATTTCCTCAGCGCCATTCGTGTTTCGGATAACGTCGCTGTAGTTCTGATTTGATGCGCGGGTAATGTTCGCGCCAAAAACTCGCGAGATCCGACGTGACCTGAATCGGCTTCATTCCCGGCGTCAAAATATGCACCGCCACCGTCACGCGACCGAACGCGATTTTGGGCGTCTGCGTCACATCGTACAGTTCCTGAATGCGCAGCGAAATGAACGGCGTGCGGCCTTCCTCGTAATTGACTTTCGGAGTGCGCCCGTTGGACAACGTCAAGCGTTCGGGCGCGTGCTTGTCCAACATCTCACGTTGACTGTGCGACAGCCACGACATGACCACCGGCTTGACCTCGCGTTCCTTGATGTCCTTGTAACTCACCGCGCCGTGACAGAGTTGTTCGACGATGGCTTTCTTGTCGTCCTCGGTAATCGGCGGCAACTGCAAATCCGGACAATGCTGGCACAGCAGTTTCAAGCGGAGCAACCATTGCTCCACGTGATGATCCCAATTGGGCAACGCCAACCGACCGGCGTTGATTTCCTCCGCCAACAGTCGCGCGGCGGCATCGGCGGGAGGCGGATCAAGCCGTTTGGCCGCCAGCGCCAGATCGCGGAAGCGCAACAATTCCGCCGCTAACACGCGCCTGGCTTGCGCGTCCCAATGCACGCGCACTTCACTTTTAATATCCGCCGGAAACAGTTCCTTCAGCCAGTCCACTTCAATCGCCGTCGCGATGGACAACAACGTGTTCACTTCCCCGTCGCGCTGTTCCACCTCGCGAATTTCCGCCGCCACGAAAAGTTCCGCCCGATCCACGACGCTTTCCCGCGCCAACAAGCCGCGCCGCCCATGGACCAATTCACAGCGTAACGTGCCTTGATCAAGCCGCCTCGCCACGCGATCACTGAAACCGATGAGAATGCATTTCTGCAACGCCTCGTCTTTGACTTCACGCGGGGCAACGTCGAGTCCTTCGTCTTTGGCAATGCGCAGGAATTGCTCGAACAACGGACCAACCTGACGCGCCGTCACGGTGTGAATGCCCAACCGACGACAGGCATCGAGACGAAATTGGTTTTTCTGCGCAAACGTCCACGCGCGCATCAAAATCCAAAAATCGGAGCTAGCTTTCTCGCCCAACAAATCGGCGCGGTCGTTCTGCACGTCTTTCCCGCCGCCGCGGAGCAACAAGTCGCGGCCTTGCGTCAGCGCGGCGACCAGACAAGCCTGATGCACACAACCATACTCCTGAGCCGCGAGGAGCATGCGCGAATAGCGTGGGTGCGTGGGGAATGCGAGCATCTTGCGCCCGATAGCCGAGATACCGCCGGATTGATCGAGCGCGCCCAAATCCGTCAATAATTCTTCCGCATGCGTCAGTGAGATTTCGTCCGGCTTTTCGAGCCAGCGGAAGTTGCGCAAATCCGCAACGCCTGCAGCTTTGAGGGTGAGCACGACTTCGGCGAGGTCCAGGCGTTTGATCTCCGGCAATTCCTGCGGCGCGCGTTCGTCATGTTCGGGGCGCGACCACAAGCGAATACATTTTCCGGGCGCGGTGCGCCCCGCGCGCCCGGCGCGTTGATCGGCGCTCGCTTGCGAAATTTTTTCGATTAACAACGTGTTGATGCCGCGATTGGCATCGTAACGCGCGACGCGCGCGAGGCCGGAATCAATCACGAGGCGCACGCCCTCAATTGTGATGCTGGTTTCGGCAACGTTGGTAGCAACGACCACTTTAGGTTGGTCATACCGGGCGACGGCGGCGTCTTGATCACGAGGCGGCAATTCTCCGTGCAACGGCAGCACAAGATAACCGCGAGACTCGGGCACGTTACGAATCGCCGTGATTGTTTGCGAAATCTCGAAACCGCCGGGCATGAACACCAGCACGTCGCCCTTGCCGCCAGTGCGGACGAAGTCACTGAACGCGTCCGCGGCGAGCTCCCACGGCGGCGGCGGATTCGCGCCGAGCCGGTGGGGCAGATAGGAAATGTCCACCGGGAAAGTGCGACCTTCGGAACGCAGCACAGCGCACGGCAATTGAGTTTTCGCGGAAGTTGTTGCGGTCTGCGAGAGGTAATCCTCCAACTCATCCGCGTTGAGGGTCGCGGACATGACGATGATAATCAGGTCCGGCCGACTTTGTTCCTGAATGTCCAGCGCGCGCGCCAGCGTGATGTCGCCGTAAAGATGGCGTTCGTGAAACTCATCGAAAACGATGGCGGAAATCCCTTTGAGCGTCGGGTCGGCGATGAGTTGCCGCAGTAAAATGCCTTCCGTTTCAAATTTAATCCGGGTGGCGTCACTGACTCGGCTTTCGAATCGCACTTGGTAACCGACTTCGCGTCCAAGCGTGACATTGAGTTCCTGCGCAACGCGGGCGGCCAGGAGGCGGGCGGCCAACCGGCGCGGCTGCAAGACGACACACTGTCCAGTGCCAAGCAGCCCGTGCTGAAGCAGCATTTGGGGCACTTGGGTGGATTTGCCCGAACCGGTCGGCGCTTGCAACACGAGCCGATGCGTCCCCTGGAGGGTGGTAACAAGGTCCGTTTCAATTTCGTAAATAGGCAACCGATCCGACATGCGGCTGATTGGATAAGAAATGCGGCGGGAAAATGCGACGGCAAAACGACGCTAAGAAGTCGATTCTGCGTGACGTCGGGCGCATTTCACTGGCCCGGCTCCGGAACCGATTGTAAGGTTCACCCGGGTTCGCGGGCTTAAAGAGCGAACCAGGCAGTGCATGAATATCCCGAATTGCTTGCCAAACCGGAGCTCGCTAAAGATCGTCGTGATTTATGCGATTGGGTCTTTGGCATACATCTGGGGCTCTGATTGGCTTGTGCTCAGACTTATTCCCGACCCGCAATTCCTCACGCAGGTGCAGCGTTACAAGGGCTCGGCGTTTGTCATTTGCAGCACGATTTTGTTGTTCCTGCTGATTCGCCGGGCGGAAACGCGCCAGGCGCAAGTGGAAGAGAAAATTTTGCGCGAGCGGAATTTTTCCCATGCCGTTATCGACAGTTTGCCGGGCGTTTTTTACTGCTGCGATGAAGCATTAACCTTCTGGCGCTGGAACGATAATCTGGCCCGCGCCACCGGCCGCAGTGCTGCGGAACTGGCCGGCATGAACCCGCTCGATTGTTTTGCGGTCGCGGATCGGGAGCAAGTGCGCCGTCGCATTCAGGAGGTCTTTGCGACCGGCAAAACGGAATTTGAAGCGGACCTGCTTGCCAAGGACGGCACGCAGGTGGCTTGTTTTTTCACCGGCCTGGCGGCGGCCATTGATGGACGGCGCGTGGCGTTGGGAGTGGGCGTGGACTATTCGGCGCGCAAACGGGCCGAACAGGAACTGCGGCGCAGCCAGGCCAACCTCGCTCACGCGCAACGCATCGCCAAACTGGGCAGTTGGGAGTTGGATATCCCCAATAACCGGCTGTATTGGTCGGACCAGATCTATGAGATGTTCGGGGTTACCCCGCGGGAATTCGAGCCGAGCTATGAGGCATTTTTGGCGCGCGTGCATCCGGAGGATCGGGAGCGAATGAACGCCGCGCAGCACGCCGCGTTGAGTGCGGCGGCGCCATTGGACATTGAACATCGCATTATTTTACCGGATGGCGCGGTGAAGTATGTTCATGAACTCGCCGCTCTTACCTGCGATGCGGCAGGGCAACCGATGCGACTCACCGGCACGGTACATGACATCACCGCCCGGCGCCGGGCGCTGGAGGAATTACGCACCAGCGAAAATCAGTTTCGCGCCATCATTACCCAAGCCGGAATTGGAATTCTCATGGTGCATCCGACCGAGGCGCGAATCCTTTCTGGCAATCAAGCCCTCGCCGATTTGCTGGGTTATTCCCTCGAGGAACTTGCAGGATTAACGGTGCGAGCGATTAGTTATGACGAGGATTATGAGAACGATCGTGAGCAGACCAAGCTGCTGATCGCGGGACGAATCGAACGGTTTCAAATGGAAAAACGCTACCAGCGCAAGAATGGCAGTGTGATATGGGGGTTGTTGACCGCAACCGTCGTCCGCAACGCGGCGGGAATCCCCCAATTCGTGTTGCGAATGGTCGAGTCAATCCACGAACGAAAACAAGCGGAAGCGCGGCTTCGCCTGAATCAGCAGCAACTGCGGGCCCTGACGGCGCGCCTGGAAACGTCGCGCGAAGAGGAACGCATCCGAATCTCTCGCGAGATTCACGATGAACTTGGGCAACAGCTCACCAGCCTGAAGATGGATCTCTACGGCCTGGAGCAGTGCCTGCCACGGCTGGTGGACCCATCCCTTCGCAGCGCCATGGAAGAAAAGATTGTCGCCGCCAGCGCTGCGGCAGATCACACGATGCGCGCGGTGCAGCGCATTGCCGCAGAATTGCGCCCTGCCATGCTGGACAGTCTGGGCCTGATTCCCACCTTGCGCCACGAGGCCAAACAGTTTCAGGGCCGCACCGGGCTGACCCTCGCCCTTGATCTACCCGCCGGGGCAATGCCTCTAAGCAGCGCGGTGGCGACGGCGGCGTACCGTATCTTTCAGGAAGTGTTGACTAATATTGCGCGGCACGCCCGGGCGGAGCGGGTGGAGGTCTCATTGACCACTGGTGACGGTCGACTGCAGCTTCATGTTCGCGACAATGGCGTGGGAGCGGCGGCGGAAGACCTGACTCATCCTCAGTCATTGGGAGTTCTAGGGATGAAGGAACGCGCCGCCATGGTCGGCGGCAAGTTGGAGATCACCGGTTTTCCGGGCGCGGGAACTTCAGTGCTGCTGGAGATTCCCCTGATGCCCCGGAGCATTGAACCGAGCGTCGAAAACAATTGAGACGGACTTGGTTTATTGGATTTCTTTTAAGATGACGGCTGCAAAAAAGACATCGGCCTCCCGAGCGTTGCCGGCTCCGGCAGCCACCGCCCGCCTGCGGGTGTTGATCGCCGACGATCATGACATTGTCCATCACGGCTTGCAGCAATTGCTCAGGGCGAGTTTTGGCGCCGGCATCCGGTTCGGCGGGGCTCGCAACAGTGCAGAAGTGTTACAGCAGTGCGCCGCGCAGGATTGGGAGGTGCTGTTGCTCGACATCACCATGCCGGGGCGCAGCGGTTTGGAAATCTTGAATGAGATCAACCGACTGCGCCCACAGTTGCCTGTGCTGATCATGAGCGCATTTCCCGAGGAGGAGTTCGCGTTGCGGGCATTGAAGAGCGGGGCCGCGGGCTATCTGGACAAACGCACGCTGGCCGCCGAAATCGGCCCCGCCTTGGAACGCGTGCTCACGGGTGAACGCTATGTCAGTCCGGCGTTCGCCGCCAAGTTGGCCGCCCAGATTGGACAGGAGCAGACCCGGCCGGCCCATGATACGTTGTCGCAACGCGAATTTCAGGTGCTCCGGCTCATTGCCGCCGGCAAAACCCTCAAGGAAATCGCCGGAGAATTGAGTTTGAGCGAAAAGACCGTTGGCACCTATCGCGCCCGCATTTCCGAGAAACTCCAAATTGGCACCAATGTGGAACTGACCCGCTACGCGCTCCAGCATCGTTTGGTGGAGTAACTTCGCCCGTTTTCCAGTATCATCCGGCTTCCCGGCCTGGCCGTCCGTGTCAGGTGAATACCTGACATGCCTGTACGCAATTCACTTCCGAGGCCATGAGGATTCCTCCAGCTATCGTTCTTCGCGAACTATGGCAGGCTGTAGTCGT
>CAZKMR010000054.1:0-31313 GCA_964553795.1 uncultured Bifidobacterium sp. | reverse complement strand
GCGGGCGTGCCCATGCCGCAACACCAGCATACCGCCACGTGTCACGAGCACGGTTGCTCGCATTCCCTGCAACAACTTTTCAACGCTGCCGAAGCTTCGCGGAATCGCTACGCCGGTTTTTTCGGTTTGGGCTGCGACTGCTTTGCGTTCTGATTTATGAAGACAAAACTTTATCCCACTCGAATTGACCTCCCGGAAGCGACCCGCCGGAAGGTCGTTGATCTGCTCAATCAGAATCTCGCTGACGTTCTCGACCTGGGTCTGCAAGCCAAGCAGGCCCATTGGAATGTGAAAGGGCCGCACTTCATCGCGCTGCACGAGCTGTTTGACAAGCTGGCCGCGGAACTGGAGGAATTCGCAGATGGTGTAGCCGAGCGCGCTGTGGCTTTAGGCGGTGTAGCGTTGGGTACGTCTCAAGTGATCGGCAAACGAACGCGGCTCAAAGCTTATCCAACGGAAGTCACCGCCGGGACGGCTCACGTCGAAGCGATGGCGAACGTACTCGCGCAGTTCGGCGCGGCGGCGCGTACGGCTGTTGATGTTGCCACGCGCCTGGGCGACGCGGGCACCGCGGATTTGTTTACGGGCATTTCGCGCGGGGTGGACAAACTACTGTGGTTGGTCGAGGCGCACCAAGACACGAAAGCGCGAAGTCGTGTGCGCCCGCATTAGAGCTGCGGCGACCCTACAGGCAGGCTTTCGGGTAATGGCACGAATTCCCGAATCTTTTTCCAGAGCGACTCGAAGTCTTTATCCACGTCGCCACTCAGGCAATCGGTAATCTCAGCTGCCGCATCCGGGTATTTGTCGATGACTTGCTTGAAGGAAAAATTCGGTTCGTAGAACGCATACACGAGCTTGCGCATGTTCTCGATGCCGCGTCGCAAGGCTTGCGCGTAGGCCTCGAATTGGCGTGGCGAAAAATCCCGCTCGGTCAGGGCGCGATGCACCGCATCGCCGGCCATCACGCCGCTTTTGAGCGCGAGCAGCAAACCGCTGCTGAAAACGGGGTCGAGAAAGCAAAACGCGTCACCCACCAGCAAGAGACCGGGGCGACTGCAATGCCGGGAGTGAAAACTGTATTCGCTTGTTAAATAGTATTCACCCACCTGTTGTCCCGCGGCGAGGTGCTCCTGAATCCAGAGGTTCTCCTTCACGGCGCGATCGAAAATGGCTTTCGGATCTTTCACGCCACCGCGAGTCAAATACTTGCCTTCGGCCACCACGCCCACGCTGACCATGTCGTTGTGCTGCGGGATGTGCCAGAACCAGCCCTTCTCCGGAATCATCGCCACCGTGGTCTGTCCCTCGTCCAAGCCCGACTCGCGTTTCGAGCCGCGATAGTAGGTCCAGACCGCCACCTTGTTCAGGAACGGATCTTTCATGCGCCAGTTCTGGCGCACGGCGGCAAAACTTTCCTTACCCGTGCAATCCAGCGTCAACGGCGCGCGAAATTCCTCAATCATCCCGTTGTTGGTTCGCGCCCGCACTCCCACCACGATTCCGTTTTCTTGCAGCAACTCGGTTACCGTGACCTCCTCACGCACCGTGGCACCGCGTTGGCGGGCCAGGTTCAGCAACAGCATGTCAAATTCACTGCGCAACACCTGCCACGTTTGCGCGATGGTGTCTTTGTCGTAGCGATTGAAAAAATAAAACGGCTGGCTGGCTTTGCCGTTGGGTGCGACGAATTGCACGCTGTATTTTTTCTGGAATGCGGATTGTTTCAGCGCCGGAATCAGCCCCAACCGTTCCAGCGGCTGATACGTGAAGGGAATCATTGATTCGCCGACGTGGTAACGGGGAAATTTCTCGCGTTCGAGCACGAGCACGCGATGGCCGTATTCCGCCAGAATCGCCGCGGCGCTGGCGCCGGCCGGTCCGCCCCCGATGATGATCACCTCCCAATTTGTCTGTCTTTCACTTGCTGCCATGAGTCAAAAAGTCCTGCTAAGCATTAGCGCACTTACGGTCTGACGCAAACCCGCGTCGCCAATTCAGCGATGCAGGCGCGTCAATTGTTCGCCCGCCTGCGCCAGCCACGTCGCCTCCGGTAACGCGTACGGCCGGAACGTTTCCGTCCAGCCTTCCTGGCCGTTAAACAGAATCGCGCGATGCAGCCCCAAATTGTTGGCCAACGGCGCATCAATCAAACTCGCCGAATCATTGGCGCTCATCTGGAACACCACGCGCATTTCGAATTCGCTCAGCGCTTTGCGGCTCAGAAAGCGCATCACGTTGTTGTAGGTGTCGCACGTCGCGATGACGTGAAAGCCGAGTCCTGCGCCTTCGCACAGCAATTTGTTGAGAATCAATCCGGGATTTCCGGCGGCGGCGCTGGCATCCATCGAGAAACTCAATTCCTCGTCGTAACGCAGCTTCTTGTTCTTTTGCAACGCGTGCACGAACAAATAGGTCGCGGGCGCGTCGGCGCGGCTCGACTCGGTGCGCCGCGTCAGCTCCGCGTCCAGTTCCTGCATGGTCGCTTCGACGTCGCCGGCTTTCACGAGCGTGACGCCATGCGGAATGAGTGCGGCCACTTTTTCCAGCAGCCGGGCTTCGGTGGAATCCGGGGGATTGCAATCAAACACCAGAAAGCGTGCGCCCGTTTTCGGTTGCTGCACAGCGAGGGAAATCAAGCCAGTGATCAACATCGCCAATGCAGCTTCCTCGCGTTGACCCACGATTAAAAGGTGACTGCCGCTTTGCCGGCGGAACACCGCTTCGGTCGGACCTTTGATGGCATTGGGCGCGCCCAACCAGACACGCGGCGCGGCGGTTGATTGCAGCGTTTCCGATTTTAGCAACGAGCGAAGCATCGGGTTATCGCTGACGTTGGCGGGCGCGTTTCCTTCAAACACGATGGGTTCCGTCGCGATGTGTCGGTCGATGGCGAGACTTGCCGCTTTGGCGAGCCACTCGTCGCGGACTTGATCGGGCAGCCACACGACTTGAAACGGACTGTTACCTTGAATCGCGCCGCCTTCGTCGTTGTAAATCGCCTCGCCCGGACGCGAGAGCAATCGCGGCGCAGGATTGTCTTCATTCATGATGAGGTAGGCGTCGGCTTCATTGCACTGCAATGCAATGCGCACCACCATCTGGCCGATCGTGGCGCGCGCGAGCGAATACGCACCGCCGAGGGTTTGCGAGCCGAGCAACACATGCATGCCGAACGCGCGGCCCTGCCGCACGATGCGATCCAGCAACAACGCTGCGCCTTGCGAAATGCGATCGTCTTCGACGAACAATTCCTGGAACTCGTCAATCAAGAGCAACACGCGGGGCATCGATTCAGTGCCGCCGGCGCGTTTGTAGCCGGCTATATCCTGAGCGCCGAGTTTGCGGAATAAATCACCGCGGCGTTTGAGTTCTTCGTCGAGGCGTTGCAGCACGCTCAGGCCGAACTCGCGATCGCTCTCAATCGCAATTACGCGCGCATGCGGCAGTTTGTGCGTGGCGTAACATTTGAATTCGACGCCTTTCTTGAAATCCACGAGATAAAACTCCACCTGCTCCGGACTGCACCACACGGCGAGATTGGTGATGATGACGTGGAACAGCGTGGATTTGCCCGAGCCGGTTTTGCCGGCGATCAAGCCGTGCTGCCGCGTGCCCTGGCCGAGCGCGAGATATTGCAATTTCGTCGCGCCCGTGCGTCCCACCGGCACGCGCAATTCGTTCGTGGTGTCCAGACTCCAGAGTTCGCCGTTTGGTGGCGCGACTTCCGCAAACGGCATTTCGACGCGATACGAATCTTTGCTGTCCTGGCCGATCTGTTGCAGCAATTGCGTAGCGAGTTCGGGATCGGGCGGCGCATCAAGCGTCAATTGCATTCCGTCCCACGGCACGTCCGCGAAACCAAACCCCGCGCCGCGCGTCGTGATACAAACGGCGTTCTTGCGCAATTCTTCCGGCACAAATTCTGTCGGCGCCGGTTTGCGTTGATCCCAATGAATCAGCAAATGCACGCCGCACCGTGGACCGCTGGCCGCGATGCTCTGGAGCCGTTTCACGGCGACCTCGCTGAAGTTCACCGGGAAATCCGCGATGACGAGGAAGTGATATTTCTCCGCGAGGCGTCCGGCCTGCGCGTTGTATTCGGCGAGCGTTTCGTATTCATTGCGCAGATACATCTGCGTGACTTTTTCGATGTGCTCGTTCAAATCCGCGAGGCGCTGCTCGAATTGCGCCTGCTGCGTCCAGATGCGGCTGTTGATGAGTCGTTCCTCGAAGTCCGCCAGATGCATGATGCCGGCGAAATTCTGGCCCAGTCCGACCGGATCGAAGATGGTGAACGCCAATTGGCCCGGCGGCGCGCTGGTGAGCAGGCGCAGCACGAGATTGTTTAACGCGCCGATGACCTGCTCATGTCCCGAGTTTTTCGTCTCGAACAAAATCGAGGCGTGGCGGGGAATGGACAGCAGCAACGGCACCGTCAATTGCTTTGCGCCCGGCAAGGGCAATTTGCTTTCCGCAATAGTGGTTTCGCTGAGTTTTTCGAGGTCCACCGCCAGTTCGGCGAATCTGGCAGCGTGAGCGAATTGAGTCGGCGTGCGAAAATCTTGCCACAACTCCGGTTGCCACGGAGGAAACACTTCGCGCGCCATGGTGCTGGCGGCGACGAGCGATTCGTAGGCGGGCAACAACACATGTTGCCATTGTTGGCGAATCTCGGCCCAACTGCCTTCGTAGGTCTGTTGCACTTTGCCGACACTTTCCTGATGCACTGCATCCAGTTCGCGTTTGCGCGCGGCGGACGCTTCTGTCAATGCCTGAAGTTTTTCGGCACTCGCCTGCTCGCGCTTTGCCAGCCGGTGCGTCCGGGCTGTTTGATTGGCGGTCTGCAGCCGATGCGCCTGCTCTTCGAGACGCTTTTGCCAGTCGCTGCGCAGGGTTTTTGCTGCGGCGCGCACCTCTTTCCATTGATTGTTCTGCATCTGCTGCGTGCTCTGATGCGTGAGCTTGATGCGTTCGGTTTCCGTCATGAACGCGGCTTCAACTTGTTGCACGCAGAGGTCGTGCAGATGAAATGCGGCGTGCAACGCCTGGGCCGCCGCGCGGGCGCACGGGGTGGCGAGTTTGCGGCCCAGGAAATAGAGGACCACTACGACGACCAGCGCGGCGCCGACCATTTGCCAGACGCGGAGCGGCACCGCGGCGAAATCGAACCGGCGCAGTTCGGGCACGAACGCAAACGAAAGACCAAGAATCAATACCACGCACAGCCAAAGCGGCAGAAAACGGAACAGCAGCGGGAGGACATAGCCGCGGCACCGCGCCAGTTCGTGCCGCACTTGATCGCGCTTTTCCCGCAATTGTTCGATGGACGCTGCGGCTGAGGTCGGAGCATCCGTGGCTTTGGCGACGGGGGTCGTGATGGATTTCGCGAGGGAGCGATAGCCACCCAGCGTGGCGCGCGCTTGGACGGTTAACCCATCGAGTTCGGCCAGTTCATTGGCGAGCTCATCGAGGGCTTGATCGTGATGGGTCTTGTTGGTTTGCGTTTCAGTGTCGCGCACGCGGTCGGCATCGAGGAGGCCGCGCTGAATTTCAAACGTGCGCCGGCCTTCTTCACTTTCAATCGCGGCGAGTTTGGTTTTGCGTGCATTTTCGAGGGCTTGGGCGATGCGGTTCTTCCGGCGAATAATCGCGGCCTCGATTCGTTCGCAGGCAGCGGCCGTATCCGCCTGTTCGGCCTTGGATTCCTGCGTCAAGCGGGCGCGCTCGGCACTCAGGGCTTGTTCATATTGCGATTTCAGTTTGTTCGATCGGACGGCGAAATCGCGATCGAGTTGCTGGGCGCGGGCGACGAGTTCCTGGATGTTTTTCCGCACCTGGCCGAGGCGGGCAAGCGTTTCGCCCGCACCGGGCAGGTTATTCGCACTCGGCGCGGATTTTGGAGAGGACGCGTTCAAGGGATTCAATGTTGATGATGGCCTGGTTGACGCCGGCGAACAGTTCGTCGAGAAACCGTTGCTCGAACTCGCGGCTTTTGGCGTCGTTCCAATGGTGTTGCGTGTTGGCCCATTCCGCAGCCAATTCTTTGGTCAAACCTTGCAGTCTGTTTTGGTGACCCGTCATGGATTTGTATCTCCCGCGGGTGGCAGCGCGTTGGAATCATTTGCCGCCTCCGCCGGCTTCGTGGGCGCTGCGCCGGTGGGCGACATGTCCGCGTAGGCGCTCAAGGTCTGGATCATGTCATCGAGATACGCGACGGCGAGTACGAGGTCGTGATCGAAATGGTGGCGCAGCTTGTCCACCTGGCGTCCGAGCGGTTCAACGCGCTGATCAAATTGCCGCTGCCAGTGTTTGACGTGGCTGAGTTTCTCCTCGGCGTCGCGCACGGCCTGGCGCGCTTTGTGCACGGCCTGTTGCAGCGCGGGCGTGCTATCGGCGAATTGCGACAGCCGCGCGCTGAATAATTCCTGCTGGCGTTGCTCAAGTTCGCGGTTGCGTTTGCGGATTTGCTGTTGCCAAAACGCGGTGCGGTCGGTTTGCAGCCACAACCGCGTGCGCGTGACGTCTTCGCCAATCTCATCCAGCAGACTCGCGGCTTTGCTGCGATAGATGATGAGTTTGGCCCGGAAAGACTCGATGGCTTCCAGGGACGTGACCTTGGCGCGTTCGGGCATGACTCAGTGTTGATCCAGGTATTCCTCGATGCGTTGCGCCTTGCGCAGCAGGAACGGGGTGTGTTGGTTGGAACTTTCGATAAATTTCTTCAGCACCTTCATCGTATCGCGAAATTCCTCCGAGAACTTGGCGTGTTCCTGGTCCGACCAGGTGTCGCCGAGGGCGGAAAACCGCGCCTGCAACAGCGACATGCGGTTTTGCAGCTCGAGGTTGAACCGTTTCAATTCTTCGGCGAAGCGGCGAACTTCGCCGGGATCCATGATGGCCTGTGGCATGCGTTGCTCCGGTTAAATGATTTGTTGCGAACAACGTAACAGAGCGCGCCTCAGGCTTCCAACGGGAATTACCGCCGCGCGGCTTTCATTACTTCATGAAATGCCCGGCGGCAGGATTTCGACGATTTCAGAGAGCACCTGGCCTTGCAAATCGCTGATGACGGCTTTGCGACCGTAGAGCACGATTGGAGTTTCGATTTCGAGCGCCTTGAGAATGATGCCATCGGGCTGGATGCGCAGGAAATGTTTGGCCTCGGTCTGATGACGCACATTGCATTCCTTGAGAATGCGGCCCAAGGGGACCTGCTCCAAAAGAATTTGTTCGCGCGCGGCTTCCGGAAAGCGTCCGAGAAAAACCTTGTTCGCGCCGAATTCCACCGGGCGCTCGTCATGGTCGAGCCGCAACACCACTTCGCGATAGTAAAAATCGCCGCGCTGATCGCGGCCCAGCAATTCGAGATGAATACGCGAATCGTGAAAGGTTTCGAGCGTCGGCGTCATGTCGTTGTTGTGCACGAGCAGCGTTTTGAACGGCTCGGGCACTTCGGTGCCGGTGATTTCGTCAATGCGCGGCAGCGGCAGCTTGGCGCGACGATAGAATTCGGACAGCGGATAGGTGAGATGCGTGCTCATAAAAACGGGTGACGTTCTGCGGGGCAATGCGTCGCTCAGGCGTAACGTCCGGTGTCGTGTTCCGGTTTGAAAAACTCGTGCAACAACCGATCGATTTGCAGCAACCCGGCGCGCGTGACGCCGATGGAGTCGCCGCCATTCGTCAGAAAACCCCATTCCTTCAACGTGGCGAGCGGTCGGGCGAACTGCTCGCGCGGATCGGTGCCGAACTTGGCTTTGAATTGCGCGGCGCTCACCGCCCCGAGCTTGAGTTGCAGGATGAATTCGCGGATGTAACGCTCGTCTGCCGGTGGCGGATACGCGCGATAGACCGGCAGTTTGCCCGCGTTCACCGCGGCCACATAAGGCTGGAACTCGTGATGATTCTGATAATGCACCCCGTTGAGGTGGCCGAAGCTCGCCACGCCGATGGACAGAATATCCGCGCCGGTGAAGAGGCCCTGCCGATAGACGAATTTTACTTTGGCGGGATCGCGCACGACGGTCGTGCCGCTGGTAACGGTGTAACCGACTTTCTCGAACTCGCGATACGCATAGTCCACCCACGCGCGTTTCGTTTCCCAATCGGCCACCGGCGCGACGAGTTTGCCTTCCGCCTTCATCTGCTGATAAATGCCGGTGTTGTACGGCACTTCCATTTGATAAATCGTCACGGAATCGGGTTCGAGTGCGACGGCTTTGGCAACCGTTTCGCGCCATTTCTCCTCGGTTTCTTCCACCATGCCGGCGATGAGATCGATGTTGATTTGCGGGAAGCCGATTTCGCGGGCGAAGGTGTAGGCGCGTTGAATTTCTTTCGAGCGATGGGCGCGGCCGTTGATTTCCAGCACGTGATCGTCGAAATGCTCGATGCCAAGCGAAAGCCGCGTGACGCCGAGATCGCGAATCGCTTGCAGCTTGTGATCGGTCAACGTGCCCGGCTCGGCTTCAAACGTGACTTCCTCGACTTCGTCCCACGGCAGCAGCCGTTTCATGCCGTCGGTGAGGAATTTCAGTTGGTCCGGCGAGAGATAGCTGGGCGTGCCGCCGCCGAAATAGACAAACTTTGGTTTGCGTCCGGCGATGACCGGCTTGTGCGCGTACACCGTCAACTCCTGCAGCAGCGCGTCGAGATAACCGCGAATTTCGGAGGAATCCTTGTCCGTATAAACTTTGAAGTAACAGAAGTGGCAACGTTTCCGGCAAAAGGGAATGTGCACATACTGACCCAGCGGCGTGGTGCGGGGCGCGTTCGGCGCCGCCAGCGCCGCTTCAAATTGCGCCACGTATTCGGGTTTCCAAAACGCAAACGGCGGATAGTTGGCGACAAAATAATTGCCCGCGGTCGTTTCATGCCGCAACGGCGGTAACGGATTGGCGCTCGGGGTCGAAGGCGAAGGTGTCATTTTAGCTGAATCTAACGTGCTTCCGGGATCAATCAAATGCCCTCTCCGAAAAGGTTGGCCAGGCGGGCGGCGAGTTTACGTTTGGCGACCGAGTACGAAAAATGTTTCAGGCCGAGATCGAAATTGACCTTGGCCCACTCGGCGCGCAGGTCCGCGTTGTCGAGGACTTCGCGCGTTTGTTTGACAATGTTGCGGGTCACGAGTTGCGACATCTCGATGGTCTTGAATCCGAGCGGATCAATGTCGCGCGCGTACACGGCGTAGCTGTTCACGACCACCGGCTTGCCGAAGTAAATGGCTTCGAGAAACGCGTTGCCAAAACCTTCGTAATGGCTCGGGTACGTCACGAGGTTGGCGTGCGGATACACATCGAACAACGTGTAAATCTTTTTGCCGTCCGGCGTGAAGCCGCGCGTTTCCCCGACGCGATCCGCAATGAATCGCACGTCAATCTTCGCGTCCTCAATCCGGTCGCGCAGCATCTGCATGTATTCGTTGCCTTCATCGCCGGCGGGATGCGAGATGACGAGTTTGGCGCGCGGATCGTTGAGGCGGCGGACCAGCTCGATGGCATGTTCGATGCCTTTGCGGGCGACGACGCGCGTCGGTTGGAGAATCAGCCAGTCGGAATCGGCCAGGTCAATTTCGCGGCGGAAATCGCGGCTGTAATCGTCGAGCTCCGGCGGCGGCGTTTCAAAATCTAGAATGTTGGGAATGATCGAAGACGCCAGGCTGCACCGGCGCGCGAGTTCCTTTTGCGCCATCGAGTTGATGACCACGTGCTGCACGGCGGGCAGGGCGCCGGGAAACGCGGCGCGCAGATAATCATTCACCGCGCTGACGACGAAGCGTTCGCGTTCCCACGCAAAATCGTGATGATGCGCGATGGTCGGCAAGCCGGTTTCCGCGATGAACTCGGTCATGGCCAGGCCAAACGGCACGTGCATGGGAATCGCCAGGATGTTTTGCGGAATGAGCACCTCAATTTGGAAGCGTTCGACGAAGCGATAGAGTTCATCCTTCAATTTTTCCTTGATGGCCTGGATTTCATTCGAGGTTTCGCGCTTGCGGGTGGTGACGCCGAACAGGCCGGATTGCAGCGCGGCGACGCGCGGGTGATTGAAGAAAGCCAGCGGCGCTTCGTAGCTGACGTCGCGCGGTGCGTCGAGCAGTCCCGCCATCCAAAAACACTGGTGACCGAGATCTTCCAGCAGCCGCGCCCATTTACGGGCTTCCAACGTGACGCCGTCGGTGCCGTGAAAGCGGGTGGAGATGAAACCGATTCGTTTGGGGGCGGTGTTGCCGAGTAACGAGTAGCTCATGGCGGGAATATAGCGCAGTCGGGTTAATGTTTCAGCGTTTGATGCCCAGATCCGCCTCGAACCGGTTGATGTTTTCTCGTTTGCCCACCACCAGCAGGATGTCATTTGCGGCGAGCGTGGTTTCGGCGTTGGCTTCGAGGACTTCGGGTTCTTTTTTGGGGTCTTGCGCGTGCGGCCGGGTGATGAGCACGGCGGTGACTTTGAAACGTTGCGGCAATTGCGCGGCGCGCAGTGTTTGCCCGTCGAGCACCGGGCCCAGCCGCACCTCGGCCAATTGATAGCCGCCGCTGAGTGGGTGGCGCTCGTCCCGCGCATTGTCACGCAGGCGTTCGGCGAGGCGGTAGGCCATGTCGCGCGACGGCAGGATTACCAAATCGGCGCCGACTTTTTCCAACACTTGCGCGTGTTTCAAGTCGCGGGCGCGGGTGATGATTTTCTTCACTGCCAGTTCTTTCAATTCCAGCGTCGCCAGCACGCTGCCTTGGAGATTTTCGCCGATGCAGACGACGACGGCATTGGCCTCGGTGACGCCAAGCTCTTTCAAGGCGTCTTCATCTTCCACATCCATTTCGAAGATGTGATAACCATCCTCGGCGAGTTCTTTGACGCGGTCGGGGTCGTGGTCGGCCAGTACGACCTCGCAGCCGAATTCCGACAGGCGCGAGGCCAGATGCAGGCCAAACCGGCCGGCGCCCAGAATGATGATGCGTTGTGCCATAAAATTTTCAGCCCAAGCCTACGTCCTCGCTGGGAACGCGCAAGTGCCAGTGCCGCATGGGCCGCGCGAGGTAGATCGAGAGAATCAGCGGCGCGACGCGCCCGACGAACATGAGCACGATGATAATAATTTTTCCGCCCGCCGTCAGCAGCGGGGTCACTCCGGTGCTCAATCCCACGGTGCCGAAGGCGGACACGGCCTCAAAGATCAAGGCCAACCAATGTTGCGAGGTTTGCGCCGAAGCCTGGCCGCTTTCGGTGACCATGAGCAACCCGATGCCGGCCAGCAACACGCCCAGGGCCAACAACGCCAGCATCACCGCCACGCTTGCGAGTTGCGGGGCGATGCGGCGCCCAAAGATTTTGATGTCCTCGCGCCGCCGCAACGCGCTCAACGCGGCCAGCACGAGTACAGCAAACGTGATGGTTTTGATGCCTCCCGCCATCGATCCGGGCGAACCGCCGATAAACATCAGCCCCATCGTGCAGAGCAGCGTCGGCGGGTTCATGCCTCCGATGTCCACCACGTTGAACCCGGCCGTGCGTGACATCGTGGAATGGAAAAACGCCCACGAAACGGAACTCCAGCCCTCCGCCGGGTCGAGCGAGTGGTTTTGTTCAAACAGCAGCACCATAAATGTTCCGAAGACGAGCAGCACGCCCGCGGAAACGAGGGCCAGTTTGGTTTGCAAGGTCAGTTTGCCGCGGCGCCGGGGATCGCGCCGCCAGAAATAGTAATAGCGCAGGTTGATCAGGGTCATCAGGCCGATGCCGCCCGCGATGACCAGCACGTCCACCACCAACAAGAGCCCCGCCTGATCCCGCCACCGCATGAGTCCTTCCGGGTAGATGCTGATGCCAGCGTTGCAAAAGGCGCTCACCGAGTGGAAGACGGCTTCCCAGGCGGTCTGGCCGATGGAAGAACCGGGCAACAATTCGCTCAGCCGGATGAACAACACCACGGCGCCGGCCAGCTCAAACAGCAACACAAACAGGCAGCCATAGATGAAGACGTCGAGCGGACGGACCTTTTGCAATCGCCCCAACGTGGCGCGAATCGTGTGTTCGTCCGAGAGCGACAAGCGTTGCCCGCTTACAATCACCAGCAGAATGCTCGCGGTGAAAATACCCAGGCCGCCGGATTGAATCAAAAACAGCAGCACGCCCTGACCGAAGCCGTTGAAGACTTCGGCGACGTTGACGGTGGTGAGTCCCGTGACGCACGTGGCGGAGGTGGCGAGAAAAAACGCATCCAGAAAACCGATTGTTTGGCCGGGTTGATGCGCCCACGGCAGACACAGGAGAATCGTGCCGATGCCGATCAAGGCAAGGAAGGCGATGGGCACAATGCGCAAGTCCACTTCCTTGCGATGTACCACGGGATTGGTCCAGATCGATTTGGGTGCCGGGTCACCCGGTGACATGGCGACAGCATGTCGAGGCAAACGCTCAAGTTCAACTCTAACCCTTGGCGGGGCGGGTTATTTCGGGTGGCGCTGGATCTCTTCGCAGCGGCGTTATTGCGGACTCGGCTTGCTGCGTTTCTTGCGGCGCGGCGCCGGCGTAGGCGCCGCCGGCAGGGTGGGCGCTGCGATTGTCGGCGCGGCGGTGCGCGGTGCGGCGGCAAGTGGAGTTGCCGCCGGCGTGGATTCCGTCGCGGGGGAGCGTGGCAATACGGCGGTCGCGGCGACCGCGGCGGCACGCAAATGCCGTTCCGCTTCGTACCAGAATTCCTCGGCGCGGCCTTCGGGGCGACCGGCGTTTTCCCAGAGTTGATAGGCCAGTTTGGCGATGGCGTTGGGGGTCGGGGAGGAGGTCGTATTCATGAGGCACTTTTAGGTTGAGTGGCGACAGAAGGGAAGTCTTAAAGTTCCAGGACCTCGTCCAGTTCAGGCAGGATCGCTTTGAGGCCGTGGCGTTGCTGGAGCAGTGCCGCGAGTGGTTTGCGCCCGCGTTCTTCCCCGTGGGTCAGGCAAACGCGCGGTTTGGCGGCGGCCATCTGGCTGAACCACCGCAGTAGTTCGGTCTGGCCGGCATGCGCGCTGAATCCGTTCAGCGTATGAATCTTGGCTTTGACGGCAATCTTCTCGCCGAAAATGGAAACCGACTCCTCGCGATCCACGAGCCGCCGGCCCAGCGAGCCTTCGCCTTGATACCCGACGATGAGTACGCTGGCACTTTCGCGCCAGAGATTTTGTTTAAGATGATGCAGGATGCGTCCGCCGTTGCACATGCCGGACCCGGCCATGATCAGGCACGGTCCGGCGAGGTCGTTCAACTTCATGGAATCCTGCGCGGTTGGCGTGGTGGTGAGACTGCTCAAATCTTCGCTTAAGGGCCGTTCCCGCTGCAGTGTTTTGAATTCCTCATCGAACAGATGAATGTGATCCCAATAAATCTTTGTTGCTTCAATCCCCATCGGTGTGTCGAGGAAGATGGGGAATTTAGGCACGGTTTTGTTCCGGAACATTTGCGCCAGCAGATAGAGCAGGAGTTGTGTGCGGCCAATGGCGAAGACGGGCACGAGCATTTTCGCTTTGCGTTCCACGGCGCGTTTCACGATGCCTTCGAATTCTGCGACGGTGTCGGCCAACGGTTTGTGGTCGCGGTCGCCATAGGTGGATTCCATGATCACCAAGTCCGCCTTTTTGAAACCAACGGCGTCTTCGAGAATGGGCGCGTTGGCGGCGCCGATATCGCCGGAGAAAACGATGATCTTGGTGGTGCCGCCATCTTCGATGCGAAGTTGCACGCTGGCCGAGCCGAGCATGTGGCCGGCTTCGACCCAGACGGCCTTGATGCCGGGCGCGACGTCGATGGGCTTCTGATATTCCACGGCCTGAAACCGTCCGAGAATTTGTTCGACGTGTTCGGCGGTGTAGAGCGGTTCGAGCGGCGGTTCGCCGGCGCGTTGGCGTTTGCGATTCACCCGTTCCAGATCGGACGCCATGAGATGCGCGGAATCGCGTAACACGAGTCCGGTGAGCGGAATGGTCGCGGGAGTACAGTAAATCGGTCCGGAATAATTTTCCTTGGCCAACAACGGCAGGCGTCCGGTGTGGTCCAGATGCGCGTGCGTCAGCAGCACGGCGTCCAGTTTGCCCACGGGCAGGTTGGGCGGGACGGTGTTTTGTTCTTCGTGATGGCGAAATCCCTGGAACTTGCCGAAATCCACCAGCACGCGTGCGCGGTTGGTTTGGATCTGATAAGCCGAGCCGGTTACCGTGCCGGCGGCGCCGTGAAAAGTAATTTTGATGCCCATGTGTTTCCGGATGATTGATTGCCCGGATTGTGACATTGCCTTACCGCGGCTGACAAGCATTCGGATGCCAGCGGCGATGAAAGAATTCTCCACTTGTCGCCGGATGCGCCCGCGCGGGATTTACTTTCCGGCGGCAGGCGTGGTAGAGGGCGAGGTTGGGGTGGGGGATTGCGTGGGCTTGGCCGCGGTCGCGCCCTGCGTGGACGGAGGGGTGGGCTTGGCTTCGGATTTGGCGGCCGGTTTTTCGCCGGATGGCAACAACAGCAGTGCGGGAATGGTCATGAACAGACCGGTCAGAATCAGCCACGACGCGATCTTGGTATCCACGCCATGATCGAGCAGCGCCTTGGCGGCCAGCGCCACGATGGTCAGGTTCGGACACAACAACAAGAATGCGCGGTGGTCGCCGCCGGTGGGCAGCCAACGGCGATGCAGAATTTCCCGGACGCCCAACAACAAGCCCGCTGAGCCGACGGCCAGCAGCGTGGTCCAATCCAGCAGCCACGACCATTGGAGTTGCAGCCCCAGCGCCACAAAGAAAACCGGAATCAAGAACCGATGACTGATCGGCGCGATGTAATCTTCGAGGCGTAATCCGTCGTGCCGCGCGCGGCTCATCGCCAACCCGAGGAAGAACGCCGTCTTGGCCGCGTCCAACCCGAGCCGTTCGCCGATGGCGCAAATCGCCAGCACCAGGAGCACGAGCCAGTGAATGCGCCAATGCGTCGTTTGTTCGAGAATGGTTTGAAACAGATTGTTCAGGTGCGCGGCAAAGCGGCCAATCAGGTAAACCGTCACGGCCATGCCGGCGAGTTTCGCCAGCACCAGCCAGTTCCAGCCGCTCTTGAGCGCGGTCGTTTCCACCGCCAGCATGACGACCGCCATCACTTCGAGCGCCACCATCACTTGCAGGAGAAATTGCTTCGGCTCAGGCGCAAAGCCGGGATAACTTTTCCACGCCGGATGCGCCATGCCGACCGAACACGCCAGCAACGCCACCGCCGCCACCAGCGATTGCATCAGGTCAAAGCCGGCGAAATAGGCCAGCCCCAGCGCCAGCGGAAATTGAATCAAGGCCCACGTCGCGGCCCGGCGCAGGGGGCGTACAAATTCCCGCCAGACCGGCAATTCAATTTCCAATCCCACCTCGAACAACAGCAGCAAAAAGCCGACTTGGCCTGCCTGTTCCAACATGGTGCGCACCTTGTCGTTGGCGAACGGGCTGAGCAAAAACCCGAACACGACGAACGCTGGAAAGATGAGCGCGGGCCGGTGCAGCGATTTGCACAAGTCCGGCACCGCCATAAACAGCAGCACCAGACAGATGATGACTTCGATATTATTCACTCAGTTTTTCGACAATGCACCGTAACGTCGCGCGAGGGTAATCCGCCGATTCGCCATTTGGCAAACTAGGAACTTGCCCGCGGCATGTCTCGACTTGGGTTGCCGCCGCGCCGCATGGGCAAAGATGGTCACGCCGCCAGAAAGCAATTCCCCGGTGGTGCGAGCCAGCCGGGGAAGGCAAGGGACGAGAATAATGAGCCGGTTGCGCGGGGCGGCGCCGAACGATTACGTGGAGCGACCGGTGAAGGATTTGATCCAACGAAACGCGGAGAGCGCCGCCGGCGCCCAGCGCGCCACTTTGCGCCAGTGCCGCAGGGCGAATAATCCAGCGGCCGCGCTGCCGGCCATGAACAAGGGATGGTGCGTGGCGCGTTCGCGGGCGGTTTGCAGTTCGCGGAGGTGATCCCGAATGTTCTCACATTCGAGCGTGATGATGTTCCGCTGCAAATCCGCTTCGAGCACGAGGAGGCGGCGGCGCTCGGCCAGTTCGTTCAGTTGTTGTTCCGCAGACATTCGCCGTCCTTTCTAAATTCGGCCACCGTCTGGGCGAACGGAGGCGGACCAGTTTGAATTTTCCGGCGCAGGTTGGCGACGATGATCGCCGCAATCGCCAGCGTGACCGCCGCCAGCGCAATCAAGCCGGCGTAACCGGCCGCGTGCCACAACCAAATCGCCAGCGCCGCCACGCCCACCAACAACCCGGCCGTGCCGAGGGCCAGCGCCACCCCCAACCAGATCAGCAGATTGACCAGGCGCAGCTTTTCCTCCTGCAACTCCACGGTGAATAGTTCGAGCCGCCCGCG
Organism: uncultured Bifidobacterium sp.; assembly: GCA_964553795.1. GTDB lineage: Bacteria > Verrucomicrobiota > Verrucomicrobiia > Limisphaerales > JADLHS01 > JADLHS01. The sequence goes on along the minus strand of CAZKMR010000054.1, from coordinate 14,933 downwards.
CAGCAGCGCCAGAATGGATTCGCCGATGCGCCGCAACGACGCGAACCATCCACCGGTTTTGGGGGTGTCTTCGGTCATGGGTTATTTCCGGGTGATCACCACGCCCAGCAACAATCCGATGCCAAAGGCGACGCCGATGGTTTCATACGGATGATCGCGGATTACGGTGTCCGCCCGTTTGGCGGCGGCTTTGGCCGAGGCGAACGTTTGTTGCTGCAAGTTGGCGTAGGTGCTCTTGGCGCGTTCCAAGGCCTCGGTGACGCGGGTGCGCGCTTCTTTGGCTTTGTCGCTCACGTCCCCGGCCGTCGCCTTGAGCAACGACTCGGCGTCCCGCGTGAGGGCGTGCAGATCGGCCATCACTCGTTCCCGGGCCAGAGTGCTGTGGGCTTTTTCGATGGTTTCGTAGTTTGTTTCCATTGTGTTTCCTTTCTCGTAACGGGTTTTATTTTGCAAACAGTCCTTACGTCAAATTCAAGTTTTGCGCGCGATCCACACCGGACAACTCGCGTGGCGCACGATGTGTTCCGCCGTGCTGCCCATCAGCAGCCGTTCCAACGCCGAATGTCCGTGCGAGGAAAGCACGATCAAATCCACTTTGCGTTCCTCCGCCGTTTCCACCACCACGCTCGCGGCGCGGCCATGGCGCACCAGGGTAGTGACGCGCACCGATTTCGGCACAAAATGCCGGGCCACGCGGGGCAACTGCGTCTTGGCCTGTTGCGTCAATTCGGCGTCGGGCATGGCTAACACCGCGCCTTCCAGCCCGGCGGGATACGGATTGGGTTCGACCACGTGCAGCAAGAGCAATTGAGCGCGACTTTGTTTGGCCAGGGGCACGGCGACATTCAAGGCTCGCAGCGAGGTCAGCGAAAAATCGAGCGGGACCAGAATCCGCCGCCACGGCAGTTGCTTTGGATACTCCGGGCGTTCGTCACTTACCTGGCGCAGCGGGCCGGGTTCGCCCCGCCGCCGCACGGCCAGCACCGGACAATGCGCGTGGCGCACGATGCGCTCGGCGGTACTGCCCAACATGACTCGCTTGAGCCCCGATCGACCGGTGGCCGCGAGAACAATCAGGTCCGCATCGATTTTTTTCGCGGCGCCCACCACGCCGAGCGCGGCGTTGCCGTCTTGAACCAACATCGTGCCTCGCACTGCGGCGGGCAGTAATTGGGCCGCCAGTTGGTCCAATCGCTCCTGCGCGCTCGACACCATGCCCTGCACGTTCACGGGAAACGTCATGCTGCCGTCGGGCAACGATTGCATGACCACGGGCGATTGCAGCACGTGCACAAAACTGATGCGCGCTTTCTCCTGACGGGCCAGCGGCACGGCCCATTGCAACGCCTGCCGCGACAACCCCGAGAAGTCCAACGGCACCAGAATGCGCCGCAACTTGAGCTCCTGCCGCTTTTGGCGGCGGACTCCGGCCGGGCGAGCATTGGTCGTGGCTGGCTTGGGCATGTGGTGCTGGTTCGTTTCGGTGTTGCTAAAATTAATTCCTGTTGGCGTTATCCGCCACTGTTCCTTCCGGCGGTCGGACGCGGGGCCATTTCAGAATCCGTCGCGCTCGAGATTGCGCGCCAGATCCTCTTCGGCCAGCCGCCACTCCTGGGTGGTCAACGTTCGCTTCGGCAGCACATCGCGGAACAACCGCTCCGCATGCAGCCGCACCATCCGCCGCGTCAAACCCGGGATGCGGGGCCGGGGCTGGGCCGTGGTTTGAGAACAAAGCTTTTTCATGCCACCGGACAATCATTGGTGCGGGCCGCCACCCGGCGCAGCCCCGGCCCGTCATACGGTTCGCTCCATCCCAGGGCCGAATCCGCCGGGCGCGGGCTGCGGACACCGCGCCTTGCTGCACGGGGATGGCAAATTGCACCGGCGCACTCGCGACTACCGTCACCATTTCCGCGCGCGGCGCGGGTGCGCCGGAATCCGACCGATTCAGTTTTTGCTTGGAGCGTTTCATGCATGGATGACTGTAGCGACAAATTGTTTTTCACACTATTGGCTGAATCCCTTCGGGGGACTCAGTGAAACGATTATCCGCGTCCGCTCATTGTCCATCGGCGAGCTTCTCGCTGGAAAAATCCATTTGATCCCCCAGCGGCCCGTCACTGCCTTTTTCCGATGGCGACACCGGCGCTTTGAACGTGGCCACGAATTGAAACAAATCCGCGCGTCGATCCAGGCGCGGCGTCACCGTGCCGTTGCTGCGCGAGCTGTGCAGACTCTCCAGATCGAGATCGCAGACCAGCACTGTTTCCTCGTTCGAATCGGCTTCAGCGGCGATGCCGTCACGCGCAAACGTGAAATCCGACGGCGTGAACACCGCGGCCTGGCCGTACTGCACGTCCATGTTGGTCACATCCGGCAGATTGCCGACGTTGCCCGCCAGCGCGACGTAGATTTGATTTTCGATGGCGCGGGCTTGGGCACAGTAGCGCACCCGCAGGTAACCCTGCCGATTATCCGTGCAAAACGGCACGAACAGAATTTCCGCGCCGCAATCGGCCAGATGCCGCACCGCTTCCGGGAATTCCACGTCGTAACAAATCAACACGCCGATCTTTGCCTTGGGCGTCTCGATGGCGCCGAGCGATTGCCCGCCGCTAATGCCCCACCATTTCCGTTCGTTCGGCGTCACGTGCAACTTCGGTTGCTCCACGATGCTGCCGTCCGGCAGGCAGACGTGGCAGATGTTCAACAGTTTTTCGCCCACGAACACCGGAATACTGCCGGCGATGATGGTCACGCCGTATTTGCCGGCCAATTCGCTCATCAGCTTTTTGAAGCGCGGCGAGTAATCCGCCAGTTTCTTCATGCCCTCCTGTGGCGACACCGCGTCGAGGCGCGACAGCAGTTGCACGCTGAACAACTCGGGTAACAACACGAAATCCGATTGGTAATCCGCCGCCACGTCCACGAAGTAAGTGACTTGCCGCGCAAATTCGGCGAACGCGTTCACCTTGCGCATCTGATATTGCACACACGCGATGCGCACCTTGCGATTGCCCGTGGGGCGCGGTTTGTAATCCGGATTCAGCCATTCGATCAGGCTGGCGTGGTTGTGGCTCTTCGGGTCGCGCAAATAATTCGGCATCACGCTGCGCAACTGAAAGCCCTCGCGCAGTTGGAAGCTCAGCACCAGATCGCGAAACTCGCCGGCCAGCACGCGTTGCGCGTATTCCTGCGGCGACATTTTTTCCGCGTGCTCGTAATAATTCCACAACCGGCCGCCCGCGAGAATGCGGCGCAGATTCAGCCGGCGACACAGCGCGCGGCGCGCTTCATACAGCGCGTGGCCCACGCCCAGCCCGCGCGCTTGCGGGTCCACATACACGTCCGCACCGTACAGCGTGTCGCCGCGCGAATCGTGATTGGTGAAGTAGCCGCTGTCGGTGATGCCCGCCCAGGTATGATGCCGCAACGGGTCCGAGCCCAGATGCACGATCAACGACGAGACGGCGCCGAGAATTTTTCCTTTCGCTTCCGCCACCAGTTGGCCCTGCGGGAAAACGCGCAAATGATTCAATAAATGGGTTTCGCCCCAGACCACATTTTCGCCGGCCAACACCGGATACGCGGCGCGATTCAGGGCCATCAACGCGGGAATATCTTTGCGCGTGGCTTCGCGGACGCGGACGGTGATGGGTTTCTTTTCTGCCATGATTCCTTTCCACCGGCGTGAGTTCCCTGCCGGAAGGGGATTTGAAATTGCTGAAGCTATTCTGCCAGCGCGGGGAACGCGGGCCAATTGGCTGAATCCCGCACAGTGCCTCAGTGAAACGACTAGAGTTGTCCGGAAGATTTGAAAGTTCGCGCGCGGCCGGTTTGCTGTCAGTGCTGTGCCCGCGCGCGGCGCGCAAGACTCATTGGTTCAGGGCAAACGGCCAGAATTTCGGGATCAGATACGCCGCCAGCCCGCAAAACAGCACATTCAGCGGCACGCCGATTTTCAGGTAATCCCGAAACTGGTAGCCGCCCGCGCCGTACACGAGTGTGTTGGTTTGGTACCCGATGGGCGTGGCGAAACACGCCGACGCCCCGATCGCGACCGCAATGATGAAAGGCCGTGCGCTGACGTTTAACGACGCCGCTACTTCAATCGCAATCGGCGTCAGAATCACCGCCACGGCGTTGTTGGAGAGAAATTCCGTCAGCGTTGAAGCCAGCACGACGATGGCCGCGAGAACCATGATTGGACCGTAGGCGCCGAGACTGTGAATGATTCCCTGCGCCAACCACTCCGCGCCGCGCGTTTTTTCCAGCGCTTCGCCCAACGCCAGCATGCCGAAAATCAGAAAGATGATTTTCCAGTCAATCGCTTCGTAGGCTTCTTCCGCGTCGAGACACCGCGTCGCCAGCACGACTACCGCGCCCATTATCGCCAGCGCCGCAATCGGCATCACGTTCAACGTCGCCAGCGCCACCACCAGGCTGATGCTGCCCACGGCGATCCATTGTTTGCGGCGGCGTTTCGGCGTGTGTGGCACATCGAGCAACAAGAGAAAGTCGCGGCCCTCGCGCAGTTCGCGTACGGCGGATTCCGTTCCTTCCACCAGCAGCGTGTCGCCGTATTGCAACTGCACGTCCGCGAAGTTCTCGCGCAAATTGATGCCTTGCCGATGCACCGCCAGCACGACCACGCCATACCGCCGCCGGAAATTCGTCTGGCGCACGCTCCGGCCGATCAAGCCGGAATGCGGCCCGATGACGCATTCGGCCGCGACGGCCTTTTCCGCGCCCACCACCTCGATGCCCAATTCCGTCTTGGGCACAATCTCGATGCCCGCCAGCGATTTCAAATCCACCACGGACGCCAGTTCCATCGTCAGGCGCAAGCGGTCGCCGGCGCGCAGCACGATTTCATTCAACGGCGCGGGCACGGTCCGTCCACCACGAATCACTTCCAGAATGCGCGCTTTGGTCTGCTTGGCCAGCGGGGTGTCCGTCAGTTTCTTTCCCACCAACGGCGAAGTCTCCAGCACCACCGCTTCCGTCAGGTATTGTTTGCTGTCGGTGGTTTGCAGAATGGACGCGAGCGTTTCGCGGTCGGGCAGTAATTTTCGGCCGATGGTGAGCAAATAGACGATGCCGACTACGAGCAGAATTACGCCCACTTTTGCCAGTTCAAACATGCCCAACGGCGCGTGCCCCAATCGTTGCGCCGCCCCGCTGACCAGAATGTTGGTCGAAGTGCCGATCAACGTGCAACTGCCGCCGAAGATGGACGCGAACGAAAGCGGGATCAGTAGTTTCGACGGTTTCAATCCGCGGGCCGCCGCCAGTGAAATCAGGATCGGCATGAACACCACCACCACGGGCGTGTTGTTGATGAACGCCGAGATCACTGCCACGATCGGCAGCACGAGTAACAGCAGCGCCCAATCGGATTTGCCCGCGATGCCGTTCAGCCGATGACCGATCGCGTCGATGACGCCGGTGCGCTGTAACGCCGCGCTCAGGATGAACATGCTCGCCACCGTGATGACGGCTTCGTTGCTGAACACGGTGAATGCTTCGGCCGGCGTCAGAATGCCCGCGACCAACAGGGCGCAAAAGGCGAGCATCGCCACCAGGTCCAACGACAGCTTTTCCCACGCCATCAAAGCAAACGTGGCGATCAACAGACCAAACACGAAGAGCATTTCCCAGGTCATGCTGCGGTTTGCCTTGGTTTTGTGGTGGGGGCGGGGTTGGTTCCGGTGCGCCGTGGGCGGTCAGGCCGGCTCGTGGTTGTGGGCGCTGCTTAGTCCGAGTCGTCCGCGCGCTGCTCCAGTTTGTCCAGGCGGCGGCGCATTTCGCCCAATTCATGATACAGGGCGGTCGCCACTTCTTCGGCGGTCACCGGAGCTTTCTGCTCCAGTTTTTTGACCAGATCCGGCAACCGGGTCGGCCCGAGTTTGCGTTTGGACTTCTCGAGCTGCGCTTGTTCCATCTTTTCCTGGAACTGCGCTTCCAACAAATCGAGCACCGCCAGACATTGCGGGTGCGTCAAGGCCGGGCGCTCTTCTGCGGGGCGCGCGTCGTCCTTTTCGCGTTCGGCTGCGCTCATGTGTTCCTGACGCACGGTTTGGACCGCTTCGGGAATCTCGGCATCCAGCAATCGCGTCCGTCCGCTCGCCGTTCGCGTCACCTGGCGCAGATGAAACTCCAACAGAAAGGCGCCGATCAGACTGTGCCGCGTCGCTTCCGTGCTTTTCACATCCGCCGCTTCCGCTTGGCCTTCCACCAGCTTCGCCGCATACGTGTTCAGGCCCTCTTTTTTGCCGGGCAACCACGCGTTCTTATCCTTAATCCGGCGGCGCACGGCGCGCACCATGTCGAGTTTGATCGCCGGGGTGAGCACAGCCACGCGCGGTTGATCCAGCGGCACTCGCACCGGCGCCGGGCTGGGCGGGGTCGCCCCGGTCGGCTGCAGTTTGGGCGCTTCGATTTTCGCCTGGGGCGTTTCCGGCTTCGGCTTCGCCGCGGGCGGAGCGGGCAGTTGCGTCGAAGTTTTTTTGCCAGCCTTGAGCGGCGCCGGGGCTGCCGCGGCGGCGGTTTTTCGTGGCGCGGCGGGCGCGGGCGGGACTGGTTGTGTTTTCTTTTTCGCCGTTTTGGTGGGCGCGGGAATGGTCAAGTCCGTCTCGCACGATGGACAATTGATGCGGCGCCCCACCCATTCGGCGTTCGCCAGAATATGTTGCCCGCACGTCGGGCAGTTGAATTTGAATTCATTCATGGCTGAAGCAACTTTCGCCTCATCGTGCGCGGCTTTCTTTTCGGAGGCAACTTTATTGCCATCGCGAGGCGAAGAATGTCTGCCAACGGTGACAACGGATTCCCGCGCCGCGTGGGCCGGCGCTTCGCGCGTTCATTGGATTGCCTCGACCCACAACACCGCGTGCCGCGTGAGTTCCGGGCCGGTCTTGAGTTTGAGTTTGCGTTTGATGCTGGCGCGATGCGCTTCCACCGTTTTGGCGCTCATGTTGAGCCGCCGGGAAATTTCCTTCGTCTCTTTCGCCTGCCCGATCAAGGTGAACACTTCCAGTTCCCGGTCGGTCAATAATTCCACCGGCGACAACGTGCGCGGACGCTCGGTTTGTCCGGCGAAACTGTCCAGCAAGCGCGTGGATACTTCTTCGCTCAAATAAATCTGGCCGGTGAGCACTCGCCGAATCGCGGTGATGAGCAGGCGACCGCTTTGTTGTTTGGACACATAACCGCGTCCGCCCGCGCGCAACACGCGTTCGGCGAACACGCCCGCGTCATGCATCGACAGCACGAGCACCGGCAATTCCGGCCGCACCGTGCGCAAATCGCGAATCAACTCCAGCCCGTTGCGCCCGGGCAACGTGATGTCCGCCAGCACCAGGTCCGGATTCAGTTTCTCCACTTTCTGCACCGCTTCGCGCGCCGTTTCCGCTTCGCCGCAAACCGTCAGGTCCGGTTCGCGATTGATCTGCGCCACGAGGCCTTCGCGCAACACCGCGTGGTCGTCCACCACGAGAATGCGTTTTCGCGGGGCTTCGTTTTCAGGGGCGGATGAAGTCGGCATGGCATGAATTCGGGTTTACGTTTGGCTTTTCGGCGCCGCGAGGGGAATGCATGGGGCGACACAAATCACTTCCGTGCCGCCGCCCGGGCGCGGTTTGACTTCCAGCGTGCCGCGCACCAGGTCGGCGCGATATTGCATGATATGCAAACCCAGTCCCTGCCGGCGCGGTGACAACGGTTCGATACCTTTGCCGTCGTCCGCCACCGCCAACGTCACGCGCTCCCGACCTTGTTTCAGGCGAAACACAATCCGGCGCGGCTTGGCGTGTTTCAGCGCGTTGTTCAACGCCTCTTGTGCGATGCGAAACAAATGTCCCGCCAGCACCGGATCGGCAATTGTCACGGGCTTGGCACAGCGAAAGTCGCACCGCACGCCAAACAACTCGGTGGTTTGCGCGGCCAATTCGCTCAGCGCGAGGCGCAAGCCATCCGGCTCGGGTCGAATCGGCGACAACCCGCGCGAAATCCGGCGCGTCTGCTCGATGGCCTGGCGCACCAACCCGAAAATGCGATCCGCCTCCGTGGCTTCGGGCGCGCGGCGTTCCGCCAGTTTTTCCCGCAACACATTGCACAGATACGCCACGCCGCCGAGTTGTTGGCCGAGACCGTCGTGCAGTTCCTGCGCGAAACTGCGCCGCTCGCGTTCACTCAATTCGAGCAACTCGCGCTCAAGTTGTTTGCGCCGCGAAATGTCCCGCACAAACCAGCGCGAATGCACGAAACGGCCATTCTCCCAGAGCGCATTGGCGTCCACCAGCACGTGACAGCGTTGGCCGCTGCGCGTGAGCAGTTCCGTCGGATAATTGTGCAGCGTTTGCCGCCGGCTCAAGCGCGTCAACAAGGTGTTCGCCGTGGCAGGGTCAGGATGAAACTCCATCAGTGCGTGCCCGACCACCTGGCCGACGGAACGTTCCAGCAACTCCAGCACGCCGTGGTTCGCCCGCAAAATCAGCCCGTCCCGCGCCACCACCAGCAAGCCCACCGACGCTTCGTTGAACAAATCCTGCAACTCATGTTCGCGGCGTTGCAACAATTCCTTCACGCGCCGTTCTTCCGTCACGTCGCGTGCAATCGTCGAGAACCCCACCAACTGGCGTTGCCCGTCGCGCACCGGCGAAAATGTCAGCGACACATGAATCTGCCGCCCGTCCTTGCAGCGGCGTTCCGTTACATAATGTTGTTCTGCGGCGCCGCGGCGCAAGCGGGCCAGCAAGCGGCGGAATTCATCGCGTTGCCCCGGCAGCAGCAAAATGCGACTGGAACGGCCGATGATTTCCGCCGCGCGATATCCAAAAATCCGCTCCGCCGCCGCGTTCCACGTGGTGATGACGCCATTCAGATCGCGGCTGAAAATCGCGTCGTTTGAGTGTTCGACAATCGCGGCGAGTTGACTGCGGGCATTGGGCATGCCGTTGCTGCGCCCGTGCCGCGCCGGGGCTTTCGAGCGGCGCGCAGGCTGGGTCTTGGTTTGGCCTGGTCGGGGCATGCGGTGGATCGGAGGGGAAACGTCCTTGTCCTCTCCGCCGCGGAGAGTAGGCGATGCGGCGCGGCGTGCCAAGCTCCGCTCAGCTCCAGCGCCGGGTGGGCGCAGCCGAATTAGCGGACGGGAATTCGCGCGCCCCTCGCGCCGTTTGGCGTGTTGTGCGCTGCGCCGAATTTTTTTTGCGGAATCGTTCCGTGCGACCGAGCGAATGATTCGTTATCATGACGGCGGGGCGTCGCGAGTTGTTGTTCCCGCGCGGCGCCGGATCATCCGGGTGAACCCAGACCATCGCCAGCACTATGAACGAAAGCACACCTGTTTTTCTCGCCGAATATCTGCACCTGCACGCGGCGGACCTGGCCGACCGCCTGCAACGGCTCGAACCCGAGGAGGCCCGCGCCGTGTTGCGGCAGTTGCCCGCCGCGCAAGCCGCCGCCGCGCTCACGGAATTGGAGCCGGAGCGTTTGGTCGAGATGCTTGAAGCCTTCGACGCCGCGCAGGTGACCGAAATCCTCCGGCATGTGTCACCCGCCGATGGCGCGGATTTGTTGCCGCAACTTTCGCCCGCCACCCGCCGCGAAGTGTTGGCCAAACTGCCCGACGAAATGGCCCAAAGCATCCGCGCGTTGCTGCGGTATCCCGAGGACACCGCCGGCGGTATTATGTCCGATCGCGTCATCGCCTTGCGCGACGACATGACGGTGGAGCAGGTGCGCGAGTTGTTGCGGTCGCGCGCCCAGGAAGAACGCACCGAGGACGTTGCGTATTTGTATGTCACCGATGCGCGGGAACGGCTCGTCGGGATTGTCAGTTTGCGCGACCTGGTGTTTCGCCGCAGCGAACGGCGCATGAGCGAAATCATGAATCGCGATGTGAAGTTCGTGCGGGTGGACACGGATCAGGAAGAACTCGCGCGGCAATTCGAGCATTATCACTATCTCGGGCTGCCGGTGCTCGATGCCAATGGCCGGCTCGTCGGCGTGGTGCGCGCCAGTGACGCGTTGGAAGTTGCCAGTCGCGAGGCCACCGAGGACATGCAGTTGATGGTCGGTTTGTCCGGGGAAGAACGCGCCCTGACGCCGTGGCATCATTCGTTGCGCCGCCGCTTGCCGTGGCTTTACATCAATCTCGCCACCGCCTTCCTCGCTGCCGCCGTGGTCGGTTTGTTTGAAAACACCATCGCGCAATGGACCGCGCTCGCCGTGTTCCTGCCCATCGTCGCGGGGCAGGGCGGCAATGCCGGCATGCAAACGCTCACCGTCATCATTCGCGATCTCGCCCTGGGCGAACTGGCGCCCGGCGACGGGCGGCGCGCGCTGTTGAAGGAAATTATTCTCGGCGTGCTGAACGGGCTGGCCATCGGGCTCGTTGTCGGAGTGATCGGTTGGTGGTGGAAAGGCAGCATCACGCTCGGGCTCGTGGCCGGCGCGGCCATGGTGCTCAATCAAGTCGCCGCCGCCGTTTCCGGCGTGGTGATTCCATTGGGCTTGCGGGCGCTGCGACTTGACCCCGCGCTCGCGTCGAGCATCTTCTTAACAACCGTCACGGATGTTGCGGGCTTTTTCTTTTTTCTCGGTCTTGCGAGCGTCGGAATGCGTTGGCTGGGCGTCTGAGAATCATCGAAATCAAAATCATGAATGCCACCATTGCCAATCATCTCGCTGAACTTTACGGGCGCGCCGCCAGCGTGCCGGTCGTCGCGGAACTCGATCGCGAACTCGCGGCCTTCCGCCAGAACGTGCCCGCGGGGCCCGGCGGCGAATTGTCCGAACGCGACGCCTTGCTCATCACCTACGCCGATCAAGTGCGCGCCCCCGGCCACGCCCCGTTGGAGACGCTCGCCGATTTTTGTCGTACGCATCTGACCGGAGTGGTCAGCGGCGTTCACATTCTGCCGTTCTATCCGTGGTCTTCGGATGACGGTTTTTCTGTGAAAGATTTCTTCGCCGTCGATCCGGATTATGGCGATTGGAACGACCTCGAACGCTTTCGTCCGGAATTCGATTTCATGTTCGACGCCGTGTTCAATCACATGTCCGCCCAGGGCGAATGGTTTCAGAAATTCGTCGCGGACGAACCGGCGTTTCGCGATTTCTTTGTCACCGTGACCGGTTCGCCGGATTTGTCGCAAGTGGTGCGCCCGCGCGCGTTGCCCCTGTTGACCGAATTTCAGACGGCGCGCGGGATGGAAAAAGTCTGGACCACGTTCAGCGCCGATCAGGTGGACTTGAATTTCAAGAATCCCAAGGTGCTGCTCGCCACGTTGCGCGCGTTGTTGCTCTACGTGCAACACGGCGCCAAATTCATCCGCCTCGACGCCATCGCTTATCTCTGGAAGGAAATTGGCACGAGTTGCATTCATCTGCCGCAAACCCATCGCGTCATTCAATTGATGCGTGCCGTCCTGGATGAAGTCGCTCCCGGCGTGCGTTTGATCACCGAAACCAACGTGCCGCATCCCGACAACATTTCCTACTTTGGCGCCGGCACGAACGAAGCCCAGCTCGTCTATAATTTCGCGTTGCCACCGCTCGTGCTCCATTCCCTTGCCACCGGCAATGCCGAAACGCTTACGCACTGGGCCGACTCGCTCGAGTTGCCTTCGCCGCAAACATCCTTCTTCAATTTTCTGTCCTCGCACGACGGCATCGGAATGAATCCGGCCCGCGGTATTCTGACGCAGGTCGAGATCGATGCGCTCGTCGCCCGCGCCCAGGAACACGGCGGGTTCGTTTCCTACAAACACAACTCCGACGGCTCGAAGAGTCCCTACGAATTGAACATCACGTATTTCGATGCGCTCTCGAATCCCGCCGCGCGCGAATCGTTGGACGTGCCGGTGCAACGCTTTCTCGTCGCGCATGCCATCATGTTCGCACTCGTCGGCATGCCAGGCATTTATTTTCACTCGCTCTTCGGTTCGCGCAACGACCGGCCCGGCGCCGAGGCCAGCGGCATTCCGCGCCGCATCAATCGCAAAAAACTCTCCCGCTCCGAACTCGAAGCCGAGCTGGGTCGCGCCGATTCGTTGCGCACCCGTGTTTTCACCGGGCTGCGCGATCTGTTGGCGCGCCGGCGGGCCAGCGCGGCCTTCGCGCCGGGCGCACCGCAACGGTTGCTCCGCCTCGATCCGCGCGTCTTCGCCCTCGTCCGCGAAACCGAAGATCGCGCGGCGCGCATGCTCTGCTTGCACAACGTTGCCAACGAAACCGTGCTGTTGCAGACCGGCGGCCAACTCAAATCCGCCGTCACGCTGGCGCCCTACGAAGTGCGCTGGGAGCCGCTTTCTCCTTGAGGCGAACGAGAAAATCATCTGCCGTGATGACGCTCATGAGCATTGCCGTTGTTCCGGGTGCGTCCCGGGGAAAATATTTTGACGGCGCACGTTCAGATTTTGACAGCCGCGACTCCTGGTTGCGGTTGCAACTGCAATCGCGCGACGGTGTGGCGGGAAAAGATTTCTGGTTGCGCTGGTGCGGGTTGAAGTTTTTTTCGTCCCGACCGCTTGTGCTGCGGCAGCAGTTGGCGACCTTTCTGCTAATGCGGTGGCACTATGTCGTACCAAGGAGTCGTTGTCGGAAGTAAGATCAGAATCCTCGCGGTTCTTCTTTTCACTCTCACATTGAAATCTTTCACCGTTTCTGCCGCCAGTGTCGGTTTGGCGTGGGACGCATCCCCGGATTCCGCTGTCGTCGGCTATCGCGTTTACTATGGCGTCGCCAGCGGCCAATACACCAATTCCCTCACCGTCGGCAACGTCACCACGACGCAAATTGACGGACTCGTGCTCGGCGTGACTTATTATTTCGCCGCGAAATCCTACGACGCCAGCAACGCGGAAAGCCAATTCTCCAACGAAACTTCGTTTACGCCGCTGCCGCCGCCCAATCAACCCCCGACGCTGAGCGCATTGTTGAATTTGACCGTCAACGAAAGCGCCGGTCCGCAGACCGTCAATCTCGCCGGCATCAGCAGCGGTGCGACCAACGAAAACCAGACGCTCACCGTCACGGCCACGTCGAGTAATCCCTCTTTAATTCCGCATCCGACTGTCAGCTACACCAGCCCCAGTGCCACCGGCAGTCTCAGCTTCACGCCCGTGCCCTTGGCGTTTGGTTCGGCCACTGTCACCGTGCAGGTCAACGACGGCGGCGCGAGCAACAACATCGTCACGCGCACTTTCACCGTCACCGTGAATCCCGTGAACAATCCGCCGACCCTGAACACATTGGCCAATCTCACGATCAACGAAGGCGCCAGCCAACAAACCGTTAACCTCGGCGGCATCAGCAGTGGTGCCACCAACGAAAACCAGACGCTCACCGTTACCGCCACGTCGAGTAATCCCTCCCTCATCCCGAACCCGACCGTTACCTACACCAGCCCCAACGCCACCGGCAGCCTGCGCTTCACGCCCGCCCCGCTCGCGTTCGGTTCGGCCACCGTGACCGTGCAGGTCAACGACGGCGGCACGAGCAACAACATCGTCACGCGGACCTTCACCGTCACCGTGAACCCGGTCAACAACGCGCCCACTTTGAATGCACTCGCCAATCTGTCCCTTAATGAAAACGCCGGCCTCCAGACCGTGAACCTCGCCGGTATCAGCACCGGCGCGACCAACGAAAACCAGACGCTCACGGTTACGGCCACGTCGAGTAATCCGGCGCTGATTCCGAACCCGACCGTTGCTTACACCAGTCCGAACGCCACCGGCAGTCTGAGTTTCACGCCGGCCGGCAACGCGGGCGGTTCGGCCACCATTACTGTCACCGTCAACGATGGGGACACCGCCAACAACACCGTCACGCGGACCTTCACCGTCACGGTCAATCGCCTGCCGGTCATCGCTGCCCTTGCCAACCAAACCAATTACGTGGATGCCGTCATTCCGCCGCTGGCGATTACCGTCAGCGATTCGGAAACCAGCGCCGCCAGTCTCACGCTGTCCGCCACGTCGGATAATCCGGCACTGGTCGCCAACGCTGGCCTTACCCTCGGTGGCACCGGTGGCAATCGCACGTTGACCATCACCCCGGTAAGCGGTCAGACCGGTCAGGCGCAAATCACGGTCGCAGTCAATGACGGCCAGGCCAGTGCGGAAACGACCTTCCTCCTCGTCATCAAACCGCGGCCCGTCGCGCCCTCCAACCTGCGCGTGGTGCTCATCGCCCCCTGATCGTGCCGTCCCCGTTTGTAGCGGCGGTCTATGACCGCCGCTATTTCTGTTGCAGTCCCTGACCGCCGCAAACCACCACCTTCGGCCCGCTAGCGCGAGGGCGAGATTCTTCCAAGATGAAGTTTTGCGCTTTGAACCCCTGAACCGGAGTGCGGCATTCCTGCCGCTTCAACGTGGTCTGAAATGGCGCCGGCGAGGCGGCAACCCTGGACGCACATCGGGGCCAGGAATCATCGCAAATCCAACCGCGTCTTGGACTGCGGTGGCAAGCGTAGCGCCCGTCCTCCGTAGCATTACTGCGGAGGGTGGACGACACCGCTTTCGTACGACCGAAGGCGCGCTCTGACTCGTTTCCCCTTGGCCCGTCCGAAAGCGCCGTCGCCGCGCGCGCTTTGCCGGCGCAGTCCAAAACCTGGCGGTCATACGCCGGTTCCTGGAAAGGCAGGGGCGTTTGCTATCCGCCAAACCATTTTCCTTGCGGACCGCGAGTGGTCCCCACTCGCAGCGCGGCGAAAGCCATACAGTCACCGGAGTTTCATGGCTGCCTTCCATTCCCAGCCGCTGCGGACGGGGGACCGTCCGCGCTCCCAACCTTTCGGACCGCGAGTAATCCCCACTCGCCGCGCGACCGAAGGCATGAGGTGGATGAAACAGGTGAATTCACATTAGCCCAAAGTGCCCGCTTGCCTTCCCCGCGGCAGGAGCGTATCAACAAATCCATGAAGC
>CAZKMR010000053.1:25190-31569 GCA_964553795.1 uncultured Bifidobacterium sp. | reverse complement strand
TCGCCGCCACCGGCGCGCAGGATCTTTATCTCAAGTTCACCGGCGGCGCGAAGCCGTTGTTCAACTTGGATCATTGGAGCTTTGAATAAACCTCTTTACTGCTGCTGGCTCATGCATCACGTCGTTTCGTTCCAAGCTTGTCTCCGTATCAGTCTGCTCATTCTGGTATGGCTTTGCCTCAGTTCACCCACCCGGGCCGCGGTGGTGATCACCGAGTTTCTGGCGAACAATGGTGGCGGATTGCGCGACGAGGATTTGGAAAGTCCGGATTGGATTGAAATTTACAACAGCGGTCCGGGGGCGGTGAATCTCGGCGGCTGGCGCTTGACCGATGACGCGGGTGATTTAGCCAAGTGGACTTTCCCGGCCACGAATCTTCCGGCGGGCGGTTATATCGTCGTGTTCGCGTCGGGGAAAAATCGCGCGATTGCGGGCGCGCCGTTGCACGCAAATTTTCAACTCAGCAACAACGGCGAGTATCTGGCGTTGATTGAACCTGGCGGTGCCGTTGCTCACCAGTTTGCGCCGACGTTTCCAGAACAGCGGCAGAATATCTCCTACGGTCTCGACATCCCGACGATCAGCACATCGCTGATCGTTTCGGGAGCAACCTCGCGCGTCCACGTGCCGACGGATGGTGCGTTGGGCACGAGTTGGACTGCGGTTGGTTTCAACGACTCCGGTTGGAGCGCCGGCAACACGCCCGCCGGCTACAGCGTCGGCGTGACCGCGACCACGGTATTGGCGATGGATGTGAATGATCGTTCCAGTGCAGCGGCGGGAGTGACGCAGGCGGGCTTCAGTTCGTTTGTCATCAATTCCAATGTTTCCAGCACGGCGATTCAAACGCAGGCGACCGTGCGCGTGTTCGGCAGCGTCGTCGTCTCGGTGGGCAACACTGCGCCATTCGGTTACGATGACCGGCTGCGCAATGGGCCGAACAACAACGGGGCATTCACCGAGTCGCTGTTGCTGCGCGATTTTCTTTTCTCGTTGGACAACACCGGCGCGGGCGGATTGAACGTCACGATTGCCGGTTTGACGCCGAACACCGCGCATCGGTTGACCGTATGGTCGTTCGACGGTCAAAGTTCCGGTGCGAAAGTTTCGGATTGGTATGCCAACGGCGAACTCGTGAAGAGCAACTACACCTTCAACGCCGCGGTGGCGCCGACCTCCAATTCACAGTATCAATTCACCTTCGACGCGACCGCGAATGCCTCCGGTCAGATTCTGCTGAACGGTCGTCGGGACGTGACCAGTTTCTCCTTCGGCGCGTACCTCAACGCATTGAAAGCGGATCGCCTCACAGTCCAGGCAGCGACGAACGTGCTGGGTACGCTGATGCTGAGCAACAACGCCACAGCCTACCTACGCGTGCCTTTCAACGTCCCGAATCCAAGCGCATTCCAAACGTTGAAGCTGCGAATGCGCTACGATGACGGCTTCGTGGCATATCTCAACGGTCAGGTGATCGCGTCGCGCAATGCGCCGGGATCGCCGCAGTGGAATTCTACTGCGACGACATCTGCGGCGGATTCGCAAGCGCTCGTTTACGAAGACATCATTCTTGCGAACACTCCCGGCTTGTTGCAGGCGGGAGCAAATGTGCTGGCGATTCACGGCTTGAACGTCAGCGCCACCGATTTGGATTTCTTCATCCTGCCCGAGTTGGAAGGACTCAGCACCGGCGCGGGGGCGGAACGTTATTTCACGCCGCCCACGCCCGGCGCGGTCAATGGTTTTGGTTATCTCGGCTTGGTGGCGGATACGAAATTCAGTGTGGATCGTGGTTTTTATGACACGCCGTTCACGGTGGCGATTACTTCGGCGACGGCGACGGCTTCAATTTATTGGACGACCAATGGCAGCATTCCAGCGCCGACCAATGGCACGCTTTACACGGCGCCGATTTCAATTCCGGGCACGCGCCTGTTGCGCGCGGCGGCGTTTTTGACGAATCACATCCCGAGCGCTCCCGATGCGCAGTCGTACATTTTTCTGAACCAGGTATTGCAACAATCCGACACGCAGCCGGGTTATCCGACGACGTGGCAGGGGAACTTCCCCGCGGATTACGGCATCGATCCGAACATCGTGAATCATCCGAATTACGGCGCGACTCTGACGAACGACCTGCGTTCGATCCCGACACTTTCACTGGTGAGCGATCATGATTCGTTCTGGCATCCGAACACCGGCATCTATGTGGACGCGGTGAACGATCGCGGCGAACGCGCCGTCTCGGCCGAATTGTTCAACGGCGATAATACCTCGGAGTTCCAGATCAACAGCGGCATTCAGATGCACGGTCAGGCGGGGCGCGATAATGCGCGTTCGCCGAAACATTCGTTCCGACTGGAGTTCAAGAGCGAATTCGGTCCCTCGCGGCTCGAATACGATTTGTTCGATGGTGGCGTGACGCAGTTCGACAGCATCATTCTGCGGAACAGTTGGGCGGACACGTGGACGACGCGTTACGATCCGTTCAGCGGCGGCAGTTATCCGTGGCCGGATGATTTTCCGCTGCGCTATCGACCGGAGAACGCCACTTACCTTCGCGATCTGTGGGTGAAGCAAGCGATGCGCGACATGGGCCATCTGGCGAGTCGCGGTCGCTATGTGCATCTCTATCTCAACGGACTTTACTGGGGTATCTACGCGGCGATTGAGCGACTCGACACCGCGTATTTCGCGAATCATCTCGGCGGCTACGAGAAGGATTGGGACATCATGAAGGATTATTCGGAGCTGCAAGACGGCAGCCGCGCTGATTGGGATGCGTTGATCGCGCTGGTTAATCTTGGCATCAACAGCGAGTCCGCCTTTCAAGCCGTGGCCGCGCAGGTGGACATGGATAATCTGATTGATTACTTCCTGCTGCACGCTTTCGTGGAAGCGAATGATTGGTTGCAGATCAGCAACCCGCACAACTGGTACGGCGCGCATCGGCGCGCCAATCCGACCAACGGACTGCCGGCGACCAAATGGGTCTTCCTCCCGTGGGATCAGGAAATCGCCTTCAACCGACTGCGCGATGAGGATCGCGTGAACGGACTCAGCAACGATTCCTTGCCGTCCCGCATTTACAATCAATTGCGCAATTGGCCGGAGTTCCGGCGCATGTATGGTGACCGCGTGCAAAAGCACCTGTTCAACACCGGCGCGCTCGCGCCGTCGAACAACGTCGCGCGCTTGCAATCGCTCGCGGCGGAAATTGATCGCGCGATTGTGGGTGAGTCGGCGCGTTGGGGCGATGCACGGGAGTTTACGATTGGCGGCAATGGCGGCACGGGCGAGACGTTGACGCGCGATGAATACTGGATTCCGGAATTGCAGAAGCTCTACACGAACTGGTTTCCCAACGTGATGCCGCAGCGCACCATCGCGCGATTGCAGGCGGCGGGGCTGTATCCAACGATTGGCGCACCGACATTCAGTCAGTTTGGCGGGGCGATTTCCAACAGCTTCAGTTTGACGCTCTCGCACACCAACGCGAGCGGTGCGATTCTCTACACGCTGAACGGGAGCGATCCGCGGGTGTATGGTACGGGCGCAACTGCACCGGGCGCGCAATCTTATGATGTGCCGATTCAGTTCAACGGTCCGACGACGGTGCGCGCGCGCGTGCTCAGCGGCGGACAATGGAGCGCACTGGTCGAGGCGACGTTCTATCCGCCGCAGGATTTGAGTCGGTTATGCTTAAACGAAATCATGTACAACCCGCCCGCGCTCGGAGTGATCAGCGGTAACAATCTGGAATTTCTCGAGCTGAAGAATTACGGCACGAACACACTAAATCTTTCCGGCCTCACGTTCTCTGCCGGAATCACCTACACGTTTCCGAACGGGACACTGCTCGCGCCCGGCGGGTTTTTTGTTTTGGCGCGCGATGCGGCGGCCTTCGCCACGAAGTATCCCGGCGTCACCGTTCACGGCACTTACACCGGACAGTTGGATAATTCCGGCGAAACGCTCCGGCTTTCACATGCGCTGGGACAGACGATTTTTTCCGTGACCTACGATGATCGCACGCCGTGGCCGACCGCGCCCGACTTCGCGGATTTCTCGCTCGTGCCACGCAGTCCCGGTGCGTCGCAGGCGCCGGATCGCGGCGCGAGTTGGCGCGCGAGCACGAACCCGGGTGGTTCACCGGGTGCGGATGATCCTACGCCGAGCATTCCGGGAATTGTCATCAATGAAATCCTCGCGCACACTGATCTGCCGCAGCGCGACGCCATCGAATTGTTCAATCCGCACGCGACCAACGTGAACGTCGGTGGCTGGTATCTGACGGATGAACCGGACACGCCGAAGAAATTTCGCATTCCCAACAACACGATCATTCCCGCCGGAGGCCGGATTTATTTTGATGAAACGCAGTTCAATTCAGGCGCGACCAACAGCTTCGCGCTCAGTTCGGCGGGCGACGATGTGTATCTGTTCTCGGCGGACTTGGCCGGCAATCTCACCGGTTACAGTCACGGCGTTGATTTTGGCGGTTCGTTCAACGGCGTGAGTTTCGGTCGGTATGTGAATAGCGCGGGCGAAGAATTTTTCCCGTCGCATCTCTCCGTGTCGCTAGGTGCTGCCAACTCCGGACCGCGTATCGGCCCGGTGGTCATCAGCGAGATTCACTATCATCCGGCGACGGGCGGCGATGAGTTCGTGGAGTTGGTCAACATCAGCGCGAACCCAGTGCCATTGTTCCATCCGACGTTTCCGACGAACACCTGGAAGTTGAGCGGCGTGGACTTCACGTTCCCACCAAGCGTGACGATGGATGCCGGCGCGACGGTGTTGGTCGTGGCAACGAATCCCATTGATTACCGCGCCAAATACAACGTGCCGTTGAGCGTGCCGATTTTCGGGCCGTATGGCGGGCAATTGCAGAACGACGGCGAGAACGTGGAATTGCAGGCGCCCGACGCGCCCAATACCAACGGCGTGCCGTACGTGGCGATTGATTCCGTGCGTTACAACGACAAAGCGCCGTGGCCCGCCGCTGCCGATGGCAGTGGGATGTCGCTGCAACGCGCGCCGGTCGCTGGCTACGGCAACGAGCCGACGAATTGGCTCGCCGCCGCACCGACGCCGGGACAAGCAACGGGTTCGGGCGATTCGGATAACGACGGTTTACCGGATTGGTGGGAGCAGGAGTACGGCACGCTGGTTTTCGTGCCGGATGCTGAGGACGATCCGGACCTGGATGGATTGACGAATCGGGAAGAATTTCTCGCCGGCACACATCCGAACGATGCGGCAAGCGCATTGCGATTTACGCAGATTGCGGCGCAGAACGACAATGTGGTGTTGCAGTTTCTCGCGATCTCCAATCGCACTTACAGCTTGCTCTACAAGCCCACACTCGACATCACGACCTGGTCCAAGCTGACCGATCTTTCGGCGCACCCAACCAATCGCGTGGTGAATGTGACCAACAATATTCCAGGTCACACGCAGCGGTTTTATCGGCTGGTGACGCCGATGCAGCCGTGAAGAGGTTTGAAATGAAAATCAAATGCGTCCAATCGTTAATCTCCGCGAACGTCCGGAAGATTTTGGTGATAATCTTCGCGGCTAGCCTGCTTTCGCATGGCCTGGAAGCCGCCGATGATCGTTGGGTCACGACCTGGGGGTGCGCGCCGCAGTTAACCGAGCCAAGAAATCTGCCGCCCGTGCCACTCGCGCACAGCACGCTGCGGCAGTTCGTGCGCAATTCGATTCCGGGCAAACAGGTGCGCGTGCGATTTTCGAATGCTTACGGCACAAGCCCGGTGACGATCAACGCCGCGCACATTGCTCTGGCGCCCAGTTCAGCCAGCGGTGGGAATGGTAACATTCATCCGGCCACGGATCGTGCGCTGACGTTTCAAGGTGTGCCGACCACGGTAATTGCTCCCGGCGCGGCGGTGTTTTCGGATCCGCTGGCGTTTGATTTGCCGGCGATTACCAACGTCGCGATCACCATTTATTTCGGCGACATCTCCGCCACAGTTGTAAACGGACATCCGGGTTCGCGCACGACGTCGTTCATCGTACCGAGCAACGCGGTCTCGGTTGCGAGCATGCCGAGCGCCAGTAAGACGAGGCATTGGTACATCATCACGGGACTCGAAGTGCTGGCGGATGTGGGCAGTCGCGCGGTCGTGATTCTTGGCGATTCACTGACTGATGGGCGCGGTTCGAGGGATGATGGCAACAACCGTTGGCCGGATGTTTTGGCGGAACGACTCATCACAAATGCACCCACGGCGAATGTTGGAGTGGTGAACATGGGCATTGGCGGCAATGCCATCTTTGGCGGCCTTGGTCCGGCAGCGGTGGATCGGTTTGAGCGCGATGTGTTGCAACAGAACGGCGCGCGTTATTTGATCGT
>CAZKMR010000053.1:19996-25090 GCA_964553795.1 uncultured Bifidobacterium sp. | reverse complement strand
TGGCGGATTCAATCGATCTCAACCTGTTCACGCGATGACGTGGGTTGAAATGAAGCTTCCCATGCGATTCGCCCGGGTGATCCCAAGGAAACGTCGCGGTTGGTTTGATTTCGGCACGGCTGCGGCGCTGGCTTCGGGAACAGTTGGGGCGGCCTTGAGCGCGCCGTTATCTTCAACCCACAGCAGCGAAATTCCGCTGGTCTATAAAGTTGAAAACACTGGCGCGGCATTTCCCATTCCGCCGTTACCCACCCAGACCAATCTGCCGGTGATTCTGCCGCTGCCCGATCCGTTCCTATGGTCGGCGACATCTCCGACCGATTGGAATTACCCAACGGGGCGCTCGACCAACTTTGTGGATTGGAGTCGGCGGCGCGCGGAGATCAAAGCGGAGATCGAGTTTTATGAGATCGGTTATCATCCGCCGGTGGATCCAGCCATGATTTTTTCCAGCGTCGCGGGCAGTGGCACGAGTCGCACGTTAACGGTGCGCGTGACGAATATTGTCCACGGTGTGACGCGCACGTTGACGCTCACTGCGGCTATCGGGCTGCCAGCTTCCAATGGCACGTTCCCGGCGATCATCGGAATGAACAGTCCCAATGGCAGCATCAGTCTGGGAGGGCGACGGATCGCGACCATCACATATCGACACAATCAAGTCACAACCTACAACAATCCGCGCAACACGGACCCATACTACACGCTTTACGCACCGCCGTATGCAGCGCCCGCGCCTTATCCCGCAATCATCAACATTGATACCACGGGCCAATACAGCGCCTGGTCCTGGGGCGTCAGCCGGTTGATTGACGGATTGTATCAGCTCAATGGTGATCTCGGCGGCGGAGTGCAAATCAATCTGGAGCGGCTCGGCGTCACCGGTTGTTCCTACGCGGGAAAGATGGCGTTGTTCTCCGGCGCGTTGGACGAACGGATTGCGCTGACCATTCCACAGGAGTCGGGCGGGGGCGGCGCACCGAACTGGCGTTATTCATACCAGATGGAGTCGGCGGGAAGTGTGGAGGGGTTGGCACAAACCAGCCATCAGTGGTTCAGTGAATTCATGTTCACCTTTGCCAACGCCAACATCGCGAAGCTGCCCCACGATCATCATGAATTGCTCGCGATGGTCGCGCCGCGGGCGTTGTTCGTCACCGGCAATCCCGACGGCGCCGCGTGGTTGTCCAATCCGTCATGCTTTGTTTCCAGCAAGGCGGTGGAACGAATTTATGATGGCTGGGGAATCGGCGACCGGTTCGGCTATAATATCGAGGGTGGAAAATCGCATTGCGCGACTACGCCGAGTTTGAATGCCGAGATCGGCGCTTTCCTCGACAAGTATCTGCTGGGGTTAACCAACGTGAACACTACGAATCGCAAGCTCGTGCCGGCCTCGTACAGCAGCATTGACCATTCGCGTTGGACCACGTGGTGGGGAACGACGAATCCCGTTTTCCCCGACGGTGGTGGAAAATACTACACGCAGACATTCGAGCCCGAATGCGCGACCGTTGGATCGGATTGGCAAATCGTGAGCGACGCCACGGCTTCGAACGGCAAATACGTCACCGTGACCCCGGGCGTTCAGAGTCTTTCTGCCGCGCCGGCGACGGCGGTCGGGTGGATTATCATTCCGTTCACCCTGACGAACAGCGCTCCGGCGAATTTCCTCGTGTCCGGTCGCGTGAATTGCGCTTCGGCGGATGATGATTCGCTCTATGTGCGCCTCAACAACGGATCATGGACGACGGTGAACGGCTTGCCGACGGGCGGATGGACCTGGGCCAACTTCGGAACGTACAACCTCACCGCCGGTTCGCACACGCTATACCTCGGTTATCGCGAGGACGGGGCGCGACTGGATAAAATCAGCATCTCGAATTATCAATTCACTCCGAGTGGGACGGGCGAGCCTGCGGCGGTTCTATGTCCCTAGTCTCCGAAGCGGCAACTTGAGAAATATGAGTTGCGGAGTGCCGCCGCTTTCTTTAGGCGCAAAGTAAAATTGCTACCCGCGTAACGCTTAATTCATTATCGCTCTTGCCATGTGCCCGGAAGCAGAATCACGCCCGACGAAACCGTTTTCAAATCAGTGCTCGCTGTTCCGGCGCGTGGGGGTGTGGTTGATTCTGGGTGGCGTCACGGCGCTTGCGGCGCCCCGCGAGCGAATTTTAATCAACGACGATTGGCGCTTCACCAAAGGTGATCCCACCAACGTTAATTCACGCGAGTTGCTCTACGATGTTCGGCCCATGTCGCGCGGCGAGGATCAACGCGAACGTCTGGCCGAAGCTACCGCCGATGCCGAAAAAGTCGCCGCAGCCACAAATCGCGTGCTCAAGCCGTGGATTCTGCCGACCGGCAATCGCTTTATCAATGACCCGGCCAAACGACACGTTCGTCCGGAGGGCAATCCCGGTGGCGACGTGAGCTATGTGCAAAACGATTTTGACGACAGTGCTTGGCGGAAGCTGAACTTGCCGCATGATTGGGCGATTGAAGGGCCGTTCAATTCCGGTGGCGTCGGTGGTTCGATGGGTCGCTTGCCAAGTCCAGGCATTGGTTGGTATCGCAAGAAACTCGACCTTCCGGCGAGTGACGCGGGCAAATCCATCTTTCTTGATGTGGACGGTGCGATGTCTCACGCCGCCGTCTGGGTGAACGGCCAACTCGTCGGGGGCTGGCCGTTCGGCTACAACTCCTGGCGCGTTGACCTCACGGCGTGTGTGAAGCCGGGCGGCGAAAATCAACTCGCGATTCGCCTCGATAATCCGCCGGACTTTTCGCGCTGGTATCCGGGCGCAGGAATTTATCGCAACGTCTGGCTCACGAAAACTGCACCGGTTCACGTCGGGCAATGGGGCACGTTCGTGACCACGCCGGAAGTCTCTCGCGAACGTGCCAAGGTGAATTTGCTGGTGACGGTGGATAATGATTCCCGCCAGCGGGCGAAGGTCAGTGTCGCTTCGGAAATATTCGTGGCCGACACTATTGGCGCGCCGACGGGCTCAGCCGTCGCGAAGATTGCGGCGCAGGATTTACAGATCGCGCCCGGTGAAAGTGCGGTGGCGGAAGGCGCGACTGAAGTCGCGAATCCACGTCTTTGGGGCGTCCCACCGACGCAGCAACCGCATCGTTACGTCGCCGTCACTACTGTTTCGCAAGATGGTAAAACTGTAGATCGCTACGAAACGCGCTTCGGCATCCGCTCGATTGAATGTAAGCCGGACGGTTTTTATCTCAACGGCGAGCGCATTCGATTTCAGGGCGTAAATCAACATCACGACCTCGGCGCGTTAGGGGCGGCGTTCAATATGCGCGCCGCCGAGCGGCAATTCGAAATTCTGCGCGAGATGGGCTGCAATGCCATTCGCATGGCGCACAATCCGCCTGCCACCGAGTTGCTGGAACTGACCGATCGCATGGGCTTTCTCGTCGTGGACGAAATCTTCGACGTGTGGGTGCGTCGTAAAACGCCGTTCGATTTTCATCTATTCTTCCCGGACTGGTACGAACAGGACTTGCGCGCCTTCATTCGGCGCGACCGCAATCATCCCTCCGTCATCATGTGGAGCGTTGGCAACGAAGTCGGCGAACAATACACCGGCGAGGACGGCGCGAAGGTGGCGCGGGAACTCATGGCATTGGCGCATGACGAAGATTCGACGCGCCTCGCCACTGCTTCGATGAATTTTGCGAAACCGGATTCAGCGTTCGCAGCGACGGTGGATGTCATCAGTTTGAACTATCAAGGCGAAGGCATTCGCGACACGCCGGAGTTCGCCAGCTTCAGTGGCATCAAAACGCCGCCATTATATGGCGCGTTTCACGAGAAATTTCCCGCCCGCATGATCTTCAGCAGCGAAAGTGCGGCGGCGTTGAGCAGTCGCGGCGTGTATTTGTTTCCGGTCGCGAGCGCGATCAGTAATCCGACGCGTGATGGCCGCGGCGGTGATTCGAAAATTCGTCACGTCAGCGCGTATGAAATGCACACGGCGGATTTTGGATCGGCGGCGGATAAAGTTTTTGCCGCGCAGGATAAACATCCATTTGTGGCGGGCGAATTTGTCTGGAGCGGCTGGGATTATCTCGGCGAGCCGACACCGTATTACGCCTCGCGCAGCAGTTATTTCGGCATTATTGATCTCGCTGGCTTCAAAAAAGACCGGTTCTATCTCTATCAATCGCGGTGGCGATCGGACCTGCCGATGGCGCATATTTTGCCGCACTGGACGTGGCCGGAACGCGTGGGGCAGGTGACGCCGGTGCATGTGTTCACCTCCGGCGACGAAGCGGAATTGTTTCTCAACGGCAAATCGCTCGGGCGAAAGAAAAAAGGCGAATACGAGTACCGTTTGCGGTGGGACGATGTCGTTTATGAACCCGGTGCGCTCAAAGTGGTCGCTTACAAAAACGGCAAGCAATGGGCCACTGCTGAGAAGAAAACTGTGGGCGAACCGGCGGAGCTGAAGTTGGAAGCAGATCGTGCCGAGATTGTTGCCAATGGAAAGGATTTGTGCTTCGTCACGGCAATTGTGACGGATCGCGATGGGTTGGAAGTGCCGCGCGCGGATCAGTGGATTCGCTTTAAGGTTGAAGGACCGGGAAAACTCGTCGCGACCGACAATGGTGATCCCACGAGTTTTGAACCATTCGCATCGTCGGAGCGAAAGGCGTTTAGTGGGCGTTGTTTGGTGATTGTGGTGGGTGTGACCGGTCAATCAGGCGACATCAAGATCATCGCTGAGGCGGACGGTTTGGCAGTTGGCGCGACGGCGATCAAAGCGAAGGCGGTGGGAAAATAGGATTCTGACTTCAAATGGGTCGGAGCCAGAAATTTGGTTTTTGAATTGGCCCCTCGGCCCTCTCACTCAGGAGCGGAAGAAACATTCGCAGCGTCCGTTTGAGGTGAAAGCTGGCGGTCTCGCCATGCCAAAGCGGGCATAAATGCGCCGCAGTCCAGACGCTTCGCGCCTTCGGTCGCATCAACTACTCGCGGAACGTCTGGACTGCGGTGGCTTCGGCACCGCTGTCGAGGGACAGCGATTGCAACCTCAATCTCCCTATAGTCAGCGAGCGCCGATCTCCGGC
>CAZKMR010000053.1:0-19896 GCA_964553795.1 uncultured Bifidobacterium sp. | reverse complement strand
TTGACGCGCACGCCGTGGGGCGAGACTTCAGTCGCGAGCGAGCGCACCAATCCGAGATGCGCTGTCTTCGCGGCAGAGTACGCCGCCACGAGCGGAATCCCGAAGATGGACGCCATCGAAGCCGTGAAGAGAATGCTGCCGTGTTTGCGTTGCATCATGCCGGGCAGGACGGCCTGGGTAAGCGCGAACGCGGCGGCGACGTGAGTTTGCAGGACGGTTTGAAATTCGATGGAAGAAATTTCCACCGCCGGTTTCTTCAGGTGAATGCCGGCGTTGTTCGCGAGAATCGTAATGGGGCCAAAGTGTTTCTCGGCGCGCGCGACGAGTTCTTTCGCGGTGTCGAGTTGCGTGATGTCCTGCGTTTCGTAGCGGGCGGAGTCGCCGAGTTTTTCAACCGCTTGCTTGAGGACATCTTCGCGGCGGCCCACGAGCACGACTTTGGCCCCGGCGGCAATGAAGCTTTCTGCCATGCCGAGACCC
Organism: uncultured Bifidobacterium sp.; assembly: GCA_964553795.1. Classification (GTDB taxonomy): domain Bacteria; phylum Verrucomicrobiota; class Verrucomicrobiia; order Limisphaerales; family JADLHS01; genus JADLHS01. The sequence goes on along the minus strand of CAZKMR010000053.1, from coordinate 19,416 downwards.
AGGCCGCTACCGCCGCCAGTGATGAGCGCGGTTTCGCCGACGAGAGAAAATGGATTTTTCATCGGTTGATCGAACGATTTCTTTTGCGCCAAAACTGATTCCCGCGCTGCCGATCATGCCGACAGCGCGGGAACGGTGACGCTCGGGCGAAAGCCTACTGGCTCGCGGGGACAATTTCGATAGCGTTGATTTGCGGATTCTCGATCTGTGGCGTGAACTTGATGTCGAGTTGCCCGTCGGTGATTTCCACCGGCACGGTCTGGATATAGGGACGCGCGCCGCCGCCGGCTTTGACCCACACATCGAAATCCTTGAACGCCTGTCCCTCGACATCGAACGAAAACACGCGTTCGCCCGGACCGAAGATGCCCTCGAACGTCTCGCAAAAGTGCAATTTCACGTCGTATTTGCCGTTGGGCAGTTTTTGTGTAAAGGCATCCATCGCGTAGCGTTCGGATTGATAGATTTCGGGCTGCTTCGTGTTCGCGATGGGCAAGCCGGCGCGATCAATGACGTCACCGCCTTGAAATCCCGTGTCCTCTTGCCACGCGATCCCAGTTCCATCTTTCACCGCGCCGATGCCGGCGTTGATGCGGATGGTGGGCAGAGTTGGTTTGGCCGGAGCGGGGGCAGTGGTCGCGATAGTAGTCATCGAACCGGCGGCACACGCTTGAGTGGAATTATTGCAACAGGATTTACAACCGCTCAGCAGCGTCGCCGCGCCGAGAGCGATGGGAATTAAGAGAATTGGTTTCATGAATGCTTCAATAAATGGTCTGGAGATGTTCGCAAAATGCCATCGCGTGGAGCTATACGACATTTGACGTATCCCGCCGGATAGTGTACGACGCCAGCCGGAAATCCCCGAAGCAATACGACATTTGACGGATGTCGAGATGGCGATTGCTTTTGCATCATGTAACGCAATGTCTCCAGATCAGAACCAACTGGCGTCCGCGCATCCGAAGACTTCTGCCGCGTCCCGTCGCCAGTTTGCCCAACGCTCTTTATGAAATTGCCACGATATCTCGTTCCCGATGGAACTTACATGGCCGATCCCGCGGCGCATGTGTTCAACGGCAGGCTCTACATTTATCCCTCGCACGACATCGAGTCCGGCATTCCGGAAAACGACCTCGGCGACCATTTCGACATGCGGGATTATCACGTGCTCTCGCTGGATTCCATTGACGGCCCGGTGACCGATCACGGTGTGGCGCTGGACGTAAAGAGTATTCCTTGGGCGGGACGTCAGCTTTGGGATTCCGACGTCGCCTTCAAGAACGGCAAATATTACCTCTATTTTTCCCTGAAGGATAAAAACGACGTCTTTCACCTCGGCGTGGCCGTGAGCGATAAGCCGGAAGGGCCGTTCGTCCCGCAGGAAAATCACATCAAAGGCAGCTATTCCATAGACCCGTGCGCCTTTCAGGATGACGACGGCTCGCACTACCTGATTTTTGGCGGGTTGTGGGGCGGACAATTACAACGGTATCGCAACAACAAAGCCATTGAGTGCGGCAAAGAACCCGACGCTCACGAGCCGGCGCTGTGCCCCAAGATCGTTCGGTTGAGTGACAACATGTTGGATTTTGCCGAAGCGCCGCGCGACCTCGTCATTCTCGATCAGCAGGGCCAGCCGCTCAAAGCCGGCGATCATGACCGTCGTTTTTTTGAAGCGTCCTGGCTGCACAAATACAACGGCAAATATTATTTCTCTTATTCCACGGGCAATACCCACTTCCTCTGCTACGCCACGAGTGACACGCTTCACGGCCCGTTCACTTATCAAGGGGTGATCCTTACACCCGTAGTTGGCTGGACCACGCATCACAGCATCTGTGAGTTCAAGGGGAAGTGGTATCTGTTCTACCACGATTCCCGGCCATCCGGAGGAAAAACCTGGCTGCGCAGTCTGAAGGTGACGGAGCTGGAATATCGCCCTGACGGAACGATCAAGACCATCGAAGGCCAGCAATAAAGACTGCGGAAGCGCAGCTCAGCCCAAAACAAATCTCATGAAGAAACGCCAATCCCAAAACGATTCGCCGCAGATTCCCCAGTTTGAGTTGGGGGCGAGCGGAGAGAATCGGTGAAATCCTCGTCTGCCATGAATTCTCAAAAACTCTCGGTTGTCGAGAAGGCTGGTTACAGTTGCGCGGATGCCGCCGCGAACTTCGTCTTCATGACGATGATTCTGTTCCAGCTCAACTTTTACACGGACACCTTCGGGCTCTCGGCCAGCGCGGCCGCGGCGATATTGTTGTGGCCGCGATTATGGGACGCGTTGTTCGACCCGATCATGGGCGTGCTGGCGGATCGCACGAAGTCGCGGTGGGGCCGATTTCGCCCGTGGATTTTGTGGACGGCGATTCCGTGGGCGGTCGTGATGGTGTTGGCTTACACGACGCCGAAGGGTTGGAACTACGGCGCACTCATTGCCTACGCCGCCATTACCAACACGTTGTTGATGACGCTGTATTCGATGAACAACATGCCGTATTCGGCGCTCGGCGGGGTGATCACGGCGGACTTGAACGAACGCGCAAAGTTGAATTCTTATCGCTTCATCGCGGTGAACATCGCGCAGTTTGTCGTGGGCGGCTTCACGCTGCCATTGGTGGCGAAATTTGCGGTCGGGCATGATCGTGCCTACGGCTGGCAAATGACGATGACCATCTGGGCGGTGCTCTGTCTGGTGTTGTTCCTCGTCACGTTCCTGACGACCCGCGAACGCATTCAGCCGGTGGTGGAAACGAAGTCCTCTCCGAAACAGGACTTCGCTGATCTGTGGAAGAATGGGCCGTGGCGCATCATGGCGCTGATGACGCTGGTGCACTTTGCGATTCTCTCGTTCCGCGGCGGCGCGCTTTACAATTATTACCATCACTACGCCGATAAAGGGGCGATGTTTGATTTCGTGGAAAAAATCGGTCTCACCGCTCCCATTTTGCCGCCGGACGCAATCAAGCCCGGCGGAATTCTGGAATGGCTGGGGTACGTCGTTCACGGCACGCGCGATAATCTCGCGACGTCCAACGTCGCCGACGTGTTCAACAGCATCATCAACATGATCGGCACGGCGACGACGATCATTGTCATCATGCTGTCGGCGTCGTTGGCGCGGAAGTTCGGCAAGAAAGCGGTGGCCGTCGCGGGTTTCGCGCTCTCCACGGTCAATGCCTTTGCGTTCTACCTGCTCAGTCCGACGAATACCACGGGCATGGTCGTGCTCACCATCACGGGCGCGATTGTTTATGCGCCGACGATTCCGCTCGTGTGGGCGATTTTTGCTGACGTGGCGGATTACTCGGAGTTGAAGACCGGAAGACGTTTTACCGGGATGGTTTTTGCGACCATTGGCTTCGCGTTGAAGGCCGGTCTGGCGCTGGGGTCAGCGTCGTTCCTGTGGATGATGCAATGGTTCTTCCAGTACGACACCAAAATGCCCGCTGCGCCCGAAGCGGTGGCCGGGTACCGGGCCACGGCAGCTATCGCGGTGGGCGTGATGTTCGCGATCTGCACGGGATTGTTGATCGCTTACAAGCTCAACAAGCGTGCAACGATTGAAATGGCGGACGAACTCGCCGCGCGTCGGGCGAAAGCGGCGGCTTGAAGTGATTTAAGCCGATGGTTGTTTGACCGCGCCCAGCGGATTCGTGCGCAGATATTTCGCGGCGGCCTCGGTGCGGCAATGCACATGCAGCTTTTCGTAGATGTGCATGAGGTGCGTGCGGACCGTGGCGGTGCTGATGAAGAGGCGCGAGGCGATTTCCTTGTTCGGACAACCTTCGGCGACGAGCGCGAGAATTTCCATCTCGCGACTGGAAAGTTGATCCGTGCCTTCGGAGGCGGGAATTTGCGGCGTATCGGCAAACGCGCGCACGACCATGCGGGCGATTTCGCTGGTCATCGGCGCGCCGCCGGTGCGGACTTCGGTGATGGCATCGAGAATTTCTTTTTCATCCGCGCGCTTCAGGACGTAACCGCAAGCGCCCGCTTTGAGCGCTTGAAAGATCATTTTGATGTCCTTGTAAACGGTGAGCATGATGACCTGGAGGTCGGGCAACTTCTCGCGCAGGCGCGCGGTGCAGGCGATGCCGGATTCGCCGGGCAGATGAATGTCCATCAGCACGACGTTGGGACGAATCTTCGGAATTTCGACGACTGCCTCTTCGGCAGACGCGCAGGCGCACACGCATTGGTGTCCTCGCGTGTTATCAATCAACTCGCAAAGATACTTCCGCAGCGTGGCGTTGTCTTCGACGATGGCGACCTTGGTCATTAAATCCAGGTCCGTATGCTGGGCTAAATGCGCTGACATGTCATTCTTTTGTTCCGCGCCGAGGCTGCGGTGAATGACACTTTACCGGGCCATGCGAGATTCGGAATCCGACAAATGTCGTATTAAGCCGGCGCCGTTTGGCCGGGCGAAGCCGCGGTGGATGGGCCGAGGGGCAGGCGGATTTTCACGATGGTGCCGCCGCCGGGGCGCGGTTCAATCGTGCACAGGCCGCCGAGGTTTTTCAGACGCGCGGAGAGGTTTTTCAAGCCATGACCACTGTGGGAGTCTGCTTCGATTCCCTTGCCGTTGTCGGAGATATCAATTTCGAGAATGCCGTCCGCGACCGCGAGGCGGAATTCAACTTCGGTGGCTTCCGCATGGCGCACGATGTTGTTGAGTGCTTCTTTGGCTGCCATCAGCAGATCGTGGCGTACGCGGCCCTCGAGCGTGATCGTCGGACATGAGACGGGAACTTTGAAGCGACAGGAGATTCCGGTGTGCGAAAAGAAATCGTTGGTGTAACCGGTGAGATAATCGGCGAGCGATTGCAGCGAATTATCTTCCGGGTCCACGGCCCAGACGATGACATCGAGCGCGGAAATGAGGCCGCGGGCGCGATTGCCGATGGCTTGGAATAAATTCGGCTGACCGGAATGGTTCGCCTGCGGTAGCTGACCAGTGCTGGCGAGAACGCTGATTTCGGTCAGACTGGAACCGAGATCGTCATGCAGGTCGCGCGCGATGCGGGAGCGTTCGCTTTCGAGCGCGGCGTGGCGTTCGAGCCGTTCGCGCTCGCGGATTTCGTGCTGGAGTTGAACGGTGCGTTGTTCCACCTGCCGCCGCAATTGCGTGTTCCACACTACGGTGAAAATCAAAATGACCAACAGCACGCCGAGCAGCGCGAGCAGCCGGGGCAGTGTCCACCACGGCGGTTGCGAGAGAACGGTGATGTCTGCGAGGGAATTCAGCAGCAACTCGAACGATTCATTGTCGGCGCTGCGGTTCTGGCCGGGGTTGCGTCCGACGTAAACGCCCTCCAACGCGAGGCGACTACCGGGCCGCAATGACGGAGGCTGGAGATTTCCCGCGGCGATGCGGGCGAGGTAGAGGCGGGTGCCGGATTGCATTTCGAGTACCGGGCCACTTTCTTCGGCATGCCAGCCGAGTAGTCTGCCATCCACACGTACGCGAGTGGCATTCAGGTTGGCTGGTGAGAAATCGGTTTCGGCCAGATGCTTGGGTGCGGGTAGCGGTGCTTGACCGGTCCGGCGCAACAATACTTCCCGCAACACCAGTTCTTTTCTGCCAATGCTGGGATAACCGACGGCTTCGACCATGTCGCCGGGTTGCAGTGAGGTCTTTTCAACGGGCAGCAGCCGGAGTCCGGCGCTATCCGCCTGCAAGAAAAGTTGCGTCGGGTCAGCGTAAACAATCTGGCCATGCACTTTCACCGGGCGAAACGCGGAGGCCTGCGCGTCGAACAGCAGGAGTTCGCGCGGCGTGCGGAGTACGGCATCGAAGGGATCGGCCGGCGCCGGCACGCTCACGCTGATCGTGGCATTGCGCATCATAACCCGCCCGACGCGGACCTCGCGGGTGACCGCGTCCCAAACCGCGTACAACACGCCGCGAATTTGCACGACATCTTTCAAAAAGGGAGTCAGGTCCGATTCGAACAGCCCGTCCAGTTCCACTTCCAACCGGCCTTCCGGCAGGTGCAGTGTGATGGTGTTGGTATGCACGTCAGTGACCAGTCCCTGTAGTTCCGCCCACTGCACGTCCCGGCTGCCATTAAGCAATTCCGCCCAGGTCGGTTTGACGGGGGCGGGCAGCAAACCTTCGCCGAGCCGCGTGAGTTTGGTGGCGACCACAATCGGCGCAAAATCGCCCGCCCCGCTGTGACCTTCCACTTCCCATAATTCACCGAACATCGGCGTGGCGTTGGTGATTCCCGCCAGCCGAACGAAAATGCCGCGGGTATCGTCTTGAAACGACATCCAACGTTCCTGGCTGGTGTTGATGGCGCCGGTAACCGTGCCGCGAATCCGCACCGGCAGAGACTTACGGGCGAGCTCAATTGGCAGGCCTTGCACGTGGGCGACAGAAGTGATGGGCACATTCGGCTCACCGGGTCCGAGTGCCGGCTCAAGGAAGCTGAGGTCTGTGGCGCTGACGACAAATAGTTTCCCGAGTACCGGAGACTGGTCCAAAGTCATGACGCCGCGCCCGATGCCAGTGGCGCGAACCCGGGCATTCATCAGGACGGCGGGACTCAAGCCTTGGGCGTCCGCGATGCGAACGGAGATGACGTGTCGGTCGCCGCCCAGGTCAAAGCGTAAGCCTAGCCCTTCTTGGGAAACGAAAGTGACGCGGCCCTCAACGGTCGTCCACCGCCGCTCTTCCACGTGGCCAAATGCGGCGCCGAGGATTTTCGTGGGCTTTGCCGGCGGGACGTTGGTTTGCCCAATGCTGACTATCGGAATGTGGGTGTCACCCAGAAATAATAGCGAGCCGTCATCGGATCCCAGGGAGAATTGGTATCGGCCCTCGCGCGGTACTTCCAGATAACCGGTGAAACGGAGGCCCACGCGTTCGTCGCGCGAGCGCAGACTTAAATCGGCATTCGTTACGACTCCGGTTTTCACCGGTTCAAGCAAATCGAAATTCGGGACGGAGTTCCACGAACCCTCAAAACATTCGGCGCGCAACCCGGGCAGAAAGTTGGTCGTCCCGGAGTTGATGACCGCCGCGTGCCAGAGCTGGGAATCAGGAATGGGCGCCAGCGGCGCATTGGCCGTTGACCAGAGGATCTCCAACCCGAGGTTGCGCCAATAGTTAAACCACTCCAGTCGCAGGGGAATTTTCCCGGCCGGCAGATGGATCGCTCCGGTTGCGTGCATCCACGGGTGCAGCCCGTCGTTCTGGACCACCGGTAGCGCCGACAATTCCACGCCTGCCTCGCGCTTGCGTAACCAACAAGCGGCCCGCTGTATGCGGATGCGTTCGCCCGGGCGCAATTCGCGGCCCCAATCGGGCAGTTGCAACAGTTCCACCGCCGATTCATCCCGGGCGATCAACACGCCGACACTGGGGCGACTCGCGGCACAGACCGTTACCTCAAGATCCACCGGGGCGGTGGTCTGCGCGTCACGGTGCAGCACCCGGATCAATTGTTGCAGATTGGTGATGACTTGCGCCGAGCCCGGGAAGGGCTTCAGCAGGGCTAGCGCGATGGCCGCGACCGATAGTCCGCGGCGGACTCCGGCGGTGGCCCAACGGCTGCGGAGGTGAGGCATGGTTCTAATTTAAGGGAGGAGATTTCAGCCCGGCAATCTTTGAATCGGACGTTCCAGAGTGGCGTAATGCGCCATTGCACCGCCACGTGTCCCGGCGATGAATGGTAGAATGCAAGTCGGAAGGCTGAGATCATTTGTGGCGCAGGCGCAGAGAAACCAACCGATACGCAAACTTCACGCAGGCAATGGTTCTCCGGTTGTTGTTTATCGCGGATATGACACTCGTCGTATATCGCCAGAAGTTTGCGTTTTGCTAGATTTCTTCCCGCAATACCCATAACGCCTATGCCGCTCCCAACGTTCGTCATCGCGCTGGCCCATTCGAATGTCCCCGCGGGTGCCGGTTGCGGCGGCGCGGTTTCAATTGAACCCACGCCCTGCGTTTTTTGATCGAATGCTGAACTTCAAACCAACCATGAAAACAAAACTCCCGGTTCTCGCGCTCGTGGTCGCTTTGGGTGGCTCATCTGGCGCGGCGCAAAGTTCCTCGACCGACGATTGGAAACCCGCCACCACGAATCAGCGGGGCAAGCAGTATCCGCAGGTGAACTCGGAGGGCCGGGTGCGGGCGCAAGTCATCGCGCCGGAGACCCAAAGCGTGCAACTCGCCAATTCTGCCACGCAAAGCACAACGCTGAACGGCACAATGTCGTCGGGGTGCGGGCTTCAGCCCGCTTCAGCATGCTGGAAGCAGGAAGGATTGCTCGAATCAGAGCGCACCTCTCAATTTAGTCGGTGAAGAGACATCAATGTCACGCTCCGTTGTGCAGCGCCGCGCTCATTTCCCTTCTCGCAGGTTTTAACGAGTTGAAACAAATCCGTCTCCTCTCTTGAATGTCACAAATGCAATTGCTCATGAAACGTTTGAAATTGTCTGACCGAATCTTAATCGCGACGGTTGCGACCGTTCTCCTGATCAGCAATCTTGCGGCGGCTCAAACGCCCGCGAACGGTTCGCTCTCGCTCTGGTATAAGCAACCGGCGACCCGCTGGGTCGAGGCGTTGCCAGTGGGCAACGGTCGCATCAGCGCGATGGTTTTTGGCGGCGTCAGCCAGGAGCGATTGCAACTCAACGAAGGCACGCTCTGGGCGGGCGGCCCGTATGATCCCGTGAATCCTCAGGCGAAGAACGCGTTGCCGGAAGTCCGCGAGTTGGTCAACACGGGCAAATATCGGGAAGCCAGCCAGCTCATCAGCGCGCGGATGATGGCGAAGCCGCTCGGCCAGATGCCGTATCAAACCGTCGGCGACCTCCAACTGACTTTTTCCAGCGGAACGAACTTCACCGATTATCGGCGCGAACTGGATCTCGAGACGGCCACGACCAAGGTCAGTTATCGCAGCGACGGCGTACAGTACACGCGCGAGGTTTTTGCCAACGCGCCGGACAACGTGATCGTGCTGCGGCTCACCGCGGATCAACCGGGCAAAATTTCTTTCGCCGCCGGCATGAGAACTCCGATGAAGGCGACGGTGACGACCGAAGGCCGCGACACGCTGGTTCTGAGCGGCAAGGGCGGCGACGCCGGCGGAATCAAAGGTCAGATCGGATTTCAGGCGCGCGTCAGAATCCAAGCGAAGGGCGGCACGACTTCGGCCGAGGCGGGAAAAATTTCGGTGACTGATGCCAATGAAGTTGTCGTGGTCATCGCGGCGGCGACCAGTTACAAACGGTTTGATGATGTGAGCGGGGATCCCGAGGCCAACGTCAAGAAAACGCTCGCGGCGGTGGGGCGAGAATCCTTCGCCCGGTTGCGAAGCGCGCATCTCAAGGATTTTCAACCGCTGTTTCAACGCGTGCGGCTCGATCTGGGCGCGACCGCGGCGATGGAGTTGCCGACGGACGAGCGCATCAAACGCTTTGCCGATGGCAACGATCCGCAACTCGCCGCGCTGTACTATCAATTTGGGCGTTACTTGTTGATCAGTTGTTCCCGCCCGGGCGGACAACCGGCGACGTTGCAGGGATTGTGGAATGAGAGCCTGAACCCGCCGTGGCAAAGCAAATACACCATCAACATCAATACCGAGATGAACTATTGGCCGGCGGAGTCGGGTAATCTGGCCGAGTGCGTCGAACCGCTCATTGCGATGGTCGAGGATCTGACCGTGACCGGCGGGCGCACGGCGGAAAAAATGTACGGCGCGCGCGGTTGGGTGGTGCATCATAACACCGACCTATGGCGGGCGAGCGCGCCGATTGATGGACCGAACTGGGGCATGTGGCCGTTGGGCGGCGCGTGGTTGTGTTTGCATTTGTGGGATCGTTACGAGTTCGGCGGCGATCCAAAAGTTTTGAAACGGATTTATCCGGTGCTCAAGGGTGCGGCGGAGTTTTTCCTCGATACCTTGCAGGAAGAGCCGAAGCACAAATGGCTCGTGACCAATCCTTCGATTTCGCCAGAGAACCATCATCCGTACGGCGCGGCGATTTGTGCGGGACCGACGATGGACCAACAGATCCTGCGCGATCTGTTCGCTCATACAATCAAGGCGGCGGAAATTCTCGGAGTGGATAATGATTTTCGGCAGCAACTCGCAACCACGCGCGCGCGACTCGCGCCGAATCAGATCGGCAACGCCGGGCAATTGCAGGAATGGCTGGAGGATTGGGACATGCGCGCTCCGGAGATGCGGCATCGGCACGTCTCGCATCTCTATGGCTTGTATCCGGGCCGGGACATTCATCGGCGCGACACGCCGGAATTCGCGCAAGCGGTGGCCAAGTCGCTCGATATTCGCGGCGACAAAGCCACGGGCTGGGCCACCGCGTGGCGCATCGCTTTGTGGACGCATCTCGGCGATGGGGATCGCGCTTATCAGATCGTGAAGCATCTCATCACGCCGGAACTCACGTATCCGAACATGTTCGACGCGCATCCGCCTTTTCAGATTGATGGCAATTTCGGAGGCGCGGCGAGCATCGCGGAAATGTTGCTGCAAAGCCGGTTGCTCCCGGCGGACGCGGGCGCGCGCAATTCTCACTTTAAATCCGAACTGGAATTCCTGCCCGCGTTACCGAAGGCCTGGCCCGCCGGCAAAGTTTCCGGATTGCGCGCGCGCGGCGGTTTCGAGGTGGACGTCGTCTGGGCGGAGGGACAATTGGTGCATGCCCGAATCAAATCGGTCACCAGCGGCTCCAAGATTTTGACGCTCCGTTGCGGCAATCGGACGACGGATGTCGAACTCAAGTCCGGGGGCGAGCTCTGGGTGAACTCGGAATTGCAACGCATCCGCAAACCGAAATGAGCGGCGGTTTTAGCCGCGCTTCTGAAGAAGATGTTCGTAAATCTGATTTGAGCGGCGCGCCCACCGTTCGCTCGGAGTTCCGCCTTCAGGCGGCGCGGTGGCCGCAGGGAGAGGCGCGGTTGGATTATTCGCAAACGAGTTTGTCTGCCGTGGGCCGGACCGGCTGAAGCCGGGACTCCAAACGGATGAGAGCCGCTCCTCCGCCAGCGATTTTCTGATGCAGCGATTCTGCTCTTAAGGCCCTAAGCGGACCCGGTAGAAGTTGTTCGCGCCGTTGGTTGCCGGGCGTGACCATTGGAATGGCAGCGTCGGCGCAAGATTCGTGGTCAGCGGCAGCCAACTTCCGGGCGTCACGACCGAACTACCTTCCACGATGTAGTCGGGGCCGAAATCACCGGAGATTTGGAAGTTGAAATTACCATTGCTGAGGGACGGCGCGGAGAGCAGCGGCGCCATGGGCGTCAGCACGGTCGCGGTGAAAGCTTGAGTGGCGGACAGACTGGGCGTGCCGTTGTCCGTGACGCGGATGCTCACGGGATTGGTGGTGGCGGATTGATTGATGCGGGGTCGCCACGTGATGATGCCATTGGCGGAATTGACGGTCATGCCGGACGGCGCGCTGAGCAATTGGAACGTCAGAACTTGCGGCGGCACGTCGGGATCAGACGCCTGATTGGTCACGTTCAAGGTGCGTCCGGCTAGGATGGACACGTTTGCGAGCGGCGCGAGTTGGGGCGGTTGATTTTGCGCGGCAACTTCGTTCACGGTGATGGAAATCGTCTCCGCGGCGTTCAGCGGAGGAACGCCGTTATCCGTGACAACGATCGTGACGGGATGGATGCCCGGCCCCTGCGCTTCGGTGGGAGTCCAGGTGAACACGCCGGTGTTCGGATGAATCGCTGCGCCAGCGGGGGCACCTTCGTCGAGACTGAAGGTCAAGGTGTTCGCCGGCTGGTCGGCATCGGTCGCGAGCGCCGTGAACGTCAACAACGTTTGTTCGTCCACGGTACGGTTGCCGATAGAATGCAGCAAAGGCACGGTGTTCACTTCATTGACGGTGACGGTGATGGTTTCCGAGTCACTCAAATTTCCCGCGCCGTTGTCCGTCACGCGAATGGTGATGCCGAACGCGTTCGGGCCTTGGGCTTCCGTCGGCGTCCAGGTGAACAGGCCGCTGTCGGGATTGATGGCCGCGCCCGCCGGCGCGCCTTCATCAAGGCTGAACGTGAGCGTTTGTCCCGGGTCGGGATCGGTTGCCGTGACCGTGAAGCTCAGGAGGGTTTGTTCATTGACTGTTTTGTTGCCGATGTTCCCGAGCACGGGCGGGCTGTTGGGTTGATTGGGAATCTGGTTGGGCGCGCCGGGCGTCGGCGTGGGCATGAAATAACGATTCGCTCCGGCATCCGGCCAAAAACCTTCGCTGATGTCGTTGGTCTGCTGACCAAAGGTGACGCTCGCGATGGGGAATGCATTGGGCGCGAACAAACCGATTGCCTCGCCGCCGAGACTGAGCGCGAAGTCGGCGTGCAAATGCGTTCCCTGGCCGTTCTGCTCCGGCTCGCTATCGGCCCACACGAGCAGAAATTCACCGGGCTGAATGATGACGCCATTCGGGATGACGGATTTGGTCGGATTGGACAAGTTATCCGTGAGCGTGAAGCCGGAAAGATCCACCGGATCGTTGCCCCAATTGTAGAGTTCAAACCAGTCGCTGAACTCGCCATCGAGCGGGTCGTTGATAGTAGAGGAATTCCCGGCCATCCATTCGTTGATGACGACCGGCACTTCGGGATAACCGTTGGTATTGGGCGCACCGGGGGTGGGGATATAAAAGCGTGTCCGTGCGGCGGGCGTGGCATCCGGGAACGCGCCGTAAGAACGATCCGCCACCGGCAGATTGAAATTCAGGTAATCCACGATGGACGTCTGATTGTTGGCGACCTGCACGAGGGCAACGGAGCCGGTGGGGCTGATGCTGAAACCAGCATGCAATTCGCCGGCACCGGTTTGCGCGGGTTGGCCGTCGAGCCAGACGAGCCGGAAGCCGCCCGGGTTGACGGTGTTACCGGCGGGAAACGCCCAGCGTGTGAGGTTCGTGTAAGTGTCGGTCAGATAGTAATTGTTGAGACTGATCGCGCTGGAGCCGGAGTTGTAAAGTTCAACCCAGGGATCGCGTTGACCGAAGCGATCCTGCGGACCAGTGAGATTTTGCGCCTGCAATTCATTCAACCAGAGCGGCGGGATCGCCGGCAGATTGGTGGCAGTGGAATTGGGAGCACCCGGAGTAGAGGCGGTCACGGCGGCCAGGACCGCATCGAGAGTCAGGCCGAAAGCGACGTCGCTGCTGGTAGCATTGATCTGGTGGACTTCAACGGCGATGACGTTGACTCCCTGGACGAGCGAGGCGGCTGAGAGACTGAACGGTCCTTCGTAAACGGCGTTGTTGACTGTGCGATTGGCGAAGGTGTTGTAGCTGATAACGCCGGCTGGCAGGCCCACGCGCAGGACTTCGACGCCATTGAGATAAACGACCGCGCCGTCGTCAACGATGAGATTGGCGATCAGGGTGGTGGTGGCGGGATTTCCGGTGAACGTGAAGGTCTTTCGGAAGTAGAAGGTGGATTGTTGGGGCGCGGTGTACGTGAGCAACGTGTTTTTGGGCGCGGGCAACGGATCCGGTTCCACGTAGAGCAACGCGGCGCCGGACGGCCAGGCGGCGTCGTTGTAACCGGGCTGACGCCAGGCAGTGTTCAGGTCCGTGCCGGATTGTTCGTACTTCCAAACGTCCGTGATGGTGATGAGCGTGTTGGTCTGGGCGTTGCCGCCGCCCAGGCTGGCGCCCCAGTTGGCAATGCGGTTGTTGTCTTGCGCCGCGTCTTTCAATTGCAACGACGGGCCGAAGCCGTCGGCGATCACCGGCCACGGCGGATCATCGTCATAAGTCACTTCATCGATGAGCAGGTCCTGCGCAGGCGTCGCGCCCGGTTGAATCAACCGGAGTTTTTCGCCGCCATTGTCGAGCGCGCCGGAATAGACTCCGGCCACGGGCAAACCGGGCCCGTAAGCAGCGAGGAACGCGGGGTAATTCTCCACCGCCAACACAAAGCCGTGAGGCGGGATGATCGTTCCTTCCGGGAAAATGAAGTCCGCGCCTGCGAGGCGGTAATTCGAGAGATTGAACGCGGTGACCGCGGAGCGATTGTAAATCTCGACGAATTCAGCGTCCGGTCCCGCCGGGTTGAACATGATTTCGTTGATGACGAGATGATCCTGCGGCAACTCCGCCGCGCCGGTGTAAGTGATCGCGATGGTATCGGACAATCCGCCGATCAGATTGCCATAGGAATCGTACGCCTGGAGAACCAAGTTGTTGACGCCGGGATTGAGCGCGTATTGCAGCGTCCATTGCGTGACGCCGGTCCAGGTCACCGGATAGGCCACGCCGTTAATCTTGATGGTCTTGACCTGCACCGGCGCTGTCCCCGTGAGCGTGACGAGATTCTGAGCGGTGCTGAAATTGTTGCCGCCATTGACGGTGAATTGGAAGTTGGCGGCAACATTGTCCAGTTCCTGCAAGATGTAATCCCGGCGCTGGCTGATCCAGGTCTTGACCGCATCGGGCGCTACCGCGCTGATCCCGTTGGCCAAAAGCGCTCCGTAGGTGGCATCCAACACCGGATTCGAGCGACTGCTCAGGAGCGGACCTTGAGCAGCATCGTACAGCGCGCGGAGATAAACGCGGCGGAAGGGCGGATGCTGATACATGCGAACGATGACCGGGTCATTGCATTGAAACAAATCCGTGGTGGGGCTGTCGCTGCCGCCGCCCAGCGAGAAATCCAGATCCCACAACAGCAGCTTCCAGCGAGTGTTCGCGCCTTTGTACGCAAATTGATTTTTGCCGCGATTGTAGCCATAGCCGTCCCAATCGCCGACCACATGGCGAACCGCAAAGACGCGCAACCATTCCTCCACGTCCACCACGGCTTCCACGGCCTCAGTATAGGCGTTCGTGCCGGGAGTGTTTAAGGCGTCCACCAATGCGAACAGTCGCGCGTAATCGTCATCCAGACCGCGATTCGATTTCTTCTCCCAGTTCCAGCGATAACGCGCCTGCTTCTTCGCGCCGCCCGTGGTGGTGAAGTCCTGCAAGGTGGCGTCAATGTTGAACTCCCGGTTGACGCTGTCGTCAAACTCGAACCAGTCGTCCGTCTTGAAGATTTCGCCACGATCATCATCGGGAAACCAGCCGCTGATGTAATCGGAATCCGCCTGTTGCGAATCCGAATAAACTTCGCCGCGCTTGACCCCGTTGACGTAGAGATGCACGTAGCGTTGATAACTGAACGGCACGCCGAGTTGACCGGCGATCCAGAACGAGGCTTTTTCGCGTTGCCACGTGTTGTCGCGGCCGGGTTCGAGACTATCGAGG
This sequence comes from uncultured Bifidobacterium sp., assembly GCA_964553795.1. GTDB lineage: Bacteria > Verrucomicrobiota > Verrucomicrobiia > Limisphaerales > JADLHS01 > JADLHS01. The sequence continues at coordinate 4,154 of CAZKMR010000053.1, read as the reverse complement.
TTGAATTCATCCGCGCCGAGCAACTCATCATCTTTCGGCAGTTCCCAGACATACGAGCACGGATTGCCGGTGGGCGAATCGTATCCGGGCCGGATAAAGGGACTGCCGCGATAACGTCCGCCCGCGTTGTACACCGCGCGAAAATTTCCATAGACGAATGTGCCGTCCAACGCCTCATTGCTGAGTTTTTCGCGGTTGGACCAGGTGTTGATGTTGTTTTGCGTCATCCACAACCGGTACACGCCGAACGTGCCGCCCGGGCTGGCGTCGCCGAAGCGGACCAGACACTCGCGCGTCGGCGCGTCCGCCGGGAAATGAGCGACGGTCGCAGCGGTCGGGTGCGCGTCCACGGCCCGGATGTGAAAAGCAACGAGCGTGCCGGCAGCCTGGGCCGGAATGGTGGCGCTGAAAAAGCCGGCGCCGTTGTACACCATGCTGACGATGGTTTGATTCGTCGCGGGGTCCACTCGATAAACCAATTGCAGACTGGCGAGACCGTCCGGATCGGAAACCTGAGCGGTGACCTGGACCGATTGTCCTGCGGCGGGCAGCACCGGCGCGTGCGACACGCCATGAATCGCCGGGCCGGCATTCGCAACGACGCGAGTGTTGACCGTTCCGGGAGTTCCGCCCCGGGGCGGCGGAGCGATGGAGCCGCTGGCTTCGAGGTAATTTCCTTTCAGCCGCAGAAGTAGATTTGTGTTTCCGGCCAACCAGCGGGCTTTAGCACGAATCGTCACCGTTTCGCCGGGCGAAAAACCACTCGTGAGTTTGATCTTGGCGCGATTCGCTCCGTTGTCGCCGCCGGCGCTCGCGCGCAAATGCAAACTGCGGCTGCTGCCGAAGCCTTCCGTGGTGCGCAGGGTCGAGGCAACGTGATTGCCCTGAATCACCCAACCTTCCAAACCGGACTCGAAGGTTCCATTCGGCACGCGATTCGGACCGCCCGACGAGAACACTTCCACGTTGTCCAACAAACACTCGCCGCCGCCGAGGAGCATGACGTGAAATTCGTCGTTGCCGCCGTTGCCGAGGTCCAGCACGCCGGTGTGTTCCACGGTCACCCAGCCGCCTTTGGTGGATTCATCGCTGTCAGCCCAATTCGCGGCCAGCCGATTGTCGCTGCGGACATCGCGCAGTTCCAAGCTGCTGCCGCCGCGATCCGCCCAACGTCCCCAGCGGCCGCCGTCTTTGTACGTCACTTCATCCATCACGACGTAAATCGTGTTGGTGATCGCCACGTTGTTATTGGTGGTGACGGTGGATTCCGCCCGGGCGAGGGCCACCCGTTCGCCACCATTGGCGAGATTGCCGCTGAAATTCCCAATCGCATTGGCCGCGTTCAAGCCGGGATAGTTGGTCAGCAAGCGGTTTACATTCCGCGCCACGACGAGGTAGCCATTGGCCGGAATGGTCGTGTTCGCGGGAAACGTGAAATCAATTCCGTCGGTGAACCGCCACCCGCTGATATTCACCGGGGCCGCGGTTCGATTGCGCAGTTCCACGAACTCATCCAGATCGTTCTCCGACATGGGACTGAACATGATTTCGTTGATGACCACTTCGCGAACGAGCGGTTTGGCATTCGCGGCGCCGGGCGTTCGGTTGGTCAATTCCTGAAAGCTCGGAGCCCCGTCCGGATGGCGACCCAAGGCCACGCCGTTTTGTTGCGGACCGAAACGTATCGCGTCAATCACGCGCGTGCCGGCGGGGTTCTTCAGATAAACCTCTTCACCCAGCGTGCTGAGCGCGAAACCCAACTGGGTTTCGGTATAGGAAACAAAACCGCCCGCCGGAATGATCGTTCCGCCCGGAATGACGAATTTGTTCGTGTCCGGTCGATCGCTCAACGTGCAGCCGCCCAGATTCACGGCCACTGTTCCGTAGTTGAAGATCTCAATGTAATCCTGCAACGGCGGATCGGTGTGAGTGAGAAGTTCGTTGATGAGAATGGTTCGATACGGATCAGCCGTCGGGGCATTGGCCGCGCCCGGGGAACCGCCGACCAAATCGCTGGCGCTCCAGGCGCGCACGTCGGCTTCGCCATAGGACGGGCGGGCGAGCACCAAAGAATGGCCGGCTCCGTCGGCCGCGATGGGCCAGGGCGGATCATCGGAGTATTCCACTTCCAGCAGCACCGCGTCCGATGGATTGCGCAACCGGACGACGCTGGAACTGTTGGGGAGATTGTTGGTGAACGGCCCAACGACATTGCCGATGCCGTAAACCGTCTGAACATCCGCCGGCACCGCGGCCACCACCAGATAACTTTGGGCGGCGAGTGTCGTGCCGGGCGGAAACGTGTAGTCAACCGCGCCGGAAATTCGATAGCCCTCCAGGTTCACCAATTCGGCTTCGGAATTGAACAGCTCAATGAATTCCAAATTACGTTCGTCCGCGCGGTCGGGCGGATGGTACATGATTTCGGTGATGGCCAGGCCGGTGCGGCGGGTTGATGGGCCCGGAGGTTCGATGACGCCTTTGATGAAGTCCATGTTCACAGGGGTGAACGAGGTGGCAATCTGGACCTGACTGTTCGGGAGAATCGAATTCGGCGTGGCGGCGCGGTCGCGCACGTTGTTTACGGTCAGCGTGTAGATCAATCCCGAACCCAAGGCGGAAGTTTCCAGCACGACGGTGCGATTATCGCCGGCAAACCGGGCGGCGGTTACAGTCGCGCTCAGGTTCAGCGCGTAGTTCGCCGCATTGGTCGCGCTGGCGGGCTCGACCGGCTCGGAGAAAAGCACGGTCACGCGGGTGTTGTCACCGAGATTGACCGCTGACACGATGGTGGGGCGCGTGGTGTCTGGCAACACACTGAGCGTCGCTGTAACGCTGTTGGTCCAGCCGAGGCTGTTCGTGATGGCACAGAAATACGTGCTGCCATGGTCGCTCAAGGTGGCGGGCGAGAGAATGTACGTGCTGGAGTTGGCGCCCGGGATATTGACGCCGCCGCGTTTCCACTGATACGTGGCGCCGAGACTGCGCGCCAACGCCACGCTGAAAGCCGCGCTGCCACCTTCGGTCACGGTGACGTTGGTGGGTTGGACGGTAATTTGAGGCGGGCCGAAGCCAAACGGTTCACAGCGCGAGGCGGGAATGGGTTCTTCAATCGTGCCGCTGGGCAAGCGCCAGCGCACGGCCAGATTGTCGCCGCCGACGCCTTCCTTCATCAGGGCTTCGATGTAGTAGCGTTGGCCGGCGACCAACGGGATGAGGCCGGACTGCTGGTTGGGTTCTTTGGTCCATTCCCGAGGATTGGTCCAAACTGATACGGAGGCGACGAGTTGGCGGTGGGCCGGAGTTTCGTCCGTGCTGACGAAGAGTTGGCTGGCGTCGTCACTGGCAATCCAGAACCGATAGTTTCCCGTCGCGGGCGCGGTGATCAACGCCTGCAGCCGTTGTCCGTAACCATCGAAGGCGTTGCTGGGTGCTTCGAAGTTGCTCGACAAAATCTCTTCAAAGGAAGGGCTGTGCGGAAACGCTGGATGGTTGGTCAGATCCGCCACGGCATTACCGTTGCCGATGTTCAACCAAACCTCGCGCAGGATGCCGTTGAGTTGCGCGGTTGCCGGCTGCCAGGCCAGCGAGAACAGAAACACAAAAATCGCCAGGCCCAAACGCCGCTTTCGGAAGCCGGAGCCGTCGCTCAATGATCGGTTGAAGTTGCGCATAAGTATTAAGTTCCGAGTTCGCGTTTCATGGTCCGCCACGGTCCAGCATTTCACCAACTTTTCGAGACCGGACAGTTCGCCCAAAAATATCTCCGGCATTGCAGCGGCCCCACCCGGGCCATTCCCGGGAATCACGGTTTTTCGGGCGTTGCCAAACCTGCTCCCGCGCGGGATGGGCGCGACGCCATTCCAATTGAGAATCCATTTTATCAATTGTTCTCTTGTTCAGGTAGTCGGTGAAACAGGCGACGCCCGACTGCTGCAAGCAAAGAATTCCTCCGGCCGGTGCTGGTGGCTCTGATTCAACCGCGCTCCCTGCGGTCGCAACACAAAGACTCCTCCCACCATCCGGCGGATCGGTGATATCGGGCGGTCGAAGCCGAGGTCGCGACTATTCGAATTTCCAATAATCCAGATTCAGCAGTGGCTTCGCGCCGCCGGTGAACTTGAGATAAAGATCCTGCGCGCCGGTGGCGGCGA
>CAZKMR010000052.1:2031-31788 GCA_964553795.1 uncultured Bifidobacterium sp. | reverse complement strand
ATGCGCGCGGCGGCGTTCTGCATCCGGCCCAGATAATCGGCCCCTTCGGGAGGCAATGCGGTCTCACATTTCATGCGCAGCCGGTCGCCAAACGCCCGGATCTTGCGCAACGGCTCCTGCAAATCGTGCGAGGCGACAAAGGCAAATTGCTCCAATTCGGCGTTGGACCGCGCGAGTTCCTCCGCTTTGGTTTCGAGCGCCTCAGCCGCTTGTTTGCGTTCGGTAATGTCTTTGAATAAGACCACGCGCCCGACCAGTCGCTCGTCTTCATGAATCTGCGAGCGCATGAATTCCGCGGTGAACGTGGAGTTGTCACCCCGCGTCAACGTGACTTCCACCGGTTTGCCAACCATGTCTTTCTGAATCACCGTGGTGTCGCCGGGGGTGACGGTGCCGAACACGTCCGTTTCCTTGCGGCCCACAATGTTTTCGACGGGCAATCCCATCAGCCGCGCCGCCGTGGGATTGACGAAACTGATTTTCCCGCTGGAATCCACCCCACAAATGCCTTCGCCCGCCGCATTCAGGATCAACTCGTACTGGCGCTGCAATTTCTGCAATTCCTGCGAACGCGCCTGGACGTGAATCTGCAAAACATCCTTGCTCGCGGCCAACGTCTGACTTTGCATCGCCATGTTCCGTTCCGCGCGTTTGCGCCGTTCCAATTCCTCATGCATCTCCCCGTTGTCGCGTTCCAGGTTTTTTACCCTGGCTTCCAGTTCCGCCGTCAATTCCAACAACTGCTTTTCCGCCTCAATCTTTTCTGCGGCATGACATCGCAACCGCTCCAGGCGGCCCGCCGCTTCCGCCTGCAAATCCTTGAGATGTTCCGACCAACGATGTTGCGCGCGGCGAAAAACTCTCACTATCACGATGCCAAGAATCAAGTTACCACCCACCACACCGGCGATTCCCGTCAACTGCGCCGCCGTCAACCCGCGTCCCGACGTGACTACGAGTCGTTGGGGCTCCGGCAAAAGAAACAAAACAGCCACCAAGGCGACACCAATCAAACCCAACGCGAAGAGCACGGCGTTGCGGCTGCCAATTTGGGCCGGGTGGACGGGAGGAATCCGGGCAGGAGTCGGCGGGCGCGTCGGAGCGGACGCGCCCGGCATAGCGAGTGATTGCATGTCTGCCATACCAATAAGCGGGGCTGAACGCGGCGCACGACGCGGCTCGCAGCGTTTTATGCAATTGCAACAAAGCAGCTTGAGGACCAAACGAGTATCGTCCGCAGTTTGTGCCTATAATCCGCACTGACGCATCCGTAATAACCCGCTGCAACCTCCTGATGATTGTACATTTGTGTAAATTGCTGCTCACAAACAGGACGCGTGGCAGCGATCAGAACAACCAATCGCCAATAAAAAAGCCGGAGCGCAAGCGCGCTCCGGCTGAATGACCGATTTTATGATCAGGAACAACCGAGGCTTTCGCCGCAGTTAAGGCACTTGTAGCACGCGCCGTTGCGCACGGCCATGTGACCGCAATTCGGGCACGTCGGCGCATCTTGCTGGAAGTGAGCGACCGAATCACTCAACGTTTTGATCGGTTTGCCGGCAGCGGGGAATTGCCCCTTCTTGATGGCCGCCGCGGCGTCTAAATCCAGCACGTCCGTGTCTTCAGAAATCGGGAGATCAGGCACGGGACGATTCACCTTTTTTTTTAGTTCCTCCATGAGGCCGGGAATCGCGAGCTCGGGTTGATTGCGCAATTGCGTGTTGGCCTCGCGATAACCCGGAATGAACTGCATGCCGATCCACCGGAACACGTAGTCGGTGATGGAAGACGCGTTACGGATTTCCGGATTCTTGGTGAAGCCGCTCGGCTCGAACCGTTGATGCGCGAACTTGCGGATGAGCGCTTCCAGCGGCACCCCGTATTGAAACGCCATACTGGTGAGCGTACCGATGGCGTCCATCAAACCGCCAATGGTCGAACCTTCCTTCGCCATTGTGATGAACAGTTCGCCCGGCTGACCGTTCTCGAACAAGCCAACCGTGAGGTAGCCTTCGTGACCCGCGATGTCGAATTTATGCGTGAGGGCGGTGCGGGTTTCCGGCAGCCGGCGCCGCAATGGCTTCCCGGATTCGATCTGTAACCGTTGGATTTCCAGTTCGAGTTCCTTGATGCGCGCTTCGAGCGGGGCCGTTTCCGTTACCGCCGTCGTCCCGGTTTTGTCCCCGCCTTCATTCGTTTTCTTGGTATTGAGCGGTTGCGAACGCTTCGAGCCGTCGCGGTAGATGGCGACGCACTTGAGGCCCATTTTCCATGCTTCAACGTAGGTGTTGCGGATGTCCTCGACCGTGCAGTCATTGGGCATGTTGACGGTCTTGGAGATGGCGCCGCTGATGAATGGCTGCGCCGCCGCCATCATCTTGAGGTGGGCGAGGTAGCTGATGCTGCGCTTGCCGCGGAACGCTTTGAACGCGCAATCAAACACTGGCAAATGCTCGGCTTTTACCCCGCTCCGAACGGTTGTGCCGTTTTCTTCGACGTCTTCAATCGTGTCGAACTTCTCGATGTGCGCGATGATGTCTTCGATTTGTTTCTCGGGGTAACCGAGGCGACGCAAGCCCTGGGGCACGGTGCGATTGACGATCTTCAACATGCCGCCGCCGGCGAGCAGCTTGTATTTCACGAGCGCGATGTCAGGTTCGACGCCAGTGGTATCGCAATCCATCAGGAACGCGATCGTGCCGGTCGGCGCGAGCACGGTGACCTGGGCGTTGCGATAACCAAATTGCTTGCCACGGGCCAAGGCGCGATCCCAACACTTGCGGGCTTCGTCCTTGAGATAACCGAATTCCGCGCTTGGATGAATATCTTCCACCGCCTCGCGATGCAGCTTGATGACGCCGAGCATGGATTCGACGTTGTCCTTCTTCACCGGCTTGCTGACGCCGGCGCAGCGGGCATCGTGATAACCGGCGAACGGTCCTTCCACTGCCGCGATCTCCGCCGATTGCTCGTACGCGTGGCCGGTCATGATGGCGGTGATCGCCCCGGCGAGCGCGCGGCCTTCATCGCTGTCGTACGGCAAGCCGTAGCTCATGCAGAGCGAACCGAGATTCGCGAAACCAAGACCGAGGGTGCGGAAGATGTGCGAGTTTTCCGCGATTTCCTTGGTCGGATAGCACGCATTGTCCACGAGAATTTCCTGCGCGGTGATGTAGATGCGCACAGCCGCCTTGAAGCGTTCGATATCGAACTTGCCGTCTTCGCGCTTGAACTTCATCAAGTTGAGCGAGGCGAGATTGCAGGCGGTGTTGTTGAGAAACACGTATTCGCTGCACGGGTTGGTCGAGTGAATGGCTTCCGTACCTTTGCACGTGTGCCACTTCTGAATCGCGCCGTCGTATTGCATGCCGGGGTCGCCGCAAATCCAGGTGCCCTCAGCGATCTTGTTCAGCAGCTTGCTGGCGTCCTTCTTTTCCAGCGGTTTGCCGGTGACGGTCGCTTTCGTCCACCATTCTTTGCCGTTGCTGGCGGCTTCCATGAATTCGTCGCTCGCGCGGACGGACAGATTTTCGTTCTGATACATGACGCTGCCGTAGGCTTCGCCGTTGTACGAACCGTCGTAACCCTGTTCAATCAACGCCCACGCTTTCTTTTCTTCCTTCTGCTTGGCGTCAATGAATTCTTCGATGTCGCCGTGCCAATCGCGCAGCGTGTTCATCTTCGCCGCGCGCCGGGTCTTGCCGCCGGATTTCACAACATTGGCCACTTGATCGTACACCTTGAGAAAACTCATCGGGCCGCTCGGACGACCGCCGCCGCTGAGTTTTTCCCGCGCAGAACGAATGGGCGACAAGTCGGTGCCCGTGCCGGAACCGAACTTGAACAGCATCGCCTCGGCATACGCGAGGTGCATGATGCTTTCCATGTTGTCGTTGACGGACTGGATGAAGCACGCGCTGCACTGCGGGAATTCGTACTGAGTCGAGGCACGTTCGGCCTGCTTGGTCTTGCGGTTGATGACCCAGTTGCCTTTATCGGAATTCTTGCCGATGCCGTACTGATGATAGAGTCCGACGTTGAACCACACCGGCGAGTTGAAAGCGCCGTATTGATTCAAGCACAGCCAGGTCAATTCATCGTAGAACGTTTCGCCGTCCGCTTTGCTGAAGTAACCGTCCTTGACGCCCCAATCAGTGATGGTGCGGGTGATGCGATGGATGAGCTGGCGCACGGACGTTTCGCGCTCGGAAGTGTTTTGTTCACCGTAAAAATATTTCGAGACGACCACTTTCGTGGCGAGCACGGACCAGGATTTCGGCACTTCGACGTTTTCCTGTTTGAAGATCACTTTACCGGCGTCATCGGTGATTTCGGCGGTGCGTTTGTCCCATTCGATCTGGTCGAAGGGACTGACCTTGGCGTCGCTGAACACCCGAGCAACCGAAAGGGATTTACCGTTGGCGCGCTTTTCGGGACGGCGACCCGAACTGCTGGCAAGCGCGGTGGCGCGACGTTTAATGGTTTTGGCAGGGGCGGTCATAACATCTTCTCGTGCGTCAATCATGGTATTCCTAATAGTTTGGTTTTTCCCGCGTTATTGCACGGCCTTCTGAGGACAAAAATTGTCCCGGATACGTCAAAACTACGCTTAATTCCTCAAGAAGACGGGCGTTTTCAGACAACGAAATTCCCCCATTAGTGGGGGAACGAGGGCATCTTGCTACCACCGATTGTGGGGCTCAAGGAAATTCTAAAAAAATTTTGCGCGGAAGATATTCGCCAGGTTTTTCGCGCAAAAAACCCGGCGGGCCCGTCAATTTGGAAACTTATTCACCGCCGTGGATAACCGTCTGTGCCAATACATTTGGCTTGCTTCTCCCAGCCTGTTTGCGCCGGCACACTGAAGCCATCAGACTTTTACTTCGGCGGGCAGCGCCATTCGGCCGCGAATGAGATGCAGTACGGCTTTGGTGGCCAGTTCGATGGGAAAGATGGGCTTGGCAATCAGGTCCTGTCCGCCCAACCCGACACTGCGAGCGCGGTTGTCGAAGTCGGCGTGGGAGGTGACGTAGATGACGGGCGTGTGTTCGTAGCCGGGCACTTCGCGGATTTTCTGGCATAGTTCGAATCCGTTGAGATGCGGCATCTCGATATCGAGCAGGATCAGATCGAATCGTTGTTGCTGGATTAATTCCAGGGCGGTGAGCGGATTCTCCACCGCCCGCGCGTTCAGGCGGGCGCGATTCAACGCCGCCAGTGCAATGCGGTTGGCCAACGGATCGTCATCCACCGCCAACACCTGGCCACCGACCGCCTCGCCTCGTTGCCCGTTGCGGGCGAAGTCGATCAATGTGCCGAGAAAATCGACGGCAATAGCGACAGTGCGCGCCGTGGAAGGCGTGATGAATTGGGGCTTTTCCCCCAATTCAAACAGCAACGCTTCAAGGGCGCCGGCCAACATGGCGACGTGCTGACAGCGGGCCAAGGCCGCCGTGCCCGCGAGATGATGCGCTTGCCGGAAAAACTCCTGGAGATTGCCTGACCGACTGGCCGCCGCCGGGTCTTGCGCAAATTCCACGGAGATCGCGCGCAGGTCGGTAAATTCGTTGGGAATGTTTTGAAAGAACGCTTCGCGCGCCTCGTTGCTGACGACCGAAGTATCCGGTGAACCCGCCACGGGCGATGCGGCGGCGGTCGTTACATTCAAACTCTGGGAGATGATTTCCAGCAATTTGGCCGGGGTGCAATCGCCCTTGATGATGGCGCGTTCGACGCCGAGGGCATTGACGGAGCGGGCCTGATCGCTCATGAACGCATTGGTAAGCGCGATCACCGGCACTTTGGCCAATTCCGGTTTGCCCCGGATAAACCGCAGCACGTCTGCGCCGGAAAGTTTGGGCATCATCAAATCCAACACCACAAAATCCGGTTTGAACCCGGTCAACAGTTTGACCGCCTCGAGTCCATCGGTGGCCGTGCGCACCTCGAATCCGCCTTGCACCAGTTTCTTTCGGTAGAGTTCCAGCACCAACGGGTCATCATCCACAAACAGGATTGTTTTCATGCAGTATGAGTGGTCAACGCCGCCCCCGGCAGATAAACCGTGAACGCCGTACCTTGCCCGGGAGTAGTTTTCACGTGCAACGCGCCCCCGCCCTCGCGGATGAAGCGTTGCACGATATTCAATCCCAACCCGGTGCCCTGGCGGGCATCTTTCGTGGTGAAGTAGGGTTGAAAAATCTTGGGCAACACTTCGGGCGGAATGCCCGGCCCGTTGTCACTGACCGTCAATTGCACCAGCGGCGCCGTGTTCTGAAAGTTTTCCACGTTCAACAATCGTTCCCCGGGCGCGTCCTTGAAGACAGTGAGATCCAACGGCTCGGTCAGCGTGGCACCGGAAATCCAAACCGAGTGCGGTTGCGGCGACGCTTGAAATGCGTTGACGGTCAGATTGAGCAACATCTGAATCAAATCCGTGCCGTTGATTTTCAAGGCGCAGTCCTGCGCCAAGGGCTGCAGGTCAAATTCGTTATTCTGCAAGCTGGGATGCACCTGCACCAGATGGCGCAGATCGGTCAGCAATTGATTCACGCCCACGCGGCAATACTCGCCCGGTTGTTTGCGGAGAAATCCGAGGTAGCGGCGCGAGATCTCAATGCAATTCGTCACTTGTCGAGTCATCGTGCGTAATCGGTCTTTGACGAACGACAAGCTTTCCTGGTCCAGCGTCTCCGCCGGGCCGATACGCTGGTTGATTAACTGTAAGAAACCCGAGATTACCGTCAGCGGACCGTTGATGTCGTGAATGATGCTGGCGTAAATGTCACTGCGCGCCTGGGCCACCTGCCCTTCCTCGGTCTGGCGTTGCAACTCTTCGTAAAGTTTCTGGAGCTTCTCGTTGTTGTTGAGAATTTCCGTATCCAACGTGCGCCGCTGCATGGCCGCCGTCACGGCCGCGCGGAGCGTCGCCAATTCGTAGGGCTTGTTGAGATAATCGCATGCCCGCAATTTGAGCGCCTGTCGGATCGTGTCCGTGGTCTCAAACGCCGTCAGCATGATGACTTCGATGGTCGAATCGATGTACTTGATGCGTTCGAGCACCTCGACCCCGGACATGCCGGGCATCCGAATATCCAGCACGGCAACGTCAATCTTGTTTTTGTGTACGATTTCTAACGCCGAAGCTCCATCAGCAGCGGTGTAAACTTCGTAATCGTCTTTGAAAACAAACCGCATCGACATGCGCGGGCCGTCCTCGTCATCGACAATGAGAATCGCCCCCCGGTGTCGGGAAGGAGGGGACGCAGGTAAAATTGCTGAATCTTCAGCCATAATCGGACGTTGAAACTCAAGCCGGAACGACATAAACACTGACCTTTGCGGGCAGCAATCGGCTGAGGCCGAATCGTAACGCACCAACCCGCGTGAACAAGCCAAAATCCGCGTAATTCATAATCAGGGAGCGATCAACCGAACCACCTGAATATCGGTGCGATACCGCCGACCTTGAGCGTCCTGCACTTCGGCCCAAACCGGATGCGCCCCTTCCCCCAAGGCCGTTCCGTTGATCGAAAAACTCGCCACCGCCTGATTTGTCACTGTGCCATGTTCGCCGCCGGTACTGAAAAGCGTAATGCGCCCCGGGAGATTCGCTGCAACACGAAAGCTGTAATCAACTGAAATTGAATTGGTTGCCGCGGGAGACAGAAGCTCCAATTGGGCAGTCAATGGGGTGTTTTGCACCCGCACCGGCAGTGAGATTCGCGTCGGCGTACGGACATGACTTCCCTCATAAGCCACTGCCGTCAGTTCGTGGTATCCATCCGCCAATTCAGTCGTGTTCAACGCGAACGTGACCTTCAATTGCTCCGCGCCTGTCGTGAGATAGAGATGATTGCGGGGCTGCAAATCCGGCAGATTCGCGTTCAACGCCAGCGGCGTGGGCGGGCTGCCCATTAGCGCTGCGCTGGAACTCGAAAGCATGGCGGTGATGCCCGCCGCTGGCAGTCCCGGTTGGCGAGGTAGCAGTGAAAAGAATTGAGAACTCATGATGGTGGTGAAATCTTCCGCTTGCACACCGTCCGCCTCCTGTAACGCCGGTGTCGCATTAATGCGATTGAATAAGCCCAACAACACGTCGGCAGCGGTTGCCCCCGTAACTTGATTCGTGTAAGCCACCTGAACGATCACGCCATTGGTCTTGGTCACCGTCAAACGCAACCAACTTCCCACGGAGGCCGTTCCCGTCACGCTGAACGTGCGCCGCCCAAACGCCGCGGTGTCCAGAAAAGTCGCCCGGGCCGCGTGAAGAAAAACGGTGCGCGCCGCCGCCCCGCCAGCTTCCGTTCCAAATGCGGGCTCGGACAAAATCAACGGCGCGCTGCCGCCCGGTCCGCCGATGCGCAGATTCTGCGGTTGCGGAGGCCGGTTCGTGCCGAGATAGCGCAGTTCAATCCGATCGCCAAACGCTTGGGCGACACTGCGCGTCAGATTATTAACCGCCGGCGCATTCAATAAATCGACCACCCCAGCAGCAATCGAATTGAGCGTCGCATTGGCGGGAACGGGATACGTCAGGTTCTGACCGTTGAGGCGCAACTTCACCAGATTGCCCGCCGTCGGCACGATGTTCGTCAGCGTTCGAGAATATTTGCCGTCCACGAATAAATCCACGCGTTGCAACGGTCGCGTGGGATCTGCCGCGGTGAAATGAACCGTCAGTTGCGACGTGCCACTCAAACCGGCGGATGCCGCCGGAGTGATCCAAGTTCCGCTGCCTGGCTTCGCGAACGGCGCCGCCAGCGGCTCGCCCACCACCAAACCTTGATAGGGCATGCTCAGGCTCTGGTAGTAACACTCTGCGAGCGTGAACCCGCGCGCTTGATAAAAATAATTTTGCGGATTGGGAAACTTCGCCACGTTGGCCAACGGTTCACTCACCGTTCCATAACTGCCCGCCGCTCCCGCTCCGATAAACGCCAGCAACGTGGTTTGCTCCGTGTGGCCAAACAGCACGCCGCCATACGATGTCAGGCTATCGGCCATCGCCCCGGGCACAAATGTGCCGGGCGAAATGCTGAAGTTCTGCAAACCGGTTTGATACCCCAACAATCCACTCAAGCCATACGGCGAATTTGCGTTGGTGCGGACCACGCGATAATCCGCGCGCAAGCGGGTGTTGAAAATCGCATTGTCAAAATGCGGCGTACGAATCCGCCGATATGGATCGGTCGTGTTGGCGAGGAGGACGGGGGCGTTCGGAAAAGTCGCGTCACTGTTGACACCTTGATCCACCAGTCGTTTCGCTTCGGCAAGCGAATTGCCCGTGAGCATCGTTGCGAGAAAGGAGTAACCCAACGCTGCGCTGGGGCGCGCGTCTGGAAACGCCGCTTCGCTCGCAAAATAACTGTTCGTCATCATGACGGTGCCGGGCCAGATGTTGCTCTTGAGCCCGTAAAACAACGCGCTCGTCGTCCCGTTGCCGATGGTGTCGGAAGTCGTCAAATAGGGAATGTCCATGGACAACACGACGTAATGAATTTGGTTGGTGAGACCGCGGGCGCTGATCGCCTGAAGCAGGGGTTGCAGCAGCGCGCTCTGAAATTGTGCCGCGTCCCAGGTCGTATTGCCACCGGACCACGCGATGTGCAGCAGATTTCCCGGCGGGATTTGGCGGCGCGCCAGGAAATAATTGCCCAATGCCAGCGAATTGCTGCTGTTCTGATTTACGACAACAAACGTATTTAGTCCGCTGCCGCCCGCTCGGGCCGGACCAACGAACCAACTCAATCCCAGGCACATCCCCAGAAAACACCACCACCGCGCAGCAAACCACGCCATAGAAAGAGAATTACAGAGCAACTGCGATGCCCCCTTTTCGGCCCGCTTCGACTGTCCGCAGCAGCGAGCCCGCTTGAAATTCGCAAAACGGCACATCACGCACCGACGCAGTGCAACGCCACCACACGCCGATGCGCCGCGCGCCGATGTTCCCACAAATAAATCCCCTGCCAAGTGCCGAGTGCCAGCCGCCCGTGTCGCAACGGCACGCTGAGATTCACCGCCGTCAACGCTGTGCGCACATGCGCCGGCATGTCGTCATCGCCCTCGCTCGTGTGTACGAACAACGGATCGCCGTCGGGCACCAGTCGGCGGAAAAAATTCTCCAAATCCACCCGCACATCCGGATCCGCATTCTCCTGAATCAAGAGTGAGGCGGACGTATGCCGCAAATGCAGGGTCACCAGACCATCCTGGAATTTCTCCTGCGCAATCCACGCTTCAACCTCCGCCGTGAACTCATACAAGCCGCGCCCGCGCGTGGGAATGGTCAACTCGTGAAAACTGTGCCGCAACATCGCGCTCAGTTGTTAGTCGCCGCCTTCTCCTTCTTCTCGAAAAGCTTTTCGATGTCCGGATTGGGCGGATGTCCCGCAGCCAACGCCTTCTGATAATGAAACCGCGCCAGCGGCACGTTCGGCGGTTCTTCCGAAGCATAGAACACAGCGAGATTATTGTGGGCCCCGGCGTGCCCCGGACTCAATACCACCGCCTGGCGGAACGCCTGTTCCGCCGGGCCGCGCAATCCTTTGTGACTCAGCGTCACGCCGAGATAATTCTGAATATCCGCGTTCTGCGGATTCAATTTCGCCGCCCGATTGAGCGCTACCACCGCTTCGTCATATTTTTCTTGCCGGAATTTCAAGTAACCCAACAGTGACACCGAATGCGCGTCCTCCGGCGAGATCTCCAACGCTCGTTGCAAATGTTTCTCGGCTTCGTCCAACCGGCCCAGTTCCATTTGCGCCGCCGCCAGATTCGCGTGCGTGACGGCGCTCTGGTTGTCCTGCCGCAACACCGCCAGATAATTCTCCTCCGCCTTCGCGTAGTCGCGATTGGCAAAATCCTTCTCCGCCTGCGCCAACAGCGTCACCGTACTCGCGGGCAAATCGCCCGAAGTCCGGCGGGTGGCGACACGTTCCGCGCGCGGCGCGGGAGCGGGTTTGGGTGCGGGTTTCTGGAACAAAGCCAACTCCTCGGCCGTGTAGGGAATCGCCTTGGCTTCGAACACCTCGACGCGCGCTTTGAGACTGGCGACCTCGCGGGTCAGTTCCGCCACTTTGTTGCTCAACACCCGACTCGTATCGCTGCGCGCTTCGAGGCTCACCGCCTCCAATTGCTTGCGGAATACATCGCGCTGCCGCTCCAATTCCTGAATGCGTTGCAAATCCACCTCGCGCCCGACGTTGCCGGAACGCGGGGCTGGGGCGGTCACGGTTTGCTTCAACCGATCTTCCAGCGCGACCTTTTCCAAGCGCAACATTTCCGCATCCGAACGTAGCGCCGCAATCCGCGCTTCGGCTTCCGCAAGTTTCCGGGCGGTTTCGGATTCGCCCGCCACCGCCGCGGCCGGCTTGGCCAGTTCCTCGCGCGCTTGCGTCAGTTGTTTCTTGAGCAACTCGTTCTCCGTCCGCAACGCCTCGCTCGCGGCCACCGTGGTGGTCAACTGTTCCACGCGGGTTTGCAACGCATTCTTTTCTCCCGTGAGTTTCTCATTCGCTGCTTTCTGTTCCGCCAACTGCTCATTAGATTGCGCCAACGCCCGGCGCGCCTCCTCAAGTTCCTTCGCGCTCGCACCGCCGGGACGATTCTTTTCCTGCTCCAATCCCGCCTTCAACAGTTCGTTCTCCTTGAGCAACGTTTGCACGCGATCCTGCGCCTTGGCGAGTTCCCGCGGATCAATCGCCGCCGGTTGGGTGCTCAGCGCTTCCTTCAGTTTGGCTTCGAGAATCTGGCGCTCCGATTGCAGGCGGCGAACGGATTCCTGCAACTCGCCCAGTTGCCGTTGCAATTCGGCATTCACATTCGTCGTGGTGCTGGCCGCGGTGGGTGTGGCCACTGACGGCGCCGTTGCCGCCGCCGGTCGCGCGACCGGTTGACTACCCGAGATGGCTTCGATTTTCTCGCTCAGATAACTCAGGCGAAAGTCCACCACCTTCGGTTGCCAGGTGGGATAAACACGCTTGATCTGCGTCAACGCCGTGTTCGCTTCGAGGTACCGGGACAACGCTTGTTCGGATTCGCCGGAGGCACGCAATGCGTCGGCTTGCTGGATGAGATTGTAGATCCGCACATACTGCTCGTCCGGCCCCTGAGCGACGGCGGTCAGCAAGCCAAGGCTCCCGACCAACAGCAGGACAAAAAAATGCTTCATGGGCGCAATGTAACGAGCCAAATTACGATTTGGCAACGTATGAGTGCGGAAATTGACAGCAGGATTCGTCCCTGCTAGCGTCCGCGCAGCAGTTTATTTTTATATGTCTGTCCTCAACCAACATGTTCTCGTGTTGAACCGGCTGTGGCAGGCGGTAAACGTCTGCACCGCGCGCCGCGCCCTCACGCTCCTCTTTCAGGGTCAGGCGCAGGTGGTCTTGAACAACCCCGACGGTTCGTTTCAAACGTACACGTTCTCGGCGTGGCACGACTTCTCACAACAGGAGCCACACCCGGAATCCGTTCACACCATCTCGTTCCGCATCCGGTTGCCGCGCGTCATTCTGCTGCTCGCGTATGACCGCATGCCGAAGAAGGAAGTGAAGTTCACGCGCCACAACATTTTCGAGCGCGACCGCAACACCTGCCAATACTGCGGCGTGGTGTTTGATCGGAAGGACTTAAACCTGGATCACGTCGTCCCGCGCGATCGCGGCGGCCCGACCACGTGGGAGAACATTGTCTGCTCCTGTATTCCGTGCAATACGCGCAAAGCCAACCGCACGCCCCAGGAAGCCGGACTCCATCTCATTCGCAAACCCAAGCGACCCAAGTGGCGGCCGTTCGTGCAGATCAACTTCACGCTGCACCAGCACGACAGTTGGAAACACTTCGTGGATCTGGCGTATTGGAATGTGGAGTTGGGCGAAGACGCCGCTGTTTAGAAACGCCACTTCATTTATCGTCTTCCCGCGCAAACAAAAAAACCCGCCATCAAACGATGGCGGGTTTTTGCGTAAAATGTTCGCAGCGGATCAACCGTTGTCGCCGATGGCTTCCACCGGGCAACCTTCTTTGGCTTCTTTGCAGCGGGCTTCTTCTTCCTCGTTCTCGGGCTGCTTGTACACAAACGAATAGCCGCCGTCGTCGTTGCGCTTGAAATTATCCGGCGCCGTTTCGCGGCACAGATCGCAATCAATGCATTGATTGTCCACGTAGAATTTGCCCGCAATGTTTTCGGGGTATCGATTTGCTGCGTCAGCCATAAAAAATTGGTTGTGTTAGATTGACTCGTTCAATTTCAGTATGGCGACGAATGCCATGCTGGCAAGTCTCAATTCCCGCCGGGCTTCGGTTGAAAGCCGTATTTTTTTGCCAACGCCAACGCCGCGTTCAGCGACTTCACTCCCGCCGTACACGTCGGATCTGAAAGCGACGCCGCGGCCAGACAAACCGCCGCCAACAACGTGCGCGACAGCTCCCAATCCTCATGCAAGCCCCACAACACTCCGGCGCAAAACGCATCGCCCGCGCCTGCGGTGCCCGCGATATACTTCGCCGGCAACTTGAGCGCCGGTTGCCACACATCTTCCCCGCGTCGATTCCGCGCCAGCGCGCCTTCGGGAAAATGAATCACCACCAGTTCGCTCACGCCCAGTTGCAATAACGCTCCCGCCGCGTGACGTAACGCCACGGGATCGAGCCGGCCTTCCGGCGTGCGCACCTTGAAACCCGCCGTCCGCCCCGCTTCGATTTCATTGAGAATGCAATAATCCACATGCTGCAACGCCGGGCGAACCAGACTGGTGAAGCGGTCGCCATCTTCGCTGACCACATCGAGACTGGTTTTTAATCCCGCTTCCTGCGCCGCAGCCAACAATCGTCCCGCGCGCGTGCCAAATTTTTCGTCCGGCACGTCGAGCGCATCGAGCAACAGCAAGTAGCCGAGATGAAAAATGCGCGCTTTGGTTTTCTTGAAGTTCAAATCCGCGCCGGTCCACAACGCATTCGTGCCGCGCGCATGAAAAAACGTCCGTCGCCCGGTGGCGCGTTCGGTCATGACATCGGTGTACGAGGTGAAGGATTTATTGGTCTGCCGCAAATAGCGCGTGTCAATCTTCCGCCGTTTGCAATCGGCCAGGATCGCCGCGCCATTGGCGTCTTTGCCGACCAATCCCGCCGCCGCCAGAGGAAACGTGGCCCCGGCCTGGGCGAGGTCGAGCAACACGTTATACGGCCCGCCGCCGGTGCCGGTGTATTCATCGGTGATGTTGGCGAGTTGTTCGGGTTGCGGATAAACGTCAATGAGTTTGACGCGGTCAACGATCCAGTTGCCGCCGGCCAGCAGGCCGCGGCGACGGTTGACGGAAGGGGTTTTCATGTTGGCAGCGGGACGCGCCAGTGAACGCGAAAGGCCCGCATTGAGGCAAGCCGTTTTTATGCGCCGATAAGCCGCACTTTTATCGGATTCACGTGCAAGAATTGCTTTCCAAACGCCAGTCTGGACGCTAATTCTGTCGCATGGCCGAGCGGTTACACACGGGCGAGAAAATTATCCGGGGCATCCCGGTTTCGGCCGGCGTTTGCCGCGGAAAAATTCTCGTCATCGACAAACCGCGCCAGGCCATCGCAAAACGGACTCTCTCCGACAGCGAGATTCCAGATGAGTTGAATCGCTTCCAACAGGCGCTGGTCAAAACGCGCGAACAAGTCCAGGAGGTCCAGCGCCAACTCGCGCAAAATCTCGGCGACGGCAAGGCCGGCATTTTCGACGCGCACCTGCTCGTGCTCGAAGACCCGTCCGTGCTGGATGAAGTTGTGCGGCTGATTCAACACGACAAGATCAACGCGGAGTTCGCGTTTCATCAGGTCACCGACCGCTTCATCGCCGCGCTGGCCAAAGTGGAAGACGAATACCTGCGCGAACGCGCCACGGACATGCGCGACGTCAGCGGGCGCGTGATGAACAATTTGCAAGGCATCAACGAACAAGTGGACCTGGCCCACTTGTCCGAACCGTGCATCATTATCGCGCACGACCTCACGCCCTCGAAGACGGCGCAACTGGACCGCGAGCATGTGCTGGGATTCGCCACGGACATCGGCAGCCGCACGTCGCACACCGCCATCATGGCGCGGTCGTTGCGCATTCCCGCCGTGGTCGGCTTGAAGAACGCCAGTGAGTTGCTGCGCAGCGGCGAGTATGCGTTGCTGGACGGTTTCAATGGCCTGATCATCATCGATCCCACCGACCAGACGTTGTTCGAATACGGGCAGTTGATTCGCAAACAGGTTTCGCTTGAAGAAAAGCTCCGCGACACGCTCAGTCAGCACGCCGTTACCCTCGACAATCATCGCGTTTTCGTTTCCGCAAATATCGAACAACCGGGCGATGTGGACGCGGTGAGTAACAGCGGTGCCGAAGGCGTGGGCTTGTTCCGCACCGAATATCTCTACCTCAACCGCGAACATCCCCCCACCGAAGAGGAACAATATCAGGCCTACCGCCAAGTCGCCGAAGCGTTGAAGCCCAATCCCGTCGTCATTCGCACGCTGGATCTGGGCGGCGACAAACTGCTCAGTTCACTGGGAATTCCCCCCGAGATGAATCCCTTCCTTGGTTGGCGGGCGATTCGCTATTGTCTCCAACAGGAGGATGTTTTCCGTGCTCAGCTTCGCGCGATTCTCCGGGCCAGCACCGCCGGCAATCTCAAGATCATGTATCCGATGATCTCGGGCCTGGACGAATTGAATCAGGCCAACGCCTTCGTCGCCCAGGCCAAGGACGAATTGCGCCGCGAAAAAATCGCGTTCGACGACCGCATCGAACTCGGCGCGATGATTGAAACGCCGTCCGCTGCCATCATCGCCGATGCTCTCGGCAAGCGCGTGAAATTCTTCAGTCTCGGCACAAACGATCTCATTCAATACACACTCGCGGTCGATCGGATGAACGAGAAGATCGCGCATCTTTACGAACCTACGCACCCGGCCATCGTGCGCCTGATCAACCAAACGGTCGAATCCGCGCGCAAACGCGACATCTGGGTCAGCGTCTGCGGTGAGATGGCGGGCGATCCGACCCTCACGCCGCTGTTGTTGGGCTTGGGCGTGGACGAATTGAGCGCCGCGCCTTCATTGCTCGCCCCGCTGAAATACCTCATTCGACGCCTGAAAGTTTCCGACGCCCGCGAGTTGGCGAAGTTTGCGCTCGAAAGCGAGTCGGCCACCGATATTCTCGCCCGCAGCACTGCCCTGGCTCAACGCGCCGCGCCGAGTTTGTTCGATACCAAAAAATGAATAGCTGATTAATCCGGTCCGCTCGCGCGCGAATCGGTCTTGTTGAAGCGGCCACCCCAATTCAACCCAGCGGCACTCGAATGATCGCGCCCAATTCGACATTTGTCTCCCGGGGCATTTTACGCTCTATTTCGGCCCGGGCAGATGGTTTGCCGGTGAAATTTTCCCGTGAACATCAAAGTTAAAATCTGCGGTATCACGAATGTGGCCGATGGTCTCGCCGCCGCCGAAGCCGGCGCGGACCTGGTTGGTTTCATGTTTTACGAGCGCAGTCCGCGCCACATCTCGTTTGCCACGGCGGCGGAAATTGCGGCGGCCCTGCCGCCGTTCGTGGTCAAAGTCGGCGTGTTCGTCAATCCCGAGGAGGATGCGGTTATGCGCGCCATTGGTGACTGCGGCATCAGCGTGTTGCAATTTCATGGCGAGGAAACGCCCGCCTTCTGCCAGCAATTTGGCGCGATGACCATGAAAGCGTTTCGCGTCCGCGATGCCGATTCATTGCTGGCACTGCCGGAATATCAGACCGAAGCCTACTTGCTCGATGCGTATTCACCCGATGCCCACGGCGGCACGGGCGCCCAGTTCAATTGGAATCTGGCCATCGACGCGAAAAAGTTCGGTCGCCCGGTTTTCCTCGCCGGCGGGTTGACGCCCGAGAACGTCGCCACCGCCGTGCGTCAGGTGCAACCCTTCGGCGTGGACGTATCCAGTGGCGTTGAACGCGCGCCCGGGCAGAAAGATCCCGCCAAAGTCCGCGCCTTCCTGCAAGCCGTGCGCGGCGCTTGAACGCTACGGCGAAGATTCTCACGCACACACTTCTTTTCCCGGCAACGCCAAGATTGGCAAAGCAATCGCCAAGGCGCGGCGAGTCGAGACACACAAAACCGCCGACATTAAGGCGGCATGCGCGTCAGAATTTCAGCGGTCTTCCGCCCGTGGCTGGGCTTGGCGCTGGCGTTTGGTTTGGCTTCCAGCGCTTCAGCCGCGATGACGGACAGCGAATGTCTCGACTGTCACGCGGACGAGACGCTCACCAAAACCAGCCCGGCTGGCAAAGAGATTTCGTTGTTTGTCGATGCGGCCCGACTGGCGGGCTCCGCGCACCGCACGAACAGTTGCGTGAGTTGTCACGTCGATTTGACCGCGCAAC
The DNA here is from genome assembly GCA_964553795.1 of uncultured Bifidobacterium sp. Taxonomy (GTDB): domain Bacteria; phylum Verrucomicrobiota; class Verrucomicrobiia; order Limisphaerales; family JADLHS01; genus JADLHS01. The sequence continues at coordinate 14,381 of CAZKMR010000052.1, read as the reverse complement.
ATCCGGATGACGAAGTCGCCGCGTTGCCGGTCAATTGCAGTCAATGTCACGAACGACAGGCGATTAGTTACGGCGGCAGCGTGCATGGTCTGGCCGCGCGGAATGGCGACGCGAGCGCGCCGGAATGCCGGGATTGTCACAACTCGCATGACATTGTGTCTCCGATTTCGCCGCGATCGCCCCTGCACATTTTTCGCCAGCCGGAAACCTGCGGCGCGTGTCACGAAGAGGCTGCCACCGAATACGCCGCGAGTGTTCACGGGCGCGCGCTGGCCGCCGGAGTACGCGATGCGCCGACTTGCACGGATTGTCATTCCGAACACCGCATCGAATCGCTCGCCAACGGCGGTTCGCGCAAGATTTCCGAGGACGTTTGCAGTCGCTGTCATGCGTCGGAACGGCTGAACACCAAATACAACCTGCCGCCGGATCGCGTGCGCACGTTCTTCGACAGCTATCACGGGCTGGCCTCCAAATACGGTTCGACGCTGGCCGCCAATTGCGGCAGTTGCCACGGTTATCATAAAGTCCTGCCGTCCTCCGATCCCGAGTCCACCATTCACAAGGCCAATCTGGTGAACACCTGTGGCAAGTGTCATCCGGGGGCTACGGAGCGATTCGCTCTGAGTAAAATGCACGTGGATTTGTCGCGCGATTTGAGCGCGGACGACGACCTCGGCAGTCAGGTCAACTGGTGGGTGCGCAAAATCTATCTCGGCCTCATCATCCTCACCATCGGCGCGATGCTGGCGCACAACGGGTTGTTGTTTGTGAAAAAAGTCGCGGCGCATTTGCGGACCACGGGCCGACCCGTCCTCCGCATGAACCTGTCCCAACGCTGGCAACACGCCGTGTTGGCCTCAAGTTTCATCGTGCTGGCTTTGACCGGTTTTGCACTCAAGTTCCCGGAATCGTGGCTGGCCAAAATGCTCGGTTCGAGCGAGCCATTCCGCCGCTGGTCACATCGGATTGCGGGCGTGATCTTGCTGCTGGCGGGACTGTATCATTTGATTTATCTGGCGGTCTCACGCGATGGCCGGAAATTGATCGTGGATTTTCTGCCGGTCAAAAAGGATCTCGCCGACATCGTGGGCACGGTGCGGTGGTTGGTTGGACTGCGCAAAGAGAAGCCACAGATCGGGCGGTTCGGTTACGCGGAGAAAATGGAGTATTGGGCGGTGATCTGGGGCACGATCATCATGGGCGTTACGGGGCTCGTGGTCTGGTTCAAGATGCACGTGACGCAATGGCTGCCGCGCTGGGCGGTGGATGTGGCGCTGACGATTCATTATTACGAAGCGATCCTCGCGTGCCTGGCAATTCTCGTCTGGCATTTCTATCACGTGATGTTTGATCCCGATGTGTATCCGCTGAATCTCGCCTGCTGGGACGGCAAGGTGTCGGAACACTGGCATCAGGAAGAACACGGGCTGGAAAAGCGGCCCGAACCGAAAACTCCCCAATCGGCCACGGCCGCCAAACCGATCGACGCAGGGTCGGTCGCCTCCAAGTCATGAACTCTCGCCAGGCAATGCCGCGCGACGAAGCAATGGTGTGTTCCTGGTGCGGCAAGGAAATCCGCGACGGCCATTGGTTCGCGCGGTTGCCTGAACATTCCCGCTCACTGATATTTTGTTGCCCGCGCTGCTTGGAAAAATATCTGCAACGCTCAGAACCGGCGGAGGCGTGGTCCGAGTGGGATGAAGCCGAGCATCACTTCCAGTTTCAACCGGCTACACTTTGAACAAGTTGTTGGCGCGTCGCCTGCAACCGGCGCATCAGCACGACCGCGGTGCGCTTCATCAACTCATAGCCGAGGGACAGGTCCGTTTCACTACGTTCGCGCAGCCAGGTACCGTAGAAGAAAACGGCTTGAACTGGCTCGAGTGCAATCGCGCTGAAATTCCACGTGTACGGCGGGAACAACCACGACCAGCCCAACACATCGCCCCCACCGATTTCGTCCACGATGACACCCGGGCGATCGCGCACTTCGGCCTCGAGTTGCACGCGCCCGTGAAGCACCAGGTAGAAGCGATTGGCCATTTCGCCTTCGCGGAAAATGACTTCGCCCGCGCGAAAGGTCGTTGGCATGGCGCAGGACGCCAGAGTTGCCAGCAACTCTGGACTCAAACCGCGCACGAATGGATGCGTGTGCCAGCCGTTTGCGCCGCCCCCTGGCGCAGTTTCATTTCCAGGCAAATTAGCCGAAATGTTTGCTTCCGGGTCCATGATGTTTTCACATGACGAGATCCCCGTACGAGGCCCGCGCGACCAGCACCGGACACGGCGCGTGCCGCACGACCTTTTCGGCAGTGCTGCCCAACAGCGCGCGTTTCAAGCCCGTGTAACCGTGCGTCCCCACCACAATCAAATCCGCGCCCAACGCCTTGGCCGCCTCGGTGATCTCGAAGAACGCGAGCCCCGCGCGCACCACGGTTTCCACCACGCGACACGTGCCGAGCATTTGCTCGCCCAGGGCGCTCAGTTCGAGTTTCGCCTCGGCAAATTCCGCCGCATCGGATTGTTCGCCCGTCAACGGCGGCACATCGGCATCCGGCGGCCCGAAGTGCGGCTCCACCACATGCACCAAAGTTAACGACGCCCCAAAGCGCGCCGCCATTTCCGCCGCACAACCAAGCGCGCTGCGACTTTCTTCCGAAAAATCCACCGCCACCAAGATACGCTGAAACTCAGGGCGTACCGACTGCGCTCCATCCCATCTGCTTTTTCTGGCCACCGGCGGTTTCATGAATTTCGTCGCATCGTGGTCACGTTACGCCCGGGCCGAGAACGCGGCTCCGCCTCCCTTGCCGAATCATCCTCCTCTATTGCCGACAACCCTTTGCCACTTGTTCCTCACCACCAGTATCGCTAATGTGAGCGCGTGGAACGAGGCGACAACAAAAAGTTCATCGAAGCGCTGTCTCAGTCACAGATCTACCAGGATTACGAACGCGCCTTCACCAAGACCACCGGCCTGCCCTTGAGCTTGCGTCCGGTGGAAACGTTCCAACGCGTCCATGGCGGAAAGAAGTCAGAGAATCCCTTCTGCCTCTTGATGGCGGAATCCAACCGCGCCTGCGCCGCTTGTCTCGATGCCCAGCAACAGATCGCGGATGAAGCGGGCACCGGACCGCGCACCGTGAAATGCTTTGCCGGCCTGTGCGACACGGGCGTCCCGGTTTCCGTCGGCGACGAAATTCTTGGCTTTCTGCAAACCGGCCAGGTCTTTTTGCAGAAACCCAGCAAGGCGCAGTTCTCCAAAACGGCGCAACAACTCACCGACTGGGGTTGGAAAGTGGATTTACGCAAACTCGAAGAAGCTTACTTTCAAACCCGCATCATCAGCCCGAAGCAATACGAGTCTGTCCTGCACCTGCTCACCATTTTCGCCCAACACCTCGCGCTGGTGAGCAATCAATTGCTGGTGCGCCGCGCCAATGCCGAACCGCCCGCCATCACCAAGGCGAAGCAATTCATCAATGAACATCAAGCGGAGGAAATCTCGTTGGCGGACGTCGCGAAAGCGGTCAACACCAGCACGTTTTATTTCTGCAAGATGTTCAAGAAGGCGACCGGGCTGAATTTCACGGATTACCTGTCGCGCATTCGTGTGGAGAAGGCCAAGAATCTCCTGCTCAACCCGAACATGCGCATCAGTGAAGTCGCTTTCGCCGCCGGCTTCCAATCCCTCAGCCACTTCAATCGCGTGTTCCGCCGCATTGCCGGCGAATCTCCGACGCGCTATCGCGAGAAATTGCCGAGCAGTTAGGGCTTCGGCTCGCGCAGTAAACTTTCAGGCAGTGCCGTCAATTCTGTCTCATTGTCGTCCGGCAGCCAGATGACATTTCCGTTCGGAAGAATTTCTTTCACCACCCCGCGCAGGGAACCCTTCATCGTACGGACGCGATCACCGGGAACAAAGTCCGCCGCCTGTGCCAACGCATCCAACCCAGCCACCATCGCTTCCCGATCCAAAACACCGGCAACATAATGGGCCGCCAAAGAAGCAGCTTCGCGCCGCCGCCCTCTGGGCAGTTCCGCGAACAAGGCATCCGTCAGAGTGCGTCCAATTTCCGCAAAGGTGTTGCCGTTGAAGAAAAGAAACGGAGCTTTGCGATGATACGACCGCAACCAGTCTAAGGTTTCGAGGAGCGACCGTTCTTGCGCGTGGCTGGAGCGCCATTCGCTTTCGCTGCGCGCATAAGTTTCTGAATTCTGGCCGTGCTGCGCGCGACCTCCGCGGCAGAGTCGCTCGTTGAGGCGGATGATAGACTCCCAGTGCCAGTTTTGGAGAAGCGGGGCTCGGCCTTGTAGCGATGCTGGTTCGCCAGCGCTTCCTCCTCCACCATCTCGGGAGTGACGCGGAGCGCCAAATCGGTTCGCAGCTTCATCGGCCATAATCTAAACCTGAACCCGACCTTTCCGCAAGTAAGCCGCCGGCTCAAATTATTCCCCGCACATCGCCGGCTTCCCGTCCGCTTAGTTTCCGCCCGCCTTGACATCGTAAGCCCACAGAGTGTTCGCCTCGCGAATGTACAGCTTCCCGTTGGCTACAACTGGATACGCCCACGCTTTGGCCTGGCCGCGGGCCGGCGGATTGGGTGGCGAGAATTTTCCTTTCAAACGAAACACGGCGGGACTCGGTTCAACCAACGCCACGTCGCCACTTTCGGCGTGCAGATAAATTCGTCCATCCGCCACCAACCACGAACATGGCCCCAACGCGCGTTCTTCCCATTTGATGTCGCCAGTCTTGAAATCCACGCACAGTGCCGACTGACTGCTGCTGCCGTAAAAGTAATCGCCCACTTTCACCACGCCCCCCAGGCCGACGGGCAGTTTGTTGCCGGAATAAACTTCTTCCACCGTAAACTCCCCATCCTTCCGCACCGGCTTGACCACCGCCGAACTCGCGCGAAACGCGCCACTGTAAATCAGGCCCTCACTCACCAATGGCGTGATGATCACCGCCGGACTGCCTTTGGCGGTCTTCTCAAATTGCCAAAGCAGTTTGCCTGTTTTCGCGTCCACGCCCACGAGCGCCTTGGCGAGAAACTGCACGTATTGTTTCACACCGGACAACTCCGCCGTTACCACCGACGAGTACCCGGCGTCACTGCCACCCGGAAATGCGCATTTCCAAATCACCTCGCCGGTCTTCTTGTTCAACGCCACCAACGTCGCTTCCGCTCCGCCGGGCGTGCAGATCAATTGTTCCCCATCCACCAGCGGCGATTCCGAATAAGCCCATTCGCCGTATTTGCCGCCGAAATCGGTGCGCAGATGTTTACGCCAAACTTCCTTGCCACTGGCTGTCTCCAGACAAACAAGATCGCCATCCGATCCCAGCGCGAACAGAAACTTGCCGTCCACCGTCGGCGTCGTGCGCGCGCCAGGATAACTGGGATTCTGCTCGGGATGCCCAACCGGGCCCAATTTCGCCGACCAGACTTTACCGCCGTCCTTCACCGCGAGCGCGTGAACTGATTCCGCCCCGCCTTCACTGCCGAGCAAATAAATCCGGTCGCCCACGACTGACGGGGTCGAATAACCACCGCCGATGTCATTCACCTGCCACAGCAATTTCGGCCCGTCTTTCGGCCATTCCTGGAGCAATCCGGTGTCCCGCGCGTGGCCGTCGCGTTGCAGCCCGCGCCATTGCGCGAAGTCCGCTGCGGAAGCGGAAGCGAAACTGAATGTGAGGATGGCGACGACCAGATTTCCGAACGGGGGGCAGACGATGGTTTTCATAGGTGCGCCCAATGGTTAACTGCATTTCGAACCGGGTTCAACCGCGATATTGGAGTTTTGGTCGGGGAATGGTTGGCGTGATTTTACCCGTTGGCTTGACGCGAATGACCGCCGAGAACTCGCACATTCATGTTTTATTTGCAGGTTTGACACGAAACCGCGTGCGTCATCCAGCCATGACTCGTAAGATGCAGCCATTCAATCTCGGTATGCCTTCATCAAATGAAACAGCGTTGGTGACCGCTCCGGCAACAAAGCGGAGCGATTTGGAAATCAAAGATGCCCAACTCATCTTTGAGGCGGTGTGGCGCGAACTGGAACACGAGTACGGGCACGAGAACCTCCGGTTTCCCAAAGAGATCATTCTGCTCGGCGGCGCGCCGGGGGCGGGCAAAGGCACCAACACCGCGTTCATCGCCCAGGTGCGCGGCTTAACCTGCGCCCCCATCGTTATCAGTTCGCTGCTCAGTTCGCCGGAAGCCCGGGCCTTGAAAGACGCCGGCAACATGGTAGGCGATCGCGAGGTGGTGGGGTTGGTGTTGCGCGCGCTGTTGCGACCGGAATATCACGACGGCGTCATCCTCGACGGTTTTCCGCGCACGCACGTGCAGGTGGAATGTCTGAAATTGCTCGTGGACAAGATGCACGCATTACGGCGGGAGTTTTATCACACGCCCCTGAGCATTCATTTTCGTCAACCCACGATCCACATCATGGTGTTGTTCGTCACCGAAAAGGAATCGGTGGCGCGCCAACTCAAGCGGGGCCGCGAAACGCGCGCGCTCATCGAATCCGCCACGCGCGAAGGCCGGACCGATCTGCCCGAGGATCGCCCCACCGATCACGACGAAACGCTGGCCCGACGACGCTATCGCGTTTTCAAGGAGCAGACGTGGGAAGCACTTCAATCGTTGAAGGAGATTTTCCACTATCACTTCATCAACGCGCAGGGACCAATTGCTGAGGTCGAGCGCAACATCGTCAAGGAACTGGAATATCAAAGTACGTTGGAGCTGGATTCGCGCACGGTGGACCGATTACGCGGCATCCCGGTTGCCAGTCAAATTGTCATCCACGCGCGCCAGGAACTGGTGAAGCGACTGGACAGTTATGAACTGGAACACGCGGAATTGTTCGCCAACGTCGTGACGTTCATCGAACAGAAGATCATCCCCATCGTGCTGCGGCATGCCATCTCCGGATCGGCCCATATCAACACGGAGGACAAACTCATGGAAGAGCCGCTCGCCCTGGCGATGTTGATCGATGTGTTTTCCGAGCGCGGCTACCATGCCGGCGTGGACATTCATCGCATTGAAATTCCCGAAAGCATTGATCTCACCACCGGCAAATTGAAGTGCCGCACGAAGAAGGTTTACCGGATCGAAATCCGCTTCCAAGGCTCGGAAATCCGGCGCGGGTAGCAGTTGCGAAACGAAACTCCAGCCGCTGCGAGCCGTCGCGTCCCTTAACTCTTCTTCGCGCCGCCGAATAACAATCGCAGGCTGTTCATCACCACGACCACGGTGCTGCCTTCGTGTCCCACCACGCCCACGGGCAAGGGGATTTTCCCGAGCAACGCAAACACCACCAGCACTGCCACTGTCCCGAGTGAGACTACCAGATTCTGCCGGATAATGCGCCGCGCGCGTTGGCTCAACCGAAAAGCGGCGAGAAAATTTTCCAGGCGATCATGCATCAACACCACATCCGCCTGCTCCAACGCTGCGTCCGAGCCACGCGCACCCATCACCACCCCCACATGCGCCGCGGTCAGGCTCGGCGCGTCGTTCACGCCGTCACCAATCATCGCCACCCGCTGGTCGCCCTCGCTCAGTTCCCGAATGGCGGCGACTTTTTGTTCCGGCTTCAACTCCGCGCGAACTTCGTCGAGATGCAATTCCTGTTTCAGAAATTCCCCCGCTGCCTGCCGATCGCCCGTCAGCACCAGCGTGCGCAGGCCCGACGCTCGCAATTCCTCCACCACCTTCTTCGCCTGCGGGCGAATGTCATCGCGCAGCACCAAACGTCCCAGCAAATCTCCGTCGCTCAACCAGATTTCCGAAAACCCGGCTTCCGTAGTCGGGACTTCTGCCATGCCCCGTTGCCCCCGCTGCGCGGCCACCCATTCGCGGCGCCCCAGCCAATATTCACCGCGTGCACACCGTCCTTGCACGCCCTGCCCGGTGACGGATTCGTAATGCTCAAATTCAACCGGCTTCAACCCTTGTTGCTTGCCGTAACGCGTCACCGCGCGCGCTAGCGGATGCGTCGAAAGCCGATCCAGCGAGTACGCCAGTTGCGCGACTTCCTGCTCGCGACCCGCCGGAAAACTCTCCACCGTCTCCACGCGCAATTCGCCCGTGGTCATCGTCCCCGTTTTATCAAGCGCCACCACGTTGACTTCGGCGAGTTTTTCCACCGCCAACCCGCCGCGAATTAACACGCCGTGACGCGCGCCCCACGCAATTGCCGCCAACACCGCCGACGGAATGGACAACACCAACGCGCATGGCGACGCCACGACCAGCAACGTCATCGTGCGATAAAACGCGCTGCGCGTTTCGCCGTCGGAAGTGAACGGCGCGAGCCCCATACCGAGCCACCAAACAAAAAACATCGCCGCCGACAGTCCCAACGCGCCGTACGTGTAATACGTACTGTATTTGTCCGTGAACCGTTGCGAGGGCGCTTTCTGATGTTGCGCGTCGCGAATCAGCTTGATGATCTTTTGCAACGCGCTCTCGGCCGCTGGACGCAACACGCTCACTTCCACCGCGCCCCATAAATTGATCGTCCCGGCCAACACCGAATCACCAACCTTTTTTTCCACCGGCGTCGCTTCGCCCGTCAGATTCGATTCATCCGCCGCAGTGCCGCCCTTCAAGACCTCGGCATCCACGGGAAATTGCGAACCCGGCTTCACCAGCAAACGCAGACCCGGCTTGAGGGCTGCAACTTTCACCTCGCGCTCGTCGCCGTTTGCTTCGAGCACCGTCGCGGTTTTGGGCGCGGCATGGAATAGCGAGCGAATTTCCTTTTGCGTCCGCCCCAACGCGTAATGTTCCAACGCGCCGGAAAAGGAAAACAGAAACAGCAACGTCGCGCCTTCGCCCCACGCCCCGATGCTCGCGCTGCCCGCCGCCACCGCCAGCATCAGGAAATGCACGTCAATCGTGCGCTGGCGCAATCGTTCCCACACTTCCTCCGCCGGAAACCACGCGCCCGCCAGGTAACTCAATGCGAACACCGGAATCCGCCACGCTTCCGGCACCGCGTACGCCGCCACCAAGCCTAACACCCCACAAGCGGCCGCGAGCACGAGTTGCCATTTCCATTCATCGGCGTGGTCATGCTCCTCGTCGTCGTGCTCCAGGAATTCCACGTCGCGCTGCACCACTTTCGGCAGCGGCAAATCGCGCCAGCGCCAGAATTTCGGCGCGGTGGGACACGTCACGCGCGCGATGGTGGTGGCGCCGTGATCGTGGTTGACGGTGAATTGATTGCGCTGCGGCTCGCTCAAGGGCGTGGCGCAATTCGCACAAGAACCGCCCGATACCAGCAATTGGCAGGCGTGTTCACTGTCGGCCCGCTCGGCCTCCTCCAATTTGGCGCTGATGCGTTCCCGCAAGCGCGCTTCGTCCGCGCGTCCCAGCGTCGCCACGGAAATCTTGTGGTGTTCCGGATCAATGGTGACGGCTTCCAGGGTCGGTTCTTCCACCAATACCGATGCCACGGCCCGGGTCAGGCAGCCGCTATTCTGGGATTGCGACCTCGCGGCGGGTTTTGATTCGGCATTCATGCGCGCAGTTCACGCTTAGCATAGCATGCCTGGTGTCGCGATGAGAAAAGTAACCGCAGTCACTACAGTTCTTACCGCCCGTTGGGTTGCGTTGCTTCAATGAAAACAATAAGATGCCAGCATTCAACCGGCGACCGCATGGAGCGCCGCCGCAAATTCACCGCCCCGTTGACTCATGCTTGAATTCGTCCAATCCGCCGCCTTGCTCCTGGTGTTGCTCAATCCCTTTCTCGTCATCGTTTATCTCGTGGACCTCGTCGAGAGGTTGGACCGGCGCGAGTTCAATCGCGTGCTGATTCGCGGCGGCCTGATAGCCACCGGCGTCTTCTGCTGCTTTGCGATTCTCGGCGACGCCATCTTCGCCCGGGTGTTGCAATCCAATTTCGCTTCGTTCCAAATTTTCGGCGGCGTGGTGTTTTTTCTCATCGGCCTGCAATTCGTGTTTCACGGCCCGAAAGCCATCGGCATTTTGCGCGGTGAATCCAAACAACTCGCCGGCGCGATTGCGATGCCGGTGCTGATCGGCCCGGGCACCATCAGCGCGAGCATCGTCATCGGGCAACGCCATGATCCCGCGCTCGCTTGCGCCATCGTGGTCGCGGCGGTGGCGCTTTCGATCGCCCTGATTCTGGTCTTGAAACGCATTCACGACGACGTCCGTCCGAAGTTTGAGCCACTGGTGCAACGCTACATTGAAATCGTTGGCCGCATCATGGCGTTGGTCGTCGGGACGGTTTCCGTGGATATGATCATGCAAGGCGTCCGCACCTGGGCCGAAAAGTTTTAGCCCCAAGTCCGCCCCGGCAAGTCACTCCAATTTCTTTGCTTTTGCCCGCCCGGCTTCCCGCTATACTTCCCGCCGATGTTCAAGACGCAAGATTTGCATGTCCGCGAGATAGTCCGCCTGTCGTCCCCGCACGCGGTCAAGGCGGCCTTTCCCGCCACCCCGGAAGCCGTCGCCACCGTGGCGATGAGCCGCGAGCGGATTATCCGCATTCTCCGCCAGGAAGACCCGCGCCTGCTGGTGGTGGTGGGCCCGTGCTCCATTCACGATCCCAAAAGCGCACTCGAATACGCTCAACGCTTGAACAAGCTCCGCCAGCAGCTCGCCGACCGCATGGAAATCGTCATGCGCGTTTATTTTGAAAAACCGCGCACCACGATTGGCTGGAAAGGATTGATCAACGATCCGTTCCTCGACGGCACGGAAAACGTCGAGGAAGGCATCAAACTCGCCCGCAAGTTGCTGGTGCAAATTACCGGCATGGGCCTGCCCGCCGCGACGGAATTCCTCGATCCCATCGTGCCGCAATACATCGCCGACCTCGTCAGTTGGGCCGCCATCGGCGCGCGCACCACGGAATCTCAGACACATCGCGAAATGGCCAGCGGCCTTTCGATGCCTGTTGGCTTCAAGAACGCCACGGACGGCAGTCTTCAAATCGCCATCGACGCCATGGGCGCCGCGCGGCATCGCCACAGTTTTCTTGGGATGGACCAGGACGGCGTCACCAGCGTTGTCCGCACCACCGGCAATCCGAACGGTCACGTCGTCTTGCGCGGCGGCCGGGCGCGCACCAATTACGACGCCGCCAGCATTGCCGACGCGGAAGCCACGTTGAAAAAACACCAGCTCCCCGCCGTCATCATGGTGGATTGCAGCCACGCCAACTCGGAAAAGAAACACGCCCGGCAGGAAGACGTCTGGCGCAGCGTCATCGAACAACGCGTCAACGGCACCGCCGCCGTCATCGGCACGATGGTGGAAAGCCACTTGAGCGAAGGCAATCAACCGTTCCCCAAGCCGGTAAAAGAACTGCAATACGGCGTCAGCATCACCGACGCGTGCGTAAATTGGGAAACCACCGAACGCATGTTGCGCTGGGGGCACGAACAATTGAGCCGCACCCTCGTCGCCGCCACCGCCACCGCTTGATCATTCGGACTTCGCGCGGACGCTGCGCACGCGGACGCGCGTGGCCTGGCGCGAGCGGACGCTTCGCAGCAATTCCCGCAACCGCAATCCCGTCACTGTTGCCGGCATTAATGTTTCACCGGCGATTAAAATCCGGTTCTCGAATTCATCCAACAGCACGAGTTGCACGACCGGAAACTCGCGCGCAAATCGGCTCAAGCCCTCGCGCCATCCTTCCGGCGGCGGCGCGACCAGATTCACTACCGCCACCCCACCCTGCTTCAGTCGCTGTCGCAACAACGCCGGCAAGACGTTCCAACTGATGATCGGCTTCACCACGTCGCGCGCCTGCGGCACGGAAAGATCCTCCAACAACAAATCGAAACCCGGCTTTTGGCGGCGCAACCACGCCACCGCGTCGGCATGATGCCATTTCACCTGGCGCACCCAGTCCGGACAATGCTTGCAAAACAGTTTGTAACTGGCGCGATCCAGATCCACGGCGGCGAATCGCGTTCGGTAACCCAACGCTTGCAACGGCGCCATCATGCCGCCGCCGGCAAACCCCAACACCCCGATGCGACCGCCAGGGCGCAGCAACACGAGCATTGCCGCCAACACATCGAACACGCTATGCGTCGGCCCGGGCGACGTGCGCAATTCGCTGATGACCACGCCGTGTTGCATCAACCGCAGCCCGCGAGAGGTGGGGATAATGTCCATTGCTGCAACAGTATTGTGAATTGCGCCGCTGCCGTCAGCAGCGTTTCCGAGCGTTTACTGCTAGACGCGCGTTTTTGTCCCGCCTACCGTCGCCCCATGAATCAGGATCGCCCGCAAACACTGCCGTCGATTAGCGGTTAGATAACTATGCCC
>CAZKMR010000052.1:0-1931 GCA_964553795.1 uncultured Bifidobacterium sp. | reverse complement strand
CTGCCATTTGAAGTTTGTGCCTTTGATCAAAAGATGAGCCACAAGTCATCCAACCACCGGATAGGCTGCAGAATTCGTTTCCCCGCCCATTGAACCCGTGGCTTGCACGCCGGCGCCGGGCTGATTACTGTCAGCAAGGCTGCGCTTGTAGCTCAGTTGGATAGAGCATCTGCCTTCTAAGCAGAGGGTCGTGGGTTCGACTCCCGCCAAGCGCACCAAAGAATTCACGCACCCCAGGATTCCTCGTGTGAGCCGGAAGCTAAATCTCGCGTCAAGGCTTGCGGGCAATCACCCCGCCGCTCCCCGGAACCGATTGCCGCCGGGTTTCACGCTAATTGAGCTGCTGGTCGTCATTGCCATCATCGCCATTCTGGCGGCCTTGTTATTGCCCGCGCTCAGCATGGCCAAAGAAAAGGCCCGCGCGATCCGGTGCCTCAGCAACATGAAGCAACTCACCCTGGCGTTTCGGTTGTATGCCGAGGATTACGCCGGCTGGTTTGCGCCCAACACTTACAGCGGTGCGGATGGTTGGTTGCGCGGTTGGCTCGATTTCAACGGCGCCAATCCGGACAATTGGAATCCGGATTCATTGCTTAATCCGCAACGCGCCGTGCTCAGTCCCTACACGACCACAATCGGCATTTATCAATGCCCGTCCGACTGGGCCACGGTTGATCAAACCGGCGTCGGTCGCGTGCGGCGCGTGCGCAGTGTTTCGTTAAGTCAAGCGGTCGGCACCTGGAGCGATGGCAAATCACCGACGCACGGGGTTTGGCTGGATGCCGCCGGGGTTCCACCGACCAATCCCGGCGGCAAATGGCGCGTGTATGCCAAGGAAAGTGACGCGCACGATCCCGGCCCGGCGCAATTATGGATCTTCCTCGATGAACACCCAGCCAGCATCAACGACGGCGCTTTCGGTTTTCGCATGCCGGACACGACTGCCGCAACCGCGTCTCAGGGTTGGCCGGATTTTCCCGCCGGGTTTCATCAAAACTCGGGGTCGCTCGCCTTTCTGGATGGTCACGCGGAATTGCACAAATGGATGGAAGGTGTCTCGCGTGGTCCGGGCGGATTATCATCGCGCGTGACGAGTCGCGCCGCCTTGCATCCGGGGAATATCGCGAACAATCAGGACATTCTCTGGCTCGCGCGCCGGACCTCGGCGCTTAAATCCGGTGGCTTGCCGTGGTAACCACCGCGCGGAGATAAAATGCGGCGGGTTTACTTTTGCACTTTGGCAATTTCCCCCTAGCCTACTGGCACGTGTTGAAACTGGAACAACTGGCCGAACTGCTGGAACAAAACCGCGCTGCCGCCACCGCGCGCGTGAAGGAATTCGCGATTGGCGACCAAGCCTTCGCCTTCAACTCGCGCCCCGCCCTCATGGGGGTGATCAATCTTTCCGCCGATTCCTGGTATCGCGAGAGTGTTTGCCTGACGACGGACAGCGCGATTCAACGTGGTCACGTGCTCGCCGCGCAAGGCGCGAGCGTTGTGGATATCGGCGCGGAATCCACGCTGGCGCACGCCGCACGAGTGGACGAGGCCGGACAGAACTCGAAATTGCTGCCGGTGATCAAAGCGTTGCGCGCCGCGAAGATTCTGGTTTCAGTTGAAACGTATCAACCCGCCGTCACGCGCGCCTGTCTCGAAGCCGGTGCGAACATTCTCAATCTCACCGGCACGGATCGAAGTGATGAATTGTTCCGCATGGTGGCGGACCACGATGCGGCGGTGATTATTTGCTACGTGCAGGGCAAAAACGTGCGCGAAGTCGGCGACTTCGATTTGAGCGCCGATTCGATTCCGATGATGCACGAGTATTTTGCGCGCCAAATTGAAACCGCGCAGCGCAACGGCGTCGAACGCATCTTCATTGATCCCGGGTTGGGCTTCTATTATCGCAACCTGCAGGACAGCGCGGTGCG
>CAZKMR010000051.1:0-32113 GCA_964553795.1 uncultured Bifidobacterium sp. | reverse complement strand
CGACAAAGACGTGGCGCAAGCCGCGGACAAGATCGGTTTGCAGATGCCGAAGTGAACAAATGAAACAATCCTTTTGTTTTGTCTTAAATCCGCTTGAAGTAACCGGCAATACTCCAGTCGAGTTAATCGCGAATCATTTTCTTCAGAAGGCCGATGCTGAACAAACTCGCCTCATCAGAAACGAGCTGCACAGAAATTACTCTCGGCACTACCCACATCCCGCCTACGAATATGAATGGTCTCCTGAGGCCAAGGACGGCAGCAGAAGCTCACATCAACTTACCCAAGACAAATTTCGATATTGGGTTGTCACTTTTGAGCGAACAAACATCAGGGCAGATGATTTGCAGCTAGCTACAAATCTTCTCAAAAACGACTTAGACTTCGGATTTCACTTTGTTTATCACAACGAAGGAGAAAATGCCGGCATCATTTCGGGGCACTCGAACATCTCCAGTTTCTTTGAATCTCACGAGTCAATGTTCGGAAACACGGGGAATGGCGCGCTAGTGCTTGATGCGGTGGAGTTGTCTGTCGTAAAAGGGTATGTTGAAGCCATTAAGTCCACTGAGCAGGCGCATCTGCAGATACACACGGCAGTAAAGGATTTTACCCAGCTCAAATCTCTGCCAAGAAAATCCAACCTCGTTGTGCTTGGTTACTTCGCCATCATCGAATCGCTTGTGACACATGACCCAAAGGATGACTTCGATTCACTGAATCATCAAATCAGCACGAAAATGTCTCTTTTATCAAAAAAATTCGAGCGCCAACTGGACTACAAAGGTTGCTTTGGGGAAACCAGTCATGAGCAAGCCTGGAAGAAGCTTTATGGCTACCGAAGCGCTCTGGCGCATGGCACACCCGTAGATTTCAAGACGAAGTTTCAAATCCTTAAAAATCAGTTCAACGCCAATGCGTTTTTGAAGGAAGCAGTCAAACTCACCCTATTGTTTGCAATGGAGCAGCCAGAATTCTTAGCTGACCTGAAAAAATGTTAATCCACTGAAACGGGCGTCGCTTCCAAGTTGCGCGAATTGCACGAACGGCATGAGGAGCGGCATCGGCCCAGCGGATTTGATTTCGCGCTGCCGGGCAGGTAGGGCGCGTCACTCCGTGCGCGCCGTCGTGGTAAACCCGAACGCGTCCGTTCCAAGCGGCGGCTCGCAGAGGACTGCGAGCCTTACCAGCGTAGGCGCGGCATCTTTGCAGTTACATAGGACGGATGCCAGCCCTCTGAGCTTTCCCAACAGCTCGGCCTTCGGCAGCATGCTTGCCAGTCCGCAGGGGCAGCGTTATTCTGCGAGCATGAAATTAAACCTCACCGCCGTGTTTCTCCCGTTTCCTGATGGTTACGCTGCGTTTGTGGAGGAATTGCCCGGCGCAAACACGCAAGGGGCGACGTTGGAGGAAGCCCGCGCAAATCTCGCCGAGGCGGTGGCAATGGTGCTGCAAGCCAATCGTGAACTGGCCGAGGAGGAGTTGCGGGGTCAGGAGGTCATCCGCGAAACTCTGGCGCTGACATGAAGCGGGTGGATTTGATCCGCCACCTGGAACAACACGGGTGCGAGTTTCTGCGCGAAGGCGGCAATCACACCATCTACGTCAACCGTGCTGCCAAGAAGGTTTCTGCCGTCCCGCGCCACCGCGAGATCATCGAATTCACCGCCCGCAAAATTTGCAAGGACTTGGAAATCCCGCGTCCGTGAGACTTGCTTCATGGCCAGCAAACCCACTTCCCGGAATCCGCTGAAACACGTAGCTGCCACGTTGCGCGAATTGCGCGACCGGCATGAGGAGCGGCATCGGCCCAGCGGGTTTGATTTCGCGCTGGAAACCCGGTAGGGCGCGACACTCCGTGCGCGCCGTCGCGGCAAATCCGCAAGCGTCCGTTCCAAACGGCGGCTCGCAGGGGACTGCGAGCCCTACCAGCGCCGTCCGGCGCGGCATCTTTGTAGTTCGTCCGCACGCTAAATCCCAAGCTCCGTAGGAGCGACATCTTCCCTATGCCGCTCCTATCGGAGCTATCCAATTTAATCGGTCTGATTCTACAAAGATTTCGCCCCTAACGGGGCTTGAAAATCTGCGTGCCTCGGTCGGCAAATAACCGCCCGCCTCATCCCAACGGGGTAGGAATCATTCAGCCTAGGGTTGCGGTCCGAGCCGGACTGGCGAGGAACGCTACCCTAGGTCACCGTCCAGAATAATCCCAACCCCAACGGGGTTGTATCGTCGGCGCGCGTGCAATGATTCAACCCATTCAGGGTTGAGATTGTTTTTAACCACCACCCAGCGTAGCCGCTGGTGCGGCAACGCTGGGCTGAATGATGAAATCCCTTTGGGATTTTCCAATCAGTCGGAGCGCGGTCGGCCCGGCGGACAACCGCGCTCCATGACTCGCGATATTAGCAGAAGATTTTCAGCGCCTTGCCGGTTTCGAGGTAGCTCTTCAGGCTCGAAAGCACTTTCGGCCAACCTTGGGAAACTTTGCCCGCCATGGTCGAGCCGGTCGTGAACTTGTCATGCGTCACGGTGAGGCACACCATGTCTTCAATCTTTTCAATCTCGAACGTGACGCGGGATTTATCTTTGAGATCGTCCGGGTCGGCCCAGGTCAGGACGAGACGCTTGGGTGGAACAGATTCCACCACTTTGCCCGTGATCCAGACTTCGTGGTCCGGGTTGTGGTGTTCCCATTTCGAGCCCTGCTTCCAATCGGAGACGTTGGTCATTTCGCCCCAATACTGACGGGTGAATTCGGGTTTGGTGATGGCGTCCCACGTTTTCTTTGGCGTGGAACGAATGTAAGTGGTGTAAACCAATTTCGGCTTTTGCATGGTGTTATTCTTTCTGCTTTTTGTTTTCTTCGAGACCCTTTTTCAAATCGCTCAAGGCCTGAAGGCGATGGCCTTCATATTTGCCGATCCAACGCTCGTAGATTTCCTGCAACGGCACGGGATTCAGATAATGCAGTTTCTCGCGCCCGCGCCAGACGATGACGACCAGATTTGCTTCCTCCAGAATCAGCAGGTGTTTGGTGACCGCCTGCCGTGTCATGTCGAGGTGTTCACACAATTCGCCCAACGTCTGGCCGTTGTTCTTGAACAAGCGATCCAGCAACTGGCGGCGGCTTTCATCCGCCAAGGCTTTGAATACTGCATCCAACGCGCATCATTATGCAACCAAAGGGTTGCATGTCAAGTGCGGTTTCAGCGGAGCGATTTTTCTCAATGGTTTTACGCCTCGTAATCCAAGCCAATATCCACCGCGCGCGCGGAGTGGGTGAGCGCACCGACGGAAATGAAGTCCACACCGGTTCGCGCGATGCTGCGCACGGCTCGAAGATTCACGCCGCCGCTGGCTTCGGTTTTCGCACGGCCATTAACGAGTTTTACCGCGCGACGCAAATCGGCGTTGCTCATGTTGTCGAGCAGGATGATGTCCGCGCCTGCGACGACGGCTTGTTGCACTTGCGACAGCGTGTCGGCCTCCACTTCCACTTTGAGTTGGGGAAACTTTTTTCGCGCGCGGGCCACGGCAGCGGCAATGGCATTGGGTTTTGCATCGCGCAAGGCGGCGAGGTGATTGTCTTTGATGAGGATCAAATCGAACAGGCCGATGCGGTGATTGCGGCCGCCCCCGCAGGCGACGGCGAATTTTTCGAAGCGTCGCCAGCCGGGCGTGGTTTTGCGCGTATCGAGAATCTGTGCCTTCGCCCCGCGAATCGCAGCGACATATTGCGCCGTGAGCGTGGCGACACCGGAGAGTCGCTGCACAAAGTTCAGGGCGACGCGCTCGGCGGATAAAATCGCGCGTGCCGGACCAGAAATCCGCAAGAGCGTCGCTCCCGCTTTGACGGTTTGACCATCGCGGGCGAGGCGTTTGATGTGAACTTCTTTTGATAAGAAGCGAAACGCAGTTTCCGCAAACGCCAATCCCGCCACGGTTAATTCTTCGCGCGCCCGCATCAGGACGGTGAATTGCGTCGTCGCCGGAATCGTGGCCAGCGACGTGGCGTCACCACTGCCGATATCTTCGGCAAGGGCGGCTTTGACGGCGGTGCGGATTTCAGCTTCGGACAATTTCACGCGGGCAAGATGAGTCGGCGCGCGCGCTGGCAAAAGCAAATTGTGCGATTGCCTCCAACTCGCGGCGGAAAATGTAATCGTCAGAGAGGCGGGGTTGGGTTTATTAACGGGGCGAGATGGAAATTGCCTTCATTGTCGTCATCGTGGGGATTGCCATTGGGGCGGCGATTTTCGGCGCGCTGGCCGCCAAACGGCGCCGGGAGGAAATGCTTTCCCTTGCGGGGCGGCTCGGTTTGAGTTTTAACCCAGACAAGGACCGGGCGTTGGCGGATCGCTTTCAATTTCTCGACGCCCTCGCCAAAGGAAGCAATCGCTACGCGTTCAACCTTCTCGCGGGAATGTATCAAGGGCACGAAGTGCTGGTCTTTGATTATCATTACGAGACCCACTCACATGGTTCGAAAGGGCAGCGGCGAACGCATCATCATTACTTTTCGTTCTTCGTGCTGCTGTTGCCACGGAGCTTTCCCGAGCTGCGCATCACGCCGGAAAGTCTGTTCTCGAAAATCGCCCAGGCATTCGGCTACGACGACATTGACTTCGAATCCGCTGAATTTTCCCGCGCCTTCTGTGTGCGCTCGCCGGACAAGCGGTTCGCTTACGATGTTTGCCACGCGCGGATGATGGAATACCTGCTGAGCAATCGCGATTTGCTGATGGAAATTGAACGCAACGCCCTGGCGATGGGGTTTGGCAAACGCCTGGAGCCGGCCCAAATCGAGGCCAATCTCCACCGGCTGTTGATGCTTCGCTCGCATTTGCCGGAGTATTTATTTACCAAGGTCCAGCATGGTTGAGCTCCTCATCATCGTCGCCGTTGTGCTGCTGCTGCCGGCGCTGTGGGTAGTGGTCCAATACAACTCACTCGTAAGTTTGCGAAATCACATCGCCGAGTCCTGGAGCAACGTGGACACGGAATTGAAACGCCGTTACGACCTGATCCCGAATCTGGTGGCCACGGTCAAAGGCTACGCCGCGCACGAGCGCGAGGTGTTGGAACGCGTGGTGGAACTGCGGAATCGCTGCGCCGCCAATCACGGCGCCGTGGGCGATCAGGCGCGGGACGAAGGCCAGTTGGTGGACGCGCTGAAGCGGATGTTCGTGCTGGTGGAAGGTTATCCGCAACTGAAGGCAGACCAGCATTTCCTGCGGTTGCAGGCGGAATTGACCAACACGGAAAATCGCATCCAGGCCGCGCGCCGATTTTACAATGGCAATGTTCGGGATTACCGGAACAAATGCGAAACCTTTCCCAGCAATCTCGTGGCGCAACTGTTCAACTTCCCGCCCCACGAATTCTTCAGCGTGCCCCCGGCCCTGGGCGCCGTGCCGGACGTGGAATTCGGCACCGTTTGAGACAATCGTCCCGCGATTGGATTAGCGTTGCCACGATTGGATTTTTGTATCGTCCGCAGCTGGGTTCGCGGAAAGTTTTATACTTCACGGAGGGCAAATGAACAAAAAATTCTTGTGCAAGTTCACCGCACCGCGTAGCTAGTCCGCATGCCTACATCATATTTCACGCGTCGTCAGTTTATCACGACCACCGCCATCGCCGGCACGGCTTTGCTCGCCGGCTGTGCCTCCCGGGGGCCGCGCAAGATTTCACCCAATTCCAAACTCAACATCGGCGTCGTCGGCGCCTCCGGCAAAGGCGCCAGTGACACGGATTGCTGCGCCAGCGAAAACATCGTGGCCTTGTGCGATGTCGATAGTGAGCGCGTGGCCGGGCAGCGGAAAAAGTATCCGAATGCGAAGTTCTACAAGGACTGGCGCGTCATGTTGGAAAAGGAAAAAGAACTCGACGCCGTCATCATCTCCACCCCGGACCATACGCACGCGGTGGTCGCGGCTGAAGCGATGCGCATGGGCAAACACATTTATTGCCAGAAACCGCTCGTGCAAACCGTCGAGGAAGCGCGCATTCTCCGGAAACTCGCGAAGGATAACCGCGTGGTTACCCAGATGGGCAACCAAGGCAGCGCCGAAGACGGATTGCGCCGCGCGGTGGAAGTCATTCAAGCCGGTTTGATCGGTCCGGTGCGCGAAGTGCACGTCTGGAGCAATCGCCCCGTGTGGCCGCAAGGCATGGATCGGCCGGTCGGCAGCGATCCCATTCCCGAAGGACTCGATTGGGATTTGTGGCTCGGACCGGCCCCGTTCCGTCCTTACAAGAAGGGCGTGTATGCGAACTTCAACTGGCGCGGCTGGCAGGATTTCGGTACGGGCGCACTCGGCGATATGGCGTGTCACACCGCCAACATGCCGTTCCGCGCGTTGAAACTCGGTTATCCCACGGAGATCGATGCCTGGGCGCCGGACATCAACAAGGAAACGTATCCGTTGAAATCCCGCATCCGCTTCCTGTTCCCCGAACGCGATGGTCTGCCCCCGGTCAACTTCACCTGGTACGACGGCGGCAATCCGAAACCCAACGACCCGTATCGTCATGACGGCAGCAACAAGCCGCCGAAGGAAGTCACCGCCGACATCGAGGACATGATGGGTGAAGTGCCCGGTAGCGGCTGCTTGTTGATCGGCGACAAAGGCCGGTTGTTCTCGCCGGACGATTACGGCGCGAAATTCTTCCTGCGCTTGAAAGACGAAAAAGAACTCGTCAACGGCGCCACGCACGAAGCCCCGAAAGCCATCGCGCAATCGATTCCGCGCAACGCCCACACCGGCAATGCCGATTTGCGCCACCACCTCGAATGGATTGCCGCGTGCAAAGGCGGGCCGACGCCATACTCGAACTTCGACATCGCGGCCTATCTCACCGAGATCATTCTGCTCGGTTGCGTCGCCATGCAAACCGGCAAGAAATTGCACTGGGACGGCCCGAACATGCGCGCCACCAACGCGCCGGAAGCGATGCGGTTCGTGAAACGCACCAATCGCAAAGGCTGGAAAATCTGATTGCGCTGACTCATCGGCTGTTTCACCCCCACATCGCATCATGATGTGGGGGTTTCTTGTTTTGCATCCGGGCGATTCCCGGTAACGTGGCGGCATGTCCTTGCCGGTCATCAGCGTCGCGCAAATGCGCGAATGGGAACAGGCCACGTGGGACAGCGGCCAGACCGAGGCGGAAGTGATTCGCCGCGTCGGTCACTGCGTGGCGCAACGCGCTTTGCAACTCACGCGCCCCAATGACCTCATTCTGCTGCTCGCGGGCAAAGGCCATAACGGCGACGACGTTCGCGCCGCCCAGCCGTTGCTCACTGAGCGCCGCGTCGAGCTGTTCGAAGTCAAATCCGCCACCGACGATTTCGCATTGGTCGAGGCCGCCCTCGACCGAACTCCCGCGTTCGTCGTCGATGGATTATTCGGCATCGGCTTGAACCGGCCGTTGGATGCCGCGTGGCTCAAGCTCGTCACCCGCATCAACGCCGCGAAACTCCCGGTGCTCGCTGTGGACGTGCCGTCCGGTTTGAACGCCGATACGGGCGAACATTCCGGCGCCGCTATTCAAGCGGCCGCGACCTTGACCGTCGGCGCGCCGAAGCAAGGCATGTTGTCGCAAGCGGCGGCGGCATTTGTCGGCCGCCTGGAGGTGACGCCTGAGGTCGGCTTGATTCCGTGCCCGCACGAATCGGAATCGCAGTGGACGCAACCGGAAGATTTTCGCGTTTTCCCGCCGACGCGACCGGTCGCCGGTCACAAAGGCACGTTCGGCCATCTGGCCATCATTGCGGGGAGTGTCGGTTATCACGGCGCGGCCGTGTTGGCGGCGCGCGGGGCGCAACGCGCACAACCCGGATTGGTCACGGTGATCCCCACGCAACCAGCCTACTATCAAGTCGCCGGCCAACTCCAATCCGCCATGGTCAAAACCTGGTCGCACGACATTTTGTTTCCCGGCGATTTCAGCGCGATTCTCGTCGGCCCGGGCCTCGCGGCGAAGGACGTTCCCGAAGACCTCGTGATGACCGTGCGCAAACTCTGGCGCGATTCGACGTTGCCCATGATCGTGGACGCCAGCGCGCTGGATTGGTTGCCAATGGATGTCGCGCCGCGGCGCGCGTTGCGTGTCGTCACGCCGCATCCGGGCGAAGCGGCGCGCCTGCTGAAATCCACCACGCAACAAATTCAGTCGGACCGCGGCGGAGCGGTGCGGGAAATCTCGCGCCGTTTCAGTTCGTGTTGTGTCGTGCTCAAAGGACATCAAACGTTGATCGGTCAACACGAAGGTCCTATCTTCATCAATTCCACCGGGAATCCCTATCTGGCGCAGGGCGGTAGTGGCGACGTGCTCGCCGGATTCATCGCGGGCTTGCTGGCGCAACCGGCCTTGCAAGCCGATTTGCTCACCACGCTGCGTTACGCCGTTTGGCAACATGGCGCGGCCGCCGACACCCTCCAAACCACGCGGCGCAACTGGGTGGTGGAAGATCTGGTGAATGAGGTCGGCAACCAATTCCCCGCGTGACTTCGCGACCCGTTCACCGTAGGTTTTCGCTCTAGAAGATGACATCGCGCCAAGTGAATTTGGTGATGTGGACTATCGTGATATCGGTAGTCTTGCTTTTTGTTTGGATCAGGTTTCTCGAGCCTAGGACATATCCCGGGTGGGTTGAACACCTAGGCCCAATTGGAGGCATCATCTTAGCTGGCGGCCTCATCTATTTTGTTGCACGTACTGGGTGGCGAGCAGCGAAACTGCAGAAGTCAACTCCAAGAAAGTTCGTGATGTTTGCCGTGTTGGGATTTGGGTTTACCCAAATGGCTTCGGTTTTTCCCATCGCGGGACTTGGTGGGTTGTTTCTGATCTATGGCCTGCTTGGCTTGCTAAACGCCGGACTTCAGAAACTTTCGAGTCGCGCAAATCGGACGGCTTCACCACAGAACACTGATGGTTCTGGCAAGACTCCACAGTAGTATTGATTTTCCCCGCGTGACTTTGCAGCGGTTTCGCCGCACATTCGCCGCTGCTGTTATGAAGAAAAAGTCTCCAGTTTCTCGCAGTGGCCGCTTTGCTTCCGGCCCGGGCGCGGACGTCGCCAAATTCTCCGAATCCATCTCATTCGATTGGCGCTTGTGGCCGCACGACATCCTCGGCTCGACGGTTCACGCCACCATGTTGCAAAAAATCGGCGTGCTCACCGCCGCGGAAGCCAAGGCCATCATCGCGGGACTGGACAAAATCGGAAAGGAAATCGCCGCGGGAAAATTCCAATGGAAACCCGAACTCGAAGATGTGCACATGAACATCGAGTCCGCGTTGACCGAACGTGTGCCCGCCGGTGCGAAGCTTCATACCGCTCGCTCGCGCAATGACCAGGTCGCGCTCGACGTGCGACTCTGGTTGCGCGACGAAATCACCGCGCTGCTCGGCGAGATTGTGGACCTGCAACGCGCCCTCGTCGCCCTCGGCGAACACAACGCGGACGTCATCATCCCCGGCTACACGCATCTGCAACGCGCGCAGCCCGTCTATTTCGCGCATCACCTGCTCGCCTACGTCGAGATGCTCGAACGCGATTGCGAACGGCTCTGGGATTGTCACTCGCGCGTGAACGTCTGCCCGCTCGGCAGCGGCGCGATTGCCGGTTCAACGTTGAAACTCGACCGCGTGCTCGTTGCGAAGTTGCTTGGCTTCGTGGACGCCGACGGCAAGGTTCAGATTACGCAAAATTCCATGGACGCCGTGAGCGACCGCGATTTCGCCATCGAATTCTGCGCCGCCGGTGCGGTGCTCGCCATGCATTTGTCGCGGCTTGCGGAAGACGTGATTCTCTGGGCCAGCGCGGAATTCAACTTCATCAAGATCGCCGATGCCTACACCACGGGCTCGTCGCTCATGCCGCAGAAGAAAAATCCTGACGTGGCCGAGTTGACGCGCGGCAAGACCGGGCGCGTGTATGGCAACCTCATGTCGCTGCTCACGCTGCTCAAGGGCCTGCCCATGACCTACAATCGCGATTTGCAGGAGGACAAGGAGCGCTTGTTCGACACGGCGGATACAGTGCGGGGCTGTGTGCGGTTGATGAGCGCGATGCTGCTGAACACGAGTGTGAATTCCTTTTCCTGCCTCGCCGCCGCGAGCGATCCGGCGTTGCTCGCGACCGACCTCGCTGACTACCTCGTGCAAAAAGGCATGCCGTTCCGCAAAGCCCATCACGTGGTGGGCGCGGTGGTGGCGTTAGCGGAACGTGAAGGCAAAGCGTTGAACCAACTCACGCTCGCCGACCTGCAAGGCATAGATAAATCGTTTCAACGCGATGCGATGAACGTCTTCAACCTCGAAAAGGCGATGGCCAAACGCAATCTCCCCGGCGCCCCCGGCACGAAGGAAGTGGCGAAACAGTTGGCGCGGTGGCGGAAGTTGTTGGGCTGACAATTACCGTTCAGCAACTTCAGATTTTCCCGCCAAAGCTGGCGTAGTCATCGGCATCCAACAGGTCGAACCAAGACACGATGTCGGTACGCTTGGGGACGGACGCGTTGTGAAGCTCGTTGAAGTAGGCGCGGGAATCGGGGTTGTCCGGCGCGCGACGTTCCTGCCAGACGGACCAGGCTTCAATCTCCGGCGCGGTGCGCTTGTTTTTGGCGTTGGCGTTGAGCCATTCCAGAATTTCCCAATCGCCTTTGCCGGCGGCAAGTTGTTGTTTCAAGGCTTCGGCATCAATGCCGACGAATTCGAGAAAGCGCTGATCCACGGGACAGTTGTAATGATATTCGCCATTCGTGCCCGCCAGCGTGGCGCGGCCTTTGTCGAGCATGCGGGGAAGAATGACGTAACCACCGAGTCGCACGCGCGGACTACGAGGAGCTTGTTTGGTCAGATCAATTGTTGCAGCCATAGGTTTTGATTTTTCTTTCGCCGCCGTTGTTGTCGATCTGGCGGCAGCGGTCGCAGCGTTGCATGAGATCAGGGTAACCGCAAGGGGCGCAGAAAGATTATGCCGCGGAAAAAATTTCCTCCCACCACCGCGGCCGCTGACCGGAGACAAACGACTCAAAAGGAACAATTCAGTTCCACCGCGCGGCGGAGGCGGTCGAGATAGTCGTCCCGCCGAATCTCGATTGCGCCGAGACGCTGCGTGGTGTCGTTCAGGAGTTGAATGTCGAACAAGGCGAACTGGCGTTGACGCAGGTGCGTGATCAATTGATGCAGCGCGACTTTGGAAGCATTGTCGGCGCGGTGAAACATGGATTCGCCGGCAAACAAACCGCCAATCGCCACGCCGTAGATGCCGCCGACCAATTCGTTGTCCCGCCAACATTCGACGCTGTGCGCGTGGCCAAGTTCGTGCAAATGCGTGTAGGCGGCGATGAAGTTCGGACTAATCCAAGTTTCCTCACGACCGGGCGAAGGCGCGGCGCAACCTTCCATCACCCGCCGGAACGCGCGGTCCAGGGTGAGCGTGTAAGGTTGCTTACGCAGAAATTTCGCGAAGCTGCGCGACACATGAAAGTGGTTGAGATCAAAAATCGCGCGGGGGTCGGGCGACCACCAGGTGATGGGCTCATCGGTCCACGGAAAAATGCCGGAGCGATACGCGAGCAGAAGTCGGTCGGACGAAAAATTGCCGCCAAAGGCCACCAAGCCATCCCGGGACGCCTGCCGCGGATCCGGAAACCGCAGCCGATCATCCAGCATCAGATTCGCGGGAACATTTCTGGCCATGAGCAAAGTTATTCCGCTGGATCGAGCCAGTCCGGGGATTCGGTCTGGCCGAGCGCGGCGAGCAGCACCGATTCAAACGCGCCGCATACTTCCATCGCGACGGCGTAACGGAAGTTTTCCGCGTTGATTTCGGGTAATTTGGTTTCGTCGGGTTCGCCCAATGCGAGCCAACTGCCGACGCGCACATCGTTGAGCACTTGCAACAGGCACTCCATTTCCGCCGCCTTCAGCTTCAGCGCGGCGGGCTGGTCCGGGTTGGGCGCCGGCGTCAAGGCGCCCAACAGCGCCTCCACGCGGCGGCGGTTGGTGGCGCGTTGTTCGGCGAGAGACTCTTCGAGCAAGCGTTGATTCTCGGTAGATTGGGTGGTTTCGCCTCGGCTTAAACGGTGATGCGTTGCCGGCACGAGAGGATAAAGCCGGAGCACCTCCTGCAACAATTCCTGTTCCCGGGCGCTGAACTGGAATTCGAAGCTGTCCGAGGTGGCGCGGCGCAGTTTCATGATTCGCGCTCCATGGTGGCGTTCAACGTGTAATTCTGGAGTTGATGCACGTAATGCTCGGCTTTCTCCATGGTGGTGCGCACGAGCATGCTTTTGCCGTTACGATGCACTTCGAGCATGTGTTGCTCGGCTTTTTGCCGATTCCAGCCGAATACTTTTTGAAAAACGTGACTGACGTAGGTCATCAGATTGACCGGATCATTCCAACAAATCACCAACCACGCGGCGTCCAACGCGGCCTCGGACTCGGTGGCTTCCGTCGGCGCAATCTCAGGCAACACTTCGGTATCAGCCATACCGAAAACTAGGCGCCGCAGCGCGAATTGTCGAGGGAGGTCAATTCCGCCCCCAAAAAAATCGGGCGCGAATTGCTTCGCGCCCGGGGAGAAAACAATGCCAGTCTGCCGTCAGTCTTTCTTCTGTTCCTTTTGCAGCTTCTCGACGTCTTCGGCCTTGATGGTTTCGATCTTGGCGCCCTTCTTCATTTCTTCGAGCGACGGCACTTTGATGATGTCGCTGGTCAACGGCGCGGGCGGCGGTGGAGGCGGCGGTGGATTCGTGAAGGAGACCAGTTCCACGTCGAACACCAACGCAGCGTTCGGACCAATCTGCCCCCCCCGGCCATTTTCGCCATAAGCTAGGTCCGGCGGAACGAACAATTGCCACTTTGAGCCCGGCGCCATGTTGGTGAGCGCTTGCGTCCAACCGGCAATAACGCGGTTCGCCGGGAAGTTTGCGGTGCCCCCCGGCGCCTTTTCGGAGCTATCAAATTCCGTCCCGTCCGCGAGCGTGCCGCGATACTTCACCGTCACGATGTCGTCGGCCTTGGGCGATGCGCCCGCGCCTTCGGAGAGCACTTTGTATTGCAGGCCGCTGGGAAAACTTTTGATGCCGGGTTTGGATTGATTGGCCGCGAGGAACGCCGCGCTGGCTTCCTTGTTTTGTGCGGCAGTAATCATGCGGCGGTCATGCTGATATTTCATGAACGCCTCGCGCTGTTCTTGCGGGTTGAGCGTGATTTTACCCGCGAGCGCGTCCGCCACACCGCGATTAAATGCCTCGGCGTCAAACTCGAGGTTGTTTTGTTTGAAGCTGGTGCCGATGTTCAGGCCGTAAGCGTAACTGGCCTTTTCCTTGTCGCTCTTGAAGGCGGGGGCTTCTTCCGCGCGGGCGACGGTCACACTCAAGGCCACCAGCGCCGTCAGTGAAAGTACTTTTGTGCTCATGGGCGGCAAATATTGGGAATCCGGAGCGTAAATTCAATCTGATTCTCGGCAATTCGCCGCGCGTTCACCCTTGCTGCGAGGGCGCGGCTTGAAGTTGCGCCGGGAAAGTCCTCTGGCCTAGAATTCCGCGCTGTTCCCGGTCCACAACCCAGCCATACAAACTATGAAAATGAGCCCCCTGCGTAGCGTTGTTGTGTGCGCCGTCTTGCTGTTGACGGCTTCGGCCCTGGGCGCACCCCAGGCTAAATCGTATCAAGTCACTGGCCCGGTGCTGGAAGTGACGGAGACTTACATCACGGTGCAGAATCGCGCCGGCGAGAAATGGCAGATCGCACGTGACGCCGGCACGCGTATCAAAGGTGACCTCAAAGTCGGCGCCAAGGTGACCATTCAATACCGGATGCTCGCCGCTGATGTCGAAGTGAAAGCCGAGAAAACTGAAAGTGACCAGGCCGAGAAAAAGAATTGAAACGGGATCGCTGAATTCGGTGTCACAAACTGCGGCGCGCACGTTGTCATGCTTTTCGCAACCCGAAGTTTTCGCGTTCCCACGCTGTTCGCGTTAGCGAGCCTGACCCACGTTGCTTCGCTCCCGACGCTTGCCGCCGAGCGACTCAATCTGGGCGCGACCTTGCGTCCGTTGGGTTTCGAAACCGTCGAGCTGCGCCGCACCGGCAATCAGCATTTGTTTCTTTTTGGTAAAGTGGAGGGGCGGCGCCGGAGTTGTCTCGTGGACACCGGCTGGTCTTTCACAACGATTTCAACAAACACCGCCACGCACCTGGCTCAGAGCAATGTCATCGGCTCACTCGCGCTGGGGCGAGTGCGGCGTCCGAATGTTTCCGTCGTGACGCAGGATTTGCGCGTGAACGGTCAACCCACGCCTTACGACGTGGTATTGGGTGCGGATTTTTTATTGGCACAGCAGGCGATCTTGGATTGCGCGGGACGACGACTCTATTTGCGATCGGGGCCGCTGCCAGAACGGGAACGAACGGAAATGGAAACCCGCTTCAGCAACGCGGGCTGGCGCGAAGTAAAGCTACAACGGCGCCAGCCGTTCGCGTGGACGTGTCGCGCCACTGTGAAGGATAATTCGTTGCTGTTGCTGGTGGATTCCGGCGCGACGTGGAGTTGTATTGATGCACAAACGGCCGAAACGCTAAAACTGCGCGCCACGCCTTCGCTGACCCGCATCTCCGGACCGGCAGCCGGGCTCGCAAAATTCGTGGCGGTCACTGAGTTCCGGGATTGGCGCTTGGATGATCACGAGCAGGCGAGGACGAGTTTTGCCGTGATGAATCTGAAACGATTGGGACTTGGTCCGGAGGGGGCGCTGTTCCCGGAGGTCGCGGGAATTTTGGGGGCGACGGAATTAACCGCGATGGAAGCCGTTATTGATTGCGCGGCCGGCAAGTTGTGGTTGCGCAAGCGCAACTGATTCGTCAAAGACTATCGTAATACGCTTCGTCGTCCTCGAATAACCCTACGACCCCGGTGAAGTTCTTGCCACTTTTCCGGAGAACTGCGGCGATTTGGGGAGAAACCCAGCGCTGTGCGCTCGCTTCGGGGCGCGGGATTGGGCGCAAGCGATAAGCTCCCGTGGCATCCACATCAAGGATGCCCCGCTCGGTCATGCGCAACAAAACCGGCTTGGCCCAGTCGGGGGTCTCGCGAAATTTGTGCTTCCCGCCCGCGTGCCGGCAAATGGCGTGCACCGGCACGAACTTTTCCGGTTCGGACCGCAGGTAATAAAAAATCTCGCGTTCTTCAGCGTCCATCATAGAGCGGTGTCTCGCTTAAGGACAGGGTGACATTAACGTGTGAGGAAACCGCAGGGCAAACGCGCTTGCGTGCCCGCGGAATCCTGCTTGTCTTGTCACAACCAGCCGAGGTGCATGAATCGAGCCACTTGCGGCACCATTAATCAAACATGAACGCCATTCCCCGTCGCCAATTCCTCCGCAACTCCGCTCTCTTCGTCGGCAGTGCTGCCTTCGCGGGCCCGCTGCTTCGCGCCGCTGGAACGCCCGGGCCCAATGACAAAATTCGCCTTGGCGTTATCGGCGCAGGCAACATGGGCTGCGGCGACCTGGATTGTTTTCTGCGGTTTGATGATGTGGAGTGCGTGGTGATTGCCGACGTGGATGACGCGATGCTCGCCAAAGGGCTGGCCGTGTGTGAAAAACGCGGCCGCAAAAAGCCAGATACCGTAAAAGATTTTCGGCGCGTGCTGGAACGCAAGGATGTGGATGCGGTCATGATTGCCACGCCGGATCATTGGCATGCCCTCCCAACCGTAATGGCCTGCCAGGCCGGAAAGGATGTGTACGTCGAGAAACCGTTGGCCACCACGATTGACGAAGGCCGGGCGATGGTGACGGCGGCGCAAAGGCACAACCGCATCGCCCAGATGGGATCGCAATGGCGCAGTTCTGAGCACATGCTGGACGCGGCGGCATTCGTGAAATCGGGCAAGCTGGGCAAGATCCATCTGGCGCGGGGTTGGGCGAATCTGGACTGGATTCCGCGGTGTCTGCCGCAACCGGACAACGCGCCGCCCGCCGGCGTGGATTACGATTTCTGGCTTGGCCCCGCTCCGAAGCGCCCGTTCAACCCGAATCGTTTCCACTTCAATTTCCGGTGGTATTGGGATTACGCCGGCGGCCTGATGACGGATTGGGGCGTACATTTGATCAACATGCTGTTTCTGGGCTTGCCAGCGGAATCGCCGACATCGGTCGCGTCCACCGGCACGCCGCATTTGCTGGGCGACGCTTGGGAAACGCCTGGCACGCAAACGGCCCTATACGAATTCCCGAGTTTCAAGCTGATCTGGGAACACTCGGCTGGCTTCGCAACCACGATCAATAATCGCCCTTGGGGGGTCGCCTGGTACGGCGAAGAGGGCATCATCATGATGAGCGATGCCGGGTGGGAAGTTATCCCGGAGAAACGGAAAGCCAATCTCGACCCGGAAAAACACAAAGGCAGCGGCGACCCGCGCCCGGCGCACGTCCGGAATTTTCTCGATTGTGTCAAATCCCGGCAGCAACCCGTACTGAATCTGGAATCCGGCCACCATCTTTCCACGGTGGCGCACCTGGGCAATCTTGCTCACCGCAGTGGCGCGAAATTGACGTGGGACGCTGAAAAGGAGCGGATTATCGGGAATCGCCGCGCTGACCGGTTGGTTGGAACCGAGTATCGCAAACCGTGGAAACTGGACTACGCGCGCCGCTCCTGAGGTGGCCCTAAATCTGCGGGCAAGTTCGTCGGGTAAAATCCCATAAATTCGGTTGACAGGTAACGGCCCGCTCCTAGACTTGCCTTGTAAGTCACAGGTTACGTCGTCTCTCGACCGGCAACATTTTATGAAAACGATGAACAAAACCCTCGGTTGGATGCTGGCGGCAGTTTTGTCGCTGTCCCTGATCTCTTCAGCCAATGCCCAATCTTCCCCCCAGCGCACCGGCAAAGTCGTCCGCATTAAGGGTGAAGCGCGTTACTCCACCGGCAACAAAGTCTGGCAGCCGCTCAAAGTTGGCACCGTGCTCAAGTCGGGTTACGTCGTCCAGACCGCGATGAATTCTTTCGTGGATGTTGTGCTCAGCGAGACGGATAAGGCCGCCGCTGCGAATCTCACCCCGTTGGTGATGGCAGTTTCGTCTCCTGCCGCTGGTTCTGGCGCGGGTGGCGGTGCTGGGGTAGTGCCGACTCCTGATCAAGACGTCATCCGTGTGCTGGACGATTCTTATCTCGTTTTTGATTCACTTACGGCCACCGCGACTGGGGCCGACACGGTCACTGAAACCATGCTGGACCTCAAAAAAGGTTCCGTATTTGGCAGCGTCAAGAAGCAAGCCGCCGCCTCACGGTTCGAAGTTAAGACTCCCAACGGTGTTGCTGGCATTCGGGGCACGATCTTCCTGATTAGCGCCAATGGCAACATCGCCTGTCTGGTGGGCTCAATCATCGTGGCGTTCACCGATGCGGCGGGGAATGTGGTCACGCAAGTGGTCGGGGCGGGTCAAATGTTTGATGCAGCAACTCGTCAGGTTAGCGCCATCGGCGGTCCATTGCTGAGCCGATTGACCAACTTGGCGCAGGAATGCAATTACGGGCCGGGAGCGCCGGGCTTTGGCCGTCCCGGGCGGGGCGGTTTCGGGCGCGACCTTGGTTTTGACAAAATCTCACGGCATTCGCCCTACACGATTACCGTGCCCTTGTATCAAAACAACAACTAGTCCGCTTTCTATTTTCGTCACAACCAGAGCGACCTTGAGTTGCTCTGGTTTTTTTGTTTAGTTCGCGCCGGTGAAATTCCAGCCCCTCAAGCAAGCGCCCGTCTTCATCACTCTCGGCGTGATCGTGCTGGTAAGCCTGCTGGCAGCGGCACGGTTGGATTTTTTCGAGCGGCTGGAACGAATGACCTATGACTGGCGCGCGCGGGTTGCCGTTCGATTTCCGTCTCCAGTTGCCGCCAACCTCGGTTTCGCCCGCATCGGCGACGATACCATCGACGCAGTAAAAAGCGGCGAGCTGGGTTTTCGTTATGGGCTTTATTGGCCTCGTCTGGTTTATGGCCGGCTGGTCAACGAGTTGACCGCTCAAGGCGCGGAAGTCATTGCATTTGACGTCTTGTTTGGCGAGTTGCGCCCCGACCATCCGAGTGTGACCATGTCCGACGGCAGTTACATCGAATCGGATGATTACTTTGCCACGGAACTGCGCCGCGCCGGTAATGTCATTCTCGCCGCCACGACAAATCTTTCGCCGCCGGATTTGTTTGCCAGCGCCGCGGCGGGTTTGGGTGACATTTCGACGGATAAGGATTCCGACGGCATTCTGCGCCGCGCCAAAGCGTTCGCCTGGCATCGCCAGTGGCATCCGGCCTTGCGCGAACTGGAGGCCCGCCGCAACTCCGGGATTAACCTGCGCCGGGCCCGAATTGAACCAGGACATTTATTAATCCCTCTCAGCAATACGAAGGGCGAAGAACTGGATATTCCACTCGATGCCGAGAACCGTTTCACCATCAACCCGGACTCAGACGATCCAACCGCCACGCCGCAGCGGGTCAAAGCGTTTACACTCGAACGCGTCTGGCACATGGGCATCGTGATGGCCGCGCGACATTTGAAACTGGATCTGGCCAACGCAGAAATTGATCTGGCGCGAGGGCGCATCGTGTTACGCGGAGAAACCGGCGTGGAACGCACGATTCCGGTGGATAGCGATGGCTACTTTTTTGTTAATTGGGCTATTCGCCCGGAAAATCCCAAGCTGACAGCGGACACCGTGCAAAGTCTGCTCCGGCAAAATTTCTTGCGCTTGCAAGGACAGCCCGTGACGCAGGAGTTGAACTGGCAGGGCAAGCTAGTGGTAGTGGGTTCAAGTGTGCAAGCCAACGATCTGGCGGATCGCGGCGCTACATCGCTGGACAAAGAAACTTTGCTCGCCAGCAAGCACTGGAATGTGGCGAACTCGGTCATCACGGGACAGTTCATCTGGCGCCCCGCGCTGTGGCAGACTATCGGACTGATTGTGCTGCTCGCCGGGAGCACCACTTGGTTGACCTGGCAATTCCGGGCGTTACCAGGATTGTTGAGCGTGTTAGGCCTTACGCTGGCTTACACCCTTATCTGCGTAGTTTGCTTCGTGCAATCCCGGTTATGGCTGCCGATGATGTTGCCGATACTCGGCGCGGCATTTCTCCACTATGGTCTGCTGGTCACGTACCGAGTCGTATTTGAACAGCGCGAGCGCCGCCGCGTAAAATCCGTCTTCTCAAAAATTGTCGCCCCGGATGTCGTGAACGAATTACTGGAGGCCGAAACTCTCGCCCTGGGCGGTGCGCGCCGCGAGGTGACGATTATGTTCGCCGACGTCCGCGGTTTTACCGAACTGACCGACCGCGTCCAGGAACAAACGGCGGAAGACATCGCTCAACAACGTTTGACCGGTGCGGCCGCCGAAGCGCGACACGACGAGGTAGCCAAGCAAACGCTCGAAACCATTAGTCTTTATCTGGGTTTGATCGCCGACACGGTCAAACGACATGACGGCACGTTGGACAAATACATCGGGGACTGCACCATGGCGTTTTGGGGCGCGCCAAAATCAAATCCGCAACATGCCTTGTATTGCGTGCGCGCAGCGGTGGAAGCGCAGCGTGGGATTGCCCGGCTGAACGAGCAACGCCACCAGTTGAACGAACAACTTGATCTGGAAAATAAAGCCCGGCTTGCGGCTGGATTGCCCGCCAAATCGCTGTTACCCCTGCTGTCCTTGGGCACTGGCATCAATACCGGCGCGGCCATGGTGGGCCTGATGGGATCAGATGCGCATGTTCTGAACTACACCGTCCTGGGGCGCGAGGTGAATCTGGCCAGTCGCCTGGAAACAGTTTCGGGACGAGGCCGCATCATCATCGGCGAAACCACTTATCAGCACTTGGTGCGGGATGATCCCAAACTCGCCGCGACGTGTATCGAACAGGAGCCCACCAAGCCCAAGGGCTTTCAGAAGGCCGTGCGGAACTACGAAGTCCCCTGGCGCACCAATGGCGAGTGAATTAACTGCCGCACCAGTTCCACGCGGCTGAACCGTTTTCATCCTCGTCAAAACTGCTCTGGCGCGGCATGCTGCTTTCATGCGCACGGCGATTTATCCCGGAAGCTTTGACCCTTTCACCAATGGCCATCTCGACGTGGTCCAACGTGCCGCCCGCCTGTTCGACCGCGTCATCGTCGCCGTGGCGCGGAGCGATGGAAAACATCCGCTGTTCAGTCTGGAGGAACGCAAAGCATTGATTCAGGAAACCATCGCTTCCATGCCTAACGTGGCAGCCGACACCTTCGAGGGTTTGCTCGTAAACTACGTGCAAAAACATTCGGCTCAGGCGGTGGTGCGCGGCCTGCGCGCCGTATCGGATTTCGAATTTGAATTCCAGTTGGCGCTCATGAACCGCAAACTAAACGACAACTTTGAAACCATTTTCATGATGCCGAAAGACACCTACACGTTTCTCAGCTCGCGCATCGTTAAGGAAATCGCCCGGCTGGGTGGTGATGTCAGCACTTTTGTCCCCGCACACGTCCAAGCCGCACTGGCGGCAAAAGTCCCGGCGTACAAAGCCTAGGAAGCCGCTATGCCCCTGCTCGTCAATTTGCGCCATCTGGAGCGGAACGACCTCAAGTTGGTCGGGGAGCTACCCGTCGCAGACCTGGACATTGACACCAAGGACGAAATGATTCAGCTCGATAAGCCATTGAAGCACAACATCGAAGTTCAGCAGATGGACGAAGGCTTGTTGTTGCGCGGCCGACTGGTATTGCCGCTGAAATGCCAATGTGTTCGCTGTTTGAAGAGTTTTGTGTTTAAGGTGGATTTACGCGATTGGTCCTGCTTAATCCCACTTTCCGGTGAGGAGGCTGCCCCGCAGGACGGTGATACCGTGGACTTGACGCCATTTTTGCGGGAAGATATTCTCCTAGAGTTGCCGCAACATCCGTTGTGCAAACCGGACTGTGGCGGCCTGAAGAAACCAGCCGCCGGCAAATCAAAGAAACGTGGCGCAAACGACGCAGAAACTTCGTCGGTTTGGGCCGAATTGGACAAAATTAAGTTTAGAAAAGAGTAATTATGGGTGTTCCGAAGCGTAAACCGTCCACCAGCCGCATTCGTATGCGCCGTGCATACAACAGCGTCCTGAAGCTCCCGCAACTGAGCACCTGCCCGCAATGCGCCGCACCCTATGTGCCGCATCGCGTTTGTCCGGCTTGCGGTTTCTACAAAGGCCGTCAGGTTCTGACTGTTACCGCCGGCGCATAATTGCTGGCGTTCGGGCGCGTTTTCCTCACTGGAGCGCGCCCTTTAGCTATGCGAATTGCGTTGGATGTCATGGGAGGCGACCACGGTTGCGCGGTCGCCGTCAAAGGCGTCAAACTAGCCCTCGAAGCCGACCAACGGATTACGTCCGTCTTGCTCGTTGGCCAAGAGGATAAAATCCGTCCTGCCCTCAGCGAATCGGACCTCACCGACTCGCGCGTCAAAGTCGTCCACGCCTCCGAAGTGTTGACGATGGAAGACAAACCGCTTGAGGGAATCCGGAAAAAGAAGGATTCCTCAATGGTGCGGGCTTTAGAGCTGGTCCGGGACGAGAAAGCTGACGCCATCATTTCCGCCGGTAATACCGGCGCGCTCGTCGCTGGCTCGATGAAATTAGGTCGCCTCGACGGGGTCGAACGTCCCGCGATTGCCTGCCGCTTTCCTTCCTTGTCGCAGGATTTCGTCATGCTTGATTGCGGCGCGAACGCGGTCGCCGAGCCGTCGCATCTCGCGCAGTTCGCCGTGATGGGCAGCGTGTATGCTCGCGAAATTCTCGGCACGGAGAAACCCCGCGTCGGCGTGCTCTGCAATGGGACCGAGGAGGGCAAA
Source organism: uncultured Bifidobacterium sp. (assembly GCA_964553795.1). GTDB lineage: Bacteria > Verrucomicrobiota > Verrucomicrobiia > Limisphaerales > JADLHS01 > JADLHS01. Next base: position 10,227 of record CAZKMR010000051.1, on the reverse strand, counting down.
GGCACGGAGCTGACCAAGGAAACCGCTAAACTTTGCGCGCAACTGGACCTCAATTTCATCGGCTACTGCGAGGGCTTTGATCTCTTCAATGACGGCGTGGATGTCGTCGTTTGTGACGGTTTCATCGGCAACATCGTATTGAAAACGTGCGAGAGTCTGAGCAAAACCATCGGTCGCCTGCTCAAGAACGAAGTCAAAGCCAACCCCGTTCGCACGATCGGCGGCGCACTGGCCAAAGGTGCTTTCAATGCTTTGAAACGCCGGCTTGATCCGGAAGTTTATGGCGGCGCCGCCATCTTGGGTGTGAATGGCATCGTGATTAAAGCCCACGGTTCGTCCCGCGAACGTGCGTTTGCCAGTGCCGTGCGCGTCGCTGCCGACGAAATCCGCCACGGCATCAAACAAACTATCGCCAGTGACATTGCCCGCGCCAACGAACGTATCGCCGCCATTGCCGCTCCCGTTTCCGCATGAGTTCTTCCGCCAAACCTAAATTTAAGAATCCCCGCGCCACCCATAATTTTCAGGGGCGCTCCGTTTCCATTGCTGGCGTCGGCGCGTACGTGCCGGCCAAGGCGTTAACCAATTTCGAGCTCGAGAAAATCGTTGAGACGACCGACGAATGGATCACGAGCCGCACCGGCATCAAGGAGCGCCGCATCGCTGCCAAGGATGAGTTCACGTCGGACCTTGCCGCCAAAGCCGCCGCTCGCGCGATGAGCGCGGCCAATGTGACCGCGGACCAGATTGATCTCATCATTGTCGCGACGATTACGCCCGACATGGTTTTTCCCTCCACGGCTTGTCTGGTGCAGCAAAAAATCGGCGCGACTCGCGCCGCCGCTTTTGACCTTGAAGCTGCCTGCTCCGGTTTCATTTACGGACTGGAGATCGGGCAGCAATTCATCATGTCCCGCACGTATGACACGGTATTGATCATCGGCGCGGAGAAGCTTTCTTCGATTATTGATTGGCAGGATCGCAACACGTGCGTCTTGTTCGGCGATGGGGCCGGCGCGGTTATTTTGCAGAATCGCCCGAACTCGCACGGCTTGCTCACTGCGGTGATGGGGGCCGACGGCGCTAAAGCAGAGCTGCTCTACATGCCCGGTGGCGGCAGTCGTTGCCCCGCCACGGCGGAATCCGTCTTATCCCGCCTGCATTTCCTTCGCATGGAAGGCAAGGAAACTTTCAAGCACGCCGTGCAAGCGATGGTCAGCGCGGCCACTGAAGCGCTCCGTCGCTGCGACGTGGATATCACGAAAATCAAGTGCATCATCCCGCACCAAGCCAATCGTCGCATCATTGACGCCGTCGGCGAACGGCTTGGCGCCCGCGCGGATCAACTGTTCTGCAACCTGGATCGCTACGGCAATACCTCAGCCGCCTCAGTGGCCATCGCGCTCGACGAAGCCGTCAGCACCGGCCGTATTCAGCGCGGCGATTTGGTGCTGCTCGTGGTGTTTGGCGCGGGATTGACGTGGGGCGCGGCGGTGATTGAGTGGTGAGCACCGGCCGCTAGCGTTTGCCAATCCGGTGTTGCGCTTCTTCGAGCACCTTTTTCTCTTCCGCGGATAAACTATGCACGCCGTGCTTGGAAATTTTCTCCAGAATCGGATCGACTTTTTTGGCGATAAAATCCGTCTCTGTTTTTGACGCGGGCGGCTCCGGAGTTGCCTCCGGATCGACATAACGCCGATTCTGCCACGCATAAAGTTGCAGCATCAACCATCCGCCCAGCATGCCGCCCGCATGCGCGCCGTGCGCCACGCTGCTACGGCCAATCCCGGTAATCTCAAGAATCAAACCCAGCAGGCTGATACCCAAAAACGTTCCAGCCAATACTTTTGCGCTGACCGTGATGGGAAAGATCATGAACAGAAACACGGTCAGATTGCGCTCCGGCGCCATCAAAGCAAACGCCGCGATCAATCCAAATAACCCCGCAGAGGCACCCACCACCCCGCCATATCCAAATGCGTTGGGAAGCACGGTTTGCCCCAACACATGGATCAAGCCCCCCATCACCCCGCTGGCCAGATAGAGCGCCACAAATCGCTTCTTACCCAAGGCTTCCTCCATCGCAAAGCCGAATGCAAACAGCCCGATGGAATTGAGCAGCAAATGCCAAATGTCTGCGTGGAGAAACTGGAACGTCAGCAACTGCCACACGTACCCGTGTTTCAATCCGCTGGCGCTCAAACGCAAATGCCAATCGAAGACCAGGGATGGCTTGAGGACTTGGATGAAGAAGACGACGGCATTGAGAATCAACACTATCGCCGTCGCTGTCTGCCACCGGCTCGAGCCATAATTCGAGGCCCGCATATAATCACGATCTTCAAGCATGCCGAATGGAAGCTAGAAGCGGGTTATCCGTTTTTCAACGTGCAATTTTGCCCGGAGGCCTTCAGGCGGTGGTTCGCGCCCGGTAATCTTCAATAGCCGAGCAAGCGGCTGGGTTGAACCCGGTCTTCGCCGACGCTCACTCGTGGCGCCGCTTTGAGGGAGAAGGTAAACGCCACGCCATAATCCCGGCCCTCGCCATTACGTGGATCGCGCACCCGGAAGCTCAGCGCGCAGGTCCAATTGCGTAGGTCGCGATAAATGCTGTAAGTCTGTTGTTGCAGCCAGGAATCGCGCACTTCGTATTGATGCTGGGCACGAAACCCCCAATTTTCACTGGCCCGCAGAAAAACGGTGCTGGTGATGAAACTGTTTCCCGCCTGCAACGCGGTGGGCGTGGCGCCGAAATCATCGCGCACATACAAGTGGCCGATGCCCCAACTCCAGTACGAATTGGGTTGCAGCGTCAGATTGTGATACGACAACCGAAACACGCTGTTGTGCGGATCGAACCGGGTCAACGATTCCAGCGCCAGCCACGTGCGCGGGCGGAATACGATGTCCGAGAAAATGTCCGAGAAGTCGCGTTGTCCGCGGTTGGGGTCGAGGCGCCAGTCCGCGTAAAGATCCCAGTAGAGAAAGTCCTGCACCACGCCATCGCGTTTGGTTTGAAAGCGGTTGCGCATTCCAAGTCGCACCGTGCTCTGACTGTCCACGGAATCAATCGCGTTGTAGGCCGGAAATTGAATCGGCAGCAACCGCAGGCTCGGCAGTTCCGAGTCAAATTGAGGCAACTCGGCCGGGATTCGCGACGGTTTGGGCACGAACACGTAATTCACCGAGGGTTCGAGGATGTGCCGCAAGCCATCGAGTGCGAACCAACCGTTCTTCTGGTCTGCCCACGTGCGCGAAATTTTGAATGTCGCCTCAGCCCCCGTGTTAAACACGCTGCGCGTCACTTCGCCGGTCGTGGCACCCGGTCCATCGGCATCACCGTAATAGGTTACCCGTCCGCCGGCCCGCGGCGTGACGTTGAGCCAGCCAAAGTAAGTTTGCGGCAGCGTTATCTGATGAAACGTATCGCCGCGCGGCGCCTCGTAGTTGGCGCCCGTCACAACGTCATTTGTCACGGCAAAACGGCGGCGATAGAAACCCAGCGACGACTCACTCTCGTAGTAAAATGGCGAATCCAGAATGCGCTGCGGAAACCCGGTCAGTCGCGTCTCCGGCAGGCGTTCCACGTTCTCGAAGAATTCGTTGATGCGGGGTTGGGCGTAAACGTCGAGGGCAAAGTCGTCCGTATGGCGGTTCACTTCCACAAACGTGCTGGGCTGCGGATTGCCGCGATATTCGCTCTCGAAAAAGTTGTGCAGAATGCGTTCGTCGCTTTGATAACGCACCTGCGACTTGACGGTGAGATTGGTGAAGGGCGCGGCATCATAGGTAAATTTGGCGCGTTTGCGGTCGGCGGGAACTGTGAAGCCGGGATTATCAATGTCCGGGCGCAAATCGTGCAGGTGATAATACTTGAACGTCGCTTCACCCCAACGCTCGAGATGCAGATTCAAGTCCAGCCCGCCCGCGCCGCCGCGTTTGGAGCGATAATCTCCGCGCACCGCTCCGTCGAGATGCTCATTCCATACCCAGTTGTAACTGCTCAGCAGATACGCCCCGTAACGACTCCGATAGCCCGGCACAAAGTCAAATCGGTTCATCTGACCGTCCAGCCGCTGCGTGTAAAACGGAAAGTAAAACACTGGCACATTGCCCACAAACAGCACCGCGTTGCGCGCTTCAAATTCCTTGCCGGGAATGATCTTGATGGAACTGGCGCGAATGCGCGTCGCAGGCTCGGCCACGTCGTCCGTCGTCACGTACGCGTTCTCCGCCACATAAACATTGTTGGAATGATCACCGCCCACGTTCTCACCGGCGACAAAGGCCGGCGGATAACCCGGCAACGCGCCGCCCGCGCGAAATTCCACCGCCTCCATCTGGCGGGTCAAAAAATTGTAGGTAATGTTTTCGCCGACCCACACCAGATCGTCCCGCTGAATGCGCACGTTTCCGGACGCTCGCACCTCGCCCGTACTGAAATTCACCCGCGCCCGGTCTGCTACCAGCACACCTTGACCGTAGGAGGGATGGTTGAACTTGACCACCAGCCCGTTGGTGATGACGACGTAGCGATTCGTCGGACTGGTGCTGCCCTCCACGAAACCCGATCCGGCCCGAGGCACAATCTCCAAGTGAGCATCTTCTTGCGCCTGAACGGAGCCCGCGGCCAGACCTAAAAACAAGGTCAGGGCAACGAGCGCGGCGCGGTAAAAGTTCATTTGGCGCGGCCAGAAAAGCAGAAGGCCCCGTCAGTGCCAAGTTTCAATTGGCTCCGCCGCCAGTTTGACTGCGCATTTGCGCCAAAAACTCGAACCAATAACCGGCGCAAAACCGCGGCGAAATTTCTCCAAAAAAATCCCGGCTTCACCTCAAGCGAGGCGAACGATTGACCGATGAGTTTTAACGGCCGGCACCTGCTGGCACATGAACTGCGAATCAAGGAGATGAGGTGGGGAACATGGCAACGAAAATGAAACTGCTGAAAATGCTTCAAGAAGTGAAAGGACTGGCGCAAATCACGAACCGGCGGCCCGCGCCGCGTCCGCCTTTGCTTTATTTGATGCAACTGCGGTCTCAAGAAGCGCAAACCTACACGCCGCGCCGCCGCCTTACGATTGACGCACCCGCGATTCCCGCGCCCGCACCAATCAAAATTAATCACGTTAAAACCGACGAACCGGGCCTGCCCGTCGTCGTCCGTTAAGCGGCGCGCCCGCCAATTGGTTTCGTCGTTCTGCGGCGCTTCGGTTGATTCGTTTCAAGGCACCACCCTGTCCTCTCTGCGGGAGATTTTTTCGGCCCCGGGACGTTACCGGGGCACAATTTCCACTTCCCAACCGGTCTGCTGAAACAACGCGCGCAACTGCAATCGCGCCCGCTCGTCTGCGTCCTTCAAAATGCCCGCGTAACGCGCACCACGCCGGATATCGTCCACCGCAATCTGCCGGGCCAACTGTTCCAAGTCCTTGTCAAAGGAACGCAGCAAGCCCGTGCTCCGTTCCACCACCTGCGTCTGGTTATCGTCCAGATAACTGTCGGTGATTTGCGGCACGGGCAGCTTGATGGTGATTTTCTTCGCCACTTCATCCACTTGGATGTCTTCCGGTTTGAGTTTCTGCAAGTCCACGCCGGCCTTGACGACGCCGTGTGCGATGATCATGACTCGGTTGTCCCCGCCGGGAAACCACTTCACGTCTTCGTACACCACGACTTTTTCCATCACATACTTCACCGTCACGAGTTGCGACAGGGTTTGCACCTGTTGCAGGACGGTGGCCGTGTTATAAACGGAGGTGGTGCCGCCCGTGAGCTTTTTGAAGAAAGTGCCCAGCCACCAGCCGAACACGAGGAACACTCCCAAAGCGAACACGATCAATAACGCGCGCACTTTCATGATGGCGACAGTCTAGCCGGCTTGCGCGTGATGCAAAGCCGGAATGCCAGCGGGATTTGGCTTTTGCTTTGCACGGGCAAAGTTAAGCTTCCGGCATGTCGCTGCTCTTACGTGCCATTGAAGATTCCATCGCCACCACGCGCGCGATGGCAGGATTGGAGGCGCCGTTGACGCAAGCCGCCGCGATGGTTTCCCGCTGCCTCATGTCCGGGCATAAACTGCTCATTTGCGGCAATGGCGGCAGTGCGTCGGATTCCACGCATTTGGCCACAGAATTCCTCTGTCGTTTCGTTTCTGACCGCCGCCCGTTTCCCGCCCTGTCCTTGACCGCCAACGGCGAATACCTGACGGCGGTGTGCAACGACTATGGCGCGGACGAAATTTTTGCCCGGCAAATCTGGGGTCTCGCGCAACCGGGCGATTTGCTCATCGCCTTCACCACCAGCGGAAAGTCAAAGAACATCTTGCGCGCCCTGGAGGAAGCCAAAAAGCAGAACCTCGAGAGCATCTGTTTTCTCGGGCGCGATGGCGGGTTCACCAAAGGCATTGCCACGCTGGATTTGTTGTCGCCCGGCGCGACCACCGCGCGCATTCAAGAGATGCACAAATTCTTGTTTCATGTGCTCTGCGAAATCGTCGAGAGCGACCTGCAAAAAACGTAGGCTGATGTCCGGTTCAAGGTTGATGCGGTTTGTGCCAACGATGTTTGGTCAAGGCGACCAACGTTCCCAACCCGAATAATCCCACACTTCCCGCCAAATAGAGTAATCCTGCCGGCGCTGCTTGAGTCTTCGCGAACAAAAAGTTGGCCGGCCAGCAAAAGAGCACCAGCCCGGAAACCACTGGCACCACCAAGGGACGCCAGTTTTTGAAGAGCCATCCACGGACGGCCCATATCACCAGAAGCGTCCCCGTCAGCGGGAGCAATTCCATCCACATCCCGCCGTCGCGCACCCAGAAGCACGTGTGCAATACCCAGCCGCCCGCTGCGATAATCCGCACCAGCTTCGCTCCCTCGCGCGCCTCATCCTGCCATCGCAAACTGTGCAACAGGAAATACGCAAAGCCCGCTTGCATGGCCCAATGCATCCAATCAGCTTGAGCCTGTTGCGCCGCTCCCATAGCGATCATCGCCGCGATAGCGCCGACCACAGCGACTTGCGGATGGCGCGACAGCAACGCGCCGACCAGCAGATACGCCACCGCCGCCACGCCCAATAGATTGGTTTGTGCGAGCGGTCGGCTCGCCAATGGCGCGAAGTCCATTGGCAGCGCCGCAACCAGCGCCGCAAACGAAATCAGGGCTAACTGCAAAACCAGGCGGCGTTCGCTTTTCACGAGCAGCAGAATTCCATACGCTACGAAATTGATGGCGCTCAAATAAAAGAATACGCGACTGTCCGGAACGGACACCGCCAGCCCGGTCGCCAATCCGGGCAAACAGAGCAACGCGGATTGTCCAATCCGTCCGCTGCCGATGAAATCGTTCCAGCGGAATTGCAACCCCCACGCCAACCCCCACAGCGCCGGGGCCAGTTGTTCCCGCCGCAACGCGAAGTCATACACGTAACCCAACGCATACAGATGCACTCCGGAAGCCATCAGCCAGAATCCAAATAACATCAATGGAAACCAACGCCGCATCACATTTGTGTCGCCCGTAGGAGTCGGTTTTGGCAACCAAAACAGAATCGCCATCAACAGTGGAAGCAGCCAAAACCAGTTGAATTCATTAAAAGCGTACGCTGTCCCCGAGGTGATGTTGATACCCATCTTGTCTTCTCCAAAGTGCCGATAAACCACCGGCCACGCGGTGTTCACGATCAAAATGGGCAAGCCACACAGCAGCATTCGCGCGGGCGGCAAAATCTCCCGCGCTCTCATCCGCAACCATCCAAATCGTCCCACCGTCAGCACCAATGCGATGGCGCAATAAACGAAACCCGTGCTTGCACCAAGAAATGCCGCCTGACTCACCAGAATGAACGGAACAATCCAAAGCAGATTTTCCAGCACCACCAACAACGAGGAGTCATACCAGATTTTCCGCGTCACGAGCAGGCCAGCCGTCACCACCACCAGGATCTCGTAAACCTGAAGGGCCGCGAAATTGAAAACCAACTGCCGCATTTCCGTCGCAAACAGATTGACGTCGATGGAAAGGCGGTGAATGCCGTAGAGCAACAAAGCCGCACTCGCGAGATAGAATGGATTGCAGACAAGCAACTTCTTTAGCCAAAAGGAAACCGGACGGGGCGGTGGTGACGGCGGAGCGAGGTTGAATTCGGTTGTGGATGGGATGCCGGCCTCGTCGCGCGAGGGAGTGACTTCATCGTTCATACAGCCTCCGGGGTTGATGGTTTAACTGCGAACACTTTGAGCAAAGCATCGCGCGGGCCAGCAGTTGACCATCCCGAATTCCGCAGCAAACCGACGAAGACGATTAGAGGGCTCAAGCGAATCCACAGAATTTCACGCAATGACGCGTGATTCTCACTCAGCATTGCGGCGATTCAGCGCACTTCTTCATTCTTTCTTCGCTTCGCACTTTCGCCTAGCCTGCGAGCATGAGAGTGATTCGTCACAGCGACTCCGATTTCGCCGCGCAACTCGCCGAGGTCACGGCGGCATCCAGCTTGTTCGATCCCATCATCGAACAACGCACCCGCGCCATTCTCGATGACGTCGCCGCGCGCGGTGACGAAGCGGTCTTGGAACTCACCGAACGTTTCGATGGCGCGAAGTTGAGCGCCGAACAACTGGCCGTAACGAAAGAAGAACTGCTCGCGGCATCCTTGAAAGCCGATCGGAGTTTGCGCGCCGCCATCGGGGAAACGGAAAAAAACGTGGCCGCGTTTGCGCGCAAATCCCGCCGCAAAGATTGGCAGGGAAAGAATTCTCACGGCGCAATGGTCGGTGAAAAATTCGATCCCTTCCAACGCGTCGGCATCTACATTCCGGGCGGCACTGCTCCACTGGTGTCCACGGCTTTAATGACGATTACGCTCGCGAAAGTCGCCGGCTGCAAAGAAATCGTTGTTTGCACGCCCTGCAACAAAGAGGGCGCAATCAATCCCGCCATTCTTTTCACCGCGCGCGCCGCTGGAGCGACGGAGATTTATCGCGTCGGCGGGGCGCAAGCGGTGGCCGCGATGGCTTATGGCACAAAGACTATCAAGCGCGTGCAAAAGATTTTCGGGCCGGGAAACGCTTACGTCAGCATGGCGAAACGGCTGTTGTTCGGTCACGTCGCCGTGGATTTACTCGCTGGCCCGAGCGATGTGCTGATTCTCGCCGACGATTCCGCGACGCCAAAATTTGTCGCCGCCGACATGCTGGCGCAGGCCGAACACGGGTCAGGTCACGAACGCGTCTGGTTGGTCACGACTTCGGCGAAAACTCTCAAGGCCGTTGAAAAAGAAGTCGCCAAACAACTTCCCAAACTCCAGCGCCGCGAAATGATTCAACGCGTGCTGGACCGGAATGTCTGGTTGATTCAGGTGAGAACCCTTGCTGATGGCGTGGCGTTGACGAATCAAATCGCGCCCGAGCACTGCGAAGTCATCACGAAGAACGCGCGCAAAATCAGCAGGGCCATTGTGACCGCAGGCGCGTTGTTCCTCGGCAACTATTCTCCGACTGTGCTCGGCGATTACGTCGCCGGCCCGAGCCACGTGTTACCGACCGACGGCGCCGGCGCATCGTTCGCCGGGCTAACCGTGGATCAATTCCAACGTCGCACCAGCGTGGCGGAGTATTCCCGCAGCGCTTTGAAGAAGGCTTTGCCCACCGTGCAGAAATTCGCTGAGATGGAAGGCCTGGACGGCCACGGCAAATCGGCGGAAGCGCGGTTTTGAATCCAATTCGGACCGCGAGCCGTCCCGGCTCGCGGCGCTGCACCAGACAAAGGCGACGCAGATCAATCATTGCTTTGGTTAGCAATCCCCGCACTGCGGACGGGGACCGTCCGCGCTCCCAAAAAACTCCGAGTTGGCTATCCCACGCGGGATAATTATCCTGCGCGGCGATGAGCAATTCTGCGAAGAACATTTTCGAAGAGTTAGACTGGCGCGGCTTAATTGCCGACTGCACAGCCAAAATCGACGATTTGAAGATCGGTATCATTTCACGTGAGGACTTGAATACTCAACTGACTCCGATTCCCTCGCAGGATCATAAATTTACGCTTTATTGTGGTTTTGACCCAACCGCAGATTCGTTGCACGTCGGGCATCTCGTTCCGCTGCTCGCGCTGCGCCGTTTTCAAAAGTTCGGCCATCATCCCATCGCTGTGGCGGGTGGCGCGACCGGCAGTATCGGCGATCCCAGCGGCAAATCCGCCGAACGCTCGTTGCTCACCAAGGAGCAAA
>CAZKMR010000050.1:12445-32375 GCA_964553795.1 uncultured Bifidobacterium sp. | reverse complement strand
CGTCGCGAACTTTCTTCCCCTTTAGCAGCGGACGCAAATGCCGCACCAGCACTTCTACCTCGGGCAACTCAGGCATGAAGAATGGCGGAAGAAACTAACCCGTCACCACCGTGCCGACGGCTTCGCCCATCACGACGCGCTTGAGATTATGCGGCTTGAACAGGTCGAACACGATGATTGGCATCTTGTTGTCCATGCAAAGCGAGAAGGCGGTTGAATCCATGACCTTGAGCTGCTTTTGCAGGCAGTCGAGATAGGCCACCTGATTATAGCGTTTCGCCTTCGGATTCTTTTTGGGATCGCTGTCGTAAATGCCATCCACCTTCGTGGCTTTCAAAATGACTTCCGCGCCAATTTCCGTCGCGCGCAATGCCGCCGCCGTGTCCGTGGAAAAATAAGGATTGCCCGTGCCGCCGCCAAAGATGACGACGCGACCTTTTTCCAAGTGTCGCACCGCGCGCCGGCGAATAAACGTCTCCGCCACCTGCGGCATGGCGATGGCCGTTTGCACGCGTGTGGCGACCCCGATTTTTTCCAACGCATCCTGAAGCGCGAGTGAATTGATGATCGTCGCCAACATGCCCATGTAATCGCCGGTAGCGCGTTCGATGCCTTTTTCGCTGCCGGCGAGCCCGCGAAAAATATTCCCGCCGCCAAGCACGATGACAATTTCCACGCCGAGTTCGCGCACTTCGCGCACCTGCTCGGCCATGCTTTGAATTTCTTTGGCGTTGATGCCAAACCCTTCTTCGCCCCCTAAAGCTTCGCCACTCAGTTTAAGCAGAATCCGGCGGTATTTCGGTTTGGGTGTTCGTTTCATGATTAAAAATGCGGCGACAACGCTTTTTGTCGCCCGGGGTTCTAGCAGTCTGCGCCGCGACCGTCAAAACGAAAGGCAGTTGATAGGTAAACTCATGTTTCATCATGGAGATAATATCCGGAAGTTTGTGACTAGTTTCGCGGCCTCACCCGTTTCGTCGTATCCCACGAAGCATTCGTAGCTACCGTCACCAAAGCCAGATTCAAACAAGACGCAGTTTAGTAGGGAGTTTTCCTCGAGAACTATATTCGCTGCGCTAACAGAACCCAGCCGCTGCTTTTCCATTTCTGCGATTACCTTGAGGTAGTAATTCGGTTCTTTCTCAGTTTGCTTTCTCAATAAGCGGGCTGATTTTACATCCATGTAGCAACCTGTGCTGCTGTCGACCCCGTATTCGCCACAATTACTCCACTTGGTGACTTTGGCGTTTTTGAGATTTATCATGGCACAAGCGACGCGTTGATCATTTGAAAATTGAGCTACAGCGAGCGTTAGTGGAAATTTCCCAAGCGGAAAAACAACGGGGAGGGGATCGTCGTGAAAAACGAAACCGTCACAAGCTACAATTTTTCCGGACGAAATCGTGATCTCCGCTATGTTCGTCAGTCGTAGCGTAAAAGTGCCAGAATTGTTTGTTATTTTTGCCCCTTCAACCAGAAGTGCTTCCCAATCAGGTGATTCGGCCTCGGTATGGCTGTCATGTTTAGTGCAACCCAGTTGCAGCAAAAGGCTCGCAAACAATATGGACACCAGAGTCAACACGAAAACACTATGTGAGGAATACGTTCGTCTAGTAGTCATATAGGCCACTGTCTTTTGTATACTCTCTATTTCTGCTTCCTCCGCCCGGTCCGCCGTCCAACGCATCAAACACATCGCCCATGTCCGCTTCGATTTTTTCGGGATCTTCGCCCGCTTCGAGGCGTTTGATGGCGATGTCCATTTCCTTGGGCATCGTGCCGGGTGGCATGAGGTCTTTCATCTTGCGCATCATGTGCGCCATGTGCTTGGGATTGTTTTCGTCCAGGTGCGCCATGTCGCGTTCCATTTCCATCATCGCGCGTTCGATACGCGGATCGTCCATATCCGGCATCGGTGGGCCGTCTTCGGCATCGGCGGGTTTGGCGGCGGGTTCTTTCAACCCCTTCGACATCGCGAAGCGGCTGATTTCCTTTTTCAATTTCTTATTACCGCACTTGGGGCACACCGGCAGGCGATCGGGATTCACCCGCTTGGACAAGAAGCTGAAAATCTTCCGGCACTTGGGACAGGCAAATTCATAAATCGGCATGAGCCCGATATGCCATAGCGACAGAAAATTTTCACGCTCAGAAATGCCCTCTGGCCCGGCATCTCTGGGAGCGCGGACGGTCCCCGTCCGCAGCGGGTGGAGGCAACGGACGCGCTTGAAAGTCCCATGAACTATGGGCTGGCCTAACGCTGCGAGCGGGGCGCGCTCGTGGTCCAACACAGGCTTGCTTTTTGTCACGGCTCTGCCGCTTATTACCGTGCAAGCGACCGCCCGCGCGGCGTTACCGACATGCACACCATCCAAGCCGATCTCACCGAGGCGCAACAGGCGGAACTGAAATCCAGCGCCCTCTACAACGACGACCTCGCGCCCGTGTCCGTCGCACAACGCAAATGGCGCGTCGGCAGTTTTGCCGCGCTGTGGATTTCCATGGCCGCGTGCATTCCCACATACATGCTGGCCTCGTCGCTCATCAGCGGCGGCATGAACTGGTGGCAGGCGGTGCTCACCATTTTCGTCGCCAACGTCATCGTGCTCATTCCCATGGTGCTCAACGCGCATGCGGGGACAAAGTATGGCATTCCATTTCCGGTGTATTGTCGCGCGGCGTTTGGTCCACTCGGCGCGAATGTGCCGGCGATTCTGCGCGCGCTCGTGGCGTGTGGTTGGTTTGGCATTCAAACGTGGATTGGCGGCAACGCAATTTACAAGATTCTCGCCGAGTTCATCCCGAGTTTGAAACAAAGCGCGCCGCTGCCGTTCATCGACATTACGTTCATGCAGTTGGTCTGCTTTCTGTTTTTCTGGGGCGTCAACATGTGGGTCATTTATCGCGGCATTGATACCATTCGCCTGCTGCTGAACATTAAAGCGCCGCTGCTGATCGTGTTGGGCCTCGCATTGCTGGCGTGGGCCTATCGGGAGGCGGGCGGATTCGGGCCGATGCTTTCCCAGCCGTCGGCGTTCTTCGTGGAAGGCCATCCCAAAGAGGGCAAGTTCTGGTGGTATTTCTTTCCGGCGCTCACCGGCATGATCGGCTTCTGGGCCACGCTGTCGTTGAACATCCCGGATTTTTCGCGCTACGCGAAATCACAACGCGATCAGGTGCTCGGGCAGACGTTGGGTTTGCCGACAACCATGGCGCTGTATTCCTTTATTGGCGTGGCGGTGACGTCGGCGACCGTGATCATTTACGGCGAAACGATTTGGGATCCCGTGGACGTACTGACGCGGTTTCAGAATCCCGTCGTGCTTGTCGTCGCAATGCTCGCGCTGTGTATTGCTACCTTGGCAACCAACATCGCGGCGAATGTCGTCAGTCCGGCCAACGATTTTGCGCACGTCGCACCGCGAAAGATTTCGTTTCGCATGGGTGGCTACATCACGGGGATCGTCGGCGTGCTGATGATGCCGTGGAAACTCGTGGCCGATCCGGAGGGTTACATTTTCACCTGGTTGATTGCCTACAGCGCGTTGCTTGGCCCGATTGGCGGGATTCTCATTGCAGACTATTTCGTCTGGCGACGACGGACGCTGAATCTCGCGGCGCTGTATCAGGCGCAGGGCGAATATCGGTTTACAAACGGCTTCAGCCTTGTCGCGCTGGTGGCGCTGGTGGTGGCGGTGTTGCCGAGCCTGCCGGGATTTTGTGTGGCAGTGAAACTGGTTGCTCCGGGTCGCGTGCCGCCGTTTCTCGCGGACCTGTATCATTATGCCTGGTTTGTGGGGTTCGCGGTGGCGTTTGTGGCGTATCTCCTGGGTCGCGCGCTGACGTCCCGCGCCGGCTTTGCCAAAAAATGATGTGCGTCCGGGTTTGACGTCCCCCGGGTAATGCGCTTACAAGGAGAGTAGCAAACAGGCGTTTTATGAAGAAAATCGAAGCCATCATCAAGCCGTTCAAACTCACCGAGGTGAAAGACGCGTTGAACGAAATCGGCATCACGGGCATGACCGTCGTCGAAGTTAAAGGCTTTGGCCGGCAAAAGGGGCATACCGAAATTTATCGCGGCAGCGAATACACCGTGGACTTTCTGCCCAAGATCAAACTGGAAATCGTCCTGCCCGACGCGCAGGTGAAGCAAGCCGTCGAAGTGATCACCAAGAGCGCGCACACCGGCAAGATTGGGGACGGCAAAATTTTTGTGCTGCCGCTGGAAACCGCCATTCGCATCCGCACGGATGAACAGGGCGACGCGGCGGTTTAGTCTCTAAACAATTGCAAAACGGCAATTGCAAAACAGTTTGACGAGCGATGGCAGCATCGCTCGTTTTGTTTTTTGGGGGTTCACTCCATCATTTTCTTTTCCGCCGCCTCTGGCACACTGCGCGGCTCAATGCTGACTCTTTCCGGCATCACGAAAGCCTACGGCGGACGAACCCTGTTCTCCGACGTCACGCTGCAATTGAATCGCGAAGACCGCATCGGCCTCGTCGGGCCGAATGGCGCGGGCAAATCCACGCTCTTTGGCATCATCCTCGGCGAGGAAGCGCCGGACGATGGCCAGATCATGACCGAACGCGGGGTCAACGTCGGTTATCTGCCGCAGGAAAGCGCGCCGGTGGGCGATGAAACGGTTATTGAGATCGCCACGGCTATCTCGCCGGAGTTCGTGAAACTGCGCCGCATCATTAAAGCCTGGGAGCACGATCATCCCATCGAGGCGCAGCATCCCGAGGAAGTTCATGACGACGTGCATGATCGTTACAACGAACTCAACGGTTATCAGGTCGAAGCCAAGGCGAAGCAAATTCTCGCCGGCTTGAGTTTCCGCGAGAAAGATTTTGATCGCCCAGCTCGTGAGATGAGCGGCGGCTGGGTCATGCGCGCGCATCTGGCGCGGTTGCTCACGCAAGAGCCGGACTTGCTGATGCTCGACGAACCCACGAACCATCTCGACCTCGAAGCGTTGCTGTGGTTTCAGGGCTATTTGCAAGGCTATCCCGGCGCGATTCTGGTCATCTCGCACGATCGCGAATTCCTCAACTCGCTGATCGGGCACATCGTCGAGATTCGGATGAGCAAGCTCATTCGCTATCGCGGCAATTACGATTCCTATCTGGAACAACGCGAAGCAAACGAGGCGCAACTGCTCGCCGCCTACAAAAATCAACAGCGCGAAATCGCGGCGTTACAGGAATTCGCCGATCGTTTCCGCGCCAAGGCTTCCAAGGCGTCGCAGGCGCAGAGCAAGTTGAAGCAAATCGAGCGCATGGAAAAAATTGAAGCGCCGACCAGCGACGACAAGAAGGTCAGCTTCCGGTTTCCGCAACCGCAACGCAGCGGGCAACGCGTCATTCGGCTCAAGAATATCCACTTTGCCTACGGGCAGAATGTTGTTTATCGCGGGATTGATTTTGAAGCCGAGCGCGGGCAACGAATTGTGCTGGTCGGCCCGAACGGCGCGGGTAAATCCACGTTGTTAAAACTGCTCGCGGCGAACGTTACGCCGAGCGAGGGCGAACGCGAACTCGGGCACAACGTGAAAGCGGGTTACTACTCGCAATATCGCGTGGACCAGCTCGACGTGAATCGCACGGTGCTCGAAGAAGCGCTCGACACGCCGAACGCGGTGACGGAGCAGTTTGTTCGTACGTTGCTGGGCAGCTTTTTGTTTCGTGGCGATGACGTGTTCAAGAAGGTCAGCGTGCTGAGCGGTGGGGAGAAGAGTCGCTTGGCGCTGGTGAAGTTGCTGCTCGATCCGCCGAACCTGCTGTTGATGGACGAGCCGACAACGCACCTCGACATGAACAGCATTGACGCGTTGCTCTATGCGCTGGATCAGTTCGAGGGCACGCTCATTTTCATCAGTCACGATGTGTATTTCATCCGCGCGTTGGCGAACAAGGTCGTTCACGTGAACGGCGGCGTGCTGACGCACTACGCGGGTGATTACCAATACTACCTCGATAAGACGAAATCAGTTTCCGCGCGCGCCGCTCTGACGGCCGGAGCAAAGGCGGGCGAATCCGCAAAAGCGGTCGCTGCGAAACCTGCCGTTGATCGCAAAGAACAAAAACGACTTGAAGCCGAAGCGCGGCAGGCGCGGTCCAGCAAGTTGAAAGGTCAGCGCCAGATTGTTCACGACCTGGAGAAAAAGATTCAAGCCCTGGAAAAACGCCAAGCGGAGATTACGGCAGAATTGGAAAAGCCCGAGACCTACCAGAATGGCGGGCAGGCGATGCAGTTGAATCGCGAGTTCAGTCACAATGCCGACGAACTGGCGGAAATCACTCCCAAGTGGGAAGCCGCAGCGACGAAACTCAGCGAGATGGAAGCCGAAGCTTGAGCGGGTGGTGCTTCCAGGTTGAAAACCCCCGGCATTCCTCGCACGCTTCAGACGGACTTTGATGACAACGCCGATAGACATCGCCAAAGCTGCGCTGCGGACTGAAATGCGGGGGCGACTGAAGAGCATCGCCGAAGCGGATCGGATCGCGGCATCGGAGCGGTTGAGCGCGAATTTGCGCGCGCAGCGGGTCTGGTTAGCAGCGCAAGCGGTACTGTTCTTCGCGCCGCGTCCGGATGAACCGGACATCTGGCCGCTGTTAACGGAGGCGCTGGCGGCGGGCAAAGTGGTGGCATTGCCCACGTATGTTCCCGGAACAAACACCTACACCGCCCGTCGGATTCTTGATCCCGCACGCGATGTGGTGACCGGCCAGTTTGGCGTCCGTGAAGGTGCGGACCATGGCGCGGAAATTCCGTTGAACCAACTGGACTTGGTCTTGGTGCCTGGGTTAGCCTTCGACTCGCACTGTCGGCGCTTGGGTCGGGGCAAAGGCTATTACGACCGGTTGCTGGCGGCGGTGCGCGGCACGAAGTGCGGCGTGGCGTTCGAGGTTCAGATGGTGGACGCCGTGCCGGTTGGGCCGTTGGACATTTCTTTAAACTGCATCTTGACGCCGTCGCGTTGGATCGAGACCTGAACAGCGCGCGGTTCTGAAATGAATTTGGTCTGGTATATCTTAGGCGCAGCGCTCAGCGCAGCCGCCGGCGCCGGCATCTGTGCGATGATTCTCATTTCCCGGAATCGTCGGCGCGAAGACAGCCAGCGGCACGAGGCGGAGGCGCAACAGGAAAAAATCCGCAGCGCGGCGCAGCAGGAGATCGCGCAACTCCGCACGCAAAACGATCAGACGACGGCCAACCAACGACGGGAACTGGCCGAGCAGGAGCGCCGGTTGACGGAACGGGAATCCTTGCTCAACACGCAACTGGCGCGGGTGATTCAGACGGAAAACGAGCTCAAGCTTCAGCGTGAGCAGTTGGATCGCAAAAATGCCGAATTGGATGCAACCCGCCAGGAACTTCAGACGCTGACGCAGGCTCGCCGCGCGCAATTGGAGAAAATCGCCAACGTCAGCGCGGAAGAAGCGCGCGCGCAGTTTCTCAAAGAGGTGGAGCGGGAATCGCTGGCCGATGCGGCGAACGTTTCCCGGCACATTCTTGAAGACGCCAAAGTGCGGGCGGAAGAAAAGGCGCGCAAGATTCTGGTCACGGCCATTCAGCGCTACGCCGGCAATCAAACGTTTGAAAGCTCCTCCGCCACCATCATCCTGGAAAGTCCGGAACTCAAAGGCCGCATTATTGGACGCGAAGGGCGTAACATCCGCGCATTTGAAAATGCCACCGGCGTCACGGTGTTGATTGAAGATGAGCCGGGAGCCGTGGTGTTGTCCGCGTTCGATCCGGTGCGCCGGGAGATCGCGCGGGAAGCCATGTTAAGGTTGATTCAGGATGGCCGCATTCATCCCACGCGGATTGAAGATGCGGTGACCGCCGTGAAATCCGAGATGGACGAAACCATCATGCGCAAAGGCGAAGAAGCCGCGGCGCGCGCGGGGGTGACGTTGCTCAATCCGGAGATCACCAAGGTGCTGGGCAAAATGCATTTTCGTCAGAGCTTTACCCAGAATCTGCTCGATCACTCGGTCGAAGTGGCGCAACTGATGGCCTTGATGGCGAGTGAACTGGGGCTCGACCCGAACATCGCGCGGCGGGCGGGTTTGTTGCATGACATCGGCAAGGCGTTGAGTCACGAAATCGAAGGACCGCATGCGATTGTGGGCGCGGATTTAATCAAGCGCTTCGGCGAGAGTGATGCGGTGGTGAACGGCGTGGCCTCGCACCACAACGATGTACAACCGGAAGGGCCGTGGGGCATTCTCGTCAGTGCGGCGGATGCGGTGAGTGCGTCGCGTCCCGGGGCGCGCTCGGAGAGTCTGACGACTTATCTCAAGCGCGTGGAGGATCTGGAACGTATCGGCACGAGTTTCGAAGGCGTGGACAAGTGTTTTGCGTTGCAGGCGGGCCGGGAATTGCGGGTGTTCGTGCAACCGCAAGCGATCAATGACGAACAAGCTTTCGCGTTGGCGCGGAGCATCGCCGGCAAAATCGAAAGTGAACTTCAGTATCCTGGCCAGATTCGCGTGACGGTGATTCGCGAGACCCGCTGCGTGGAAGTGGCGAAGTAAGGCGTTCTTCCTTTCTTCAGAACGGCAAGGTCCAGGCGTTCCAGAACTGGTTCACATGTGCCCATTCAATCGCTTCTGCAAAAATAATTGCCGCCAGAAACCAAAACACTTCGCGCAAACCGCGCAAGAACGGTTGCACATGCAACACAAGGGATTCGCCAGCTTCGGTCGGCATCGCCCAGCGGGGCCAAAATCGCGGCACCCGCTCACAGTAGGCCTGAAATGCGCGGCCATGAAGGGAATGGAGAATGCGTTCTTCGCCGCGAATGACTCCGCGGTAATAAAGCAGGAAGCCGACACCGGCAACGGCGCCCAACATTACCTGCTGCAGTGCCAGCGCAAAACCCAACACCCCGAGGAAAGAAAAGAAGTAGAGCGGATTACGGGTGAGGGAATAGGGACCGAACTGACACAATTCCCGATTCTTGCGGCCGACGATGTAGGCCATCGACCAGATCCGTCCCAGCGCCGCCAGAATCAACAGGAGAAACCCGACCGTTTCAGACCATTCATGCCAGCCACGCGCAAAACCTCGGGGAATTGTCACGACCGCGACGGAAATCCAGATTGCAGCGCAGGCGATGGAAATCGGTTTGCGCCAGGTTTGGGCGAGCGAGGGAGGCGGAACGGCAATTGAACTCACGCTTCATAGACCGAGCGTGAAACCAAACGTTCAACGTCCTTCAAACATGCTGCTGGGCAAACCGCCTTCCCAGCCTTCGGGCGAATTCCACGGGCGAACGGAAAGATTATCAGGCTCGGCCGTCGCGCAGCCGGAAAGAATCACGAGGCCAACCAACAATCCAAGCCAGCAGCAGCGAGTCAGAACTTTACCGAAGCGTTTCACGATTCGGGATGGGCAGGTATCACGACGTCGCCTTCAAACACTTCGCCGAGTTTCCAGCCGGGCATGACGTTGGCGATGCAGCGGTCCTTGCGGACGTCTTTGATGATGACTTTGGCCACAAGCTTGCCTTCGCGGCTGACGAGCAGTTCGCCGTGCAGCTTGGCGCCGCTGTCTTCGCCGACGTTTAACACGACGAAGTCCCACTTGGGATCGGTGACCATGATTTCGCCTTTGAGATCGGCGCGCATGGTGATGGGGGCATTGGTGCCGCGCAACCAGGCGAGTTCCGCCTGCGCTTTGTCCAAGGTGCGTTGAATGATTTGTTTTTCCATCACGGAAACTTCGAGCGCGGCTTCGGCATCTTTGATTTGCTTGCCGAGCGCGGAAATCTGTTCGGGCTTGTAACCGGTGGCTTGATAAGCGGCGAGTTCGGCGCGGGCATCGTCGCGTTCGCGCAGGGTGAGATTCAATTTGTCGGTCAGATCTGAAGCTTTCTTGGATTGTGTTTCGGCTTCCGCGACGGCGGCGGCGCGTTGTTGCTCGGTTTGGACCAGGGTTTCCTTGGTTTTGTCGAGTTCCTTGGAGGTTTTGGCCAGATCGGCTTTCGTGGTGGTCAACTCTGCATCGGTCGCGACGTATTTTTGATTCCAGTCATTGCGCTCTGTAATGACGGTGTCGATCTTTTCCTTAACTTTGACGAAATTGAGAATGCCCGCAGCCAGTGCGGCAACGATCGCGACGATGAGACTGATTCGAATCAACATGGCTAAACCTGTTCGCTTGATTATCTGCGTCAGCCTAGTCAGCGCGTAGAACCCTGTCAATTGCCGGTTTTGGAAAGTTATCCGCTGCCGGGATTGTTTTTTGCCGGGCGCTGCGCCACTCTCACCGGCTGTGAATGTTGCTAATCATACTGACGAAACCACCGTTTGTCGGCTCGACGCTCAACGCAAAATGGTTGAGCCTTGTTCCATCGTGATTTTTGGAGCGAGCGGCGATCTCACGGCGCGCAAGCTGATTCCGGCACTCTATCATTTATTCAAGGATGACCAATTACCCGAAGCGTTTCGGATTGTGGGTTTTGCCCGGCGGGAGAAAACCGATGAATCGTTCCGGGCCGAGTTGCGCGAGGCGTTGGGCAAGTTTTCCCGCACGAAACCCGTGGATGAAGCCATCTGGGCGAAGTTCGCCGAGCATATAGTATATTGCATGGGCGATCTGACGGACGGGGCGGCGTACCAGAAGTTGGAGCAACGGCTCACCTCGTTCAACTTGCCGGAACTGCGCAACAACCTGCTCTTTTATTTGGCGATTTCTCCGAGTCAGTTTGGCGAAGCCGTCGAGAATCTGCACCAAACCGGATTGTTGAAGCCGCCCGGAGCGTCCGGTTGGCAACGGATTGTCGTGGAAAAGCCGTTTGGCCATGACCTCGCCTCGGCGCATGCGCTGAACAGCGAGTTAACACGGTACGCCGACGAGTCGCAGGTGTTTCGCATCGATCACTATCTCGGCAAGGAAACGGTGCAGAATATTTTGATGTTCCGCTTCTCCAATTCGATTTTCGAGCGGCTCTGGAATCGCGAATCCGTGGATCACGTGCAAATCACCGTCAGTGAGAAACACGCGGTCGGCACGCGCGGCGGTTATTACGAGGAATCGGGCGCGATGCGCGACATGTTGCAGAATCACATTTTGCAGGTGTTGTCGCTCGTGGCGATGGAGCCGCCGGTTTCACTCGAAGCTGAGGCGATTCGTGATGAAAAGGTCAAGTTGTTGAAATCCATTCGTCCGTTCACGTCCGAGACGGTTTCCAAACAGGTGGTGCGCGGCCAGTATTTCGCCGGGGTGTTGGACGGCCAACCGCAGGTCGGTTATCGGCAGGAGCCGAAAGTGAAGCCGGATTCCAACGTGGAAACCTACGTGGCGGCACAGATGTTCATTGATAACTGGCGTTGGAGCGGCGTGCCGTTTTATTTGCGCACAGGCAAATGTCTGCCGCTGGGTGCGAGCGAAGTGCGCATCCAGTTTCGGCCCACGCCCAACGTGCTCTTCGCCGCTGCGTGCGGAAACAAACTCGATCCCAACTCGCTGACGCTGCGCTTGCAACCCAACGAAGGAATCACGCTGCGGTTCAACGGCAAGGTGCCGGGCACGCAAGTCGGCGTGCGGCCGGTGCGCATGCATTTCAGTTACGATTCGGAGTTCGGCGCCTACACGCCTGAAGCCTACGAACGGCTGCTGCTCGAAGCGGTCGCGGGCGACGCGACGCTGTTCATTCGTCGCGACGAAGTGGAAACGGCCTGGCAGATCGTGGATTCGATTCGCAAGGGTTGGGACGGCAAACCGTTGTCGAATCGCGAATTCTACGCCGCGGGCACGTGGGGACCGATTGCCGCCGAGGAATTGCTCGCGCGCGCCGGTCACGTCTGGCGCGATCCGCAGCCGCTCAAGTGATTCAACGCACCAGGCGCTGCAGGGTTGTGGCTAATTGATTTGCCGCAACGTTGGTGTTGCGTTGCAGCACGCGGAGCGCGGCGATTTTCCCGGGCGCTTTCACAAGGGCGAGCGCGAGCTTGCCGAAGTTCAAACTCTGATCCGCGTTGGACAGTTGATTGAAATCCAACGGCAAATCTTCCTGCGCGCTATCGGAAATGACGCGCACCGTCGCACATGGAATGCCGTGTTCGCGACAAACTATTTGAATGGTTTCGGATTCCATCTCCACGGCGTCGGCTTGCGTGTTGGCGCGGAGTTGTTGTTTCTCGGCAACTGTGATGGCAATGCGACTGGCGCAGAAAATTTTCGCCGGCTTCGCGCCCGCTTGTTCGAGTGATGGCACGAGATCTTTTTCCGTGGTGGAGAAGATGACGTCGCCAACTTTCAGATCTGGGTGTAATCCCCCGGCGAAGCCGCACGTGAACACGCGGCTCGGAGAGTTGGTTCGCAAGAAATCGCGCACGGACTTTTCGGCATTCTTCCGTCCGATGCCGGTGAGGAGAATCGCGATATCGCTTCGTTGACCAACAAGTTTGCGAAATGGTCCGGCTTCTTCTTTGAGCGCGAAGCAGACGAGCGTGAGTCCAGGTGCGGAAGGCGGCGTGCGCGGTGAGGAGTTCACTTGATGCCCGCGAGACGTTCTTTCCACACGCGATACAGTTCCACCGTCGCGCGCACGTCGCGCAAACAGTATTCGGCGATCTCGCGAAACTTCCCTTCGTTCATCAACGTGGTGACATCCATGCCGGTGACGCCATGCGCTTTGGGTGAGTCGATGCCAAAGGCTTTGCAGTAGAAATCGAGATTGAACTTGCGCGCGGCGCCTTCGCGACCGCTGACGTTGTAGAACGTGAGTTGTTCGGCGAGATCACAATGTGGTTCGGTGGCGAAGCGATAGCCCAACCAATTCTTCTTCGTGATGGGAACGTTCAACGCCGCCGAACGCAGATAGAGGAACGGCACGTCGAAGCCGCGACCGTTGAACGTGACGATCTCGTCGTAGTGTTTCGCGACGTCCCAAAACGCGGTGAGCAGTTCCACTTCATCGGCGCACGGCATGAAATCGACCGGCCCGCCCTCGGCGGCATCCTCTTCGAAATCTTCCGCCGTATAAAGGACTTGGCCACGAAGCGAATCGGCGTTGAGCATGGCGATACAGACCACCTGACCGGTGAAAGGCCACAGACTAAACAGGCGGGTAATCTCCGCGCGTTTGGCGGCGCGCTCGGTTTCGTCGGGAAGACGATCGGCTTCGCGCAACAAATATTCCTGCTGCACCTCGTCGAAGTTTTCCAACGGTTGCGCGGAGGTTTCGATGTCGAACACGAGTCGGGCCATGCGTGATGAGAGTGCTGGGAGTGGGAAAGGAAAAACCAGGATGGAAAACCTATTTTGCAAACCAGGCTTTCCATCCCGGTTGAATCAACGAACAGTTACTTCTTCTTCTTACCGGCTTTCTTCTTGGCTTTCTTTTTAGCGGCCACGCGAACTCACCTCCGATCTGTTGTAGGTTTTTGACTCGGTGTTCTCAGGCAAATTTTTTGCACATCGCCGGGACAGTTGCGTTGTATGTGAAATCAACAGCGCATGGCAAATGTTTTTTTTGTTTTTTCATCATCATGAGGTTGCGCGGGAACTCGACTTCAGAAATTTTTTTTTGTGAAATGCAACTGATGTCATCGCTGCATCTCACCAAAATGATTCGCCCGCTCGTGCAGCAGTTGCACGCGTACGTGCCGGGGGAACAACCGAAGATTCCCGGCCTGATCAAACTTAACACGAACGAGAATCCGTATCCGCCGGCGCCGCGTGTGTTGCGAACGGTGCGCGCGGCCGTGGATGGACGCCTGCGGCTTTATCCCAATCCGACCGCGGAAAATCTGCGCCGCAAGCTGGCGAAGCTGCATCGCTGCAAACCAGAAAACATTATCGTAGGCAATGGTTCTGATGAAGTGCTGGCGCTGGCCGTGCGCACTTTTGTCGAGCCTCATGCGCCCGGAACGCGCGACCGCGCGCGCAGTCTGGTGCAATACTTCACGCCGAGTTACTCGCTGTATCCCGTGTTGGCGGACACGCATGGCGCAGCGAAAAACGCCGTCGCGTTGCCATCTGATTTTAGTTTGCCAACGGTGAATGAATTAAAACGCGGCAAACAGTGGCGCCTCGACGCGGCGCTCACTTTAGTCACCACGCCCAACGCGCCGAGTGGGCGCGGTTATGCCACGCGGGAACTGGAAAAGCTGTGCCGTGCCCAACGTGGCGTCGTGATTCTGGATGAAGCCTACGTGGATTTTGCCGCGGAGAACGCGATGAAGCTCGCGTTGAAACATCCGCATGTGCTCGTGGCACGGACGTTTTCGAAAGCCTACTCGCTCTGCTTTCAACGCGTCGGATACTTCGTGGGGCATCCCGAACTCATCGCGGCATTGCACAAGATGCGCGACAGCTACAATGTCAATGGCCTCGGGCAGATTGCGGCTGAGGCGACGTTGGACGAACTCGCGTATTATCGGAAGAACTTTCAGAAGATTATGGCGACGCGGGAAACGCTAAGTCGTGATCTGACCCGATTGGGTTTTCGCGTGTTGCCCAGTCAGACAAACTTCATTCTCGCTGGGCCGCCGTTATTCCCCGCCAAAGAGTGGCTCCAGAAATTGCGCGACCGAAAAATCTTGGTGCGCTGGTTCAGTGCGCCGGAAATGAGCGATTATTTACGCATCACAATCGGCACATCCGCCGAGGCGACGGCGTTGGTGCGGGCGGCGCGGGCCATCCTGTCCACCTGAGTGGCGTGGTTGCTTCATGAGCAGAAGTGTCCCATTTCTGTTCGCGCCGGCCCGATAACATCTTGGTTGATCCAAAGCGAGGCGGAGGCATTTGATTTGCTCCGCAGGCTTGCGTGTACCAGGAATTTTTCCGCCTGACAGAAGCGCCGTTCGACATTACGCCGAACCCGCGGTTTCTGTTCTATTCCGCGAAACATCGCGAGGCGTATAATCACCTGCTCTACGGCATCCGCGAACGGAAAGGCTTCGTGCAACTCACGGGCGAAGTCGGCGCGGGCAAGACGACGTTGTGTCGCGCGGCGCTCGAACAATTGGAGCAGCACTACACCGTCGCGCTGATTCTGAATCCGATCATGAGCGCCGATGAACTCATGCGCGCCATCGGGATTGAATACGGATTGCCGGTCACGGGACTGGATCGCCTGACGACGCTGGCGGTCATCAATCAATTTCTCCTGCAACAAGTCGATCGCGGGCGCGACACGGTGCTGATCATCGATGAAGCCCAGGATTTGACGGACGATTTGCTCGAACAAGTACGGTTGTTGTCCAATCTGGAAACGGACAATCGCAAGCTGCTGCAAATCGTTTTGATGGGCCAACCGGAATTGCGCGATCGGTTGAACAATCCCCGGCTGCGCCAACTCCGGCAACGCATCACGGTGCGGTATCATTTGCCGCCGCTCTCGCCCGAGGAAATGGCGAAATACATCACCCATCGGTTGCACGCCGCGGGCGGCAACGGCAAACCTTATTTCACCAAGCCGGCGCTCTGGCGGGTGTATCGCTACAGCAACGGTATTCCGCGGCTGGTGAATGCGCTATGCGACAAGGCGCTGCTCGCCGGGTATGTGAATCAAACCGGACGCATCAGTTTCAAACTGGTGGGGCGCGCGATTCGCGAACTGGAAGGAATCATTTAATCGGTTATGAGTCTCATCAACGATGCCCTCAAACGCGCGCGGCAGGCGCAACAGGAAAATCCGCCCGTCACGCCGCCGCTGGAATTTCGTCCCGTCGAAGCAGCATCACGAGAGAATCGACGCACAAACTTGTTGGCCGTGGGATTGACGCTGGTGATTATGGCGATTCTGGGATTGTCCGGTTTGCTGGTTTGGTTTGTGTCGCAATCCCGCCACCCCGCGGTGCCGGTGACGGCGCGGGAAGTCGTCGCCCCGGCGGCGCCGCCAACGAATGCTGCGCTGCTGTCGCCACCACCGCCGGCCGCGCAGGACGCAGGCGTCTTGAAGCCGATTGTGCCGCAACCCGAAGATCTCGGCCTGCCCAACACCAATCGCGTTACGGTCGCAATTGAAACGCCCGCCGTTCCACCACCGCCGCCGCTCAAATTGCAGGGCATCTTCTTCAATCCACAGAATCCGTCCGCCGTGGTGAACGGGCGAACGGTTTATCTGGGGGACCGCGTGAACGGTGCGCGCGTGATTGGGATTTCTCCGGTCGCGGTGACGCTGGTCAGCGCCACGGAAACGAACGTTTTGAGTTTGTCTGGCCAATAGTTTAACGGCACTCTCCGCGCCGCATGATAGCCACTTTTCGGGAAAACCTGGCCAAGTCGCCGGAACACGCGCGGTTCATACCGTTCCTGATCTTCGTCGTCATCACGTTTGCCGGCGGCATGATGGGCGGTAATTCCATGTTCTGGCTTTACGCGGTGAAAGTCGTCGTGGGCGCGTGGATGGTCTGGGAGATGCGCGCCTTTGTCCCGGAGATGCGTTGGTCGTTCAGTTGGCCGGCGGTGGTGATGGGCGTGCTGGTCTTCGTGGCATGGGTCGGACTCGATCCGTTTTATCCCAAGAACAATCTGCTTTTCAAAGACACCGAAGACAGCATCTGGAATCCGTTCACGCGTTTCGGGGAGGGTTCGACCATCGCGTGGGCGCTGATTGTGATTCGTATCTTTGGCATGACGATCATCGTGCCGCCATTGGAGGAAGCGTTTTATCGCTCGCTCGTTTATCGCTACATCATCAAATACGATTTCACGAAAGTGCCGTTGACGCATTTTGACGGCGTGGCGCTGATGCTGTCGGCGTTGCTGTTCGGGTTCGCGCATTTTCAATGGTTGCCCGGCATCCTGTGCGCGGTGGCGTATCAATGGCTCGTGTTGCGCCGCGGCCATCTCGGCGACGCCATGACTGCCCACGCCATCACCAACTTTCTGCTCGGCGTGTACGTTGTGTGGAAGGGCGGCGAAGCGTGGAAATTTTTCTAAGCGCGGCGCCGCGATCTTCTTGCTCTTAATTCTAAACTTAAGCTCTCCATCGCCCTGAGATTAAGATTAGGATTAAGAGCAAGACCTGAAGTCATGCCGCCGGCGCCCGCGACCCAACTCCCGCCCTGTGTCATTCACGAGGACGAGCATCTGCTCGTCGTGAACAAACCCGCCGGTTGGAACACGCACGCGCCGTCGCCCTACGCCGGGGAGGGAATCTACGATTGGTTGAAACACCGCGAGCCGCGTTGGGCGAAGCTCGCCATCATTCATCGCCTCGACAAGGAAACCAGCGGCGTGCTGGTGTTTGGCAAGACGTCCGTTGCCAATCGTTCGCTCACCGAGCAATTCGCCGCGCGGGCGGTGCGAAAAACCTATCTGCTGCTCAGTGACCGCGTGCCGAACCAGAAACATTTCACCGCGAAATCCGGCATCCTCCGCGCGGGCGAACGCTATGTCAGTGGCGCACATGGCGAACCCGCTGAAACCGAGTTCACCGTTCGCATAACGTCGTCTGGTGTTCCTGCCACAACGCTCGTTGAGGCAGCGCCGTTGACCGGACGCACCCATCAGATTCGAGTGCAGGCCGCGGAACATGGATTTCCGATTTTGGGCGATGCGCTTTACGGGGGCGCACCGTTTCCGCGGGTTTGTTTGCATGCGGCCGAGTTGCAGTTGCGCCACCCGGCGACGAACGGTCGCGTGACCTTTGCCGCGCCCATCGATTTTGCTGCCGATAGTCGCAAAGCACTGCGCGACGCGGTCATCAGCCCGGCGGAAACGGATAGTTTTCGACTGATGCACGGCGCCAGCGAGGGTTGGCCGGGTTGGTATGTGGAGCAACTCGGCGCATTCACCCTCTCGCAAAGTGAGACCGCGCTCACCGCGGCGCAGCAGCAGCAGCTTGAAACTCTCCGCGCACCGATGGCATTACGGCTTTATCATAAATTGTTGTCACGCCAGGTGCGGCGCGCGACCCGCACGGAAACTTCGCCGCAACTGATTTCCGGCGCGCCCGCGTCGGAACGTTTCGAGATTCGGGAGAACGGCGTGCGATTTGAAATGAGTTTCGCGGAAGGATATTCCGTCGGCTTGTTCCTCGATCAACGCGACAATCGGCGGCGCTTCCTGACCGGCCATGTGGCGGCGGAATTTGCATTGTTCACAGACCCGGCCAAAGCGAACGACCGGCCAGAAGTGTTAAACACCTTTGCCTACACCTGCGGTTTTTCCGTCTGTGCCGCGTTGAGCGGCGCGCGGGTGACGAGTCTCGATCTTTCAAAGAAATATCTCGAATGGGGCAAACGAAACTTTGCGTTGAATGCTCTCGACCCAGCGCAACACGATTTCATTTTTGGCGACACCTTTGACTGGCTGCGGCGCTTGGCGAAGAAAGGTCGGGCGTTTGACGTCGTGGTGCTTGATCCGCCGACGTTCTCCCAATCGAAGGAAAGCGGCGTGTTTCGTGCGGAGAAGGATTACGGCAAACTGGTGGCTGCTGCGATGCCGCTCCTGAAGCCCGGCGGCGTGTTGTTGGCCTCTACCAACGCGGCGGAATTACCGCCGGAGAAATTTCTGGCTCAGATTGGCGCCGCGGTGCGGGGGGCGAATCGCAAGGTTGCGAACCAACATTACGTGCCGCAGCCACCGGATTTTCCGATCAGCCGGGAAGAGCCCGCCTACTTGAAAACGGTTTGGTTGCGAATCGCGTGACGGTTAGCGGTCGCCGCGATGCATCGAGCGAGTGATGAGGCTTTCGCCCGCAGAGCGCCGCGACCATCGCAACAACGCGATGAACACCACCATCACTCCCAACAAGACACAGATGCCTGCGACCAATATGGTGATGATGGGTATCCGGCTCTTGGGCGTGGTTCCGGCTGCGTCGCTGGAAGCAGGTGGCGGTGCGGTCACGGCCAGTGCGGGCGGCAAGTTGGTGCTTGCTGCCGCGATGATGGCGGCGGGATTTGTAATTGCTGCGGAAGGGGAAGGCGCGGAGGGGGGAGCGGTGGCCACGGGATCGTTGGTGGCAGATGGCGCGGGAGGAGTTTTGGTGGTGGATGGTTCAGGCGTGGCAATCGCTTCATTGAGATAAATCGTATTCGTCGGTGACAGAATGCCGGGATCGGGTCGTTTGGCGACGGGCGTGGGCGGCGGTGCCGTTTCGATTTGTGGGGGCGGGGTGACCCGCGCCACGGGTTTCAAACCTTCCGGGTAGGCGGGCACTTCCAACGGCCAGGGCGGCATGTTCACGGCGAAACTCACGACATTACCTTTGGCGGCGCGCAGGATGGTGAGGAACGGCATGTTGTTTTTGCGTTGCTCGGCGGCATTCTTGGCGAAGGTTTCCGCGATGGCGGCATCGAAGGGCGTGCCAGCAGGCGCATCGCTGCCCGAGGTGATGAGTAAAATGGTGAGGTGCTCCGATTGCGCGATGATGTTCGTGGCCGCGGCCCAGGCAACAGCGAGGCGGGCGGGCTTTTCAAATTTCTGCTGTTGCAAGGTCTGGACAAGATTCAGCGCGACGCGTTGGCGCGTGGTTTCGGTCCAGTGTTGCAACGGGATCTGACCGGTCAGCAGCGTTTCATTGAAGGTCCAGAGTCCGACGGTGCTGCCGGATTCCATGTGGCCCTTCAATCCGCTCGAGATCACGCTGCCCACCATTTTCTGCACATTTTCGGCGCGCTTTTGCATCGCGGCGGAAGTTTCGACAATAACAAGGAATCGTTCCCCACTCGCGGTTGCCGAAGGGGTGGTTTGGGCAGAAGCAGGGCCGACCAATGCCAATAAGGTCAGCAGCGCCGCCCACCCGGGGCGTAAAGTAAACAAAGTAAAATTGGCTTTCATCGATTGCGGCGATAGCGATGGTGTTCGCGGCGATTGTGGTGTTTGACGTCTTCGGCCAGTTCGGTCAAAGCGCTTTCCACCATCGAAATAAAATTCAAACAAGACGCCGCCGAACCACCGAGCGCGATCACGGTGTCGCGTTCGGCGTGATCATCGGTGACGGCCAGCACTTCGC